>NZ_ATUT01000013.1 GCF_000420345.1 Faecalicoccus pleomorphus DSM 20574 | reverse complement strand
AGACAAAACGTTTTTTACAGGAATTACATTTCAACATCTGTTTACCAGCCTTGGTTTTACCCGCTTTTACGAGCACGGGATGATGTTGACCACATTTAGGACAGTATTCGAAATGAAAGTGATCCATCTGTTGATTGATTTCCAGATAATCACGGATCATTTGAGAAATGCGATTTTTTTGATAAGCGCAAAGTTTTTCATCAATGGAAGGGACTAAAAAATCAGAACTAGTATTCATCAACATATAAGTACCTCGTTTCTCTGTACTTATAAAATACTGTCTGATTCGACACTATTTATGTCATATCAACAAATTGGAGGTTAAGCGTTTTGCAATCAAGTCAAAAAATATAAATAAGATTTCATGAAGCAGATCCGGCTCATTTAAATAGTAATCAAAAGCCGGTACATGTTGAAACAATACCAAAAAGATTGCCAGAATCCGTAATGCTTCAATATACGTTTTTTTGACCTTTACCATTTCATCACCAACCTATAATTATATGCATCTTTTTCAAAAAGAAAAGAAGCTACGACTAATCATAGCTTCGAATCGGTACAACGACCATAATAATAGAAGAATCTTCCGGATTGGAAATACGAATTGGCTTTAAGTATCCTGAAAATTCCAGCTTTACAGTTTGGGCATTTAAAGCTCTTAGAGCATCTAACATAAAAGTACCGTTACAGGAAAGAGTAAGGTCTTCACCGGTATAAATGCAATCTGTCAAAATTTCATCGGAATTTCCAATTTCCACTGAATTTGTCTTAATACGACAAATTTCCGGTGTACATTCCATTTTGACCAGATGAATCTTTTCATTACGAATAAAGTTGGTACGATCAATAACACTGGTCAATTCAGAAGAACTGACTTCCATGTTCGCTACATACTGTGTTGGAATGATACGTTCTACATCCGGGAAAGTTCCATCAATCAGACGTGTCTGAATAATTGTTTTATCAAAGACAAACTGTGCTTTTTTATGATCGACATAGATCAAAACATCACTGTCATCCTCAGAAATGCTTCGTGTCACTTCATTTAGACTTTTGGCCGGAATCGTAATATTAAAATCTTCTACGTTGTCTAAGGCAATGACTTTACGTGCTAAACGATAGGAGTCCGTAGCACTGCAGTATAAGGAATTATCCTTTGTATGGAAATTAACACCCGTCAATACCGGTCTTTGATCTTTATCGCTGCAGGCAAAAGAAGTCTGAGAAACGATCTGCTTTAATTGTTCTCCTTTTAAAGTAAATTGATGATCCGGTTTTGAAAAATCAATCGAAGGATATTCCTGCGCACGTATACTGTTTAATTGAAATTGTCCGTTCACACTGGATAAACGAACTAAAGAATGATCCATCTGTTCCATATCAATAATGGCACAATCTAACTTACGAACGATTTCAAGTAAGTATTTAGATTCAACTACGATCGATCCGGTAGATTCAATCTGAAGCTGATTTAATTCTCCTTTTAAAATCGTAGAACGAATTGAAATATTAGAATCACTTCCGGTTAAGACAATTTGATCTTCTTCGACTTGAATACAGATTCCTGATAAAGCAGGAATTGGACTAAAAACACTGATAGCTCTTGAAACGACACTTAATTTGTCATAAAAATACTTTCTGTCAATTGAAAAGTGCATATGAATCTCCTTTTTATATATAATTCTTTATTAAGTAACAATAATAACCTGTGGATTTGTGGAAAAAGAACAGGCTTTATCCGATAGTTATGCAGTCAAACACTGTTTTTTGTATGGGGAATGACTGTGGAAAGACAGGGAAAACTAATCTTCCAATAAGGATTTTACCTTATCGACTGCCATTTTAAAATTCTTATCCGTTTGAATCAACTTTACAGCTCGATCATACGAACTTGAAATTGTCGTATGATCCCGGTTTCCTAATTCTTGTCCAATGGATACATACGCTTTATGTAACAGTTCACGGCTTAAATAAATAAAGACCTGTCGGGCATTCATCAACTTTTTCTGTCGTGATTTTCCTTCGATATCTTTATAGGTCAAACCATAAAAACGCGTTACCGCTTTTTTTATTTTTTTGATCGTTAGCTCCGATGTAGAAGAAACGATTGGTTCTTTCATCAAAATACGCTGTGCAAAATCAAGATCGATCACATCCGGATTCTCCAATGTCGCATTGAAAATCAGCTTATTTAAGCTACCTTCCAAATTTCGTACATCATTACTGAATTTATGTGCCAGATAATCCAGAACATCTTCATTGATCTGACAAATTTCTTCATTACCTTCCAGTTTCTTTTTCAAAATAGCTTTACTGGTGTCAAATTCTGGTTTTACGATATTGACCGATAATCCGGAATTAAAGCGAGAAATCAAACGAGATTGAAGACCGCTTAATTCACTGGGATGCATATCCGATGTAATGACGATTTGCGCATTTCGACTGATCAATTCATTATAAACCGTGAAAAAGACTTCCTGACTGGATGATTGTTGCAGGTTTTGAATATCATCAATCAAAAAGTAATCGTTATCGATCAATTGTGATTTGACCTGATCGACCGCATTTCCATGAATATTTTTGGTTTTCATCGCATCTAGCAAGATAGATACTAAATCACCACTGTAAGAATAAAAAACTTTAGTTTCCGGTCTTTCTTTTTTCAAATAATTTCCGATTGCGTGCAACAAATGCGTTTTTCCTAATCCGGAATTTCCATAGATCATAATCGGATTAAAAAGGTGTTTTTTTTGCGTACAGCAGGAAAGACAGGCCGCATAAGCTTCGGCATTGGAATTTCCTTCAATAAAATTCTCAAAAGTATATTCTTCATTAAAATCAGTACGCATTAAGTTTTGCGTTCTTTGTTGAAGCTTAATTTCCGGAATCAGCTTACTGGCATCCTGTTTGGAAATAAATTGTATCGAAACTTCTTCCTTTAAGACTTCATATAAAGAGGAACGTAATAAAGAGATACCTTGTTCCGTTTTCAATATATTTAAAGTGATCATGGTAGGATACACAATAAAAGCTGTACCGTCTTCAATTTTAAAAAGTTCTGTTTTTGAAATCCAGGAATCAAATGTTTCTGAATCATAGTAACCCGCTTTTTGAATATCGGACAATACTTGCTTCCATATTTCTTTATAAGCTTGTGGTTCCATAGAACCCTCCTTTACCTTTTAGTATTATACACGAAAGGAACTTATATTTTAATAGGGGATTTCTTTTGTTTAGAATGGGGAAAACTCAAAGTTTTTCCTGATGAAAATGGAAGTTTTCCACAAAAATAAAAAGAAAAGTTTTCCTCAATGTGGAAAACTTTTAAAAATGGGGAAAAAGTAATGTGGAAAACTCCGGTTTTTCCATCTTCTTTTACAAACAATTTTCCTTTTAAACAAAGGACTTTAATAAGTTTTCCCCATTGATCCTAAAAATAGAAAAATAGATTAAAAAATATACAGGAAAACTTAAAATAAATATGGGGAAACTCAGAGTTTAAATCTTTATAAAATAAGTTTTCCCCATTTTGAGGGTAAAAAGAAGAGGAGGAAAAATCATTTATAAAAAATATATAGTTTTTGTTTCTTTATAAAAGATGTGGTATATAATGAAATGAACTAAAATAGGGGGAATTTTCATGCGCGTATATCACTTTGAAGTTAATATAGATAAAAAAGAATTCAATGAGTTTGTCCAAAATCATCCATACTGTAATCTTTTACAGAGTTATCAATGGGCTGATGTCAAGGAAAACTGGGATCATATGCATACCGGTGTCTATGATGAAAATCATCAATTGGTTGCGACGGGACTTGTTTTGATTAAAAGGCTTCCATTAGGTTTTACTATGTTTTATTTACCTAGAGGCCCAATCATGGATTATAAAAATAAGTCGTTGTTGAAGTATTACTTCAGCGAACTGAAAAGAATTGCGAAAAAAAGACATTGTTTGTTCATTAAGTTTGATCCGGCTATTCATGTCAATGATTATAAATCTAATGAGTATAATGAAAATCGCTATAGTGATACACAAGAATATATAGAGATCTTTAAAGAAATTGGTGCTTATCATCATGGATTTACCATGCAGATCAGTGATACTGTACAACCGCGTTTTCAATCGAATGTATATAATACAGAGGATTGGCTGACAAATTTACCGAAACATACTAAACGTCTTATTAAAGATGCTGATAAAAAAAATGTGAAAATCATAACAGGACAGTTAGAGCTTGTTGAGGAGTTTAGTCGTCTTGTTGAAATGACGGAAGAAAGAAAAGGGGTAGCGCTACGTAATAAAGATTACTTTGAATTACTTTTAAAAACTTACCCTCAAGGCGGTGTAATCTTCTTAGCTGTGTGCAATTTAAAAGAATTATCAAAAGGAGCACATGAAAGAAAAGAAGTATTAGAAAAAGAAATGGAGAACACACCGGAAAACGCAAAAAAGAAAATAAGAAAACTACAAGATCAAATGAACTCAACTTTAAAAGATATCAAGGAATTTGATGAAATGCTGCAGAATATGGAACATCCTCAAGGAGATATCGCAATTGCAGGAATTCTAAGCATACAGTTTGGATCAACTTGCGAAATGCTCTATGCCGGAATGGATGAAAGATTTAAAAAATTTATGCCGCAGTATAAAGAATATGTAGAAAACTTCAAATGGGCCTTTGATCGAGGATGCACTTGGAGCAATATGGGTGGTGTTGAAGGAACATTGGATGATGGATTGACAAAATTTAAAGATAATTTTAATCCCGTAATCAATGAATTTATCGGTGAATTTGATATACCCGTCAACAAAGTATTATTTAAACCGGCTCAAAAAGCGTATGAAATGATAAAAAAGCGCAATTCTAGCGAATAATAAGTTGACTTATAGGGTATGTCTTGATATAATTGGCGAGCAAACTTGTTTGAAAAGAATGGAAAAAAACTAGACTGTGGGGTGGGTCAAAGATGAAAAGAACATATCAGCCAAGTAAGAGAAAACACCAGAAAACTCATGGTTTCCGTGCTCGTATGGCAACCGTTGGTGGTCGTAACGTACTGGCTCGCAGAAGAGCAAAAGGAAGAAAGGTACTATCCGCATAGAAATCACCACCAAGGTGATTTTTTTGTCTTGATAGGGGGTTTTCATGAAAAAGGAATACAGAGTCTGTAAAAATTATGAATTCTCTTCTATTATTGGACAAAAACGATACGTGGCATCACATTCATTTGTGTGTTATTTTGAACAGCGAAAAAACGAACATGCTCGTGTAGGAATTAGTGTGGGCAAGAAGTTGGGAAATGCGGTTCAAAGAAATAAAGTAAAACGTCAGGTTCGTTCAATGATCGATCATCATTTTAATTTTCAAAGTGATTTCGATTTAATTTTAATTATTCGTCCTAAATATAAAGAACAGAGTTTTATTGAAAATGAATGTGAACTTCAAAAAGATTTGGCTCGTATAGAGAAGAGAATGAAGAGGTAAATCATGGCAAATTTATTAAAAGGGAAGTCAAAGATCCTGTTTCTTTGCTTGTTTATCCTGTTAACGTGTACGGCTTGTTCCAGTCCGCGTGCAACAGATGGAAAAACAAAATTGGATATGATCATCGCATCGGAAGAAGTAACGGTTCGTAAAGATCAGGTCAATATTTCAGAAATTCAAGATGAAGATTTGAAGAAAGAATATAAAGACTATAAAGATGATGAAAAAATTACGATCAAACCGATGACATTTGGAGAAGCCTTCAATGAAGGATGGTTTAGTGGTCTGATCGTATGGCCTTTGGCACAGGTTATCAACCGCATTGCGGCTTTTACAGATGCCGGTTGGGGTATCATCTTGACAACGGTTATTATTCAGGGTGCTGTATTCTTATTTACACGTAAATCGCAGATGTCAGCACAGCGCATGCAGGAAATTCAGCCGGAAATGCAGCGTATTCAAGATAAATATAAAGGTAAAACTGATGATCGTTCTCGTATGATGATGGCACAGGAAACACAAAGACTGTATCAGAAATACGATATTCATCCATTCGGTTCTATCCTTGTTACATTTATTCAGTTGCCAATCATGATGGGTGTATATTACGCAATGGTGCGTGCATCCAGTGTAGTCTATGGAACATTTATGGGAATTGACTTAACGCAAACTCCGTTATTTGGATTCCAACATCTACAATGGGCTTACATTGTGATCTATATTTTAATGGTCATTTCTTCGATTGCTTCTATGAAAATGCCGCAATGGCTGAAAAAACGTCAGGATAAAATTGATCATGTGAAGACCAAGGATTATTTAAAGAATGGTAAAGATCCAATGAGCAGCATGAATATGACCATGTATTTCTCAACCGGATTTGTTGCGTTGTTGTATATTTCCTGGCCAATCGCCATGTCTTTTTACTGGTTAGTGTCTTCTTTAACACGTGTATGCTTTAACATATTTATGCATGCGATGATTGTCAAAGAAGCCAAGGAAAAGAAATCGAAAGATATCATCAGGTAGGAGGCCAAGTCCATGGAATTTAAAAGATACACAGAAAAAACTTTGGAGGAGGCTTTAAAATCGGCTGCCAGAGATAAAGGTGTTTCTGTCGAAGAACTTCATTACAATGTATTGGAGGAAAAAAGCGGATTTTTAGGAGTCGGCAGGTCTGTTGAGATTGAGGCTTATTGTGAAAAAGATGTAGAAAACTTTATCGTTTCTTATATTCAACAGTATTTTGACAATTCGCAACTGGATGGTCAGGTTGATATTGAAAATGATAACGGATTCTATCGTATCACGGTTAATACCTCCAACAATGCGATATTGATTGGTAAAGCCGGAAAAACTTTGCAGGCATTTAATCGTTTAGTGAAAGCAGCTGCCAGCGCTGAGTTTAAAAAAAGAGTTGGTCTTTTGATCGATGTTAATGGATATAAAGAAGATCGTTATGAAAAGATCACAAAAATGGCAATTCGTGTTGCCAAGGATGTGCGGCGAACTAAAATTGACGCGACTTTAGATCCAATGCCGGCCGATGAAAGAAAGGCTATCCATAATGCATTAGCAAATATGGAGGATATCACAACACAATCAACCGGTGAAGGGGCAACTCGTCGCTTGCAGATTTTATATTCACCAGGTAAAGAAGTGGATTAAACGGGATTTATTCCCGTTTTTTTTGGAAAGGAAAGACTATGAAAATATTTGTAGGATTAGGAAATCCCGGAAAAAAATATGAAAATACAAGACACAATGCTGGTTTTATGGTCATGGATGAATTGGCTAAGTTATGTGAAGTATCCTTTGATCAGGAAAAATTTTCGGCGTATTTCGCAAAGACAAAATTAAAAGGAAAAGATGTTATTTTATTGAAGCCGACTACTTATATGAATAACAGTGGATTTGCTCTTCGTCAATGTATGGATTTCTATAAAGCATCACCGGAAGATGTTACAGTTATTTATGATGACGTGGATTTACCGGTAGGAAAAATTCGTCTTCGTCAAAAAGGAAGTGCAGGCGGACATAATGGTATCAAAAGCATTATTCAATGTATTTTTACCAGTGAATTCGACAGGATTCGTGTAGGAGTAGGAAAAGATCCGCAAATTGATATGATCAATTGGGTATTGGGAAAATTTAGAGAAGAAGAACAAAAAGATTTGAAAAATGCAGTAGAAAATAGCGCAAAAGCGGCTTATTATTCTATTGATCATTCTTTTATGGACACGATGAATCTATATAATAAAAAGTAGAAAGAGGAATTGTTTTTGGAAAAGATATGGAATTCTTTACAAGACAATGATGTAGTAAAAGGAATCGTCAATTCTAATGTTTCCTGCGGAAATTTGTTTTTGATGGAAGAAGCCTTATTGTTGGTATCCAGCTTTAAGAAAGAACCGAGAAACTACATTGTTGTGAAAAAAAATATGTATGAGGCGCAGCAACTCTATAAACGAGTATCCCCACTGATGGATGAGGTGCTGCTTTTTGTCATGGAAGAAAGCTTGCGTGTACAGGCAATCGCCAGCTCTCCGGAAGATAAAGATGAAATGATTTATTCCTTAACACAGCTTGTTAAAGACAATAAGCCTAAGATCATCATATGCAATGTCGCAGCTTTTACAAGATATTTGCCAGATCCTGTCTTTTTTAAGGAAAACTGTATTCATTTAGAAATTAATCAAGAGCAGGATATGAATACTCTAAAGAAACAACTTAATCGAATGGGGTATTCTCGTTTGAATTATGTGGATCGACCATGTACCTTTGCGTCACGTGGAGGTATTATCGATGTATTTAGTTTAGAATATGATCATCCAATACGAATCGAATTTTTTGATACAGAAATAGAATCAATTCGTTTCTTTGATGAAGAAACACAAAGAACAATTGAAAGAATTGATTCGATTGATTTTGGTCCGGCAACCGATTTACTTTTTACAGATGAACAGATTTCAGAAATTCAACAGGAAGTACAGAAAAAACTGGAAAAAGAATTGGCTTTGTTGGAGTTGGAAGAAGATAAAGAAATGCTGCAGGATCATATTGAGGCAGATATGCGTTCCTTGGAAAGTTATGAACCGGAAAATATACTGTATATTTATTTTTCCTATATAAAAGGATATCATCTGTTGGATTATTTGCAGGGAAAGATTATTTTTAGTTCCACTGAAGAAGTGCAACAATCTTTTAAAAAATTAAATGAAGAGACGATTTCTTATATGCAGGAACGTGTGCAGGATCATATCTCATTGCCTAAATATATGCTTTTTCAGGATATTCATATGATTATGCATAAAAAAAATATCTTGGAATTTCATGAATTTTTAGATGAAGATTCTATTGTTTCTGAAATTTTTCCTTTAGAGAAAGCCGCATTGCCTTTGATTAATCAATTAGAGGCAATCGATCGACATAAAAAGGTTTATTTTTCTCTGGAAACAAAACAGGCTAAACAAGTAGAGGCCTGTATGTTTGAAAATGAAATGAACTTACAGTGTGAGTTTATAGAACCTTGTTTTTATGAAGGCTTTTCCTATCAAGATATGATTGTGATCAGTGCCAGAGAATTATTTGTGGATGCCCATCATTCTAAACGATATCAAAAGACCTTTAAAGAGGGTCGTATCCTTGAAAATGTAATGGAGCTGGAAAAAAATGATTATGTAGTGCATGAACAATATGGAATCGGACAGTATCTGGGAATCGTCACGAGGGAAAACAAAGGAAAAAAATTGGATTATCTGCATGTAGTTTATCGAGGCGGTGATGAACTTTATGTTCCTTTATCTCAGTTTCAATTAGTTCGAAAATATATTTCAAAAGAAGGTGCGGGTGTAAAATTATCGCAACTGGGAAGCAATGCCTGGCAGAAGACCAAAGAAAAAGTCAATCAGCGTGTGGAAGAGATTGCGGCTCGACTGGTCGAACTCTATGCTCTTAGAAATGAAAATATTGGATATGCATTTCCAAAGGATGATGCGTTACAAAAAGAATTTGAAGAAGCATTTGAATATGAACCGACACCGGATCAGCTCAAAGCAATTCATGATATCAAAATAGAAATGGAAAAGCCAAAACCAATGGATCATTTACTTTGTGGTGATGTCGGTTTTGGAAAAACCGAAGTGGCGATGTGCTGTGCCTTTAAAGCCATTGCCAGCGGTAAACAAGTTGCCTTTTTATGTCCAACAACCATTCTTTCGATGCAACATTATCAAACTGTTCTGCATCGTTTTGAATCTACCGGCGCCAATATTGCTTTGGTGAATCGTTTTGTTTCACAAAAAGAGATTACGCAGATTACAAAAGATCTAAAAGCCGGAAATATCGATATTATTATCGGTACACATAAATTATTGAATAAAAGTTTTCAATATAAGGATTTAGGATTACTGATCATTGATGAGGAACAACGATTTGGTGTCGAACATAAAGAAAAAATTAAGGAAATGAAAAGTTCTATTGATGTACTTTCTTTAAGTGCCACACCGATTCCTCGTACTTTACAAATGTCTTTGATTGGGGTACGAACAATTTCACAGTTAAATACACCACCAGCCAAAAGACATCCGGTACAGACTTATATCATGGAAAAACGAGGTAGTGTCATACAGGAAATTATTGCCCGAGAATTGGCGCGAGGTGGTCAAGTCTTCTATCTATATAACCGTGTGGATCAGATTCATTCAACAGCCAATCATTTATCCAATTTGTTCCCGGATGCCAATGTTGCTGTGGCACATGGTAAAATGGCTAAAGAAACGATAGAAGAAACCATGATGGATTTTGCTCAGGGGAAATACCAGATTTTGGTTTGTACTACGATCATTGAAACTGGCTTGGACATTGCCAATGCGAATACGATCATCATTGAAAATGCCGATAAATTTGGTCTATCGCAGTTGTATCAGATTCGTGGACGTGTAGGACGAAGAGATAAGATTGCTTATTGTTATTTAATGATCCAGCCAAATAAAGAGTTAACAGAAACCGCACAAAAGCGTTTAAAATCCATCAAAGAATTTACCCGTTTAGGCAGTGGCTATAAGATTGCCATGCGTGATTTAACCATTCGTGGCGCCGGGGACTTATTAGGTCCTCAACAAGCCGGTTTCATTGACCAGGTCGGATTGGATATGTATCTGGAATTATTAGGAAATGCGATTTCTCGTCATAAAGGAGAACCGGTATCCAAAGCGAAGGAAGAAAAAAGAGCCATGCTTGATTTTAAAGGGCATATTCCGCAACAATTTACAGAAAATGATGGTGATAAGTTATCTATTTATCAACAAGTACGAAAAATTGATACGTTTAAAGATCTTAAATCATATCAACAGCGAATACAGGATTTATTTGGTAAAATTCCTAAAGAAGTACATCAGATCTTTGAACAAAGATGGTTTGATCTTTTTGTAAATCAAAAAGGAATTGAAAGCTTAAAAGAAGAAGAGAAACAATATGTACTGACATTTGATGAAGACTTTTCAGCACATTGCGACGGTATAAAATTGTTTGAAACAATGAATGATATCAATCGTGCAATTTCTTTAACCTTAAAGAAACAAAAGATCATCATAACAATTCCGAAGAAAAAGAATAAGGATCTGTTGATGGAAACACTAAAAAATATTGAGGAGAAATTTTTATGAGACTGGATAAATACTTAAAAACGGCTCGTATCTTAAAGAGAAGGGAAGCGGCCAAAGAATTGGCTCTTCAATCTCGAATTTGGATCAATGATCGTATCGCGAAACCTTCTTCAGAAGTGCATATCGGGGATCAAATTCGCATTCGTTTTGGATATCGTCTTTTAGAGATTCAAGTTATGGATATTCAAAAACAAGTTTCAAAACAGAATGCTCAAACTTTATTTGAAGTGATTAAGGAAGAAAAAATCGATGAAGAAGATTAAAGTTGTCTGTGGTGTCCTTGTTCAAGATGAAAAGGTTTTGATTGCCCAGAGAGCTACAGGAGATTCTATTGGGAAATTTGAGTTTCCGGGAGGAAAAGTAGAAATAGGGGAATCCAATGAAGAGGCTCTGATTCGAGAATTTAAAGAAGAATTAGATATTGATCTGATTTCGGTGATCTTTTTGGAAAAGAGTGTTGATCATCAGGCCGGTAAAGAAATTGAATTATATTGTTTCCTTTGTTTTGCCGATCAGAAGCCTGAAAAATGTATTGTTCATTCTCAACTGGTATGGACAACACCGGAACATATATATGATTATGACTTTTTCGAATCGGATAGAGGCCTTGTTCAAAAACTCATGGAGGTATGGCCATGTATGAAAAAACCAATGAAATCAAAGTTTTAAGAGATCCTATTCACGGATATATTCATGTGGAAGATCAAGTAATATGGGATTGTATCAATGCCAGAGAATTTCAGCGCCTGCATAGAATTCATCAGCTGGGCGGCGATTTTCAAGTGTATCATACGGCAGAACATTCTCGGTTTTCTCATAGCTTAGGTGTTTATGAGATTGCCAGACGTATGATTTATGAAGTCAAAAGCTTAAATGAGGCATTGGATGAAGATGAAAAAATTCAAGTCATGTGTGCTGCCTTACTGCATGATTTAGGGCATGGTCCTTTTTCGCATTTTTTTGAATCCATTACACATGTTTCTCATGAAACTATGACACAGAGATTAATATTAGATCCAGGCACTGAAATTCATCAGGCTCTGGTTAAAGCTAAGAAAGATCTTCCGCAAAAAGTGGCTTCCATCATTGCCCATACACATCCACGTTTATTGCTTACACAAATCATATCCAGTCAGTTGGATGCCGATCGTATGGATTTTCTATTGCGGGATGCCTATGAAACCGGTACAAGCTACGGTACGTTTGATTTAGAAAGAGTGCTTAGAACTTTACGGGTTTGTGAGGATAAATTATGCGTCAAGGAAAGTGGAGTACACTCCATCGAAGACTATATCATGGCTCGTTATCATATGTATTGGCAGGTTTATCTGCATCCGGATGCGAAAAGTTATGAATTGTTGATTCATATGTTTTTTAAACGATATATGAATATTCATACACAAATCAGACCCATTCCTATTTTTGAATGTTTATGTCAAAGCGAATTAAGCACAGAAGATTTTTTACTGATGGATGAATATCGGATGATGGTAGGCTTTCAGGAGGCTTTACGATCAAAAGATCCGCTTTTAAAAGATTTCGCATCTCGTATTTTAGATAGACATTTATTTGACTGGATCGAAGATCCGACAGAAGAGCAGGAATCCGAAGTTAAAGAAAGAATTCAACAACGAAATTTAGATTTAAATTATTATTTTTATGAAGAAACAAGTCGTTATCAAGCTTATTTGCCTTATCAGGAAAGAGAAGAAGGACAGATGATATGGATTCTTACTTCCAAAAAAGAATTGTTGCCACTTTCCCAGTGTTCTGAAATCGTTAAGGCTTTATTAAAAATGCCAAATAAGACCAAAAAACGAATTTATTTCGCAAAGGAGATTGGAAGATGAAAGAAATTCAATGGATCGTAAGTGATTTAGATGGAACACTTTTAAACGATCAAAAACAAGTATCCCAAAAGAATCAAAAAGCCATTCAATGGTTATTTGAACAGGGGATTGATTTTGGCATTGTTTCCGGAAGACCGGTAAAAACCATTTATGAAACACTGGATTTTTGGCAGATCAAACCTTATGTTCGTTTTATTATCGGTATGAACGGAGCTGCTTTCATGGATATTTCAACGCAAGAAATCACCTATGCTCCTTCCTTATCACTGGATGTGATTCAAAAAATTATGAATCATTTTAAAGGCTGGGATGTATGTTTTCAAATCTTAGATGAAAAAATTCGTTATACGAATCGTTCTACAGACTCTTCTATACAATACACTACAAAATGTCATGAAAGAGAAGTTGTAACGGATTTGATCGAATATAGTAAAAAGAATAGAGTTTTAAAATGGATGATTTATTGCGAGCCACAAATGATGGAACAAGTGCGAAAACATGCCAATGCACTCAATGAAAATCAAATTTCAGCTATCCAGACAGATGATTGCATGCTTGAATTTATGTCGGCAGATATCCATAAAGGATCTGGTCTTTTAAAGGCAAGTAAACAACTTCATCTGGATTTAAAGACGTGTCTTTCTCTGGGAGATGCGGATAATGATGTTTCTATGTTTGACGTAACTGGTTATAGTTTTTGTGTTCAAAATGGCACGAAATATGCCAAAGAAAAGTCAAAACAAGTTCTTCCTTATACCAACGAAGAAGACATTATCGATAAAATTGTTCGCGAGTATATATAGATGTTTACAGATGGTAAACAAATAGTAAAAAATGTATATTTTCATAAACAATAGATTGAAATTTTCATAGAAAAAGAATACTTTAGTAAGGGGATAAATTTATGATGCACCAAATCAGAGAATTTGAAAAAAATCGTATCGTTCATCTTATTGTTTCGATTTTATTGATGATTGTCAGCGCCTTGATGCAGTCGTATATCATGCAGGTATTTATGGATCCTTGTAACTTATTGTCAGGGGGATTTACCGGTATATCTATTCTGATCAGTCGAATTTTAGGCTTGTTCCAAATCGACTTTCCGGTTTCTGTAGGAATTATTCTTTTAAATTTGCCGGCCGCCATCCTTTGTTATAAGGAGCTGTCCAAACGTTTTGTCTATTTAAGCTGTTTACAGTTTAGCCTAGTATCTGTTTTTCTGGAGCTGTTTCAGTTTGATCCGTTTTTTGACGATCGAACTTTGAATGTTTTATTTGGTGGTTTACTTTGGGGCTTTTCCATTGCGATGGCTTTGCGTGCCGGAGGAAGTACCGGAGGAACGGATTTTATTGCACAGTATGTATCCAATAAAATTCATAAAGGAATATGGGATTATATTTTTATTGGAAACTGTATCATGCTGGTGATTTTCGGATCTATTTTTGGATGGGTCTATGCGGGCTATTCCATTGTGTTTCAGTTCTTATCCACAAAGGCCATCTCCAGCTTGTATCAACGATATAAACAGATCACTTTGGAAATTATCACAAAAGATCCGGAGCCCATTATTGAAACCTTTATGGCAACTTGTCATCATGGCATGAGTATCTTTGAAGGATACGGAGGCTATTCACATAGTAAGATTTATGTATGTAAAGCTGTTGTCAGTACGTATGAAGTGCAGGATGTCATTTATAATGTTCGGCAAACCGATCCTAAAGTCATTATCAACACCTATCATACCGCCAACTTTTACGGTCGTTTTTATCAAAAACCATTGGATTAAGAATACATCACACAGAAAAGGCTGTGTGATTTTTTTTTGTTTATAGCTTTATTATTTTTGTGAAACAAACATTCCGTAGCATTTTTTTGTTTGCATTTTATGTAAATTGTGATATATTTCTAGCGCTATGTTTAAAATACAGTTGATTGATCATCTGAATCGGCAGATTCTTTATCAGGGAAAAGCTGAGATAGAGTACACAAATCAAGGTGTGCGGTATTGTTTTGCCAATGAAAGGTTTTCTTTCTCGTGGACAGCGTATAAAGACACTTTGATCATCGACAGTATTTCCGAAGTCCATGTACATTTGGTTCTTAGATCTCATAAAAGGACAAAAGGATGGATTCGTACAGAATTTGGCGAGATCGATGTATCTTGTTTTACACATCATTACGAGATGCAGGATCAGCGTATTGAAATACAATATGAATTGGATATGGAAAAACAAAGTCAAAGGTTTGAATTTGTATTAGAAATAAAGGAGGCAGAATATGCAGTCCATTGAAATTGAATTAAAAAAAGCAATCCAGCAAGCGATTCAAAAAAGCTTTGGTTTGGAAGTTTCTTTGGAACAGATTGCCATTGAGATCCCTAAAAATAAAGACCATGGTGATTTTTCCAGTAATGTTGCGATGCAGCTGGCAAGAACGTTGAAACAAAATCCAAGAAATATCGCAACACAGATTACCGAAGCTTTGGATAAGGAAAGCTGCTCCGTTTCCTCAATGGAGATTGCGGGTCCTGGTTTTATCAATTTTACTTTGGATACCAATCGATATTCCAAAGTCATTGAAGAAATTTTGGAAAAGAAGGAAAACTATGGTCAACAACCATCCAATGGAATCAAAGTAAATCTGGAATATGTCAGTGCCAATCCGACCGGTTCTTTGCATTTGGGTCATGCCAGAGGGGCCGCCTGGGGAGATAGCTGTGCGCGTATTATGAAGAAAGCCGGGTACGATGTCACACGGGAATATTATGTCAATGATGCCGGAAATCAGATTACGAATCTGGCCTTATCCTTGAATGCCCGCTATCGTCAGGCGCATGGCATAGATACGGAAATCGGTGCCGATGGTTACCTGGGGGACGATGTAAAAGAAAAAGGTTTCGCATTGGCCAAGGAGTACCCGAATCAATATTTGGAACCGACACCGGAAAATTTAAACTTCTTTAGGAAAGAAGGAATAGCCTTTGAATTGGATAAGATCAAAGAAGATTTAAAAGAGTATCGTGTAGAATTTGATGTTTGGTCCAGTGAACAGGCGATTCGCGATGCCGGTAAAGTAGAAGAAGCGCTGCAGTTGTTGGATGAAAAGGGATATACATACCGAAAAGATGGAGCTTTGTGGTTTACCACTACAAAATTTGGGGATGATAAAGATCGTGTACTTCAAAAAACGGATGGATCCTATACGTATTTAGTACCGGATATTGCTTACCATAACGATAAATTCAAACGTGGCTTTGATGTGTTGGTTGATTTCTTTGGAGCCGATCATCACGGCTATATTCCTCGTTTAAAAGGAAGTATGACAGCCTTAGGTAATGATGCCGATAAGCTGCATGTGGATATCATACAGATGGTGCGACTGGTATCAAATGGTGAAGAAGTCAAGATGTCAAAACGATTAGGCAATGCGACAACGATTTCGGAACTTGTGGAAAGTGTCGGAGTTGATGCGGCTCGTTACTTCTTTGTACAAAGAGCACTGGATTCGCATTTGGATTTTGATGTCGAACTGGCCAAGAAACAGTCTAACGATAACCCGGTTTATTATGCACAATATGCGCATGCCCGTATGTGTTCTATTCAAAAACAAGCTACAGATATTGCGTTAGCTGATCACTTTGAGCGATTGAATCATGAAAAAGAAATAGAGCTGTTAAAGACACTGCAGGAGTTTAATAAAGTCATTACCGAAAGTGCTCGTACTCGTCAGGTTCATAAAGTATGTCACTATATTCAAAACCTGGCCTCTAAATTTCACAGTTTCTATAATGCCTGTAAAGTCTTAGATTCACAGGATATTGAACTTACTTCACAACGTTTAGCCTTGGTGAAAGCCACACAAATTGTCTTAGCCAATGCTTTAGAATGTATCGGTGTACAAGCCGTAGAATCTATGTAAATGTTTTAAAGGAGATTTTAGTATTATGAAACAGTCAATGACCGATGTTGCCTATCAGATTTTACAAAGTGGTAAAGATGCTATGCCATTTATTGAATTATGGACTCGTGTATCCAAAGAATTGGGATTTAATGAAAGCCAGTTTGATGACAATATTGCTCAGTTTTATACGGATTTATCAATTGATGGGCGCTTTTTCAACATGCCGCAAAACAACTGGGATTTAAGAAGCCGTCATACTTTTTCAGAAAGCGTGATGGATACGGATTCAATCGCCATTGATGAAGATAGCGATGACGAAGACCAGGATGAAACACTGGATTTGGATGAAGAAGTCAAAGACGAAGATCAAGAAGACGAAGATTAGTCATTTTTTAGTCACTTTCCTTTTTGATAATAAAAGGGAAAGGAGAAGAATGCGCACGATAAAGGCCTGCCGTTTGGCAGGCTCTTTACTTACTATTTAGAATAGAATACAATGAAGAACGAGGAAAATGTATGTTTAAAAGTATAAAGTACGTTTTAAAAGAAAATTTTTCAAATTTATTTCGAATCTATTCCATTGCCAAATATGAACTGTTGGCCGATATGCGTGATTCCAAATTTGGGATCTTCTGGAATTTCGCATCACCGGCTATTCAGGTCTTTACCTATTGGCTGATCTTTGGTGTCGCATGGAATAGAAAACCAATAGAAGTAAACGATATTAAAGTTTCTTATCTTCCATGGCTTGTTGTAGGATATGCGACCTGGTGGTTCATTCAGCCGTGTATTCAAAAAGGGTGCAGTGCCATTTTTTCCAAGACCAATGTGATCACAAAGATGAAATTTCCGGTTTCGGTCTTGCCGGCAACGGTAGTCTGTAAAGAATTGTTCAATCATGGATGCATGTTGATCATTGCCTTGGTTACTTTGTTTTTATGTGGTTATACACCTCAGTTCAACTGGCTTTGGATTTTTTATTATATGTTTTGTGCCTTTGTATTTTCGGAAAGTGTATCGTTGATTCTTTCAGTGTTGACCATGCTCTGGCGAGATATCAAAAAACTGGTGACATCTTTGATTCGAATGTTTATGTATTTTTCACCGGTCATTTGGGATTGTACCTTCAGCAGTCATGTACCTTTTCATGAATTTTTGAATTCTATCATGAAGTTAAATCCAGTCTATTACATTATTCAAGGATACAGAGATGCAATCTTCTATGGACAAAGTGTGCTGGATCATCCGGTATATACCTTATATTTTTGGTGTGTGGTACTGGTCTTGTTTGCCATCGGCTGTACGTTGATGTTTAAATTCAAGAAGAAGTTTATCGATTTGATATAGAGGTGGATATGGCAGAATATGCAGTAAAAGTAGATCATATTTCCAAAATCTACAGTTTAAAAAATAAAAATAACCAGCATAAGTCCAACAAACGATTTTATGCCTTAAAGGATCTGTCTTTTACGGTCGAAAAAGGAGATGTTGTCGGTATTCTGGGAACAAACGGTTCCGGAAAATCAACATTGTCATCAATATTGGCCGGTATCAGTGATATTGATGAGGGATCGATCGAAATTCATGGAGAACAAGCCTTGATTGCCATCAACACCGGCTTGAATGTGCAATTGACCGGGGAAGAGAACATTCGGGTAAAAGGCGCATTGTTGGGATTAAAGAAAAAAGAAATACAACGTATTACACAAAGTGTGATTGATTTTGCCGAATTGGGAGATTTCTTATATCAACCGGTAAAAAAATATTCCAGCGGTATGAAATCACGTTTAGGTTTTTCCATTTCACTGGCTCTTGATCCCGATATTTTTATCGTCGATGAAGCTTTGTCCGTAGGGGATAAAGGCTTTGCGAAAAAATGTTTGGATCATATGATGAAATTAAGAGATAACGAAGGAAAGACGATCTTCTTTGTGTCCCATTCTATTTCACAGGTTCAACAGTTTTGTAAGACGGGAATGTGGATCGAAGGAGGAAGGCTACAGGAGATGGGAGATATTGAAACGGTCTGTGCGCATTATTCGGAATATGTGGATCAGTTAAACGCGTTAAAACCAAAAGAAAAGAAAAAAATATTGAATGAAAAATTTGAAGAACGTGTTTTACCAGATACGAAACAAAGCTTTTTTTCAAGATTGTTGGGAGGATTATAAGATGAAAACAGTCATTACTTATGGAACCTTTGATTTATTTCATATCGGGCATCTGAATTTACTCAAGAGGGCAAAGGCATTAGGGGATTATTTGATCGTTGCGGTCAGCAGTGATGAATTTAATCGTGGTAAAGGCAAAGTCTGTCAGATCAAAGATACTGATCGTATGCAGATCGTAGAAGCCATTCGCTATGTCGATAAAGTCATTCCGGAAACCAGCTGGGAACAAAAAATAGAAGATGTCAAGAAATATAATGTAGATATTTTTGTCATGGGAGATGACTGGAAGGGAAAATTTGACTTTTTGAAAGAGTGTTGTGAAGTCATTTATTTGCCAAGAACAGAAGGCATTTCCACAACACAGTTAAAGGAAGAGTTAAAAGGCGATGAATAAGATCAGTATAATCATCCCTTTTCAAAAATATCTTCATTATTTAAAAGAATGTTTACAGTCATTAAAAGAAAGTACCTATCAAGATTTTGAAGTTTTGATCGTGTGTGATCATGTGGATGAAACTATGCAAAAAGAGATCCGGAATTTGAGTGATCTTTCCTTGCGTATTCTTTCATTGGAAGAAAAAACTGGGGTAGCGGCTTGTCGTAATGAAGGCTTACAACAGGCAAACGGAGAGTATGTCTATTTTTTAGACAGCGATGATTATATTCTGGAGGATACATTATTCCATTTGGTTGAACATCTAAATGGACAAGATGTGGTCTATGGAACGATTCGCAATACATGGAACAATAAAGCCAATTTTTTAGATAAACTTTCTAAAAAAGAGGTTGATGCGGATGATGAAGCCGAAAAAGAGCAGGCACAGGAAGAAAAGATTCAAAATCATTTAGAACGTTTCCAGAATCAGGACACAGATCGAATGCTTGCGATTTATCATACGATGGTCAAGCGCAGTGGATTTCAGACCATCACGGCTTTGTCTAATTTATACAAAAGACAATTCTTGATTAATCATCAAATTTCTTTTGATCCAAACTTTCGCTATTTCAGTGATCAGATCTTTTTGGCACAGGTTCTTGAAAAAGCATCCTCTTTTCAGTATGAAGAAGAGGCCTGGTATATCAAGAGAAAACACAACGATCCAATCAATGAACCAAGCTTAAATCAGGAAGAAAGCGATACTCGTTTTGAAGAAAGATGTCTGGCGGTAGAATGTGCTAGAAAATTGATCGATGCGCAAGGACCGGTACGTTATTATCTGGATAAAAAGTTGATTCGTTATGTCACTAAGACAATGATCAAACGCATACGAAGATCGCAGGATGAAAAATGGAGAAACGAATACTTTGTTCGTATTCAATCCACTTTATTAGATACGGCCCCTAGAGTATTAGATGATCTTTCTGCCAAACAAAAGCGAATCATTTTATTGATGATGAAAAATGATCTAAAAGGCGTACAAAAGGCAATTCGCTGGAGTTTTGGCAAGGCAAAGCTTAAAAGCATATTTGCGAATAAAAATAAGAATACGTTATATAAACTGGCCTATTATCATCGATATTTAAAAATGCCCATCAAAGAAAATGTGGTTTTGTTTGAAACATTCATGGCGAAAAATTATTCTGATTCTCCCAAATACATCTATGAAGCTTTAAATCGGATGTATCCGGGAAAATATGAATGTGTGTGGGCCATCAATGGGAAACATGATATTCCGTATGGGGCAAAAACGATCAAACGTTTTTCTTTTCAATATGCTTATTATTGTGCCATAAGCAAATATCTTGTCTTTAATGTTCGACAGCCATTATGGTTTCGTAAAAGAGAAGGACAGGTATTTTTAGAAACATGGCATGGAACCCCGTTAAAGCGTCTGGTGTTCGATCAGGAAGAAGTCACCAGTGCATCTCCGAAATATAAAGAACAGTTTTATAAACAAAGAAAAGAATGGGATTATCTGGTTAGTGCCAATCCATTTTCATCTAAGACATTTAGAAGCTGTTTCATGTACGAAGGAAAAATGTTGGAATATGGATATCCGCGCAATGATATTTTATATGCCCCGGACAAAGAAGAAAGGGCAAGGCGTTTAAAAGAAAAATTAGGTATTCCTTTAGATAAAAAGACTATTTTATATGCGCCAACATGGAGAGATGATGAGCATTATGGTAAAGGTGAATATAAATTTACGCTGGCTTTAGATTTAAAGAAAATGAAGACCATGCTGGAAAAGGACTATGTGCTTTTGTTGCGTACCCATCATTATATTGCGGACAAGATCGATACGACAGGCCTGGGAGGGTTTGCGTACAATTTAAGCACTTATGATGATATTTCTGAAATTTATCTGATTACAGATATTTGTATTACGGATTATTCCAGTGTCTTCTTTGATTTTGCGAATTTAAAGCGTCCGATTCTTTTCTATACGTATGATATAGAGAAATATAAGAATCAACTTAGAGGTTTTTATATTGATATGAATACCGAAGTGCCGGGACCGCTTTTATATACCAGCGAAGAAGTGATTGATGCGATTCTTCATATAGATACGATACAAAATCGTTATCAGAAGCGATATGACGATTTCTATGATCGATTCTGTTGTTTTGATGACGGCCATGCCAGTGAGAATATTGTTAAAGAGGTGTTTGGCTAGAAAGGAAGAAAGAATATGACCATCTTACGTTTTTTTAAAAAATGGGCAGGTAAGCTGATTCGTATTGTTTATCGATGTATCTATCGGTTGATACCGGTCGATGACAAGCTGGTCATATTTATTTCATTTCATGGGCGGGGATACTCGGATAATCCCAGAGCGATATTTGAGCAGATGCAACAGGATCCAAACTGGAAAGGGTATCGCTTTATCTGGTTTATCAAACATCATAAACAAAAGAACATTCAAATCAAAGGTGCGGAAATCAAAGAGTATTTTAGTTTTTCCTACTTTTATTATTTATCCAGAGCTAAGATTTGGGTGGTAAATTGTAAATTACCGCTTTATATCTGTAAAAAGGAGAATCAGATCTATTTACAGACATGGCATGGAACACCGTTAAAGAGATTAGCCCATGATATCGATGTCAGTGAAGATACCACGTTTTATCGTTCCGGTGTTTCTTATGAACAAATGTGTCACAGTTATGATGTCGATGTAGCTCGTTATAACTTTATGATCTCGCCAAATGCTTTTTGTACTTCGGTATTTCCTCATGCCTTTGGGATCAATCCTAAAAAATTGGTGGAAACCGGATATCCACGCAACGATTTTATTGCGAATGTGACAAAGGATGAAATTAGTTCGATCAAAAAAAGGATGAATTTGCCATTGGATAAAAAAGTGATCTTATATGCTCCGACATGGCGGGACAATTCGTATGTGGCGGCCGGCTATACGTTTGAGTTAAAAGCTGATTTCCATTTGTGGAAAGAAATATTAGGTAGCGATTATATTGTGTTGTTTAAACCACATTACCTGATCATTAATCATTATCAAAATGATGCTTCTCTACAAGGCTTTTTATACAATATTCCGGCAGAGGCAGAAATCAATGAATTGTATGTGATCAGTGATGTTTTGATCACGGACTATTCCAGTGTGTTCTTTGATTATGCGATCTTAAAACGTCCAATGTATTTCTATATGTATGATTTAGAAAGCTATGCCAGTGATTTAAGAGGATTTTATATGGATATCACAAAAGAGCTTCCAGGCAAGATCTATCGTGATGAAAAACAACTTTGTGAAGATATTAAAAACGAAGTTTATGATGCATCTTATTTAAAAGAATTTCACGATCGTTTCAACAATTTGGATGATGGACAGGCATCAAAACGTATCAGTAAACTGTTGATTGAGGCAAGGACATGAAAATAGAAAAAATCATCTTAAATATAGTCTTATCCATTTTAAACGGACTTACATTCTTTATACATCCTAAACAAAATCGAATTACGTTCATCTCAATGACGGCCGATCATTTGACAGGGGATTTCTATCAGATCGATCAAGCCTTAAAAAAAGAAGGATGTTACGACATTCACTATGATTTGTTTCAGATTCATAAAACGATAAAAGGATATTTTCTATATTTTATTAATCTTTGTCATCAGTTGATTCAGATGAAACAAAGCAAATTGATCATTTTAAATGACAACAATTATATTGTTTCTCAATTTAAACCAAAAGAAACTAAGGTTTTACAGATATGGCATGCCTGCGGTGCCATAAAAAAGTTTGGTAATCAAATTGAGCGTTCTTATCCGATCCAAGGGTATGATGCGGTTTTATGCAGTGCCCCGTACTGGAAAGAAGTGTATGCCCAGGCGTTTGGTGTAAATTCAAGCCAGGTTTATGTAACAGGATTGCCGCGAATCGATGAGCTGTTAGATCCACAAAGACAAAAAACACAAAAAGAAATGTTGTATGCGAAATATCCAATGATCAAAGAGAAAAAATGTATCTTATATGCACCTACATTTCGTGGAAATATGGTCAAAGGATTTCAAG
The DNA here is from genome assembly GCF_000420345.1 of Faecalicoccus pleomorphus DSM 20574. Lineage (GTDB taxonomy): Bacteria > Bacillota_I > Bacilli_A > Erysipelotrichales > Erysipelotrichaceae > Faecalicoccus > Faecalicoccus pleomorphus. Next base: position 39,195 of record NZ_ATUT01000013.1, on the reverse strand, counting down.
TGGCCAGCTTTGATATGGGAAAGATATTGGATGCTTTAGGGGATGAGTATTGTATCTTATATAAGTTTCATCCATTATTGCCGGATATTCAAATCAATCATCTACGAGCTATCGATTGCCATGATGAAGATTTGTATGCTTTAATGCATGTCAGTGATGTTTTGATCAGCGATTATTCCAGTGTCATTTTAGATTATTCCTTACTGAATAAACCTATGATTGCCTATATTGATGATGTAGAAGAGTATGATCAAACGATAGGATTCAATTTAGACTATCGAAAGGAATTTCCGGGACCTGTTTGTCTAAATGAAAGAGAATTGATCGATGCGTTAAAAGAGGTATATATCCATTCCGATATATCGCGCTTCCAACAAAAATATATTATTCATAAGGATGGACAGAACACCAAAAGAGTAATTGAGAAAATTCATGAATTGATGAGAGGATAAAAAATCCTCTTTTTTTATACCTTTTGCCTGAATATAGATTGATGAAATATAAAAAATAGAAATTTTTCAAAAAAAGTCTGAACTTTGAATTTTTATACGTATATAAAATACAGAAGATCTTCAAAAAGCATATAACAAAGGAGATGAAGTGTGAACAAAGACAATATTATGAAGAAATTATTTGAAGATAAAGAAGTATTCGCAAGCTTTATCAATGGTGTGATCTACTAGGGAAGAAAGAGTCGAAGTCACTCATGAACTTGGCAGTTATCAAAGAAGAATGATCAATCAAGGAAGAGGCGAATTAGGAAGTAAAAGAGAAAATTTGTGCATTAGGCTACATAGAACAACAAATACAGGAAATTTATGATTTGTGAGTAGAATGAAACAATAACCATAGTTATCTTATAGACATGAATAATGTCTGTTTTAAAGATAGACTACTCCTAGGAAACGATCTTTGATATAATGACATCGCATGGAGAAACAGAATGAATCAAATAACATTTAAAGAAGCTTGTATGAATCATGGGATTTCTATAGAAGACAAGCAAATTGAACAATTAAAGCGATATATGGAACTTTTATTGGAATGGAACGAGAAGATGAATCTGACGGCCATAACCGATCCGGACGAAATTTGGGAAAAGCACTTTTTAGATTCAATTCTTCCTTTTAAGGATCTTTCTATTTCCAGTTTTTGTGATGTCGGAAGTGGGGCAGGATTTCCATGCCTGCCGGTGAAGATCGTATTTCCGCAAATACAATGTACGATGATCGAACCGTTACAAAAAAGATGCCGCTTTTTGGAACATGTGATCCAGGAATTAGACTTAAAAGAAATCGAAGTCTTAAATCTGCGGGCCGAGGATGTTGCCAAAAATCATCGTGAAGTTTTTGACTGCATCAGTGCCAGAGCAGTGGCTCGGTTGAATATCTTATTGGAGCTTTGTACTCCTTTATGTAAAGTAAACGGACGATTGGTTTTCTTGAAAGGAAAAAGTGGACTGGAAGAGTTGGAAGAGGCAAAAAAAGCCATGGAAGTATTAGGGCTTCAATTTGATCGAAGTGAAACACTTCAGATTGAAGATGCGCAACATATCAATTTATATTTCACAAAGAAGAAAAAGACTTCTTTAAAATATCCGAGAAATTATGGACAGATCAAAAAGAAGCCTTTAGGAGGATAGTATGTCAAAAGTAATTGCGATTTCTAACCAAAAAGGTGGCGTTGGGAAAACGACAACCGCTATCAATTTAAGCAGTGGATTGTCCTATATGGGCAAAAAAGTTCTTTTAATTGACTTTGATGCGCAGGGTAATGCTTCGCAGGGACTTTTGGCTATCACAAAAAGAGGACAGCCAAGCATCTACAATGTGCTTTTAGAAGATATGGATCCAGAACAAGTCATCGTACATAAACAAGAACCAGCTATTGATATTTTGCCGGCAAATATAACATTGGCCGGAGCAGACCTGGAACTGGACAAGATTGGCAATGGAAAAGAACAGATTTTAAAAAAGCGGTTGGCTTCTATAAAAGATCAATATGACTATATCATTATTGATTGTCCACCTAGCCTGGGAATCTTAAATACCAATGCCTTAACGGCGGCAGACAGCGTATTGATACCGGTTCAGTGTGAATATTATGCACTGGAAGGTGTGACACAGCTTTTATTGACGATCCGTTTGGTTCAGCAGCTTTACAATCCAGATCTTAGAATTGAAGGAATCTTAATGACGATGTTTGATATCCGTACAAAACTGAGCGTTGAAGTCTCACAGGATGTACGGCAAAATTTCGGCAAGCAGGTTTATCAGACCAGTATTCCAAGAAATATCAAATTATCCGAAGCACCTTCACGCGGCATGTCCATTTTTGAATATGATGTGACCAGTGCAGGAGCCAAGGCGTATGGAGAATTGACAAAAGAATTAGTAAAACGTAACGAGAGGGGGTAGTGCTTATGGATAATAACCGTTTGGGAAAGGGGTTGAATCAGCTTTTCGGACAGGACATTTCAAAAGTGCTGGATGAGATTCAAAATGGCGAAGTTCATACTGAATCACAGGAACAGACAAAAATCGATGTGGACCAGATTCGACCTAATCCTTATCAGCCTCGAAAAGTATTTAATGATGAAGCTTTACAGGAGCTGAGTCAAAGTATTGCACAACATGGGGTATTTACACCGATCCTGGTCAAAAAGAGCATTCAGGGCTATGATCTGATTGCCGGCGAACGAAGGCTTCGTGCCAGCAAATTAGCAGGATTAAAAGAAATACCGGCGATTGTTGTTAACTTTAGCGATCAGGAAATGATGGAGATTGCTTTACTGGAGAATATCCAGCGAGAAGATCTAAATGTCATCGAAGAAGCGAAGGCGTATGAACAACTTATGCATCGACTGCATTATACGCAGGAGCAACTTGCCAATCGTGTGGGAAAATCCCGAGAACATATCACAAACACGCTTCGTTTGTTGAAACTGCCAGAAGATGTACAAGATTTGGTTGTACAAAAGAAATTGACAATGGGGCATGTTCGCGCTTTGTTGGGATTAAAAAATGAACTGGATATGCGTAAAGTAGCCAAGCAGGCAATCGAACAGGGCTTATCGGTTCGTAAAGTCGAACAAATTGTAAAAGATAAGACTTCTAAAAAGGTCACAGAACCAAAACCGGAAGAAGATCCGTATGTTAGAGATGCGAAAAGTAAATTGGAAGAATATTTTCAGACATCTGTTTCTATTTCAGCGCATTCGGTTTCGATTCATTATCAAGACAAGGAAGATTTAACTCGACTTTTAGAACTTTTACATCTGATTGAGGAAGAGTAATCTTCCTTTTTTTTGTGGAGGAATTTGTCAAAGCTTATCTTTTTGCGTATAATAGAATGCATTCATGGGGTCTATACAAAGAAAAGCGCCAGGACTGTAATTTTACAGTTGACGAGGACCAGGTTTTTCGAAAGATTCGGCGGGTGACCTGGAGGCTGGATACGGCCTGAAACAATGGACAAAAACAGTCTGTGAAGATTGAACAAATCCATTCGGTATCCTCCATGAAGTGAATAGAAAATGGAGGATTTTTTTCATGTGCGGAATTACAGGTTTCGTGGGTAAAGGGGAAGCTTTACCATTTTTAATGCAGGGTTTAAACAAACTCGAATACCGGGGATACGATTCAGCCGGTGTGACTTTAGTAGATGATAATGGATTATATACCTTTAAAAGTAAAGGGCGTTTGTGTCAGCTGGAAGACTTGTTGAAGGGAGAGTCACATCCACAGAAAACCGGGATTGGTCATACGCGCTGGGCTACGCATGGCATTCCCAGTAATCTTAATTCACATCCACATACGAATGCGAAGAACACGATTTCTATCGTACATAATGGTATTATCGAAAATTATCAGGCCATCAAAAAAGAGTTGATTCGACAGGGATATCCTTTTTTATCGCAAACCGATAGTGAAGTCATCGTGCATTTGATCGACTACTATGATCGAGGAAATCTATTTGCGGCACTACAAAAGGCAGTGCGTTATTTAGAAGGAAGTTTTGCCTTGTGTGTGGTGTCTGTACAAGATCCTGATACGATTTATGTTGCCAAAAAGGAAAGCCCTATGATTATCGGACATTGTGCATCTGGTAGTTTTTGTGCCAGTGATATACCGGCTGTTTTAGAATACACCAAAGATATTTTGAGTTTAGAGGATGGACAAATTGCGGTGTTAAAAGCCGATGGAATACAAGTCTATGATTTTCAGGGAGAACTTCAGAAGCAAAAATGGATGCATATTCCTTACGATCTGCAGGCAGCGCAAAAAGGTGGTTATGACACTTTCATGGAAAAAGAGATTCATGAGCAGCCTTATGTTCTATCAGAAACCTTGCGTGGTCGAGTGGATAATGATGTGAGAATGGATGAGCTGAAAGAAATCAATATCAACTGGGAAAAGCTGGAAAGAGTTTACTTTTTGGCATGTGGAACTGCTTTAAATGCAGCTTCATTTGCGCAAGATCTGTTTCGTCAATGGGTTCCAGCCTGTCCTTCCTTTGCGTTGGCAGCCAGTGAATTTCGGTATGGGAATTACTATTTGAATTCGGATACGCTATGTATTTTTGTGTCGCAATCCGGAGAAACAGCTGATACCCTGGCAGCTTTACAGTTGGCAAAGGAAAAACAGGCAAAGACGTTATCTATTGTCAATGTATTGGGGTCTTCACTGGCTCGTAAGTCGGATTGTACGCTTTATACTTGTGCCGGACCGGAAATCGCAGTGGCGAGCACAAAAGCTTATACGACACAGCTTGTACTCTTGGTATGTCTGATGATCGCATTGAGTGAGAAATTAGGATGCCAGCCTAAAGATGTATCTAAACTGATGGCAGATTTGAAAAGAATTCCGGAAATCACAAAGGATATGTTGGCGCAACAAGAAATTGTCAAAGATTATGCACAATGTTTAAAAGATCAAAAAGATGCGTATTTTATCGGACGAAGACTGGATTATTTCAGTGTTGTGGAAGGCGCTTTAAAGCTAAAAGAGGTTTCCTATGTCCATGCGGATGCTTATATTGCCGGCGAACTTAAACATGGACCGATTGCCTTAATTGATAAAGGAACGGTGGTCATAGCGCTTGCGACACAGGAAGAAGTTGCTTCTAAGACGATTTCCAACATTGAAGAAACCATCGCCAGAGGAGCTAACGTTATACTGATTACGACTCAGTATCAGGATACCCATGCATTTCAAAAAGTCCTGCGCATTCCGGATGTACACCCGGCTTTGGCAGCTATACCAGCCGCTATCCTTTTACAGCTTTTTGCCTATTATGGAGCGGTGTTAAAAGGCTGTGATGTCGATAAACCTAGAAATCTTGCCAAGTCAGTAACCGTGGAGTAATCAAATAACTTTGATAAAGCATAAAAATTGAAAAGCCTTTTTGAACCGTGATTAAATAGGGTCAAAAAGGAGTGAGAACAAGTGCTAAATTATGTACATGATATTCCGACTAAGATCTATTTTGGGAAAACCAGATTTCCCAACTGGAAAGTATTTTAAAACCATTGGGAAAGAAAGTTTTGTTGGCATATGGCGGTGGTTCCATCAAAAAGACAGGATTGTATGATACGGTCAAAGAAATCCTTGATGCGGGTGACTTTGAGGTGGTGGAATTATCCGGTATTGCGCCTAATCCTCGAATTGAATCCGTTGTTGAAGGCGTTGCACTTTGTAAGCATCATCAAATTGATGTGATTCTGGCAGTTGGCGGCGGTTCTGTCATTGACTGTTCCAAAGCCATTGCGGCCGGTGTTTATTATCCAGGAGAGGATCTATGGGAAATGGTCAAAACGTCAGATCATCTTCAAAAGGCATTACCACTTGTTGATATTTTGACATTGAGTGCTACTGGTTCTGAATTTGATGGCGGCGGTGTTATTTCCAATTTAAAAACAAAAGAAAAACTTGGAGGACTTTTTACCTATCCTACGGCTTCCATTTGTGATCCGACCTATACTTTTAGTGTTTCTTCCTATCAAAGTGCTTCCGGAGCTGCTGATATCATGAGCCATATTATGGAAGGATACTTCTCAAAAACAAAAGACAGTGATTTATCGGATGAATTGGCACAGGGTGTTTTAAAAACGGTGATCAAAAATTTACCAATCGTACTTAAAGAACCGGATAATTATTCTGCCAGAGCTAATTTGATGGCCTGTGCCTCCGTAGCATGCTCCGGCATTCCGGAATACGGAAAGGCTTCTACCGGATGGCCTTGTCATGCGATGGAGCATGAGCTTTCCGCTTACTATGATATTACGCACGGTGTGGGACTGGCGATCTTAACACCTTCATGGATGCGCTATATTCTTCAAAAAGATCCCTCAGTAACGTGGCGATTTGTTCGTTTTGCCAAAGAAGTTTGGAATTTGGAAGATCAGGATGAAACAAAGATTGCCTATGCGGGCATCGATGCGTTGGAACATTTTTTCAAAGAGGCGGGTATCCCTATGCGTTTAAGTGAACTAGGTATCGATGATATATACTTTGAAGAAATGGCCAGGCATGCCAATCGTAATGGACGTTTATCCAATGCCTTTGTTGCTTTAAATGAGCAGGATATTGTCGAAATCTTTAAAAATTGTCTATAAAAACAGGCTCTTTCTCAATTTTGTTTTGAGGAGGAGCCTGTTTTGTCTTCTAAAATGGAATATCCTTCTTTTCGTACACGATGAACGATAAAATCGATCGTATCATCCAATCCATGATTTGCCAGATATTGTAGAAGAAAGAGAATTAGTCGGTCTGTATCCGGATGGATCATGATGCGATTTCTACCTTGCATGTAATAATCCAGAGCACTGTGGTTGGTATATTGATCTTTTTGATAGATCATACTGGCGGCGACACGATCACAAAACATCTCGATGACATAATTGACCGGCATCTTTACCGGATGGACTCCATTTGGTCCATTATCTAACCAGTATTCCCAGTGATGTTTATTACGCCCTTTATGATGCAGCCAGCTTAAAGAATAACCTATGTCTTCTTTCTGGGCATCGATAGGGGAACGAAAGCCTTGAAAGTAAGTAAAGCCTGTTTTTAATTCTGTCCAAGTGTATTTACTGAGATCGTGCAAAATCCCCTGCTTATACAAATGACAGCGAAAACAAAGCTGTGTAACTTTGGCTTTATGTTGATTGATCGTTTTCAGATGACCTCGAACCTTATGCATGGACAACATAGGATCCCTCCTGTCTGTATCTTATTCTAACACAATCCATGATCACAAAATTTTATTCTGTATTTAAAAGTGATAAAATGGTTCCGTTGAATGAATCGCAGGGAGGCAAACACATGAAATTCAGTGAATATCCATATCATACAATTGATGTCAAACAGGCAAAAGATACACTTGTCAAAATAGAAAAACGGTTGATGAACGCAGAAGATTATGCTTCTTTTAAACAAGCCTTTAAAGATTTAGATGCGTACAAAAAAGAGCTTTATACACAATTTAGTTTGTGTGAAGTTCGTCATACGATTGATACAAGGAATGAATATTATAAGAAAGAACAGGAGCATATTGATGAAATTGCACCAATCTTACAGGAAGATCTGGTTCGTATTTCTAATGTGATTCTGGAAAGTCCGTATCGAAAAGAATTGGAAAAGGAAATTCCTTCTACTTATTTTCTGGCTAAAGAATTTGATAAAAAATGTTTTTCTCCAGACATCATTGAAGAGCTCCAAAAGGAAAATCAATATTCCAGTCAGTATCAACAGCTGGTTGCCAGTGCGCAAATTGAATTTGAAGGAAAAAAGCGTACTTTGTCCGAATTAGAACCATTCATGAAGGCAAGCAATCGCTCTATGCGAAAAAAAGCTACAAAAGCATACTGGGGATGGTTTGAGAAACATGAGGAAGAATTAGGTAAGATTTTTGATTCTTTGGTAAAGATACGAACAAAGATGGCACAGAAGCTGGGATATAAAGACTATACAGAAATGGGATACTATCGCATGTATCGTTTTGATTATACGAAAGAGGATGTTCAAATGTATCGCAAACAGGTATTGGACACGGTCGTACCGGTTACGACTTCTCTTTTTGCGCGCCAACAAAAAAGACTGGGACTGGATGCGTTATATGCATGGGATGAAAAGGTGGAGTTTCAAAGCGGAAACCCAACACCTAAGCAGGATGCCAGGACTATGGTAGAAATTGCACTGCATATGTATCAGGAACTTGATAAAGATACCGGTGAATTCTTTCAATTTATGGTAGATCATAAACTAATGGATTTGGAAAGCAAACCGGGTAAGGCTGCCGGTGGATATTGCACATCTTTTGATACATATGGTGCACCGTTTATCTTTGCGAACTTCAATCAAACCAGTTCAGATGTAGAAACTCTCACGCATGAGGCTGGTCATGCTTACCAGGCATATGCTTCCCGTGATATTTTTCCGTCGGATTGTATCTGGCCAACCAGCGAGAGTGCAGAGATTCATTCCATGTCCATGGAGTTTTTGACATATCCCTGGATGAAAGACTTCTTTAAAGAAGATACCAGAAAATTTTATTTTCAGCATTTAAGCGATGCCATCAAATTTTTACCTTATGGAGTTTTGGTAGATCACTTCCAACATGAAATCTATGCCCATCCAGAATATACGCATACCAAGCGTATGGAAACATGGAGAAAGTTGGAGAAGATGTATTTGCCACACAAAAACTATGATGAAATTGCTGTGTTGGAAAGAGGTGGCTGGTGGATGCGACAGCTTCATATCTTTATGGATCCGTTTTATTACATCGACTATACACTGGCACAGGTCTGTGCTTTACAGTTTTGGAGCCGGGCTCAAAAAAGGGATCCAAATACATTAAAGGATTATAAAAAAATCTGTAAATTGGGTGGCAGTCTTCCTTTCCGAAAAATCGTGCAGGCTGCAAACTTAAAGAGTCCTTTTGAAGAAGGTTGCCTGAATGAAGCAATGAAAGAAGTACAGAACGCATTGAATGCGATTACCGATGAGGAACTACAATGAGAAGAACAAGGCAGGAACTACCAAAAGAAGAAACGTTAGAGATTTTGAAGAGAAATACATCGGGAGTTTTGGCTTTATGCGGCATGGATCAAAAACCATATGCGGTGCCATTAAGCTATGTTTATGCCAACCAAAAGCTTTATTTTCATGTGGCTTTGGAAGGGTATAAATTAGAACTGCTGAACCAGAATCCAAATGCTTCTTTTTGTGTCATTGATAAAGATGAGATTTTACCAGAAAAATTTACGACAAAATATAAAAGTGTCATTGTTCAAGGAAAAATCACAGTGGCAGACGAGCATGAAAAAAGGAATGCGATTACGCACTTAGCAAAAAAGTATGCCCCAGATATGGATCCACAAGACGAAATTGATCGATTTTGGAATCAGTTTCTGATCTTGGTTTTAGAACCGGCAACATGCACGGGAAAACAAGGAATTGAACTGGTGGAAGATGGATTACAGCTTTAATAGATTGGCATATTCGGCATAGTGTTTTTGAATCAGATGATTGAATTGAAGCTTTAAATATCCCATCGATAGAAACCAAACCAGGATAAAAACAAGAACTAGCATAGCAGCCAACATGGCAAAACAAATCCATAATATATCTGGTTTTTCACTGAGAAAAAAAGTAAGGATCAGTAAGATTGCCAAAATCAAAAGAGTCAAACAAACGGCAGCTTGAAAGGCTTTATGTTTGCGTTTTTGTTCCTTAAGTAAAATGGAATATATAAATTTTAACTGTTCTAAGGACAGTTCTTTGTGACAGATTTTGTGTTTTGTATCTGCGTCCAGTTTTGCGATAAAGATCTTAGCCATATCTGTATTATAAATCGGGAAAGTATCAAAAGAAAGGAGAAAGGTATGCAGAATCAGTATTTATCCAAGCTTCGAAATGGAGAAACGTTACACACATCTGATCAGATCAAGATGATATTTTTACTGGCATTGCCGGCCATCCTTTCCCAGATTTCCAGTACCGTGATGCAGTATATTGATGCCAGTATGGTGGGAAGCCTGGGTGCCAATGCCTCTGCCAGTATTGGGTTAGTATCCAGTACAACATGGATGTTTGGCGGAATTTGTTTTTCCGGTATTACCGGTTTTAGTGTTCAGGTGGCTCATGCCATTGGAGCCAAACAATTTAGTAAGGCACGAAATATCATGAAGCAGGGCTTTGTGATCGGTTTGGCTTTTGCCCTGGTTTTAAGCTTGATTGGATGTCTGATTTCTTCTTCGTTACCAATATGGTTAAAAGGAACACCGGAAATTGTTCAAAATGCATATTACTATTTTTTTGTGTTTGCCCTTTTTTTGCCCTTTCAACAGCTGAACTACATCGCCACAGGGATGCTGCAGGCATCCGGAAATATGAAAGTGCCCAGTTTATTGAATATCCTGATGTGTCTGTTGGATGTTTTCTTTAACTTATTTTTTATCTTTTATTTGAATCTGGGCGTCATGGGTGCCAGTATCGGTACGGGCTGTTCTCAGTTGGTCGTGTCGTTATTGTTGTGTGGATTTTTGTTTTATAAAAGTGATATTTTAAAGCTTCATAAAGGGGAAAAGCTGTGCTTTGATCGACATACGATTCAAAGAGCCATGCAGATTGGTCTTCCGGTAGGATTGGATCGCTTTGTGACAAGCAGCGCTTATGTGGCATTTACCCGTATCGTATCACCTCTTGGGACGATTGCGATTGCGGCCAACAGTTTTGGGATCACGGCTGAAAGTTTATGTTACATGCCGGGGTATGGAGTACAAAGTGCTGCCGTTACATTGATTGGACAAAGTATTGGTGCCAAAAGACAAGATTTGACCTTTCGCTTGGGCACGTTGACTACGGCATTAGGCGTTGGCTTGATGACTTGTTCTGGCTTGTTTATGTATTTTGGTTCACCTTTGATGATGCATTTATTAACTCCTGATGCGCAGATCATCGCTTTAGGGGTACAGATCCTTCGTATAGAAGCTTTTGCCGAACCGATGTATGGAGCCAGCGTTGTCGTGGCTGGTGTTTTGCAGGGAGCTGGGGATACACTGTCTTCCTCTTTGATGAATCTTATCAGTATGTGGCTGGTTCGTATTCCTTTGGCAGCCGGTTTAGCCGGTCATTATGGCTTACCGGGCGTCTGGTTTGCGATGGCGCTGGAGCTTAATGTTCGTGGCATTCTCTTTTTATTTCGACTCCTTCGTAAAAAGTGGATGCATCGCCTAAAGGCTTCCTAGAAAAGACTCTTCGTTGTTTTTAAAAGAAGATAATGGTATTCTTATCGTATGAACGAAAGACATGCGAAAATATTAGAGTTATTAAGTCGATATCATAAAATGGAAGTCTCGCGCCTTTCCACGCTTTTAAATGTTTCACAGGTAACGATTCGAAAAGATCTGATTGCCCTGGAACAAAGTGGGATGTTGGTTCGTGAACATGGATATGCCACGCTTAATAACAGTGATGATATTAATAAAAGGCTTGCCTTTCATTTTGAACAGAAGATGCAGATCGTAAAAAGAGCCGCACAACTGGTTGAAGATGGGGAAACGATCTTTATTGAAAGTGGATCCTGTTGTGCTTTGTTGGCAGTGGAAATCGCACAGACAAAAAAGGATGTAACGATCGTAACCAACTCGGCTTTTATTGCCGACTATGTGCGCAAGATCGAAAATGTTCAAATCGTTCTTCTGGGTGGAAACTATCAAAAGGAATCGCAGGTCATGGTAGGACCGATGACGGCGCAATGTGCGCAGGCTTATTTTGCGGATAAATTGTTTATCGGCACAGATGGTTTTAGTATTCGTACCGGATTTACTGGAAATGATTATATGCGAAGTGTTGCGGTACAAGATATGGCTAAACAAGTGGAAAAAGTCATAGTGGTGACAGATTCCTCCAAGTTTTATCAGAAAGGCAATGTATCTTTGATCGCCACCAATCGAATTCATATGTTGATTACCAATCCGGATATTCCTTTGGAACAGGAACAATATTTATTGGAACAAAAAGTAGAAATTATAAAGGCTTAGAAAAAACAATCTAAGCCTTTTTTTATGAATTCATTTTGATATTCCGTTAAATCTTCTTTCTGCAGTGCCTTGACATTTTTATAGGCATATTCTTTATGCATCATTTCATATTTTCGTTCTCCAAATTGATGAAATGGAAGAAGTTGTACTTTTTTTAACCCGATTTCCGTCAACAAAGAAGCTAAACCGGCGGCATCTTGGATGGAATTGTTAAAGCTGGGGATAACCGGAATACGGGGAAGGATTTCCAGACCTTGATGAAAGGCCCATTTTAAGTTGTTGATAATTTGTTCATTGTGAACGCCGGTACCTTCAAAATGGCGGTTGGTATCATAGTGTTTGACATCAAATAAGAGCAGATCAAAGAGTGGCGCCAGCTCATGAAAGGTTTCTTTTGGAATATAACCGGTTGTTTCAATCGCCAGATGTAAATTGTGGTTTTTTAATTCTTTGACCAGTTCTTTTAAGAAGTCTGGTTGTGACATCCCTTCCCCGCCGGATATCGTGATACCACCGCCGGACTCTTCATAAAAGTCTTTATCTTGTAAGGCAATGCGCACGATTTCTTCAATTTCCTTTGTTTCTCCTTCATTAGACAGTGCACTTTGAAGACACGTTGAAACGCAGTTCAGACAGCCTTGGCAAAGCTCTTCATCGATATGAATTTCTTCCTCTCTACATGAAATTGCCTGATGCATACAACTTTTTACACACTGAAGACATTGTACACATTTCTTTTGATCCCATAAGATTTGAACATTGGCGCTTTGGCTTTCAGGATTGGCACACCACTTACAGCGCAAAGGGCAGCCTTTTAAAAAAATCGTAGTTCGAATACCGGGTCCATCATGAATCGAAAATTTTTGTATGTTGAAAATAAGTCCTTTTGTCATGGCTATAGTGTATCAGTAGAAAGTCAGTTTGTAAACATAAAAAGTTTCAAATGAAACTAAAAAATATTACAAATGAATTGACAAGAAAGAAAAGGATTGATAGACTACAGGTAAAATAAGGAGGGCATTCTTATGGAGGATACACAACGTTTTGGTTCTTTGACACCTCGTATGCAGAAATATCGTCAGAGTGTTTTAGATAAGAAACCGTATGTTCGATCACAAAGAGCTTTATTATGTACAGAAGCATATAAGGCAAATCTGGAAAAGCCGGTTGTCTTAAAACGTGCGTTGATGTTAAAGAATATTTTGGAAAAGATGGATATTTATATCGAAGAGGAGAGCTTGTTGGCAGGAAATCAGGCAGAATCAAATCGTGATGCACCCGTCTTTCCGGAATATACATTGGAATTTGTGATCAATGAGCTGGATACCTTTGAAAAAAGAGATGGTGATGTGTTCTATATTACAGAACAAACTAAAGAAGAGCTTCGTTCAATTGCGCCTTTTTGGGAGAATAATAATTTGCGAGCTAAAGGGATGGCGATGCTTCCTAAAGAAGTAGATGTTTATATGGAAACAGGTTTCTTTGGTATGGAAGGAAAGCTGAATGCAGGTGATGCACATTTAGCGGTTTATTATGAACGATTATTAAAAGAAGGTTTGAAGGGATATGAAAAGCGTACTTTGGAGGCAAAAGAAGCATTAGATCTTTGTGATCCTGCATCCATCAGTAAATATCATTTTTATGATGCGGTCCTGATCGTGATCGATGCCGTGAAATCGTTTGCCAAACGCTATGCTGATCTTGCCAGAGAACAGGCTAAAACCGCAAATGAAGAAAGGCGACAAGAGTTGTTGGAAATCGCAAGAATCTGTTCTAAGGTTCCTTATGAGCCGGCGGAAAGTTTTTATGAGGCCATTCAGGCAATTTGGTTGATTCAGGTTGTTTTGCAGATTGAATCCAATGGACATTCTGTATCTTTTGGACGCTTTGATCAGTATATGCAGCCGTATTATCAAAAAGATAAAGAACAAGGATTGATCGATGATGATCAAGTCTTAGAACTTTTAAGCAATCTTTGGATCAAAGCTTTGACGATCAATAAAGTACGTTCGCAGGCTCATACATTTTCCAGTGCCGGTTCACCGATGTATCAAAATGTAACGATTGGTGGACAAACAACAGATAAAAAAGATGCGGTCAATGAGATGTCTTATCTGGTGCTTCGTTCGGTAGCACAGACTCGCTTGACACAACCGAATTTAACGGTTCGCTACCATGCCCATATCGATCCAAAATTCTTTGACGAATGTATTGAAGTGATGAAGCTGGGCTTTGGCATGCCGGCTTTCAATAACGATGAGATCATCATCCCTTCTTTCATCGATAAAGGGGTAAAGGAAGAAGATGCATATAATTACAGTGCCATCGGCTGTGTAGAAACGGCAGTTCCAGGGAAATGGGGCTATCGTTGCACAGGTATGAGCTATATGAATTTTCCAAGAATTCTTTTGATGGCCATGAATAATGGGATCGATCTGACCAGCCAAAAGCGGTTCACAAAAGGTTATGGTCAATTTACGGATATGAAAAGCTTTGATGAATTGATGGATGCCTGGGATAAAACCGTAAGGGAATTAACGCGAATGAGCGTGATCGTAGAAAACACGATCGATCAGGCTTCGGAAAAAGAAGTTCCGGATATCTTATGCTCTACACTGGTCGATGATTGTATTGCCCGAGGAAAGACCATAAAGGAAGGTGGCGCGATCTACGATTTCATTTCCGGATTGCAGGTGGGAATTGCCAATATGGCAGATAGCTTGGCAGCCATTAAAAAGCTGGTTTTTGAAGAAAAGAAGATTACCCAAAAAGAGTTGTGGGATGCGATTTTAGATGATTTCATCAGTCCGGAAAATCAAAGAATTCAGAAAATGTTGATTAAAGAAGCTCCAAAATACGGTAATGATGAGGATTATGCGGATCAATTGATCGTACAGGCTTATGCTTCTTATATCGATGAAATGAAGAAATATCCAAATACTCGTTATCACAGAGGTCCGATTGGCGGTATTCGTTATGCGGGTACTTCTTCAATTTCTGCAAATGTGGGGCAAGGATTTGGTACCATGGCTACACCGGATGGCAGAAAGGCCAGAGAGCCATTGGCGGAAGGCTCCAGTCCAGCGCATGCGATGGATACGCATGGACCAACAGCGGTATTCAAAAGTGTATCTAAGCTTCCGACCATTGAAATCACCGGAGGTTCTTTATTGAATCAAAAGGTAACACCGGCTATGTTATCGACGGAAGAAAACAAGCAGAAGTTGGAAATGATGCTGCGAACTTTCTTTAATCGTCTGCATGGCTATCATGTACAATACAATGTCGTAGATAAGGAGACATTATTGGATGCCCAGATTCATCCGGAAAAACATCAGGATCTTATTGTTCGTGTTGCCGGATACTCCGCATTCTTTAATGTATTAAGTAAAGCGACACAGGATGATATCATCGCTCGAACAGAACAGCAATTATAAAAAAGTCAGATGTTGAATCATTTATTCAGCATCTGATTTTCTTTGTATTTACTGTTGAGATAGTTTTAGAACAGCTTCTTCGCTAAGTCCTGTCAAGCGAGAAATGAGGTCATGTTGTAGGCCCTCAGATAACATATTTTGCGCAATTTCATAAGCTTTATTTGTTAAACCTTTCGAATAACCTCTTTGTTCACCTTTTGTAATACATTCCTGTGCATATTCTTCTAAAGCTTTACACATGCTGATAACACCCTCCTTTGTATGCTTTTGTATAAACTCTTGATTTAAATTCACAAATACATTGGCATGATAGAAGATATCCTCTTCTACGTTCTCCAGTAAGGAATCTGTATATAAATTTTCCCATTTCTTTTGATATACATATTGTATGATACGAAAGAACTTCTGTAAATAAAGACACATAAAATCGATAGGATCACTGTTGATATCAAACATCTTCATCTCATAATCCGGGATTTCATCTTTATTCCAGTCGCTTCTGTGTATGCACTCATACAAGGTTTTGCGATGTTCCCATTTTGATTCGCCCATGTAAAGGGTCAGGGAATATACCGGAGTTTGGTATCGATCTTGATCTGTTGATGGATACCGGCATATTTGTAGTTTAAGATGCGAACAGGCATATAGGATCCTTCTTTCTTTGAAATTCAAGATGGAGAAAGAACTTGTCATCATAAAACATCAATAAATCATTTTCCTTACGAAAACCAAGATCATGATGCGTTTCCTTGTCATAAAGTGAAAGCTTGTCGGGATCCAGGAGGAAATCCTTCTTAAAATAGACGGAAGAAAACAAATCGGCAAAATGCTGTTTATTGGAAAAGACTTCCTTTAAACAGAGATCATAGGGATTCATTGTCAAAATATCACCTTCCTTTCTTTTTATAAATGAATCCTGAACCAGCACTATTTCTATTCCGGAAAAAATAAGTACTACTATTTAATACGATAAAAAATCAAAAAACGTTTAAAAGTTTTTTAAAAAAATTGTCTTATACTTCAGAGATATG
Organism: Faecalicoccus pleomorphus DSM 20574; assembly: GCF_000420345.1. GTDB lineage: Bacteria > Bacillota_I > Bacilli_A > Erysipelotrichales > Erysipelotrichaceae > Faecalicoccus > Faecalicoccus pleomorphus. The sequence continues at coordinate 22,678 of NZ_ATUT01000013.1, read as the reverse complement.
GTCTTGTCGGTAGGTGAAGTGTTTTTCCTATGGTATAATAACAAGGCAGGTGATAAAAAATGGAACATAAAACAATTTCAATCAAAGGTGCTCGTGAAAACAACCTGAAAAATATAGATTTGGAAATCCCTCGTGATAAGCTGGTCATTATGACTGGAGTATCCGGAAGCGGGAAGACCTCTTTGGCATTTGATACGATTTATGCCGAAGGGCAAAGACGATATATGGAATCTCTGTCGGCGTATGCCCGACAGTTTTTAGGGAATAGTGAAAAACCAGATGTGGATCAGATCGATGGTCTGTCTCCGGCCATTGCGATCGATCAGAAAACGACTTCCAACAATCCTCGCAGTACAGTCGGTACGGTAACCGAAATTTATGATTATCTGCGTTTGATGTATGCGCGGATCGGTGTGCCCTATTGTCCACATCACAATGAACCGATTACCGGCAGTACGATCAAAGAGATGATCGATCGCATTATGGAATTGGAAGACGGAACGCGCTGTACAATTTTGGCACCGGTGATTTCCGGAAAGAAAGGAACACACAAGGACCTTTTGGATAAGTTGATCAAGGAAGGCTATGTTCGTATTCGTTTGGATGGACAGATCGTTTATCTGGAAGAAGTAGAACCATTGGAAAAAAATAAAAAGCACAACATTGATGTGGTTGTGGATCGTATCGTGAAATCGGATAATCGTTCGCGTTTTCATGATTCACTGGAAACCGCATTGAAGTTGAGCGATGGCCTGGCCGTTTTACTGACAAAGGACGAAGAGATTCTTTTCTCCAGTAACTATGCTTGTAAGATCTGTGGTTTCAGCGTACCGAAACTGGAACCTAAATTGTTCAGCTTTAATGCGCCTTTTGGGGCCTGCCCGGAATGTAAGGGTTTGGGAATCACACAGAAGGTGGATCTGCAATTGTTGATTCCGGATCCTTCTTTATCCATTGATAAGGGAGGTATTCGCTATTATAAAAATATCGTCAATACGGAAAATCTCGAATGGCAGCGTATGCAGGCATTAATTGATTATTATCAAATCGATACAAGTGTTCCAATCAAAGATCTTCCGAAGAAAAAACTGAACTATATATTATATGGATCGGATGTACCGATTGCCTATCAGCTTCATTCGCGCGGTGGTATCCATCAAACGAAAAATGAATATATTGAAGGGGTTATACCGATGATTGAACGTCGGTATATGGAAACGACTTCGGCAATGTCCAGAGACTGGTATGGGTCTTTTATCGCCGATGCACCGTGTCCGGTATGTCATGGTGCGCGTTTAAACGAACAGGCTTTAAGTGTGCGTGTAGGTGGAAAAAACATTCATGAATGGACACAGATGTCGATCAAGGAAGCCTTGGACTTTATGAATCATTTAGAGCTGACCCCCATGCAGGAAAATATTGCACATCTGATCATTAAAGAAATTAAGAATCGTTTAGAATTCTTAAATCATGTCGGATTGAATTATTTAACCTTGGATCGTTTAGCTTCTACCTTATCCGGAGGGGAAGCACAGCGTATTCGCTTGGCCACACAGATCGGTTCTCGTTTGACCGGTGTGATGTATGTATTGGATGAACCGAGTATCGGTCTGCATCAAAGAGATAACGATCGTTTGATTTCTGCCTTAAAAGATATGCGTGATTTAGGCAATACACTAATTGTGGTAGAACACGATGAAGATACGATGAAAGCCAGTGATTATATTGTCGATGTCGGACCAGGAGCGGGTATTCATGGCGGACGGATCGTTGCGGCGGGTACTCCACAGGAAATCATGGAAAATCCGGATTCTATCACCGGTGCGTATTTAAGTGGACGTAAACGTATTGAAGTACCGACAAAGCGCCGTAAAGGAAATGGGAAAAAGTTGCGTATTGTCAAAGCCAGTCAAAACAATTTGAAAAATGTAACCGTAGATTTTAAACTGGGAACTTTTACCGTTGTGACCGGTGTTTCCGGATCTGGAAAGTCCAGTCTGGTGACGGAAGTTTTAACCCATGGTGTACAAAATGCACTAGGTCGTCTTCGTATTAAACCGGGCCAGTGCAAGGAAATCAAAGGACTGGAAAATATTGATAAGATTGTAGAGATCGGGCAAGATCCGATCGGTCGTACACCACGAAGCAATCCGGCGACTTATACCGGTGTTTTTGATGATATTCGTGATTTGTTTGCCCAAACTAAGGAAGCAAAAATGTTAGGATATGATAAAGGACGTTTCTCGTTTAATGTTAAAGGAGGACGTTGTGAAGCGTGTCAGGGGGATGGAATTCTTCGCATCTCCATGCATTTTTTGCCGGATGTGTATGTACCTTGTGATCAATGCGATGGAAAACGATATAACGAAGAAACATTGCAGGTACGCTATAAAGGAAAGAATATTGCGGACGTATTAGATATGACGGTCGAAGAAGCACTGGACTTTTTCTCTAATGTATCCAAGATTCGTCATAAGCTGCAGACTTTATATGATGTAGGTTTGTCGTATATCAAGCTGGGACAGAGTGCGACGACCTTATCCGGTGGGGAAGCACAGCGTGTCAAGCTGGCCAGTGAACTGCAGAAAAAGGCAACTGGAAAGACTTTGTTTGTCTTAGATGAGCCAACGACCGGCTTGCACAGTGATGATGTACGAAAACTGATTGAAGTTTTACAGCGATTGGTCGATCATGGTGATACTGTGGTTGTGATCGAGCACAACCTGGATGTGATCAAATGTGCGGATCAGATCATCGATATCGGACCGGAAGGCGGTCAGGATGGTGGAACGATCTTAGTCACCGGAACACCGGAACAGGTAGCTGCCTGTGAAAAGAGCTATACTGGACAATATTTGAAACCATTGTTGGAAAGGAAGTGAGAACATGGCACAGCAGGAAACACAGCCAACGATCAGCGTCAAAGATCTGGCGGCTAAATTTAATTGGGAAAGAGTAACGGGCGATGAAGAAAGCCTGCAGCGAAAGTTGGTCACCGCAGAAACCAATCGACCGGGGTTGGAGTTGGCCGGTTATTTTCCCAATACAGTAACCAAAAGACTGACGATTTTAGGAGATAAAGAAATCTTATATATTGAGCAGGAGATGGATGAAGTCTCACAGCGAAGAAGCTTTGAATTTTTGACGGGTGAAGATACACCGGCCATCGTAATTGCCCATGGGCATGAATGTCCGGCTATCTTGGCGGAAATTGCGATTCGTAAGAATTTTCCGATTTTTAAAACGGCGGTAGAGACAGCCCATACGATTGTCAATGTCACTAACTATCTGGATGAAAAGTTGGCACATTCGATCATCATTCATGGCGAATTGATGCGTATTTATGGAATTGGTGTCATGATCACCGGACCTTCCGGCATGGGAAAAAGTGAGATTGCCCTGGAATTAATCAAAAAGGGACATCAGTTGATTGCCGATGATCGCATCGACTGTTATCGAATTCATAATGTATTGGTAGGGCGTACCCCGAAGATGTTGGAAGGATTTATGGAGCTTCGCGGTGTTGGCATCATCAATGTAGGGCGTATGTATGGTGTTGGTGCTTTTGCCCATCAGACTAATATCGATTTTCAGATCGAACTGGTTTCTTTTGATGGAAATGAAGAGTATGACCGCGTGGGAATCGAAGAAAAAGAATACTCGGAAATTATGGGGGTAAAGATCTTAAAGATGCGCATCCCGGTCAGTGGCGGACGTCCGATGTCAACGATCATTGAAACGGCGGTTACGAATTACTTGTTGTTGCAGGACGGATTTGATTCGGCCAAAGAATTTGAAGAAATGGTCTTAAAAAAGATCGCAGCCAATAAAGAAGAGGATGAAGACAATGCAGCTCTTTCCTGATACAAAGATCATTCTTTCTATAGGAGGGCTTCATGTCACATGGTATGCCGTTTTGATTTTGACCGGTGTACTGGCCGCCTACTTTCTGGCGCAAAAAACCATGAAGAAATGGGGTTACAGTAAAACGATTTTAGAAGATTATGTAATTCCAATGATGGCTTTATCCATTATCGGCGCACGTTTGTACTATGTAATCTTTGAGTGGGATTTCTACAGTGCGCATCCTGATCAGATCATTGCGATCTGGAATGGTGGGCTCGCCATCTATGGAGGTTTGATCGTAGGGGTTCTTTACAGCATCTACTACTTTAAGCGACAGAGGATCAGTGCTTTGCGAATGGCAGACTGTATCATGCCTGGTGTTATGGTGGCGCAGGCTTTCGGACGTTGGGGCAATTTTATGAACCAGGAAGCTTTTGGAAAGGTCGTACCGGAAAGCTACTATGCGTTATTTCCATCTTTTATAAAAGATCAGATGTATATTCAAGGGGCATATCGTGAACCGACCTTTCTGTATGAAAGTGCCGGGAATATTTTAGGCTTTTTGTTTATTTATTTTATCTTTCGTAAACGATTTTATAAAAGACGAGGCGATTGTGCCTTTATGTACTGTATCTGGTATGGAGTTCTTCGCTTTTTAGTCGAAGGCTTGCGTACTGATTCTTTGATGATTGGTGCTTTTCGAGTCTCACAGCTTGTTTCTTTGGCCATTGTGTTGTTTGGCATATTCGGTTTAAGTGGTCTTTTACATAAAGCCTTTCACTGGAATCATAAGCCGGTGATCCTTTTTGATCTGGATGGAACCTTACAGGATTCTCAACATCTGGTCTTTGAAACGTTTAAAGAGGTATTTCGAATCCGTAAATCGGAACATCAGCTGTCACAAGAGGAACTGTATTCTTTCTTCGGGCCTACCTTGGAAGAAACCTTTTTAAAATACTTTAAAAAAGAAGAACTGGATGATGTGATCGCCTTGTATCAGAAAATCAATATCAAATTACACGATACTTTATTGAAACCGATGCCCAATGCCTTTGAAACGGTATCGACATTACATGAACAGGGCTATCAAATGGCTGTTGTGTCCAATAAGCGAATCGGTATTGTGAAAATGGGATTAAAGGCCATTCATTTAGAACCGTATTTTGATGTGGTTTTAGGAAAAGAGCAGCTTCCAGAACCCAAACCAAGTCCATCCGGACTCTTAGAAGCATGTAACTTGTTAAAAGTGGGACATGATGATGTAATATATGTCGGAGATAATGTGACAGATATCGTGTGTGCCAAAAATATGGCAGCTTATTCGGTAGGGTTTAGTAACGATGATAGACAGTTGGAACAACAAAAACAGGCGCATCCTTGTAAACAGATCACAGATCTTCGAGAATTAATTCAATTATGTAAGGAGGAACGAGCATGGAGCGACAATACGATTTGGTAATCATAGGAGCCGGGCCAGCCGGAATGGCGGCCAGTGTATATGGATCTCGTGCCGGTTTAAAGACATTATTATTAGATAACGGTGCTCCGGGAGGAAAGCTGATCAAAACGCATTTGATTTCTAACTATCCAGGAGTAAAGGAACTTTCAGGTGTCGATCTGGCAACACAGATGTTTGAACAATCGACATCCTTTGGAGCTGAATATGCCTATGGCGATGTCGAAAAAGTAGATGCTGACAAAAAAGTGTATTTAAGTGATGGTACGGTTGTAGAAGGAAAGGCCGTGATCGTTGCGACGGGAACGAAAGAACGATTATTGAACATACCGGGCGAACAGGACAACATCGGACGTGGTGTATCTTTCTGTGCGGTATGTGATGGAGCCTTTTTCAGAGGAAAAGATGTAGTTGTGATCGGTGGCGGTAATTCCGCTTTGGAAGAAAGTTTGTATTTAACACAGTTTGCCAATTCAGTAACGATTGTGATTCGAAGAGATGTATTCCGGGCAGAAAAGAGAATTCAGGATCAGATTCAAAACAATGAAAAAATCAAGGTCATCGTAAAACATATTCCCAAGGAAATCTTGAGTGAAAATGGTAAAGTTTCCGGTATTGTTTTGGAAAATGTAGATACCAAAGAAAAACAGACAGTTGCCTGCCAGGGAATCTTCCCTTATATCGGACAAGATCCGATCACTTCTTGTTTGGAAGGTTTGGGCGTTTTAGATGAAAGAGGCTATGTCAAAGTCAATGAACACATGGAAACATCGATCAAAGGTTTATATGCGGCCGGCGATGTCATCCAAAAAGAACTTCGTCAGGTTGTGACGGCTACCAACGATGGTGCCATCGCTGCCCAGCATGCTTTTCACGAGATTACGGGAATTTAACTTGTAAAGGCTTTCATTTTTTGTAAAAAAATGCTTTAATAGGGATAGAATTATTAGTATTGGGGTGAAAGATATGAACGCTATGGAAGCAATCTATAAGGCTATGGATGCCTATCATGAAATTACCGGATTGCACAGTTATTTTGTACAGGACGAGACAGATATTGTCAGTGCCAGTGCCAAAGAGAAGAATTTTTTCTGTAAATGTCTGAAAACCAGCAACAGTGCTTTAAAACATTGTGATGAGTGTACAGTAGAAAACTATACACAGGCATTACAATCCATGAAGGTACAGACATATTCTTGTCATGCCGGTCTTGTCAAATGGTCGGTTCCGGTAGAAGTTAAGGGATTGACAGGTGTGATCATTTCTGAAGGAGTTATTTCTAAACAGCAGATCAAGGAAAGTGAAGACTGGATCTCCTATTTATCGGAAAAGTATAACGTATCAAAGTCGATCCTGTTGGAAAACTATCATCAGGTACAACAGATGACAGAAGAGCAGGTGGATCGAAGCATTCAGCTTTTAAAAGATATTTTAGCTTATTATGCCGCAAGTATCAGTGAGGACTAAGGTTCTCACTTTTTTCATGCATCAAAAAAGATGCATTATGCGATCTGAAGATATTCGCAAAGTGCATCTTTACAATCTTGTGCATCTTGATAACCGGTTTTATAGAGGCTTTCCAGTTTTACGACATCTTGTTCCAGTCGTCCCACACCATGCGTATCACTTGGATAGATGACAAAAAGCTTGCCTTCCTTTTCCAACTCTTCCATTTTTTCAAACTGAGCATTGTATCGAGTGTGTCTGTTTTTACAGGCATCAATCACATAAGGATAGTCTTTGTACATTTTCTCAATCATTGGCATCAGTTTGTTGGAGCTTTTACGATAGCCTCTGACTTTTGTGGAAACCACAACGATCTTGTCATAGCCTTTATCCATCATAAATTCAAAAGGAATCGAATCGCCTAATCCACCATCTAACATCTTATGACCATCAAACTCTACGATCTTAGAGATGATTGGTAAGGATGCACTGGCACGTATATATTCCATGTTTTCCTGAATATGAGGGATGGGCGCATAGATGGACTGTCCGTTTTCACAATCAAAACAAACGCAGTACATACGAGTCTTAGAATTGTTGAAGGTTTTATAATCAAACGGATCTATGACATTGGGAATTTCATCATAGATGAATTGTGCATTGAATAAATCACCTGTTTGTATCAAAGATTTAAAAGAAAAGCTTCGTTTATCTACTAAATAGTGCGCACCGATACGAATGGCACGTCCTCTTTGTTCGCTGATATAGCTTGTCGCATGGCAGGCACCGGCACTGACACCGATGACACCGTCAAAATGAATGTTGTTGTCGAGAAGAAAGTCAATGGTTCCACACGTATAGGCACCACGCATGCCTCCTCCTTCTAAAACGAGTGCAGTTTTCATGAAATGACCTCCTTTATTGAATATTTATTATACCGCAATTGACGTTTGAGGCAAGGAATTAAATTGATGTGAAACCAGCAAAAGGGGTATAATGAAAAAAAGAAAGAGAAGTGATTCAAATGAAATTGATTCTTGCGATTATGTCAAATGATGACAGTCCTATGGTGAGTTCTGCCTTGAATAAAGATGGTTTTCAAGTGACCAAATTAGCAACGACCGGCGGCTTTCTTCGAGCCGGTAATACGACGTTGATTTGTGGATGTGAAGATGAAAAAGTAGAAAACGCAATTTCTATCATAGAAAAATATTCCAGTAAACGAACAGAGCTTGTTCCTAATACAGCAGGTTATGATATGAGCCATTTTGCGACATTTCCTTTAGAGGTTCAAGTAGGTGGAGCCGTTATCTTTGTTTTGGATGTCGATCAGTTTATAAAGGTATAATTCATAAGGATATTGAAAAACTTCTTAAGAATAGGTGTTTATAGCTTATTTTTAAGAAGTTTTTTATGTACGATACTATTAAATCACACAATTTGTGATTTTTTTATATAAAAACGGGAAAATGTAAAATAATATACTAGTAAAGCGATATGAAATATGGTATAAATGAATTAATCTTATATGACTAAAATAACAAACAGGTCAAAACATGATCTTATTTAACGAATAAAAATGACAATATAGAGAACAAATAGGAAGGTTAAAGGGTGAGAAAATGAGAAGAGGATTAAAAAAATGCTGGATTTTTTCTCTGGCTGTTTTTTTATCATTAACCACAATATTAGCTCGTGTACCACCGGATTTGACGGTATATGCGCAAAGCAAGGATGTAGAAGTATCCGCCGTAGATTTAGATGGAAATTCGTTAGGGCAAACGGTTTCATTTGCAGGGGGAGATATTACCGAAGCCACTGCACCGAAAATAGAAGGGAAACGATTTATCCGGGCTTATGTGATTGATTCTGAAACCAATAAAAAAGAAGCGATTCAAAGTATTGAATCCAGAGGTGGACGTGCTTACATTAAGCGAATCAATGAAAGTGTAGATGCTTTGGAACGCTCTTATCTAAGTACAGATACTGCTTCTAAGATTTATTTTGAATATTTAGATCTGGCGAAAACAGTAACAGTTACATATCAACCCGAAGATGGCAAAGATATTATTGTCACCGGGCCACCACATCTAGAGTTAGTGAATGGCAGTGCTGTTGGATATTTTACGGTATCTGTTCCACGAAATGCCAAACCCATAATTGAGACAAAGGAAGTTGTTTTCGATCAGGATGTGTCAACAACTAAAAGAACAGTATATCGTTACAAGATTACTACTTCAAAAGATTTAAATATTCCTATCCGAAGTGAAGTCAAAGAAACTCTGACTATCACGGCAAAGGCAAGTAATGATGGCAAACATGCCGATGATTGGAAGATGTCGGGGCTTCCTGCCTGTAATATAGGGGAAGCAACTGATAATGGCAGTTATGGACGTGCGTGTGTTCGACAAGATTATTTCTATGCCCAAACAGAAATTGTTACGGGAAATATTACCAATCAGGATATTGCCAACAAAAATTCGGTTGGTGAACAAATTACAGAAAGTACAGAAACTTCTTCGTATGGTAGTACAGTTCACCTCAAAGCCTATCATGATATGACTTATTGGGGCGGAAATAAACCTGCTGTATATTCTACCTTCATGTCTATTCTATGGATCAATGGACAACCGTTTGGAGCGCCGCAACCGTTTGCTCGTTTTGGGCCGTCTGCTTATGAAAATACATCGAAAGAGGCGTCCTATAAACGACCGTACTATGAAGATGTAAATGCGAGTTGGGAGAGTCGCCCTGGCTATGCGAATAAATACACACTCGTTTCCACTTTTGGGCGAAGACAAGGATGGGAACCCTATTGGGGATCGAGTTATTGGAGCGAAAAGAATCGTGACAATGGTTTTTACAATTGGTACAACGATATTATAAAAAGGCATGTCATCGGACAAAAAACACAGACATATGTACAACATGGTCCGCTAGCCGGGGCAACGGTAACGATCACGATTACGGATGCCAAATCAGATAACTATCGTGGCAGCTTAAATACATTTAATGAGTATAAAGATGGTGACGGTTGGGATGACACCTCAGCTTACAATAAAGGGCAGCATAATTCACTTCGTTTAGCCTATGATATTCAAATTGATAATGCACCAACGGATATTGAGGCTATACCTGAATGGGCATCAACGAATCAGTCAAAAGTCGGAATGTATCTAAACTATGGTGTGGAAGATACATGGGTACATGCTGCTGTTGTGAATGAAACAGGTTCTGGTCAAAACAAAACCTCCACGGTCAATGATCCGGCTGATTGGCGTAAAAGTGATTCTTCTTGGTTTACCACCGCAAATTCAAATGATCGATATGTGAATGGTGTAGATACAAAATGGGATAAAGATTTTAACCGAGAAAAACTAGATGATCCATTAACTTCCATTGCAGGAAAAGTGAAGAATGGATATACCAAGCCCATGTATCGAGATATGGCGATTAGTGATGTACACCTTGTGCCTAATTCCAGAGAGGCAAAATATGATGATCGATATGCCGAGCCCGGCAATTTCTTTGTGAATGTACCTGTGTTTGTAAAAATAGGAAATTCCATAGAAAATGATCGAACGAACGGATATGTTTCTGTCGGAGGAATGAATGTCATTGGTGTAGAAGCAGAACTACTACATTTGCCGGTTGATTATTATCTGGATGGAGGAACGGTTCAAACGCCTTCGGATTTCCCAGATGCGGCAACATCTAAGGCCGATGGAAATGAACGGTTTATGTATGATGTGGAGGGAAATCCGATTATCCATGTACCGTTAGAAGTTCCAACTCGCGAAAACTCTCAGTTTGTCGGTTGGGGATTATATAAGGTCAGTAACGGGGTGAAAGGTGAGAAGATTGCTTCTGTTGCTCCGGGAGAAGATATTGATATTCGAAACGAAACATTGTTTGGTCGTATCAGCGATACGCTTGGAAACGTTAACTTTGATAGTGTGCGCTTGGAAGCGGAATATATCGGTACCGAACAGCAAGCTGCAGATGCGTTTGTTGTCAATCACGTATATAAAGAAAACGAAGACAGCAAACAAGAAGATGGAACAGCGACGGTTGGATCGTTTGTTTCTATTCATGGTAGTGATTCCAGCTTAACGGAAAGCGGAGAAAAGAAATTCGCACCGGATAAGCTAGAATACAATGGCAATAAGTATAAACTGGTACTTTCTGATGATGCATCGCCTAGGGGTGGATATACAACCTTTACAGATACATCGACTTCTCTGACATTTACATATGTACGAACACGAGGCACAGTAAAAGTTCGATATGAAGATACAGAAGGAAATTTATTACCGGATACGAATGAGATTACCCTGGTTGATAACGGACTGGAAGGTACCGAATATGAATCGACAAAGGAAGAATTTACGGATTATGTGTTTGTCGATATGAAAGAGGACTCGGCCCCGGCAAAGGGTACGGTCCAAGAAGGGGATCAAACTGTTGTGTATGTGTATCGTCCTAAGGTCAAAGTTCCGAATACGGGACTGGATGTACCAATGGGCCCTACACTGGCCATACTATTGGATGCTGTGTTGGCTACGGGGATATTCTTGTTAATACGCCGTAAAAGACGAGGATTGTAAAGTAAGAAAGTCAAAGGAGAAAGAAAATGAACAAAAGATTTCAAAAAGGTTTGGCTGTTAGTACTTTAACAGCCATGGTAGTGGCACCGTTTGCACACCCTGTATATGCTGTAGGGACTGATGCCAATTCAAATGGTCTGAATGAGACAGAGGAAAGTACATTAAATCTTAAAAAAGATTTGACAGTCAGAGATTTAGATGATGCGAATTATACACCAGAAACACCAAACGTTACTTTTGGCTACACTGTTAGCAATGGTGAAGCAGGAACTTTTACATCTAAACAAGAAGGTAAAGGAGATCAAGTGTTCCAGGTAAAAGCCGGTAAAGATGGAAATTTGGTTAAAGTTAACGGTACAGCGACTACAGGTAATGTTGTATTTACCCAAGATGATTCAGCAAGTCAGGGTAAGGTTACTAAGGATATTGCATTGGATTTTAGTGGAATTACATTTACTGAAGCAGGTATCTATCGTTATGTGATTACAGAAGCTGATTATACGGTTAACGACAATTCTCAGCTTACAAATGCACTTCCACAAACCACAGCGAACAAAACACGTAATGTCGATGTATATGTAGAACAAGATGGTGATGCCTATAAAATTAAAGGCTATGTTGTTAGTAAAACAAGTGATTCTACTGGAAAAGATGCCGGTTTTACGGAAGAGAAAACAGATGGGAATGTAGATCCAACAAAGAGTAGTGTGTACTCTACATATGATGTAACATTAACGAAAAAAGTAGATGGCGTTTTAACAAACAATGCTGGTTATTCTTTTACTATCACATTGCCAACGGATGACAACGGTACTTATAAATATCAAAAGAATAGTGATCCGGCAACTACGGTAGAAACAACAAACGGTAACAATACTCATACTGTAACATTGGCGAAAAATGACACAATCAAAATTCAAGGTTTGCCGGTAGGTGCAACGATTGACATCGCCGAAGATCATGTAGAAGGATTTAAATTGCCGACTATTACTGTAGATGACGCAGCAAAAGAAATGTCAAATGATGACGGAGCTAAGAAGTGGACATATAGCGGTGTAGGATCTAACAATGCCAATAACGATGCAACCGATGTAGTAATTACCAACAAAACAGAAAATGATTCTATCTTACCTCCTACAGGTATCTTAATGACTATCGCTCCATTTGCAGCTATGGTAGGATTGGGTGCTGCCTTGATCGCATTGTTTGCCAAAAAACGTAAAAACGAAGCTTAATTCGAACGCTAAAAAGTAAACTTTATGTTGCTGGCAGAAAGAATCGCCCGATTTGGGAATAAAATTGTATCGCTTCTGACGGCTATATTGATCATATTGCTTCTAACGTATGGTCTATATTCTTTATGGGATATTTATCGTATCAATCATAATGCCTTTATATCCGATGAGTTATTAAAGTATAAGCCCGGACAGGAAAATGGCTTAGGCTTCGATGCTTTACGAGAACTCAATCCGGATGTGAAAGCTTGGATTACCATCGATAATACACATATTGATTATCCTGTATTACAGGGAAAAGATGATATGGAATATGTAAATAAGGATCCGTTTGGTGAATTTGCACTAAGCGGTTCCATATTCCTGTCAATCAAAAATGCATCGGATTTTTCAGATATTTACAACATGACATATGGTCATCATATGGAAAATGGTGCTATGTTTGGGGATCTGACAAAAATGTTGGATTTAAACTATTTAAAAGAACATACCACGGGCACACTGTATGTACCGGATAAAACTTATTCGGTGAAATTGTATGCTGCTTTGGAATGTAGTGCTTATGAAACTCGAATCTATAACTTAGCTAGTGTGATGTCAGATATGGAAGGGTTTCAAACGTATGTAAAAGCCAATGCCACATCGTATATAGATCAAGGAGTCAAATCGACGGATAAGATCATTGCATTGTCTACCTGCATGAGTGCTACAACCAATGGAAGGGTTGTTGTATTTGGAACATTAACGGAAACAGAAAAGGAGGTTCAATCATGATTATGTTTTTAAAAAAGAAACATTTTATTGTGTTTGGCTTTCTTTTTTGTATTTTTTGTTTTAGCTTGTTTGCGCAACCGTTACAAGCCTTGGAAACGGTAAAAACAAAATTAGATATTGAACTAGCCGTTGATGGGAAGTATCCTGATTTACTGCCCAAGGATACCTATGAATTTATACTGGAAAAGGAATCTGGTGGCACATACAAGATTGTGCAGATGGTATCCATCGTTGCCACTAAGGAAGGCAAAGCTTCGATAGAAAATATTTTGATTGAGAATGCGGGAGAGCATCATTATCGTCTCTATCAAAAGGCTGGATCGAATCAGGATATGAGCTATGATCCTACTGTGTATGATATTACGGTATATGCTTTTTATAATTCGAACCAAGAGTTGGTATGCGATGCTGTAGCCTATAAAGAAGGGGATACGCAAAAGGTATCTAACTTTGCGTTTACCAATCAAATGAATCATCAAAATGTAGTTGATGTCAGTGAAAAGAAGGATAAAACCGATACTTCAACACGGACGAATGAGCAAATGTATGCCATGTTATGTACATCCATGATTGTCTTGATGGTCGTTCTATATAGACGTTCCAGGAGAGAAACGAATGGCTCTTAGAAAGGCAAAGCGAAAAGAAGTACAACAGTATTTCCCAAAAGAATCCGTAGAATCTAGTCCGGTTCAAAAGCCAAAAAAGAATCCTAAAAAACGAGCGTTGGAGGAAATTCGTTTCTTTTTGATGCGAGCTGGGGTTCTTCTTTTGATTTTATACATCATGTTTGGCTGGATCTTTGGTCTCCATGTCGTAAATAATTTGGATATGCAGCCTAAGATATTTGCGGGAGATCTATCTTTGTTTTATCGTCTAGATCCCAGCTATAATATAGGTGAAGTACTTGTTTATCAGGTGGATGGAAAATCTTATCTTGGACGTGTGGTGGCACGAGCAGGGGATGAAGTTGATATTACCGAAGACAACCATTTAAAAATCAATGGAGATATCATGATTGAATCAGATATCTATTATGAAACCGGTCGTTATGAGAATGGAATCTCACTTCCTGTGAAAGTGCCGGCGGACAGTTATTTTCTATTGTGCGATTTGCGGGAAGGTGGAAAGGATTCTAGAATTTTTGGGCCCATTTCTCGTTCCGATATTAAAGGAAAAGTCATTACGGTACTAAGAAGAAGCAATCTTTAAATTCAAAGGAATGTAATTTTAAAAACGCATTGAGCGAGAAGCAGGAGATTTTAAACTCCTGCTTTTTGGTTGCTCCACTAAAAAAGAGCAAAAACTACGTGTTCGATGGCGCAATAGTTTTGGCTCTTTATATTACAGGGCTGAGACAATGTCCACACCCGGTAATGTCAGATTAGATTCTACTCTGGATTAGCTGTAAGATCTTGTCGGCTTCTTCTTTATCTTTTTGATAAATGGATGTATTAAATTGCGTTTTGATATCAGAAATATAGATAGCACGTACAGAATGATCTTTTAATGTTAATTTGATGCCTACATACAGACTGGGTTCTGCCGCAATACTCATAAATGTAACGCCCCCTAATACTTGATGTGCAAACGGAGCGGATTTACCCTTAAATTTGGCATCTTCATTGGCTATAGAAGCTTTTTCAATATCGGAATAAGCAACATCTCCACAAGTTCCGATAAGAATGGATAATTTTTTATTCTCATCATCAAATACAACGGATTGAAATTCTTTTTTCATGTTCTTTACCTCATTTTGCATCGATTATTTGGCAAGTTCCTATCTTCTCTGTATTCTTTGCTTTGAAAATGTACTAAAGAATAAGATATAGGGGCATAAGCTTACCCAGGTGGACTCAATTTGTCACATCGTTCATTGTATGCGGATAAGCAATAGAATCATCAACAAATTTTCGTGGATGTTTACAAGTTTAATATTCATTTTTCTTGATTTGTAAGCTATACATGATAACCACCTCGTCCAAAGCTATTCAGAAGCAATATATAATGATTGTTTGTCAATTAATAAGCCATGATAAAGTGTTTTTTTTCATTATTTTAAGGGGGGTTATTTATCTTCATTATATGTATGATTGTATGAAAATGCAATAAGAAGTATAAGATTTTACTTAATATAGAACAGAATCATTTATCGATGATGCTTATCGTATGGAAAGAGATGTTTGTTCTAAAAATGGTGTACCATGTAGAGGACTAAAAAGGCTTTTTGTTGTGTTAGCTATATCTCACTAATAATGCTTGTTTTTCTATAAATAAGGGTTTAAACTAAGAATAGTTCTTAGAAAAGGAGATAAGATGTACAAGGTTTCGAGGCAAAGAGAATGGATCTATGATTATATACAGTCACACCCTGATCGTCATATGAGCGTAGAAGAAATCTATGAGGGTCTAAAGGCAGAAAATCGTGAGGTTTCTGTTGCGACGGTATATAGAAATCTGAAGATCTTACAGGATGAAAATCGGATTGCCAGCTTGATGTTGGAAAGTGGAAAACAAGTTTTTGATAAGACGTGTCGCCCACATGATCATCTGATTTGCACAACTTGTCAAAAGATATTTGACTTGGATATGCCGTATGATCGTTCCATCGAACGTAAAGCGGAACATCAATTGCATATTCCTATTGAATCACATTCTCTTGTGTTGTATGGAACATGTGCAGATTGTCTTCAAAAGAAAGGTAAGGTATAGGAAAATGGAATTAAAAGGATCTAAAACAGAAAAGAATTTGCAGACTGCATTTGCCGGAGAAAGCCAGGCTCGTAACAAATACACGTATTTCGCCAACGTAGCTCGCAAAGAAGGTATGAATCAGATTGCGGAAATCTTTGAAGAAACAGCTCGTAACGAACAAGAACATGCTCGTTTGTGGTTTGAAGCTTTAGGCGGAATTGGCAGCACAGATGATAACTTAAAAGCAGCCGCTGCTGGTGAAAACTATGAATGGACAACAATGTATAAAGAATTCGCGGATACAGCTCGTGAAGAAGGATTCACAAAGATTGCTTTCCAGATGGACAAAGTAGCTGAAATTGAAAAACAACATGAAGAACGTTACTTGAAATTATTGTCCAATGTAGAAGAAGGAAAAGTGTTCTCTGGAGAAGAAAGCGACACTTGGATTTGTGGAATTTGTGGTTTCCAATATACAGGTGCTAATGCTCCTAAAGCTTGTCCGGTATGTGGATATCCTCAGTCTGTATTCCGTAGAATTGCGAAAAATTATTAATAGATTTATTGTTTTAATTGGAAGAGCTGCTCTTTTAAAAAGAGTGGCTTTTTTTATGGTATAAAACTTGAATGAAATAAAAATACAATGATAAACTGATACTAATTGATATCAATTAGTATCGGAGGTTATATGGAAATTACCAAATTCTTAGAGATTCTTCACGATAAAAAATTTATGGATTATAGAAAGATGAGTAATAAATATCCAGATACATTTCAGGAATATTTAGATACGCTTTCTATATTTTATAAGAAGCTCCCTTTAGAAGATGCACAGGGAAATTTTATGGTGTTTTTGGAAGAGCCTTTAAAGATTCAAACATCTACACTTAGAACATTGTTTCAAAATCAAAGTGGTTTATATAGTGCAAAGTCTTTGGAAACAGAGATTATTGCGACTTCCGCTATCGAAAATATTGATTTTTCCAGAGATAGTGTACGCTCTATTTTATCAGGGCAGGTATCTAAGAATGAAGAAGAAAAAAGAATTGAAGGCCTTAAAAAAGGAATGGAATTTATCTCAGATCCAGGTAATAAGATCACAGAAGAGAATATATATAAGTTGTATAAGATGGCAATTGGTAAATATCTCGATGAAGAAAATCAGTTAAAGGAAGGCAATTTATATCATCATGATTCGGTTTATGTAGTAGGAACAAAAGTAGAACATACCGGAATTAGTTACAAGCAAGTTCCTTCGTATATGAAGTCATTGGTTAAATATATAAATCAAAAAGATGATATACAAGATCTGATGAAAGCTTGTATTATTCATTTTTATATCGCTTATGTTCATCCATGGTTTGATGGAAATGGTAGGATGGCCAGATTAGTACATCTTTGGTTTTTGGTACAAAGAGGCTATCAATCAGTATTGTTTGTTCCTTTTTCCAGCCTTATTGAAAAGACAAGAAAACAATATTATGATGCCTGTCAAACCATTGAAGACAATTATCGCTATACGCATACAATAGATGTCACACCATTTTTGTTGTATTTTATAAATAATGTTTATAACAACATGGAACAGCCATTACAGGAGGATACATTGTCTGTATATCGATTAGCACTCAATCAAAAGAAGATCACAAACAAAGAAGATAAGTTATGGAAATTTGTCTTAACGTATTTTGGTACGGAAGAATTCTCAACGAAAGAATTAGAAAAGGCTTATGGAGATGCAGCCTATGCGACGATTCGAAGTTTTGTCTTAAAATTTAAGGGTTTGGGTTTGTTGACGGCAATTTCTTATACAACAAAGAATAAGTACAGGGTGAAAAGATAAATAAGATAAGCATTATTTAAACATAGTCTTGTTTTACAAAAAACCTATAAAAAACTGCAAGAAAGCAGAAAAATATATATAAAATCTGTAATTCTGCAGTTTTTTTATAAAATTTGATTCTTTTTCAGGAAGAATTTTAAAAATGGAAGAATTGTTGTATAGTTAACTTAATTAGAAGATGGGAGTGCTTTTCATGTCTTTAGTAACTTGCCTGCTTATATTGATTGTTGCTTTTTTGGCCGGTGTAGAAGGTGTTTTGGATGAGTTTCAGTTTCATCAACCGTTAGTGGCCTGTACCTTAGTTGGTTTAGTGTCTGGCTATTTGACAGAAGGTGTACTTTTAGGTGGATATCTTCAAATGATGGCTTTAGGATGGGCTAATGTTGGTGCGGCTGTTGCACCGGATGTAGCGTTAGCTTCTATTGCCTCCTCGATTTTGATGGTTCATGGATTACAGGGAAATCTTCCTGTAGATTTTGTGATTTCTGTATCGATAGCGATCGCTATTCCTTTATCGGTGATTGGTTTGTTTTTGACAAAGTTTTGCAGGACAAAAGCGATCCAACTGGTACAAAAGATGGATCAGGCGGCATTGCAGGCAGATTTTAAAGTAATGGAAAGACAACAGCTATTAGGTATAAGTATGCAGGGAATGCGTGTAATGCTTCCGGCTTTGTTGCTGGTGTTGCTTCCAAATGATTGGATCATTTCTTTGATTGGTAGCTGTCCGGTTGTTGTATTAAGAGGATTGAGCGTTGCCAAAGGATTGATTCCGGCTTTAGGCTTTGCGATCGTCATTAATGTATTGGCTTCCAAAGAAACTTGGGTTTTCTTTGCCCTGGGATTTATTTTGGCAGGTATATCATCGCTTTCTTTAATTGGTGTTTGTATCATTGGTGCTGCGATGATGTTGATTTATATGGCTTTGAAAAAAGGGACAGATCAAGGAACAAGTTTTGATATAGATGCATCAATCAGTGATTTGCTGGATCGATAGATCAGTGTGGGGTGTGGTATGCACATCCTTTTTTTGCGTTTTTTCAAATTTTCTTCAAAAAAGTTTGAATTTTAAGTTTCATAGCCCTTTATACGTTAAAGACATCAAAAGAAAAGATAGTTAGAGCACAATGATTCATGTTAGAATGTAAAGGATGAAAAGGAGAACAGGTTCATGAAAATTCTAGTGATTGGAAAAGGTGGAAGAGAACATGCTTTGGCTTTGGCATGTTCTAAAAGCAAGCTTTGTACGCAATTGTATATGGCACCGGGGAATCCGGGCATGGCAAAGATCGGTACATGTGTGAATATTTCGGATAGTGATGTGGATGGATTAGTGGCATTTGCCAAAGAAAAAGAAATTGATTTAACGATTGTTGGACCGGAGGCAACTTTGTCTTTGGGTGTTGTGGATGCGTTTCAAAAAGAAGGATTGAAGATCTTTGGTCCGACAAAAGCGGCAACCCAGGTAGAATCCAGTAAGGACTTTGCGAAAAAGATCATGGCTAAATACAACATTCCTACGGCGGCTTATGAAACCTTTGATGATTATGAAAAGGCAGTTGCCTATGTAAAAGAAAAGGGAGCGCCTATTGTTATTAAGGAAAATGGATTAAAGGCTGGAAAAGGTGTAACGGTTGCCTATACATTAGAACAGGCATTGGAAGCTTTAAAGATTGCGTTTGACATTCCGGGCAATAAAGTTGTTGTGGAAGAATGCTTAGTTGGCTTTGAATTCTCTTTGATCTGCTTGGTGCATAATGATGTAGTTGTACCTTTACAGATTGCCCAGGATCATAAGTGTGTGGGTGATGGTGATACAGGGCCCAATACCGGTGGTATGGGATCGTATAGTCCGGTTAAAAAGATCACACCGGAAATCATTGAACATACGATGAATACTGTTATGATCCCTATGGCTAAGGCCATGATGCAGGAAGATGTTTCATTTACCGGTTTCTTGTATGGCGGTTTGATGTTGACAAAGGATGGCGTCAAAGTCATCGAATTCAATGCTCGTTTTGGAGATCCGGAAGCCGAAGTCATTCTACCTCGACTGGAAAGTGATTTTGTACAAGCTATTCTGGATGTCATGGATGGAAAAAAGGTAGAATTGAAGTGGACCGATAAAGTCAGCCATGGTGTGGTTTTGGCCAGTACAAACTATCCGGCAAGTTCGACAAAGGGTGCCGTCATTGAAAATCTGGATGCGGTAGATGCCCTGGTTTATCATATGGGAACCAAAGAAGTGGATGGTCACCTGGTAACAGATGGTGGACGTGTATTGATGATTACCACCTTGGAAGATACACTGGAAAAAGCTTATGAACATACATATAAAGAAGTAGAAAAGATTCAATGCAGTGATTTGTTTTATCGTCATGATATAGGAAAGAAGGATATGGAACATGAGTAAGTCAGATTTAGAGATTGCACAGGAATGTGTCTTAGAACCGATTGAAAAAGTCGCAGCTAAAATCGGTATTCCATCCGATTGTCTGGAGCATTATGGTAAATATAAGGCTAAATTATCCTTTGATTTCATTAAAGAACTAGAAAATAAAGAAATGGGTAAACTGGTGTTGGTGACAGCAATCAACCCTACAAAAGCCGGAGAAGGAAAAAGTACGACAACCGTTGGTTTAGGGGATGCCTTAAATCAGATTGGTAAGAAGTCGATGATGGCTTTGCGTGAGCCAAGTCTTGGACCTGTATTCGGTTTGAAAGGTGGTGCTGCCGGTGGCGGCTATGCCCAGGTCGTTCCTATGGAAGATATCAACCTTCATTTTACAGGCGATATGCACGCGATCACAACCGCCAATAACTTAGTTTGTGCCATGATTGATAATCATATCCATCAGGGAAATGAATTGAACATCGATCCGGAAAAGATCACCTTTAAACGCTGTCTAGATATGAATGATCGTACCCTTCGTGATATCACGATTGGTCAGGGATCCAAAGCCAATGGAGTAGAGCGTAAAGATGGTTTCAACATTACAGTTGCCAGTGAAGTTATGGCGGCTTTGTGCTTGGCTAGTGATTTAATGGATCTAAAGAAACGCTTTGGTGAGATGTTGGTTGCCTATACGTATGAAGATAAACCGGTATATATCAAAGATTTAAAATGCGAAGGCGCCATGGCCATGGTTATGAAAGATGCGATTCTTCCCAATATCGTACAGACTTTAGAGCACAATCCGGTATTGATCCATGGTGGTCCATTTGCCAATATTGCGCATGGATGTAACTCCGTGATCGCCACGAAAGCTTGTTTACGACTGGCCGATTATACTGTAACCGAAGCAGGTTTCGGAGCCGATCTGGGTGCTGAAAAATTCTTGGATATCAAGTGTCGATTAGCCGATTTACATCCAAATGCTGTAGTCATTGTAGCTACGGTACGTGCCCTTAAACAGCATGGCGGCGTTGCCTATGAAGACTTAAAAGAAGAAAATGTGCAGGCATTATTGGATGGATGTCAAAACCTTGCCAAGCATATCGATACGATCCAGCAGTTTGGTCTTCCTTATGTGGTTGCCATCAATCAATTTGTTTCCGATACGGACAAAGAAATTGAAGCATTAGAAAACTGGTGTAAGGAAAACGGACATCCGATGTCTCTATCTACTGTTTGGGCCAATGGGGGAAAAGGTGCCATTGACTTAGCTAACAAAGTCGTTGAACTTTGTGAAAAAGAAAATACTTATGCACCGCTATACGATGTCAACAAAAGCATTGAAGAAAAGATCACAACCATTGCCCAAAAGGTATATGGTGCTGATGGGGTAGAATTTACCGAGGAAGCCAAAGCACAGATCGAAACCTTTAATAAAAACGGATGGGATAAATTACCAATCTGTATGGCTAAAACACAGATGTCTTTAAGCGATAATGGATCTGTGATGGGAAGACCAACTGGATTTAAGATTACCGTTAGAGAACTTAGACCAAGTTTAGGTGCCGGCTTTATCGTTGCCTTGACCGGTAAAGTATTGACTATGCCAGGACTTCCGAAACATCCAAGTGCCTTGGATATGGATATTGATGAAAACGGAAAGATTACAGGTCTTTTCTAAAAAGTAGTCAAGAGAATGGATTTAGAGCGTATTTATCATATTGATATGCGCTCTTTTTATTTGATTGATCTTTCTAAAAATATAAAAAAGAATTGTACTCCCCCTAGATTATGTTAAAATATGTGTAAACGATGGCACATTCGTTGCCATAGCTTGTGCCACGTTAAAAAAGACCCTATAAATATAAGTGTAATTCGTTATATTTTACTCATAAAATATGACGGTTTTTTACTATTAAGCGAAAATATAACTGAAATACAACTTATTTTTGTTTAATAATCCCATAATCGAGGGGGAGTAATCTCGATTTCATATATAAATAATTCGAAAAGACACTATGATGAGGAGGTTAGTCTATGTCGAAAAAATTCGCTAAATTCAACTAAAAAGTTGATGACCTAACATGAATAGCGTCAGATTCAGGGATATTCTTTGACATGTAAAGGAGATTCCCTATGATTAATGAAACATTCTTGAACCATCTAAAACCAGTAGAACTCGAATTCATTCAAGCCTTCATTTATAAACTGACAAGCGACAAAATAACTCTGGATACAACAAATTCAGAAAATATTGAATCTACTGTATCCCGTTGTCCGCACTGTGGATCTTTTCATTTTGTGAAAAATGGATTTAACAAAAAGCACAGGCAAAAGTATCTTTGCAGAGATTGCGGGAAAATATTCAGTGATACAACAAATACC
>NZ_ATUT01000012.1 GCF_000420345.1 Faecalicoccus pleomorphus DSM 20574 | reverse complement strand
TACTGTTGATTGCTGTGTTTCTGCAGTTGCATCATTGCCTTCCGCATTAGCTACTAGTGGTGCAGCCATGGCTGGTACCATAGTAACCGCAACTAAACCAGACAACGCAGCCTTAGTTATTTTTTTGCGATTCATCTAAACCCCTCCTAATCTTTTCTAAGTTTTCTTTTTTGTACAAAAAAAATAACTCTAGTAGAGATATGGCCATATCTCTACTCATGGCAATAGTACCCCCCCTGTATATTTTTGTCAATGGTTACCTTTGCCTTTTTATACGATTTAATGAAATCTTTATTTGTCACAATAGATGTCACATAAAAAAAGCAGAGGAGCTTAATTCCTCTGCTCAGCCTGTTGACAAACTCGACAGGCTTTTTAAATTCTAGTATAATAGTTGTGCAGGAAGATGACTTCGCCTATCTAACACACATTTGAGGCTCTTCCTGTTTTTCTTTCCTTTCTTTATATACCCTTATATGGTATAATAATGGTGTGTTGGATAGGAGTGATCGCAATGGCCATGACCATGAATTATTGTTTTAGAGAAGGTATCATTTACGCCAGTCTGGAAGCTCTGGTTCCTGAAACTCACTTTGTCAGGAAGCTGGATCGCTGTATCGACTGGCGTTTTATCTATTCCCGGGTGGCTCATCTGTACAGTCCGGCCGGTCGCCCCAGCATCGATCCGGTCATTCTGTTCAAGACGCTCTGCATCAACATCGTCTTTGGTTTCAATTCCATGCGCAGAACCTGCAGAGAATGTGATATGAACGTTGCTTACCGGTGGTTCCTGGGAATCCCCTTCGAGGAAAAGATACCGGATTATTCGACATGGTCGCAAAACTATATCCGTCGCTATGGAGACAGCGATATCTTTTCCCAGATCTTTGAATATATCCTGTGCAGGATTCAGGAACAGGGACTGCTGGATCTGACCACTCTCTTTGGGGATTCGACCCATCAGAAGGCCAGTGCCAACAAGAACAAATATGAGGATGTAGAAGTTGAGGTCGTTCGGAAAATCTATGAGGACGAGCTTTTAGAAGAGATCAATGCCGACCGGGAAGCACACGGAAAGAAATCCGTTGAAAGAAGCCAGGGATACAGAATATCAGTTCGATGAGGAAACAGGGGAAGAGATCGAGGTCGAGGTCCGACCGACAAAACACATCAAGCAGAGCCGGACCGATCCGGAAAGCGGGCTCTTCCATAAGGGAGAGAAAGAGAGATGCTTCGCCTACAGTCATCAGACATTCTGTGACCGCCACGGCTTTGTCGTAAGGTTCAAGACGGTACCAGGAAATGTGCATGACAGTGTATCGTTCTTTGATGTCTATCCGGTCCTTTCCGAGAAGTTTAAAGGAAAGATCCAGAATCTGGTGCTGGATGCAGGATATGTTACCCCGGCGATCTGCCGTGCCGTTCTTCAGGCGGGACAGAAGCTGTATGTACCTTATAAACGTCCCATGACAAAGAAGGGGTTCTTCAGAAAATATGACTATGTATATGATGAGGCGTATGACTGTTATATTTGCCCGCAAATCAAGCTGCTGGAATATGTGACGACCAATCGAAACGGATACAGAGAATACAAATCCGATCCAAAAGACTGTGAAAGCTGCCCGTTTCTGTCCCGATGCACACAGTCAGGGAATCATCAGAAGACCGTGACACGTCACATTTGGGAGGCGTATAAGGAAGAGGTCAACGAACTGCGGTATACACCGGAGTGGAAAGAGATCTATCCGCAGAGAAAGGAAACGATCGAGCGGGTATTTGCCGACAGTAAGGAGCAGCACAATTTAAGATACACACGACTTCGAGGACTGATGAAGAACGAGCATCAGGTTTCGTTGATTTTTGCGTTCCACAATTTAAAAAGAATGGCCAGGTGGACCCAGTAGGAGGTCTATTTTTTTTATGGAAAGAAGGTTTTAAGCAAGATATAACAAAGAAACATAAGAAACCCGATAAAAAAAGCAGCCACTCTCCTTAAAGAGTAGCTACTTTGTCAACAATCTGAAGGAATCCCACCTGGATTCCTTACAAATATTCTTTTATTGTTTCTATCATTTCTTGAACATCAGCTGCTATATATAGATTGGATTCACAACTGAAATAATCTTTTTTACACCAGGAGATTCCCTGACATTCCTTTAAAAATATGTCGGCTGCAGCATAATCCCAACACTTTGCCTGTTCGGTCAGATAAAAATCGGTTTTACCTAAAGCCGTCGAAATGATTGATAAACTGCAACAACCACGGGAACGATGACCTCGTGTCTGTTTAAATAAATCAACGAGTTTGGGAAACACCAACAATGTATTTAAACTGGCTTCCCATACACATTGTGAAAGTGGTCTTTTTGGCAGTGCTTGTTCCACCTTCTTATCATTAACAAAAGCGCCTTTTCCTTTATAGGCCCAATACATTTTATCTTCTATCACATCATATACGATTCCTAATAGGGGTTGTTTCTCTTTTACATAAGCTAAGCAGATCGCATACCCTTCCTGCGCATTGATAAAGTTGGTCGTTCCATCGATGGGATCGATGATCCACATAGAATCACTGATGATCTGATCTCCTTCCTCCCCAATAAATGTACATTCCGGTGTAAATGTTTGTAATGTTTCTCTTAACTTTCTTTCTGTATCCTTATCCATGTCCGTCACAAGATCTTGAATTCCATTCTTTGATTGTATATGTAAATCTTTGACCTGTTTTAATGGTTCTCCGATTTCTCGGACTTTCTGTAACAGTTCCTTTATTTCTTTTGTATCCATACCGTGTGTCTCCTTGTCTATATTGTAGTCCAAAATATTGTTTTTTACACAATCTTTCCCAGGATATGATAAGATGACGATGTATAAGAATTAGGAAAAGAGGATTTATGACATTAGAAAAACGCATACGAACTT
The DNA here is from genome assembly GCF_000420345.1 of Faecalicoccus pleomorphus DSM 20574. Classification (GTDB taxonomy): domain Bacteria; phylum Bacillota_I; class Bacilli_A; order Erysipelotrichales; family Erysipelotrichaceae; genus Faecalicoccus; species Faecalicoccus pleomorphus. The sequence goes on along the minus strand of NZ_ATUT01000012.1, from coordinate 60,566 downwards.
GTAAACATTTAACACCGGCAGAAACGGAAATCGCACACTATATTCTAACGCATGCACAGGATGTGATTCATATGTCCCTGCAAGATCTAAGCAATACTCTCTATTTTTCCAAGTCGGCTATACATCGTTTCTGTAAAAAAATCGGATGCACCGGTTTTAATGATGTCAAAGTGCAATTATCACAAGATCTATCCAATCATCGTCTAACGCAACATGATATTGATGTGAATTATCCGTTCACAAAATCGGATCTACCGCTGGATATTGCCGAAAAACTCGCAAAGCTTTATGAAACAAGTGTACGTGATACGATTGCTTGTCTGGAACCTTCTATTCTGCAAAATGTGGCTTCTTTAATGTTTCATGCCCAGAGAATTGATATTTACACACATGCGCATAATATGCATGTGGCCAGAAACTTTCAAGATCAAATGCTGACGATTGGAAAAGAAATCAACTGTCCTGTTTCTTTTTACGAACAACGTTTATATGCTCTGGCATCAAATAAAAAACATGTTGCTTTGATCTTATCGTATTCAGGAAAAGCATCTTTTATTCTTCCAATATTAAAACAGTTAGATCAAAAACAAGTCCCTGTCATCCTGATCTCTCGTATTGGATGTAACAGCTATCCACAGTATGTAACATATCATCTGGCACTCAGTGATACCGAGCAGTTGCAAGATCGTATATCGCAATATGCCAGTCATATTGCCTTACAATATGTAATGGATGTGCTTTTTGGGTGTATTTATAATTTAGATCGCGAAAACAATCAAAACTATGTATGGAAATCCATGAATTTTATGGATGATCGTTTAGACTAAAAGTTTCAGAAAGTTTCAATTTTTTGAAGCTTTTTTTACTATTTCCGGGAAAACATCTCTATTCTTTTCAATCCTATTGTTCTTAGTCTAAAACAGATCTATATTGAACCTGCAAGGAGGAATGGAGTATGAAAAAAGGATTAAAAATTGTTACGATCGGTGGCGGCAGCAGTTATACACCGGAATTAATGGAAGGATTTATTCGAAGATATAACGAACTTCCCATTCATGAAATTTGGTTGGTCGATGTAGAAAACGGACAGGATAAAGTCAACATTGATGCCGATATGGCAAGACGGATGTGGAAAGCAGCCGGTCATGATGTAGAAATTCATGTCAGCTTCGATCGAAAAGAGGCACTGAAGGATGCTGATTTTGTGACAACGCAATTTCGTGTAGGATTTTTGGAAGCCCGAATCAAGGACGAAAGAATCCCTCTATCTTATGGCATGTTAGGGCAGGAAACCAATGGAGCCGGCGGCATCTTTAAAGCTTTTCGAACCATACCTGTGATTTTAGATATCGTCAAAGATATGAAAGAAGTATGTCCAAATGCCTGGCTCATCAATTTTACCAATCCAAGCGGTATGGTCACAGAAGCCGTGATCCAATATGGGCACTGGGATAAATGTATCGGCCTTTGTAACGTACCTGTCATCGCCATGATGAAAGAGCCAGAGGCCATTGGTTATGATGCCAAAGCGTTAACCTATCAGTTTGCCGGAATCAATCATTTTCACTGGCATAAAGTATATGATCAACAGGGTCATGAAGTAACACAAAAGGTTATTGATGCCTTATTTGATGGAAAGGATATTGGTTTACCGGCGAATATCAACAATGTACCTTTTTTCAAAGAACAGATTGAACAGATGCAGATGATTCCCTGTGGTTATCATCGCTATTATTACCGACAGGAAGAAATGTTAGCGCATAGTTTGGAAGAATATAATACGATCGGCACTCGTGGCCAGCAAGTAAAACATACCGAAGAAAAACTGTTTGAACTTTATAAAAACAAAGAATTGGATCATAAACCAGAAGAACTCAGCATGCGAGGGGGTGCTTATTATAGCGATGCCGCTTGTGAATGCATCAATGCCATTTACAACAACAAGAAGATTCATATGGTCGTCAGCACTCAAAACAGAGGAGCCATTCCGGAACTGCCGGTGGATTCGATCGTTGAAGTCAGTTCAATCATCGACGGAAAAGGAGCTACACCAATCGCATGGGGTAAATTTCCAAGTGCGCAAAGAGGATGGCTGCAGTGCATGAAAGCCATGGAGGAATGCACAATCAACGCCGCCGTCACCGGAAACTATGGAATGGCTATGGAAGCTTTTGCGCTAAATCCTCTGATTCCATCCGGAGAAAGCGCCAAACAAGTCTTAGACCAACTTCTTTTAGCCCATGAAGCTTATTTACCTCAATTCACATCAACGATTCAGCGCTTGAAAAAAGAAAACGTACAAATTAAAGATCCCGTTGTCCAAGAACTGATGAAAGAAGGAAAATAAGATGAACTTACAAGAATGGATCGATCACTTTTACCTTGAAGAACACTATAACTGCAGCGAAACGATCATTCGTGCTGCCAATCAATACTATCATCTTGATATAGATGAAGAATCCATGAAAATGTTATCTGGTTTTGGAAGTGGTATGTACACCGGGTTAACTTGTGGTGCCTTAATTGGCTGCACTGCCGTTTTATCCAAGCTTCTCATTCAGACAAAAGCACATGATCAGCTAGATACCTTTAGACCAATCATTCAGACTTGTGTTCATAACTTTAAAGAAGAGCTTCATGATACGGAATGTAGAAACATCCGCAAAACATGGTATGATCCTAAACTTCATTGTGTTCATACTGTACAAGCGGCTGGAAAGGCATTAGAGAAAACTATAAATGAATTACACAATACCTAAGCAGTTCAAAAAAGGACTGCTTTTTGTATGCCATCATCGATTCAAAAGACGTTTTTTCAAAGCTGTGATAGAATGAAAGAATGAGGTGATTCGATGGTCTTAATCACAGAAGAAAATCTAAAAATTATGAATTCTCGCACGTTGGCACTTGCCAGAAAATATTTGAAACAAGGATGTTTAAAACGAATCGTCGTCAATGAAATAGAAAAAAATGCCATCTATAAAGTAGAGGGTACCATACAAGTAAGCGCCTATGAAAATATTTGTCACTTTTTTATCAATGTTCCTTTACATTCTGTATATTCCACGCATTGCGAATGTCCGTGGTATTTTGATGATGAACATATCTGCGCACATATCGGAATGTTAATGATCTATTTGACAAAAGTCGATATTCAAAATTTTCCTTATGCCTCACAAAAAGAGTCATCCCCCGCTTCTCTTTACAATGAAGATTATCTGGCTCGCCGCAAAAGAATAGAAGAAGAACTAAAAAGAATTCAAATGGAAGAATCGTATCAGCGAACACGCGATCTGATTCTCCAACAAAAAGATAACCAGGATCATCTGCTGCAACTCGAGTTGCAGACACAACAATATGATGTGGTTCCGGTGGTTTCCTATTTGGATTTTGATGCCTTTTTATTGAGCTTTACCGTAGGCGCACAAAAACAATATACGATCAAAAACATCCCTGATTTTCTTCATCGGATCGATACCGAACAATATCACAGTTATGGCAAACAGCTAGGCTTTATTCATACAAAAAACGCATTTACACCCCAATCTCAAAAATACATCGATTTTATGCGTATGGCGTATTCTGTACCGGATTATGATCGATATTATTATCGCTACAATAATACACGCTATATTCGTATTCATACTTTACTGCCTGCTTTTTATACAACCTTTAAAGACGATATGCATGTACCCATTCGAGAAGAAGATTTTGTATTGCCGATCCATATTGAAAAAGAAGAAAAGCATTACACCATTTCTTTAGTTTGGGATCAAGAAGAACATATTTTGACCGGCGACCATCAAATATTTGCGCTGCGCGACAGACCTTTTGAGATCATTCATTATACCGTTTGTCCGCAATCTTCGATCATCACATTATTTTGCGCTGTATCTGAAAATCCTCTTCATATTCCATTTGATGAATATCAAGACTTTGAACGCTACCTTTTAAATCCTGCCAAAGAATATTTGAAAATCACAAAAGGACAAGAATGGCTGCCTGTGTCGAACTCTCTTTCTATCCATCATCCCATTGTCTATGGCGATATGGATGAAAATGAGACAGTTTCATTTCACGTCACCGGTAAAGATGAACAGGCAAACACCGTTGAGCTTTTATATAATGATCAAATCAACTATGACTGGACCATCGAATTGATTCAAAAGCTGTTAGAGTCATATGCAACATGGGTGGATAAAGATGCACACACCATCTATATGGGACTAGAAGATGAGCGAACCTTTGACTTTCTTCAACAAGGCATCACACAGCTGCAGAAATATTGTGATGTGTACATCAGCGATGCCTTAAAAAAGTTAGGCAAGCGAACCAAATATAACCTGCAGACCGGTATTCGTATTGACAATGGCTTGTTGGAGATTCAATTAGAATCCACAGATTTTGATGTCAATGAAGTGCCTGCCATCTTACAGGCATATCATCGTAAAAAACGCTACTTTAAACTTAAAAACGGACAGCTTTTACATCTGGAATCCGATCAATTTCAGGAATTAGATGAACTGATGCAAGACTTTGATATTCACGAAGACAAAATCAAAGAGGGAAAACTGCAACTGGAACTCTATCGAACCTTAGGTATGAATGAAAGACTCAATCATGCACAAGCGCTGCAAGTGTACAAAGAGGATTCCTTAACAGATTACATTCAAGGCTTTGAACAGCGAAAATCTAAGATTTCCTGTAATCCACATTATGCTTCTATTTTAAGAGATTATCAAAAAAGAGGAGTCGAATGGCTTTTAATGTTATATCAATACAACTTAAATGGAATTCTTGCCGATGAGATGGGATTAGGAAAGACATTACAGGTCATTGCACTTTTAGATTCCATACAAGACCCAGACAAACACACGTTGATTGTTTGCCCGGCCTCCTTGATGTATAACTGGGAAGATGAAATCCATCGTTTTTCAGAATCTCTTTCCTGCATCAGCATTACCGGCACAAAAGAAGAACGTAAAAAAAGACTGCATGATATTTCCAAACACGACATCCTCATCACATCTTATGACTATTTGCGCAGAGATATCGATGAATATCAGGATCTCACATTTGAATATGTAGTACTGGATGAAGCGCAGAACATCAAAAACCAGAAGACGAAAAATGCGACCAGTGTAAAAAAACTGCATTCACGACACCGATTGGCTTTAAGTGGTACACCGATTGAAAACTCATTAGCTGAGCTTTGGTCCATCTTTGACTTTTTAATGCCTGGCTACTTATTCTCGTACCCTTATTTTAAGACACAATATGAAAGTCCGATCGTGTTAAATCAAAATGAAGACAGCATTCAAAAGCTGCGTTCTTTCGTCTCTCCCTTTATTTTAAGGCGAAACAAAAAAGAAGTGTTGAAAGAATTGCCGGATAAAGTAGATCATCAGTATTTAATTGATTTCTCAAAGGAAGAAGAAAAGCTGTATCTTGCCAACTTAACACAAGCCAGTAAAGAAATGCAGGCGAAAATGAAAGAGCCTCATATCGATCATATTGCGGTATTGGCTGCCTTAACGAAACTGCGACAACTGTGTTGTGATCCAAGACTTTTATATGACAATATCCTAAAGCCATCTTCCAAAGTACAGGCTTGTATGGAATTAGTACAGATTTTAACCGAACACAATAAAAAAGTTTTATTATTTTCTTCTTTTACTTCTTTGATTGACCTGCTGACACAAGAGTTAGAACAAAATCAGATTTCCTACTATATCTTGACAGGCAGTACATCCAAAGAAGAAAGACGAAAGCTGGTTCATGCGTTTCAAACCGATACGACACAAGTTTTCTTGATTTCTTTAAAAGCCGGCGGTACAGGATTAAACCTCACGGCTGCCGAAGCCGTGATTCACATTGATCCCTGGTGGAATCTCTCGGCCCAAAATCAGGCCACAGATAGAGCGCATCGCATTGGGCAAAATGCCAATGTGCAGGTGTATCGACTCATCATGAAGAATTCGATCGAAGAAAAAATTGTCAAAATGCAGGAGCGAAAAAAGGATCTGGCTGATACCTTTATCGAGGGAAACGATGGATCTTTGTCAAAAATGTCTAAAGATGAAATTTTAAGTCTATTTCAAAGAGATTAATGTTTTTAAAACGTACAAAAAAAGATCGAGAAGATTATCAAATTCTCGATCTTTTCATATTTTATCATTAACGTTTTAAATCCAGAACGACCGGTACCGATTTATAGCCGACACCCATACGATCAATACCCATATCGATCAATTGTAAAAAGTGTTCTCTGGTACGAATGCAGCCGCTTCCTTTGACTTTGCATACATCCTGTACCTCTTCCTGCATGATTTTTATAATTTCCGGAGTGGCACCATGTGCTTCAAAGCCAGTCAGGAAGCCTGTACTTGTTTTGACAAAATCCGCATGGGCATCCATGGCACAATGACAAGCCTTACGCACCTGCTCTTCATTTAAGGCATCCGTTTCGAAAATCACCTTCACCGGAATGTCCTTTTCATGGCATACATCAACGACCGCTTTAATATCTTGAGTCACCGCATCATATTTTCCACTGCGAATCCAGCCAAAGTTTGCCACAACATCCAGTTCTCCAATCACATCGGCATAATGATCCACCAAGATCTTAGCCTGTGCCACCTTAGACTCTGTCGAACTTGTCCCAAACGGGAAGTCACAGACCGGACAAAGTTTTGTTTCAGACCCTTCTACATAGGGCTTACAAAGTTCCATGTACCCTGGATTGATACAGATTGTGGCACAGCCCAGCTCAACACCATCCTTTGTCAATTCGACAATCTGATCTTCCGTAAATTCAGGCTTTAAAACTGAATAATCGATGTAGGAAGCCAATTCCTTTAAACTCATTTCACTTGCTTTTTTATTTGGATGTTTCATACGTTTCATGCATTCAAAAAGAATGCTTTCCTCCTGATTTCACTCTAGCATTCTTTTCTTTATTTGTAAATATTTAATGTTTGTTTTTGTATTTATTTTTTCGTTTTTGTTCGTTTTATACCAAAATGTAATTTTCCGGTAAGGTTTCCATATCCAGTTCCTTGCTCTGATCACAAATGATCGCATCAAAATCATCACTATCAATAAAGCTGCAAAAACCTTTAATGGCAATTTTCGAACGATCGATCAATAAATACTTTTGGGCCGATAAAGACATGGCCTTTTGTTTTACAGCCATCGTATCCATCTCTGCTGTATAAACCAGCTTACGATCCAAATCAATACCCGCACAACTCAAAAAAGCCAAATCAAAATTAAATCGATCCAGTTCACTGATCGTAATGGGCCCCACACTCATGGCATATTCAGGAATATAGCGTCCTCCGACCACAAACAATTCCGATTCTGTCCCAGAAAACGCATCCACGATCAAATGAGAATGAGTTACGATCTTAATTTTCTTCTCTTGAATATACGGAAGGATTGGTACGATGCTCGTTCCCCCATCCAAAAAGATACAATCGCCATCTTTGACAAAAGTTGCGGCTTTTTTACATACGATATCTTTTTCATAAAAGAACTCTTTTCTCTCTTTCATTGTTTTTTCATCTTTTGTCGATAAGATCACTTTCGGATGAACACTTTTGGCCCCGCCATGCACTCTTAACAACAGCCCTTGTTTTTCCAGTTCTTCACAATCTCGCCGAATCGTAGTTTCCGTCACCTGCATCGTAACGGATAATTCTTTCGTACTGATAAAACCTTTTTGATTTACGATCTCCACGATCTTTTCAAAGCGTTCACTTGCTAGCATACAACCACCTGTTCTTATTGTACACGAAAGATCAAAGAACTACGACTTTTGTTGCTACATTTTCACGAAACGCTATATCGTGTTCAACGATCAAAATTGTTGCCTGACTGGACAAGATCATTTTTTCAATCTGCATACGTGTATAAATATCAATAAAGTTTAAGGGTTCATCCCATATATAGAGATGCGCTTTTTCACAAAGGCTTCTTGCGAGCATGACTTTTTTCTTCTGCCCATCGGAATACGATTGAATCTCTTGATCAAACTGCCAACGCTCAAATCCCATTTTCCTTAATAAGGTTCGATACAAAGTTTTATCAATTTCATACTGCTTCGCATATTGACTCAATGTTCCCTGTAAAAAAGATGCATCCTGCGATACATAAGATACAATCAAATTCGATGCCCATTGAATCTTGCCACGATGCTCTCTTTTTGGATCCACCAATAGTTTGAGTAAACTGCTCTTTCCGCATCCGTTTTTCCCATCCAAAAATATACGCTGTCCTTTTTCAATCAAAAAGCTTTGTGGCTTTCCGATGACTTTGCCATCATAAAGTGGAGTTACTTCGTCCAACGATATCAGAACTGAAGCAGGATGATTTAAAGGTTTCATCTGTAGGCTTTCCATTTCCTCTACATTTTTTAAAAGATCTTCTTTTTGTTCAATGGCTGCCTGTTGACGCTTTGCGATATTTTTACTTCTTTGCATCATCTTCGCCGATTTATGACCGACAAACCCTTTGTCCGCAGCACCAATCTTGGATGCTTCGATTTTATCCGACCACATCGAAGTTCGTAAAGCAGAAGATTTTAATCGACGAATATCTTTACGCAATCGCTTATCTTCCTGAAGCTCTTTTTCCTGTTGTGTTTCAAATCGGTCAAACCAGGATGAATAATTTCCGGCCTGTACTTCAATCGTCTGACGATTGATCGCAAGAATATGATCGACGCAGCCATCTAAGACCTTTCGATCATGCGATACTAAAATAAATCCTTTTTTTCTTTGCAGATAATGCATCAATACGACTCTGGCTTTGGCATCTAAATGATTGGTGGGTTCATCGATCAATAAAAAATTTCCAGGTTTCAAAAACAAGACCGCCAATAAGACTTTCGTCTGCTCTCCTTGGGATAATGTTGAAAACTCTCTCCACAAAACGTCATCTTCTACCTGCAGATAAGAAAGCTCTCTTTGTATTTGCCAATCTTCGACAAGCGGATAGATAGATCGCACGACATCGATGGTCCATTGTTCTTGATCTGCCACGACAAAAGGGAAATAATCAAAAGATACAGAAGAACGAATCTTTCCTTGGTACGGATATTTTTTCATCAACAACGATAGAAATGTTGTTTTACCGCGTCCATTTCTTCCCACTAGTCCTAACTTCCAATCGGTATCTATAGAAAAACTGACATCATCAAACAACATTTCCTGTTGACTGTCATACGAAAAGCTTAAATGTTCTACCTGAATCATAGACATACTAACATTCCTCCTTTGCACAAAAAAACGGCACTGAAACAGTACCGAATGTTTTTATAAATTTTGTTTTCAATTGGTTTATGCATTGACTATCAGACTAAAAATACACACTTCCATCACAAAAAACGGTTCTGTTTTTGTTTGTTTATCGTAAAGTATCCTCTTGTCTGATCATCTTCATGCTATCACCGGATACAATATAGCACAAGTAAGCCGTAGATACAATCTATAATGCTGAAATATAGAATCGTAGACGACCGGCCAATCGATAAGCCAGAAAAAGTTTAATACAATCCGGAAGAATAAAAGGAACCACACAGGTCATCAAAACACTGCCGATTGTCAAAATCGAGTCTTGTTGCTGACTGACAAGCAAAAACCAGGTTGTCCCAAATCCATAACAAATGACTAGACCCATCAAAGCAAATAAAAGGCTGATCTTCTTACAAGGACTCCATACCCGTTGTGTTCCCCATAAAAGAAGAGCACTCAAAAGAAAGCCGACAATATAGCCGCCCGTTAATCCAAAAATCACGTGTACTCCGCCTTGAAATCCAGAAAACACCGGCATTCCTAATAAACCACACAAAATATAAACAAAGACGTAAATGGAACCTCTTTTGCCACCCCACAAAAAACATAGGAAGAATACCGCAAAGGACTGCATCGTAAAAGGAACAGCTAACGGAATAGAGATCCAGGAACAAATGGATAATAGAGCAATCGATAAGCCACCATAGGTTATTTCTTTAATTGTCATATCATTCTAACCTTTTTTCTTTCCATAAGCTGCATTATATACTATTTGTTTTGAAGTTCAAAATAAAAGAATCTTTCTTGTTAAGATTATAATGTTATAATGTTTAAAGGAGATTAAACTATGGAAAAATTACATCAAAAAATTAAAGCTATATTTTTAGACATTGATGGCACTTTCTTTGATCATGTCACAAATCAAATTTTGCCATCTTCGATGGAAGCCATACAAAAGGCAAAAGAGAATGGATATAAAATCGCATTATGTTCTGGCAGACCGTTGAAAATGGCACAGGAACTTTGCGTATTTAACGATATAGAATGGGATGGGTTTATAGGAAGCGCCGGTAATACTGTGTACGATGAACATTTAAACCTCATTCAAAAAAATGGTTTTACCAATCAAGAGCTGCAAACCATATTTGCGATAGCCCATCAAAAACACCTCTGCCTGTACGTTAACGGAAGTCACGCCTTTTTGACCGAAGACGATTCAAAAGCAAAAGAAGTTCTAGCCCGTTTCCACGTACAGATTCCTAACCAAATTCGCCCCTGGAAACCCGAAGACAACGTTGAAATGACCAGCATGTTTGAAGGCTATGATTATGACTACTCTGACTTTTTATGTATTCCTTCCCTGCGCCTGCAAAAATCATCCGGATGCATCGTCGATTTGATTAAAGAAGGCGTCAATAAATATACCGGCATTCAATCTATGATGCATTATTGGGGCCTACATGAAAATGACTACATGGCTTTTGGTGATTCTTTAAACGATAAAGAAATGCTGCAAAACGCCAAATTAGCCATTGCGATGAGAAATGGGGACACTTCCTTATTTCCATATGCAGATTTCATCTGTGATGCCAGCTATCAGGACAGTATTCAAAAAACCCTACAACAATTTCAGTTCATTTAAGACTTCTATTCAGAGAATGCACCTTTCATGGTACAATAAACATAGTTTTTAAATCGGAAAGGTGCAAATATGACATTATTTTATGAGTTTGTTATTATGGCATTTATTTTTTCTATCCTTGGCTGGATCATGGAAGTTACACTGAAATTCATACAATACCACCGTTTCATTAACCGCGGCTTTTTAATTGGCCCTTATTGCCCCATCTATGGCTTTGGGGTTGTCGGTGTTACGATTCTGGTTGGTGGCTTGATCGGTCGAGAAGGAACCTATGCCGAAACCTTTATGGCAGGTTTTGTGATCTGTGGATTTCTTGAATATATGACTAGTTTCTATATGGAAAAAATGTTCCATGCCCGATGGTGGGATTATTCTTCCAAACCTATGAACCTTAATGGCAGAATATGGATCGGCAATCTAATTTTGTTTGGTTTGGCTTCGTTAATTATCGTAAAATGGATTGCTCCCCATTACTTTGACTTTATAGAAACATGGAACCCTTTCCTTTTAGGCGTATTCGCATGGGCCATCCTTGTTTGTATGCTTTTTGATTATGTAATTTCGCATTTCTTAATGAATATCGTTAAGAAAGAAATTGATACCACCGATGGAGATAATACCGAAGAAATTTCAATACAAGTACATGCATTGCTACAAAACAAGAACTTATTATTACGACGGATTTATCAAGCCTATCCTGAGTTTAAAGTACTTCCTTCCCGCTTGACAAAGAAATATAAGAAACTGAAAAAAGATTACAAAACAGCTCAGAAGGAATGCCGGAATCTATTGCACCAGAAATTCCGTACGAACTTCAATTCTGAGCAATTAAAGCAAGCACAACAAAGATTGGAAGAAGCTTATCAAGAACTCAATCGACTAACCGGACGATTCAAAAAACGTTATTAGGCAGAAAACAATCAAACTAAATGACATCAAAAAAGCTACCTGAGCCTTTATAAAGCCTGGTAGTTTTTTTTGATGAGTCACTAACATTCAGGACAATGTATTGAACTGCCCTTTTTCATACCGATTATAACAAGCCTTTCAAAGCATACAGGCAGAGTTTACTTTCTTAAAAATTCAACCCTATCTTCTCTTGCCAACAAAATACCGGTCACTTCTTTGACAAATAAACTGACTTCTACAACACCTGTTATGGATTTCAATAAATCATACAATGTTTTGGGATCTATATACGATGAAAGATATACATCGATCAAAACATTTCCATGTTCACTGAATAGAAATCCGTCTTTTTTATTTGTTTGGCGATATGCAAAGATAAAATTCAACTCTTTCAATCTTTCACAGATAAAAGAATAAGCTTCTGGTAAAACTTCCAGTACGATTGGATGTGTATATTTTAACGTTTGCGCATATTTGGTTTCATCAACCATCAAGATATATTCCTTAGCCATTGAAGCTGTGATTTTTTCCAGTGTATGAATTCCGCCTCCACTTTTTAGAGCACAAAATTGTGCATCCACTTCATCACATCCGTCAAAGGCCATATCTAGCGAATGAATCCATTGCAGCGGCACAACATCCATGCCTTTTTGCACACACAGCATCGCCGTTTTGGCAGATGGTGTAACAATCTTTAAGTTTCGATTCTTTTCTTTGATTTCTTCAATCAGATACTGGATGGTCTGCCCACCGCCTAAACCGACGATCATCCCCTCTTTGATCAGACTTTGCGCATACCTTGCACACCTTTGTTTAGAATTCATTCTTACTTCCATCCAAAGTCTTTTAGTAATTCATCCACATTGGATTCAAATGTGCCAAATGTAATTCCTTTCGATGCCAGTTTTGATGCATCCAAGCGATAATCTCTAAAACGATCGCTGTATCTTTCCGTATTTGGAAGTATATATTTCTCAATGGCTTCTTGATTGGCTCCTAATTCTTTGGCAACGTAGACGGCGCTTTCATAAGTCGTCTTATCATTGCTGGCGGCAACATGATAAATCCCTGTTTCTAACTCAGAAATTTGTTGAAACTGCTTTGCCAAATACTTGGCATAAGTCATTCCTCGTTTTTCGTTACATGTAAACAAAGTTGGCTTTTGATGCAACAAAGCATTCATAACATTCTTTACAATGCTCGGACTGGCTTTGATTCCATCAAAAGATAATCCCATCATCCATGTATAACGTAAAATAATGTAGTCTTGTAACTGGTCTTGAATCTTTTGTTCACATTCGATTTTGTTTTGTCCATATACCGTTACCGCCTTTAAAGAATCCTCTTCTTTGAAAGGTCCATGTTCTTCTTTCCCATTAAAAGATTGTTCCGTTCCACAAAAGATCAAACGTGCATGATTTCTTTTACAGGCATCAATGATTTTTTGCGTAGATTCCACATTGATACGATGTGCCATTTCTGGATTTTCTTCACATACTGCGGTTGTCGCATTCGCCGCCGTATGAAAACAAATGTCAAAATCCTGTGTTTTCAAAAACGATTCTACACTTTCCGGATTATTTAAATCCGCATCCTTTCTTGTCATGCAGACCCATTCAAAAACATCCTGATTTTCTTTTCGGATATAACTGGCTAAATAACCGTTAGCGCCTGTTACTAAGATTTTTTTCATTTTGTGGCCTCCTCAAATTCTTTTAAGATCTGAATACTGGAACTGGTTCCGATACGCGTAGCGCCGGCATCAATCATAGCCTTACACGTCTTCCAGTCACGAATTCCACCGGCAGCCTTAACCTGCACCGCATCTTGTACTGTATCCTTCATCAGTTTTACATCTTCTACCGTAGCACCGCCTGTACCAAATCCTGTACTTGTCTTAATGAAATCTGGTTTTACTTCTTTGGCAATCTCGCTTAACTTCTGAATCTCTTCTTTCTCTAAATAACAGTTTTCAAAAATGACTTTGATCAATATGTTTTTTTCTTTACAAATTGCCGTCATTTTTTCCATTTCTTCCCGAATATACGCCCAGTTATGCATTTTAGCCTGTCCTACATCAATCACGTAATCGATTTCGTCAGCGCCTTGTTCAATCGCATAGTTGCACTCGAACAGCTTTGTTTCCAATCCGCATTGTCCTAGCGGAAATCCGATAGCGGCTCCTACATGCACATCGGTTCCTTCCAACTCCTTTTTACAGAAAGCTGTCCATGCCGTGTTGATCGCAACCATAGCCGTATTCATAGTTTTGGCCTGCTCGCAAAGCGATTTTAAATCATCGCTGGTGGCATACGCTTTTAAAAACGTATGATCAAATAACTTTGCCAATGATTCTTTTGTCAATTTTGATGAATCCATAAATAGATCCTCCTTCTATGTCAAGGAAAATGTATCATTATGTAAATATTATGTCAATATAAATTGACATAAATTCATAAAATGTTTATATTATGTATAGAAAGAGAGTTTTACTATGTCTGCCATTTATTTACAAATACAAAAAGACCTTTTACAAAAGATTAAAACCGGTGTGTATCCTGTCGGAGACACGATTCCTGCCGAAACCATATTAGCCAAAGAATATCAAGTCAGTCGTCCTACCGTCCGGCAAGCCATTTCGCTTTTAGTCGAACAAGGAATCTTAGAAAGAAAGCGAAAACGCGGAACCATTGTCTGTCCGCCAAAAATTGATCAATCTTTTACACAACGAATCAACAGTTTTGATTCCGAAATGCATCAAAAAGGGCATACCAGCCAAACACAGGTTTTGGCCTTTTATAAAGAACCAGCATCTGATGAAGTCAAACGCGTACTACGTTGTGAATATGTTTTTAAATTGGTTCGCCTTCGTTCTATCGACGATACACCTAATGTATTTGTCACAACCTATATGCCCTATGAATTATTCTCCCATTTTGAAACCATTGATTTCGCCAGAGATTCTTTTTATGAGCAATGTAAAAGAAGCGGACATCCTATTACATCCATTACCCGCCATTTAGAAGTGGCAGCAGCCGATGAAACACTGGCAGATCTGCTCCAAATTCAAGTAGGAAGCCCTTTATTCTATTTTCACTCCTATGGTTATGACGACAAGGGAATCCCCATCGAATATTCCATTTCCAAATACAGAGGCGACACCAATTCTTTTACATTTCATCTAGCACAATAAACCTTATTTTCTGTTTTTCCTTCATCAATTTTGCCATTCAAAAAAACTTCCTGTCTTTCGCAAAATAAATGTGACCGACAGGAAGCTTTATTTCCTTACTCTTCTTCATTGTCTTTTTCAAGAACCTGCACAATAGCTTCTTCTACACGATGATCGTTACCCATCCGTGCTTTGATCATCATATCTTGAGTTTTTATATCGAAACATGTATTCGAATCTGGCAAGGTTCCTCCTAAAGCATCTAAGACATAACCACTGAAAGTATCATACTCTTCATCACTCAGTTGTAATCCCAGGATCTTATTAACGTCTTCCACCATCGCATCGCCTTGAATCCGCCAAGTATGATCTTCTAAAAGAACGATGCCTTCTGACTCATTGGAATGACCTTCTTCTTCCAAATCCTCTACCAGCAGCACCAGCAAATCTTTTAATGTGACAACACCGACAAATCCACCATACTCATCCAACACGATCGCAAAGGTTGTCTTGGTCTGCTTCATCTTCAACAACAAATGATCGGCTTTCATGCCTTCCAGCACAAACAAAGGCTTTAACACCGTCTTTTTCAACACTTCTTCTTTGGTACGATTAGCCATACGTAAATACTTTTTGGCATCCAGTACTCCCATGATTTGATCCTGGCTTTCTTTATATACCGGATAACAGTCATAAGAAGTTTGATTGATTTTTTCATCCCAGACATCTAAATCATCTTCTAAGTCCAGACCTGTTACATCTTTTCGATGGGTACAAATTTCATCCAATGTTACATCATTGAAATCAAAGATATTTTGAATCATCGCATTTTCATCTTGTTCAATCTGCCCCTGCGATAAGCTTTGCGAAACCATCATACGAATTTCTTCTTCCGTCACTTCTTCTTCCTCTTCCGGATCAATTCGGCATAGACGCAACACAAGATTTGTACTGTTGGTCAGCAGCCAAACTAAGGGAGCAAAAGCTTTGGAAATAAAAGAAAGTGTTCCCGATAAAGCATAAGAAACCTTTTCTTTATTCTGCATGGCAATCCGTTTAGGAACCAATTCTCCAAAAACGATTGAGAAAAAAGACATGATTAAAGTGATGACCAATGGACAAAAAGAACGCAGAGTTCCTTCTGAAATCGGTACATTCCAGGAATGAAGCAAATCCACCAAGGGGTCGGCAAAGCTATCTGTCGCATAGGCACTGCCTAAATATCCTGCCAGCGTGATGGCCACCTGAATGGTTGCCAGAAAGCGTGATGGATTTTCGACCAGGCGCATCAATACTTTCGCCTTGCGGTTACCTTCTTCGGCTCTTGCCTGCAAAGTCGCTCCGTTCATAGAAACCACGGCAATCTCTGCACCGGCAAAAACCGCATTAACGCAAATCAATATAATCTGTAACAATAACGCAAAAATCATTACTACTCCTCCAAAAAAGCACAAAAAGACATAATCTGTTTCCAGAATATGTCTTTATCTTCTCTATTTATTCATCCCGCAGCAACTTCGACTCGGGTCTTCTGTGCTATTCATCTTGAGCAAAGTTTATCAAAACTCAAAATTATTGTCAATCATCCTGAAACACTAGACTTGATTTCTTCTTTTATTTTGTTCACAATTATACGTAAAGACAAGGAGAAACACTATGTACACAGACAGTCATGCGCACATCACCTGTGATGATTTATATACTCGAATTGATGAAGTTATACAAAACATGCATACACTCTCTCATTGTATGATCATGTGTACCAATATAGAGGAACTCAAACGAGCATTAAAGCTCAAAGAAAAGGACTCTCGCTTCAAAGTGGCCTTCGGCTGGTTCCCCGGTGATGCCAAAGAAATCGATGCTTCAAAATTAGAACAATTAAAAAATATCGCATATTCGCATCAAATTGATTGTTTAGGTGAAATTGGTTTGGACTATTATTGGGATACTTCTTTCAACGATCTTCAAAAAGAGTTATTTATCCATCAAATTGAAATCGCCAATACTGCCCATCTTCCCATTTCTATCCATATGCGAGAATCAACCAAAGATTGTCTGGATATACTTAGACAATACGCAAAGACAAAAATCATCTTCCATTGTTTCAGCGGCACAAAAGAGACGATGAAAGAATGTCTAAAAATGGATTCTCTGATTTCTTTTGCGGGCCCTTTGACTTTTAAAAATGCCCGCCATGCCCCAGAATGTGTGCAGGCATGTCCTCTAGATCGGTTGTTGACAGAAACGGATTCACCTTATCTGACACCGGTCCCTCATCGGGGAAAACAAAACGAGCCGATGTATGTCAAATATGTCGCCCAAAAGGTGGCCGAACTCAAAGGTCTTCCTGAAGAAGAAGTTTGTACACAGATCGAGAAAAATTTCTTATCACTTTTTTAAGGCACTGCCCCTTAGATCGATTCGTCTATGTTAAAATAGTAATAGTTGAAAAGGGAGGAACATATGGATACTTTACAACAGGAATTACTTCAGGAGCTTCCTGAATTTGAAAAAAAGACACAACTTTTCTACCATAAAGAAATGTCTGTAAAAGATTATAAAGGCTATAGCGGCGGATTTGGTTCCTATGCACAACGAGGCGGCGATGCCTTCATGCTTCGGTTACGTATGAATCAAGGGCGCATTACGAAAGAAAAACTGGCGTTTATCGTATCGCAATGCCAAAAACATCAAGTGCTAAGAACACATTGTACAACGTGTCAGACCGTACAATTTCATGATTTAAAGCCCGAAGCTTTAACAGCTATTATGAAAGAAGCTTTGGAGAATGATATTGTGATTCGTGGCGGCGGTGGGGATTATCCACGTAACGTGATGTGCTCACCTTTATCCGGTGTGGATCCCAAAGAAGCCTTTGATGTCTATCCATATGCGAAGGCGGCCGGAGAATATTTGTTGAAGATCATCAATAAATATTCGCTGCCAAGAAAATTAAAAGTGGCATTTTCCAATTCAGAAACCAATGAAGTTCATGCCAATTTCCGTGATTTAGGTTTTATTGCCAATGATGATCACACTTTCGATGTCTATTGTTGCGGAGGCTTAGGCAACAATCCAAAGATGGGTGTACAAGTTGGAAGCCATATCGATCCAAAAGATATTTTGTATTATGTCAATACGATGGTTTTAATGTTTATGGAACATGGCAATTATACCAATCGTGCCAAGGCTCGCTCACGCTATATGCAGGAAACATTAGGCGTTGAAAGAATTCAAGAAGAATTTAAAGAAAAAGTGGAAATCGCCAAGAAATATCTGAATCATGATGTTGTCATTACTCCTTGTGAAATTCAAAAAACAGGTTCTTTAGTCAATGAACTTCCCAACCGTGTAATCGCACAAAAACAGGAAGGCTTATATGCGGTTTATTATCATCCGATCTGTGGAAACATGTCAGCAGCCAAATGGCAGGAACTTTATGAAATTTTAAAAGATATAGACGAAGTGGAAATTCGTTTAACCCCACAGGAAGATTTGTATATTGTCAACTTAACGATGGAAGAAGCTAAAGTTGTTTTAGAGCACACGCAGGATGGCGCTCAAACCGCCTTTGAAACCAGTGTGTCCTGTATCGGTGCTGCCACATGTCAGGTGGGATTGCGTGATTCCAATCATGTCTTAGAACAGTTGATTCAAGACTTACGCTCCTATCAGTTTAAAGATCATGTACTTCCGCGCATCTACATCTCCGGATGTCCAAGTTCCTGTGGTACAAATCAAGTTGGGGCAATCGGCTTACAGGGATTTACCAAAGTCATCGACAAAAAACCGTATCCTGCCTTCAAAATGAGCCTTCATGGCAATGCTTCAATGACAGATACTCATTTTGGTAAAGATGCCGGTGTCATTTTACAGACCGACATTCTGCCTTTCTTTACAGAGTTAGGACAAATGATCTCACAGGCAAACAGTACATTTGACAAATGGCAAAAAGAAAACGCCGACCAATGGCAGGCGTTACTGGATAAGTACTTGTAAAGCTTTTGAAACACGGCAGGCAAAGAAACAAAGACAGAGATCAGGTAAGATCGATACGATCACTCCATTAAACAAGGAAAGCCATAAGGGAATTCTTGTCTGCATCAAAATCGGAAATGAAAAGTAATGATAAACATTTCCCATCAAATAAAACAGAAACAATCCGATAAGACCAATGAGAAAATATTCTTTCTGGCTTGTTGGATTTTTTCTTTGGCGAAAATAAGAACAAGCCATGCTGCAGAAAAGAAAACCCAGAATAAAACCAAATGTAGGCTTCATCAAATATTGGATGCCGCCGCCGCTGGCAAATACCGGAAGGCCGGCCAATCCAATCAAGATATAGACGCCTATACATAGCGCACTGTAGGAAACCGGTAAACAGAAACCACATACGATGCTGGTAAACAGCTGCATGGTAATATGCATGGAAAAAAAGGGGGTAGGCAAAGTAATTTGTAAATAGGCTGATAGGATCATTAATGCCAGAAATAAAGCTGTGCGACTAAACAGTTGGATTGGTTTCATGAACGATCCTTTCTATTTGTTTTTCCTGATCAAAAGCAGCGATAAAACGATGCTCCGGATACAGTTTTCGCATATACGGTGAATCCAGAATACTCAAAACTACACTGTCTTTTTTCACTTTTTCAGACTGAATATGAAGAATGTAGTCTTGATTTTCTTTTACCAATGTCTGTGGCCGCAAAAAGATGCATTGTTTTGAAAACGAATACGATGTTAAGATCTTTTCAGCCTGATTCACATAGTTTCCTCTTTGCCAGAATATCAGCACAAAATGCATTTGAATGTTTAAATCCTTTAAGATAGCACACCATGTTTCTAAATCCATATTCTTATACTTTTTAGCCAAAAAGAAAGTGGCAATCGCATACGTATTCCATTTCTCTTTTGCCGACTGCACCAGATTCTCACATTGTCTATGTGCTTTTAAAGAAGCATTGCCATGAAGTAAATAAACGATGGCTTGTTCTTGTTTCAACGCTTCCTGTAAAAAGAACAGTTGCTCTTCGGTTACTTTGAGTAAATCCTTACACAATGAATGATCATGCAGCTTATTACGAATCATCCCTAAGATAGAAAGCCTTCTTTGCCAGTCCTGCAAAAGATAGCGATTTGCCGCTGGAAAAGCTCCCTGTGTAGAGCTGGCCAACACCATCTGCGGCAAGCGAAACTGCGTTAGACTAAACGTATCCTGTCCCTGCTCTTTTCGAGCAGCCATCGTCAATACTTTGTACGTTTTGGCCAATTTTAAAAACTCTCGGTTTTCCTGTTCATCATCGGTACAGGCAATAGCCAGTTTGGCTTCTTTTAAAGCCTGATGCAGTTGATCACGATCCACTTTATGCACTGGCAAAGCATCAAATTCTTCTTCATAAGCCAATGCACTGATATAAATGATCGATCCAGCTTCTAAAAACTGTTTTGCCTTACGCAAGGCCAGTTTCCCACCACCTAAAATACAAACAATTTCTTTTTCAAATTCAATATCTAAACAAATACGCATATTATCCCTCAAAATACGATACAATTTCATGCACAATTCCTTCTTTAGAGGAGGGGCAGACATGAATTGATGAGAATCCTAATCGCTCTGCCATCTCTCTGGATTTGTGCCCAAAACAGAAAACCGGTATATTTTTATCGATTCCTTTTTTGTCTAAGATCTTTAAAGCTTGCGGGCAGGTAACCGCAATCGCATCTAGGGGCTGGGCAGGCAGATCAAACTTCATTTCTGCCATTTTGTAACAGCTAAAAGAAGGAAGTTTGGTTTCCACATCTTCGGCCTTGATATAACAAATTTTTTCGGTTTCGTTTATCTGTTCAATCAAGTCTTTATAACAGGAAAACACCTGTTGGCAGAATACCCCTTTTTCTTCTAATTGTTCCTTTGTCTTTTGACCAATACAATAGAATTTTTGTGACAGCGACCGTATATCTATTCTTTCTTCCCGTAAAGCTTTAAAAAAGCCTTTGACGGCATGACGGGAACTGAAAACAAGAACCTCATATTTTTCGGGAGTCCAAGTCTTTTCATATTCATAAACCGGTTGCGCTACTTGTCTTGTATGCGTAAAGATTCCTTTTTTCAACAATAAATCATCAATCGGCCATGGTGTCATATCCACACTGCAAAACAACACTTGTCTGGAATAACAGGTTAGTCTGGATGCATTATTTAAAAGAGCTTGTTCTTTGACAACCTCTCCTATCACGATCAGTAAAGGTGCAGAGCAACGACTTACATCCTGCTGACTCATTTCTTTTAGCGTCGAACAAATCACCTTTTGATTCGGATAGCTTAAATGGGATCCTACAGCAATGGATGTATCCGGATGCATCCCATGTTCCAGACACTTTTGTACTAAATATTTGATCTTATGCGATCCCATAAAAAAGATTTGGGTATTCTTTTCATGGGCAATCGCATCGTAATTCAAATGATCTTTTCCATCTTGATAATGCATCGTATGCACGATAAAACCGGTAGCCGTATGACGCTGTGTCACCGGTATGCCGGCATACCCCAAAGCACCAATCGCACTGCTGATGCCTGGTACATATTGACAGTCACAACCGTGCTCCAACACATAGCGCATTTCTTCGCTGCCTCTGGCAAACAGAAACGGATCGCCGCCCTTTAAACGAACTACTTGTGAATATTCCTGATCCTTTTCCACAAGCAAAGTCAAAATATCTTCCTGTAAAAAAGAAGGATGATGGCCACGTTTTCCTACACAGATACATTCGCATTCTTCCTTGGTATATTCTAAAAATTCAAGATTGACCAAATGATCGTACAATACGCAATCTGCCTGCTCTAAAAGCTTTTTAGCACCG
This sequence comes from Faecalicoccus pleomorphus DSM 20574, assembly GCF_000420345.1. Classification (GTDB taxonomy): domain Bacteria; phylum Bacillota_I; class Bacilli_A; order Erysipelotrichales; family Erysipelotrichaceae; genus Faecalicoccus; species Faecalicoccus pleomorphus. The sequence goes on along the minus strand of NZ_ATUT01000012.1, from coordinate 38,683 downwards.
ATGGTCAACATATCCGGATGATAACATCCGGCTCCTACAAACCAGATCATCTTCGTTTCTCACCTACTTTTCGATAGATTTTTTCAGCCACCTGATCCAACTCTTTGACAGAATATGTTTCATGAGCAAAGGCTGTATCTTCGATCGTTGTCCCTAAACAAGCATAGACATCGACCGTTTCCTTTTTTATCGTCGCCATACACCCTACCGGATAATGACAGCCAGCTTTACATAAAGCCAGAAATTCTCTTTCAATCTGTACTTCCTGCAGAGCAATCGATGGTTTTACCCATGCATCAAAAAGAGGATAGTCTTCTTTACGAATCTGCACCGCAATCGTTCCCTGCCCGCAGGCCGGTACAATCACATCCGGGGAAATGATCTCATCGATATAGGATTCTAAATGCAGTCTTTTTAAGCCGGCAGCCGCCAACACTAATCCATCGATATTTTCCGTTTGCAGCTTTTCAAGGCGTGTATTCACATTTCCGCGAATCGATATAAACTGAATATCCGGCCGAACACGATGAATACAAGCCATTCTTCGCATACTGCTGGTTGCCAATATCGCATTGGGTTTTAACGTATCTAACGTTTTATGTTCTTTAGTGATCAAACAATCCCTTTTATCTTCAAACACCATAAACGGCAACAACATTAAACGTTCATCCATGACAGAACTGACATCCTTTAAAGAATGAACCGCCATATCAATACTTCCATCCAATAGTGCCTGTTCAATATCCTTAACAAATACGCCAGTTGATCCCATCGCATAGAGCGGTGTTTGGCGATCTTTATCACCTTTAGTCGTCATCATTACAATATCTGTCTTCGCATCCGGTTCTATAGCTTTGATCTGATCGATCACAAGTTTTGTCTGTAAGATCGCAAGCTTTGATTTTCTGGTTCCGATTCGAATTCGCATAAAGACCCCCTTTTGTCCTATCCATTTTATAGTATTCAATAAACAAGAAAAATCCCGAGGATCACACATCTTCGGGATCAGTCTTTAGTCTTTTTCCAAACGAGCATATTCGTCTTCTTTTTTACCGACAATGATCGTATTGCCCTGTATAACGATCGGTCTTTTAACCAACATACCATCGGTTGCCAAAAGCTCCACCAACTGTTGGTCAGAATATGTCTTTCGTTTTTCCTTAAGATTTAATTCTCTATACAACATGCCACTGGTATTAAAGAGTTTGGAAAGCGCAACACCCTGATCAATCCATGACTGAATCTCTTCTTTGGTTGGATTCTCTTCTTTGATGTTACGATACTCGGCATGAATACCAAGCTCTTCCAATGCCTTATACGCTTTCTGGCATGTGGAACATTTAGGATATCCTATAAATAACGTCTTCATTATTCAAAAGCATGTGACAGGGCTACACTTAGCGAAGAGTTAGTTTCCACTGCCTGAATCAAGGCAGCAATCAACGGTGCAATCGACAATACAACTAGGTTCGGAAGATTTTTCTGGTTTTCCGTCTGATCAATGGTATCCGTACAAACAAATTCTTTCAATCCACTGTTTTTCAAGCGTTCTACAGCCGGCCCGGATAAAACACCGTGGCTGCAAGCCGCATACACTTCCTTGGCACCCTGTTTTTTCAACATTTCCACACCGGAAACAAGCGTTCCAGCCGTATCGACCATATCATCGATCAAGATAGCTGTTTTATCTTTGACATCTCCCAACAAATTCATCGCCACTGCCACATTTGGTTTTGGACGACGTTTATCAATGATTGCCACCGGCGCACCTAAAATATCAGCCAAATTACGGGCTCTGACTGTTCCTCCATGATCCGGACTTACGACAACCACTTCACCTAAGCCTTCCTTGTGGTTAAAATAATCACCGATCAATCCCATACTTGTGATATCATCCGCCGGGATATCGAAGAATCCCTGAATCTGATTGGCATGCAGATCAACTGTCACAACACGCGTAGCTCCGGCCCTTTCCAAAAGACTGGCAACCAGCTTTGCCGAAATCGGCTGACGAGGTTTTGCCTTACGATCCTGACGTGCATAACCAAAATAAGGAATGATACAGTTGATGCTGGCGGCACTGGCTCGCTTACAAGCATCGATTCCGATCAAGATTTCCATTAAATTATCATTGACCGGGCAGTTGGTACTCTGGATAAAATAAACGTGTTTTCCACGCACACTTTCTCCCAGTTCCACCAAAACTTCTCCATCCGCAAAGTGATTGACCTTGCTTTTTCCTAATTCCATTCCTAATTCTTCGCAGATATGTTCTGCCAAATTCTTGCTGGATGATAATCCAAATACAATAGTGTTTTCCATGATTGTTCCTTTCCTCTTCCCTGATACTATTTTGTCTGTTTTTGATACGCGATAGTTTTATCCTGAATGAAGGTACGCCATCGGGCCTACACTTTGATTAGCTTCTACCCTGGTGCTGACGACCTTACTGGAATCAATCATGGCATGATTGCCGATGACTGCATCCTTTATATACGAACCCGGAAGAATTTCCACAAAATCTCCGATTTCCGTTTCTCCTAATATTTCTACGTTGGGATGAATGATCACATCGTGTCCGATCTTTACATCTTTTCCGATGACGGTTCTCAGCGGATCTACGATCTGCACGCCTTGCTTCATCCATCCTGTATTGATGTGATTTCGCATCCATACATATGCTTTATTTAACTCTACACAATCGTTGATTCCCATCACTTCATCTCGATCTTCGATCACACACGCATTGACTTTCTTTCCCAGATTCGCCAGAATGCTGACCATATCCGTTAAATAATATTCATTTTGTGCATTGTTTGGTTGAAGATCATCAATATGAGCAAAAAGATCCTCGTTTTTAAAACAATACATGCCTGCATTGATTTCACGAATTTCTCTTTGTTTTGGCGTACAATCTTTTGCCTCTACGATGGATAAGACATTGCCATTTTCATCTCGAACGATACGTCCGTAATGGGCACCATCTTCCAACACAGCACTGAGTAACGTTAACGAGGCATCCTGATTGGCCTGAAACAGTTTTTCCAATGTTTCCGGCTGAATACAAGGGCCATCTCCGTTGATGATCAACGTATCTCCCTTTGCATCTGCCAACTGCTTACACTGCATGATCGCATGGCCGGTACCCAACTGTGGTTCCTGCAAAGCAAATTCACAATCACTGAACGCATCTTGAATGCTTTGTGCCTGATAGCCGACAACAATCAGAATTCTTTCAACATGTACCGCTCTTAGTGCATCGACAATATACCCCAACATTGGTCTGTCAATGATAGGGTGCATGACCTTACTGAGTGTTGACTTCATTCGGGTTCCTTTGCCCGCTGCCATTATAATCGCATTGCGCATGCAATCACCGTCCTTAACGTTTTACCCTTAACATCATAACAAAAATCAATTCACAGTTAAAGAAAAAGAAAGGGTTTTTAAACCCTTTGTAAAATCATGACTCTAACGCATCGATTCGATCTTGTACTTCCTGAATTTGCGAAGTTAACTGATCAATCGTGCTTTGTGCCGAATCCACATCCGACTGTGCCTGTGAAACTTCAGAGGATGCAGAATTCACATGTGACTGAATGGAAGAATAATCCCCAATTCCATTTAATTGCCCCTGCAGATTAGAAATCTCCTGCTGTAAGGAAGCTTGTTTCTTATATGACTGTGTAAGCTCTGTCAATTCCTCTTCTGAAATCTGATCAGCCGGAATATTCTGGAGTTCTTTCATACGTGCTTCCAAAGTACTGAGTTCCGTTTGTTTCTGCTCCAATTGCGCATTTGTATTTTGCCAGGTCGAAAGCTTATTATTCCAGTTATCATAATCATTTTGTGCGCTTGATAAACGAGAATTCGCGTCATTCAAATCCGACTGTGCATCCGATAATTGAGACTGTAAACTTTTTAATTGCGCTTTTAACTCTGCGATTTTGGCATTATTGTTCGAAGAGTCTTTTTTACTGTCCGATTTTGCCTTTGCCAAAAGCTCATCAAAAGTAGAACCGGTGATCTTCTCAAAGTAATCATTTAACTTTTTCTTCTGCTCTTTTGTCAAAGAGTCATAGTCTTCTTCCCAATCTTCAATTCCATCATAATCATCGCCGGTTAAAGAATCCAGCCAATCCACGATCGAATCATAAGCGCGCTCTTGTTTCCTGGTGACTTCTTCGGTCTTATCAACATTATCGAAAAGCCATGAAGACAACTTACCTGTAGCAGCAAGTACTAACGTCACAGCTAGCACAAACACTAATATGCCACCCACTACAATCCCCACAATAGCAGCCGGTGAAAGTCCTTTTTTCTTCGTTGGCCTTTTATGCGGCATAGGCTCTTTTCGATGTGAAGAACCACCATGCGATACAACCTCTCGCCGTAATTTTGGTGGTTTATCCTCATCCAGTAGAGATTGAATCTCATTATCGTTGATCACAACGGTTTTATTGGTATCTGTATCTTCTTCCTCGATCTTTTCCGGATCAAACATAACAGTGGTTCCAGCCGATTCTGTTTTCTTTGGTTCCGGACGCAAAACGATCGTATCATTCGTTTCATTTTGAACCGGTTTTGGCTCTACCGTCTGTCTGGAAGCTCGCTGCATGCGATCCTGTCTTCTTTTCTGTGCGGTAAAACCTTCCATTTTTTCTTCCAGTACTTCTTCTTCCTGAAAAGAATCCAACAGTCTGGAAATTTCGTCTTTCGGTTTTCTTGCGGTCATAACAACTCCCCTTTTGCTTCATTCTACCAAAAGAGGCTCTTTTTTTCTACAATCATTTCTTGATGTTTGGAAAGCCATAACGGATGAGCGGCAATCACAAAAACTTTGTTTGGAGACAATAATTCAATTCCTCTTTGTAAACTGGAGCCGGTCGTACAGACATCATCAACCAGTAAAATTGGCTTATCGGCAAGTGTATATTGTTCTTTTCTGAAAATCACATCGTTCACCTTTTCTCGCTCTTCTTTAGAAAGCTTGCTTTGTTTATGCTCTTTCTTTTTATATAAAGGAGATACGATCGGTACATCATAAAAACCAAAAATATCAGATAATGGATCAAACCCTCTTTGCATACGCTTTTGATCACTGGAACAAAGCGAACAAACCGTGTATTTTTTCATTTTATGTAAATACGGATGAATTGGTTCTAAAAAGACCGGTGCCAACATACGATCACATTGTTCTTTATAACGGAAAAATAGGCGCTCTAAAAAATCATCATATTCATACAATACATGCCATTCCACTTGATTGATTTTATAGATTTTCTTACACATTCGAAATTGTTTGCGACATCTTTTACAAAGACAATAAGAAAGTAAATCTACATTTTGTATGGAGTCTAAAGACTCATTACAAATCAGACAGAAGCGTTCATTTGCTTCAAAATACGAACACACTCTCGTATGGATGAACTGGCGTATTGACATAAGCAAATTCCTTTCCCGGAGGGATCTTTCATAGATCTTCCGATACGGCCGAAAATCTGAATCAAACTGGCCGCGGTATAAACTGCGTGTTGTCCTTCAAACACCGCAACCTGCACACTTGGGATTGTAATTCCTCTTTCTAACAAAGTTGTGCACACTAAAACATCAATTTTCTTTTGTCGGTAATCTTCTAAAATCTGATCTTTATCTTCTGTCTGGGAATGAACTCCCTTCGTCTTAACAAAAAAGTTCAGTAAAATTGTCATCCAAAGGCAATCATTGCGGCGTGGTACAAACACTAAAACTTGTTTATTTTCTTTCTTACAGCCCCTGCAAAAGCAAATAAGGATTAAAACTTGTCTCCATAGGGCTGCCTGGATCACTTTGGGAATAATCAAAGGATGTCCGTGAGGTCGTACAAACAACTCTACCATTTCCATCTTTTTTTGTTGAATCTGAAGTAGTATTTCTTTTGACGGTGTGGCACTGAGATACATTTTCTGTCCTTTACAGGAAAGCTGCACGATCTGTTCTAATAGTTGATTCCCGGCATAAGGAAAGGCATCCACTTCATCCAATATCAACAAATCAAATCCATAAGGGTAACGATATAACTGATGCATCGTACAGACAATCAAATCTCCATCTGTGATGGATGTATAATCCTGTGCCACTTCTACAACAGATAAGCCTTTAAAGGCTTTGCGCAAACGTTGGGCGATTTCTAAAACCACCTGCCTGCGGCTGATCGCAAAGGCTACTTTCTTTCCGAATGCCAGGTAATAACAAATACTTTCAAACGTGATCTCCGTCTTACCGGCACCGGTTGCGGCATATACAAACACATCCTTTCCTTGTTTTAAATACGAAAGTGCCTTAGAAGAAGCCTCTTTTTGTGCATCGGTCAATTCATAATCTAGTTTTGGTTTTTCCTTCCAAACCTTCTTAGATAAAGTACAAGGCAAAATGGAATCCCCTATATTCACTCTGGAAAAAGAAATACATCTTCGACAATAATAAACACCATTGTCATATCCAAATAATCTTGGATCTTCATTCTTACATCTTGGACATCGCATACTATTCATTACGAAAAAAAGTCCAAAAAAGACAAAAAATCATTCAAGAAATTTTTTCTTGAATGACTTCTTTTACTTTATTTAAAGAAATGTGTTTCTTTTAATCGTCTGGCCGCTTCTTTGATGGCACTTTCATCCTGCACCAAAGCTAATCGGACATAGCGTTCTCCCTGCTTACCAAAAGCCTGACCCGGTGTTACGACAATGCCGGTTTTTTCCAACAAGTCTAATACAAAGGCTTTGGAGTCTTCATAATGATCCGGGATTTTTGCCCAGGAAAACATCGTTGCCGGACTTTTAGGAATGGTCCAGCCGACTTCGGTAAATTCTTTGACAAGCACATCTCTTCGATCCTGATAAGCCTGGCATGTAGAATGAATGCCTTGACCACCATGACGTAACGCTTCAATACCGGCAAATTGAACCGGCAAAAAGATACCATAATCCATATTGGATTTTAATGTACTGTAAACTTCGATAATATCTTTGTTACCCACACAAACACCTAAGCGGGCACCAGCCATACCAAATGTTTTAGAGAATGAATTTAATTCAATACCAATCTCTTTGGCACCTTCAAACGATAAAAAGCTTTTACCGATCTTTCCATCAAAGACAAGTTCACTATACGCATTATCATGGAGTATCATGATATCATATTTTTTCGCAAAGGCGATCAGTTCTTCATAGAAAGAATCCGGGGCAATTGCACAAGTAGGATTGTTTGGATACGATACGATCATCATTTTTGCCTTTTGCGCTATTTCTGGATCAATCGCATCAAAATCAATCAAATATCCATTTTCTTCCAATAAAGGCATATACTCCACAGTCGCACCGGCAATCTTAGGTCCATCACTGAAAATAGGATAATAAGGATCTGGCACTAAAACAATATCACCTTGATCACAAGTCGCCAAAAACAAAGTACTCAACGCTTCCTGCGAACCTTGCAGGCAAACCATTTCATTCTGTTCTAATTCTACATCATAACGATTTTTATACCAGTCATGAATGGCCTCTTTCATCTGGGGAAGATCAGTAATGGCATACTTATAATTTTCAGGCACCATCACAGATTCCTGCATGACTTTCATGATCGATGGCTCTGGGGCAATATTGGGCGAACCGATAGAAAAATCAATCGTGTCTTTTCCTGTTTTCTTTGTATAGTCTTGTTTCAAATATTTTAAACCTGTAAAGACAGAAGGCTTAAAAACTTCCATTCGTTTTGATTTGATATGCATATAATTTCTCCTGTATATGAAAAAAACAGCGTTTAACGCTGTTTCTATTGTATCACTTATTGTCCGCTTTTCAGACCATATTTCTTGTTAAATTTCTCAATACGTCCCTGAGCAGCTGCGAAACGCTGACGACCAGTGAAGAATGGGTGACAGTTACTGCAAGTATCTACACGCAATTCGTCTTTTTTGATCGTACTTCCTGTTTCAAATTCTGCGCCGCAAGATGTACAGATACATTTAACACGATGGTATTCCGGATGAATTCCCTTTTTCATGTCGTATCCTCCTTCCGCCTTAAGCTACATTTGAGCTTAAAGTAAGTGCGTAGGCATCATACCATGATACAACTTCAATTTCAAGCAAGTCTTAAAAATTATAGCTCAATCAGCTCATATTTCCTAGAGCCTATACCAAGATCAGCTGCAGCCTCGATCGTATGGATTCCATTGCGACTGTTAACTCGTTCCATGAAATGCTCTTTACCAGGATCCTTTGAATTTATAACCAAGTCAATACAGGCTTGATCGATGGCCACAGGATCATCCGAAGCTAAAATCCCGATATCTTTCATGCATGGATCTTCGGCCACAGCACAACAATCACAATCTACGGATAGATTTTTCATCACATTGATGTAAAGAATGTTGTCTTTAAAATGATTGACTACACTGCTGGCAGCATCCGCCATAGCTTCCGGGAAAGCTATGCTGTCGGCATGTTGATTCCACGTTTCAAAGCGATCTTCGGTTTTGCCTGCGGAATGAATCAAAGCTTTTCCGGCACGAGATGCGCAACCAATGGATAATTGTTTTAAAGCTCCGCCATAACCACCCATAGGATGTCCCTTAAAATGGGCAAGCACTAACATCGAATCATAGTTCTCAATGTTTTTCCCGACTTTATTTTCTTTTAATACTTTTCCATTAGGAATGCTCCATACTACATCCGGCCCCTGGGCATCCATCAAATCTACATCAAAATATTTGTTCCACCCGTGTTCTTCCAATAGCTTCAAATGCGATTCGGTATGATCTCTGACACCACCCGATGCATCACCATAGGCCGTATTACATTCAACAATCGTTCCATGCACTTCTTCAACCATCGGCTTCCAGAATTCAGGGTGTAAAAAGTTTTGATTTCCTTTTTCACCGGAATGCACCTTGACCGCCACTTTGCCGGGAAGTTCTTTTCCTAAGGCATGATACATTTCCACGACTTTTTCCGGTGTGATTTCTTTGGTGAAATATACTTTTGACTTCATATCCTTCTCCTTTCATTACTCATTAAAATAAGAGGCAATCTCTTTCATACGTTGACTTTGTTTCACATGAAAAGGACATCTTTGATCACAATGTCCACATGCGATACAGTCACTTGCCTTCTTATCAAGATTTAAATAATGCTCTTTTGCCATTGGATCGCCAATCTTTGCCAGATCGTAATATTTATTGATCAAGCCAATATTTAATCCTGCCGGACAAGGTTGACAATGATTACAATACACACAAGTTCCTGTTGTCTTTTCCGGGCTTAGCTCTCCTAAAATCGAATAATCTCTAAATGAAGGATCCACATCAAAGAAGTGTAAGATTTCTTCTAAATCTTTGATGTTTCCTATGCCCGGAAGAACTGTTAAAACACCCGGTTTATCCAACGCATATTGGATGCATTGATAAATTGAAAGTTCTTTTTTAAACGGTGAAGTTTTGGCATTTAAAAGCTGTCCGGCCGAAAAAGGCTTCATCACGGAAATTCCGATTCCCTTGGCCTCACAAAGCCGATATAACTCCATTCTTTCCGATGTACTGCCGTTGGCAAATTCACCATACTGCATATCATAACCCGGATTGATAGAAAACATCAGCTGATCCACTAAACCGGTTTCAATAATCTCTTTTGCGAGTTTTGGTGTATGCGAAGAGAGTCCGATATGATGAACAACTCCTTGTTTTTTCATCTTCAACAAATAGTCCAAAACACCGTTTCTTTGATATGCGATCCAATCCGACTGCTCATCTAAACAATGAATGAATCCGTAATCAATGTAATTTGTCTTTAATTCTTTTAACTGCCAATCAATTTGTTCTTTCACTGTATCTAAATTGGTAGTCCAGCTATATTCGCCAGTTTTATAATCGGCGCCAAAATGAATTTGATACAACATTTGATCTCGAACAGAAGAATAAGCTTTCCCAAGATAAGAGAATGTCTTGCCTCCGGCCGTTGCCAAATCCACATAATTGATTCCTTTTTGATAAGCCGTTTCTAAAAGCTGCATAGCTTCTTCTTCACCTGCTTCAAACAGTGGCCCGGTTCCGAGGCCTATCATACTGATTTTATCTTTTGTTCGTTGATTGATTCTATATTCCATTCAATTCACCAGCTTATTAAAGATAGGCTGCTGCCCACTTCGCAAGTTCTGTTCCTGATACACGAGATCCAAAACGTTTTCCTTCTTTTACATCGGCATTCGGTGCTAATTTCTGTAGATTCTGTGAAGAATTTCCCATACCGCTTCCTCCAGATGTCGCAAATGGAACGATCGTCTTGCCACTGAAATCATAGCTTTCCATAAAGGTATCAATAATAGATGGCTCTCTATACCACCAAATTGGGAAACCGATAAAAATCACATCGTATTGATCCATGTTTTGAACTTGGTTTTTAATGGCAGGACGGCTATTTGGATCTTTCATCTCCAAAGAACTTCTGCTTTCAGAGTCGTTCCAGTTTAAATCCGCTCTTGAATATGATTGTTGTGGCTGTATTTCAAAAAGTGACTCTTCCATTTTTTCTGCCAATCGTTTTGAAACCTCTCTTGTGTTACCGCTGGCACTAAAATATACAACTAAGCATTTTGACATTATTACCCCACCTTTTCTATCGTCGTATTAATTCAAATATAAAGTACTACTTAAAGTTAACTTTAGGTCAAGACTTTTTTTCTTTTTTATTTCATCTTTTTATCAGTCTTCAATTTTAAAAGCATTCAATAAAGCTTGTGCTACACCGGGGGCATCTGGATCATGCGAGCCTTTTTTCGTATCTAAAGCACGAATACTTTGCATTTCTTCTGCAGTGAGTTCAAAATCAAAGAGATTCAGATTGCTCTGGATACGACTTATATTGGTTGATTTTGGTAATACAATCGCGCCTTCCTGCAACTCAAAACGCAAAATGATCTGACCTGGATTTTTATGATACTTTTGCGCTAAATTTTCAAAAACAGGATGTGTCAACAAGTCTTTATTTCCATGCCCTAATGGATACCAGGCCTCTAGTCTGACATTGTCTTTTTCCATCAAGGCTCTTAATTCTCTTTGTTGGAAGAAAGGGTTAAATTCCACCTGATTGACAGCCGGCTTTATTTCAAACTGCGGTACAAACTGATTCCAGATTTTTGGTGTCATGTTGCTGACACCGATGGAGCGAAGTTTTCCTTCTTTTTTTGCTTCCTCCATAGCATGCCACGTTTCAATCACATCTCCATACGGTTGATGAATTAAATATAAATCGATATAATCCAGTCCCAATTTTCTTAAAGAGCGATCGATACCTTTCTTTGCGTTTTCATAGCCATGATCTTGCAGCCACAATTTACTGGTCACAAAAATGTCTTTTCGATCGATTCCACTATCACGAATTGCTTTTCCTACATCTTCTTCATTAAAATAAGCCGCTGCCGTATCGATATGACGATAGCCTGCCCGCAATGCCTCTTTCACCATTTCATAAGCTGTTCCATCTCCCGGAACCATAAAAACTCCAAATCCAATCGCAGGAATCTTAGTTCCATCATTTAAAGTTATGCTTGGCATACTGCCCCTCCTCTTTATTCATGAATTTTATGTGTATTTAACATTTTTACCACCGGAATCGAATAATGATCGATGATTTCCGTTTTTCCGATATTTAACTGTCGAATCTCGTTCATATCTCTTTCAGATAATTCAAAATCCCAAATGTCTATATTTTCTCGGATTCGATTTTCATGCACCGATTTCGGAATAACAATTACTCCTCGTTGTATATTCCATCGTAAGACAACCTGTGCTGCACTTTTTCCATATTTTTCACCGATTTCTATCAAAACCGGATGCCGGAATATATTATGACCTCCTTCGGCAAAAGGGCCCCACGCTTCAATTTGAACACCGTATTCCTGTGCAATTTTTATATCTTCTTCGCGCTGGAAGAACGGATGGCATTCAATTTGATTAACAGCCGGTGTTATTTCCATATTCATACAAAGATCCACTAAACGATCTGGATAAAAATTGGCAACACCAATTGCTTTGACTTTCCCTTCTTTATAAGCATCTTCTAAAGCTCTATACGCACCATAATAATCACCGAATGCCTGATGCAGGAGGATAAGATCAATATACTCCAGGCCTAGATTTTCAAGACATGTATCAATGGCTTTTTTCGCATTTTCATAACCATAATCCTGTATCCAAAGCTTCGTGGTCACAAATATTTCTTGTCGTGCTATTTGTGATTTACGAATTGCTTGACCAACCGCCTGTTCATTAAAATAAGCAGCTGCGGTATCTATCAAACGATATCCGTTTTCAAGTGCCTGTAACACGACCTTTTCGCATTCAAGAGGATCCGTAATTTGAAAAACACCAAAACCTTCTAACGGCATTTTATCGCCATTATTCAATGTCACATACTGCATAATACAACCTCCTTATATAACTTGTATGCATGCTTTATATTGAATACAATCAAAATATAATTGAAATTATCTAAAAAATATAATGCTTTTTAAACATTCTGCTATAATTATAAGTAATACTAGGAGAACGATTATGATTGAGATGTATCTACTGGAACAGCTAGTAGCTGTTGCCAAACACAAAACACTTTTGGCCGCTGCTGATGCCTTGCATATCACACAACCGGCGCTAACACGCTCAATGAAGAAGCTGGAACAACTATTTGGATTTGCTCTTTTTGATCATCACGCCAATCGTATCGAAATCAATGAAAACGGTCTATTAGCCAGCGAATACGCAAAACGCATCCTTCAATTAGAACAGGAAATGATCGATCAGGTCACACATTTGGAACAAAGTAAGCACACCATTTTTCTAGAAAGCTGTGCGCCAGCCCCCATGATTTATCTTCAACAGCGCTTAGCTTTGCTTTTTTCTACATATTCTGTACAATCCCATTTAACAAATTCTGAAGGAAAAATCATCGGAGCCTTAAAACAGAACAAATGCCAATTGGCCATTGTATCCGCCCCTGTAAAAGATCCGAATATTATCTCCTCCAAAATATTTACCGAACATTTGTATTTATCGGTGATGCCTGCTCATCCGGCCTCCCAAAAAGAAAAAATCTCCTTTCAGGAGATCGATGGAGAAACATTTCTTCTACATGGTTCGTTGGGAATCTGGAAAGATGTTGTCAATGAAAAACTTTCTCATTCTCGTTTTATCGTGCAAGATCAAATGCAAGATCTCAGTGTGCTTTTGGCAAGTTCTTCTTTGCCTGCTTTTACCACCAATATCAGCTGGAACATATATCCCAGACAAGAAAAGCGCCTGGAAATTCCTATCGTAGACCATGATGCCTCGACCACTTTCTATTTAGCTTATCATCGAAAAGATCAGGATATCTTTAAAGCCCTGCTTCCTGAAACATAAAAAGAACCCGAGGGTTCTATGTCGCATGATAGAGATCACAATTTTCATCATGAGAATAAATGATACCGATTGCCTGTAAATACGAGTAAATGATGGTCGTACCGACAAATTTCATACCTTTTTTCTTGAGATCCGCAGATAAGCAATCAGAAAGCTTTGAACGTGTCAGTCCTACTTCATAAAATGTCTTTCCTTGTGTAAAGATTTTTAAGTAGTTATAAAAGCTACCATACTCTTTTTGTATGGCTTTAAAGATCTTCGCATTTTCCACACTGGCTTTGATTTTTAAACGATTGCGTATGATCCCTTTATTTTGGGCAAGTTCTTGTAGCTTCGTTTCATCATACGAACAAATTTTATTCAAATCAAACTGATTATAAGCCTGACGAAACGCTTCTCGTTTATTCAATACACATTCCCAGGATAGACCGGCCTGAAAGGACTCCAAGATCAACATCTCCAAAAGATATCGCTCATCAAAATTAGGTTGTCCCCATTCTTCGTCATGATAGCGAATATATAAGGGATTATTCAGATTACACCAGCTGCATCGTTTCATAAAGCACTTCCTTTTTTTGGAACAAGAAATTTTGATACATCATGTCCTTCATTTTCTAATAGTTTGATTTTATTGGCCATACCGCCGCTATAGCCCGTAAGACTTCCATTCGAGCCAACCACACGATGGCAGGGAATTACGATGCAGATGGGATTCCAACCAATCGCACCGCCTACCGCCTGAGCTGACATTTTATCCAATCCTTTGATCTTTGCGATATTTTCGGCTATATCTCTATACGTTACTACCTTTCCAAAAGGAATTTGAAATAATTGATCCATGACAAGCTGACGAAACGGTGTTACATGTTCTAACCTATAGGTCGGCAAAAATGATGGTTCTTTGCCCGAAAAATAAATATCCAGCCATTTTTTCGTTTGTTCAAAAATGGGCAATTCTTGATCAATAAAATTCTTTCCATGTTTGACTTCATCTCTAGAGCCTTCAAACCATAACCCGGTTAGATATTGGCCATCACTGGATAAGTAAATTCTGTTAAATGAGCTGTCATAAGTTGTTCTATACATCGTGATTTTCCTTTTTTATTTTGTCTTATAAATTAAATCTGTGATTCCATTATATGAAACTGTTCATATCAACTCTAAAGGCTGGAAACTCTTTTGTTTTTGAAATAGCCGAATCCCATTCCCCAGTAAAACAGGAATCACAGAGATGTGATACACATCAATCATCTGCTGTTCAATTAAAGGTGTGATAATCTGTGCGCCTCCACAAACCCAAATTCCTTTACCTTCTTTTTGTTTTAGGTCATGGAGCAGAGATACAGGATCCTGGCTCACAAAACAAATATTCGATTTGTCTTTTAAAGTGCGATGAGTAATTACATATGTGTCCTGTTTGGCATACGGCCATTGATTAGGTGTAATTTCGGTAATCAATTGATGATATGTGGTATAGCCCATAATAATAGAATCAGTATTTTTTATAAACATATCATAGGAATTCGTAGTACCTTCCTGATTTTCAAAAACCTGCAGCCAATCTATGCATCCATCCTCACTGGCAATATAGCCATCCAGGCTCATGGCAATAAACAGCGTTACTTCTCGTTCCACTTTATTAGGCATCGCTGCGGGCATATGCATTCTTCATGATTGAACTTAATTCAAACAAAACTTTACCTAGAGTTTCATCAGCAGCTTCTTTGACCATATTGGCAATGGCTTGATTGGCTTGTGTACGAATTTCTTTTTTACGCTGTTCTGTTTCTTCTTTTGCCAGCAATGCATCAGTTTGATGAATTATTTCATGCGCTTTGGCAGCCACTTTATTTTGATATCGTTCAATCAAGTTACGAGATTGTTTAAAGCTGGCATCCGCCATCGCGGCAATCAGACGACTTGTCCAATAAAAGTTATCCGTAGAAACCTTGTCGGTAGTATTGGACAGATATTCCGGCACACTATCCACATGAGGATAGAAAGGAATCATCACATTCATGTTGTTAGCCGCAAAGGCAATCCATTCTAAGACTTCTCGATCCGGACGTTGATGAATCAGTCCAAGCACACTGGTACGATTCACACCAATGGAACGATACATACCGGCTTTTGATCGATCCCCATAGCTTTTATATGGATCATAATCCGTTCCCTGAAAAGTCGATGACAACAAATATTTCACATCTTCGATTGTGATCTTTTTCTCGGGAACCATGCACCACGGAATATCATCGGATTCCGGTGTATAGTCTGCCTGTTTGCCTTCCCATTTTTTTGTATGTGGATTTAATGTTTTTTCAATATACCAGGCTCTAGGCGTGTTATATACATGATCGGCATCATCATGAGATCCAAACGCACAGCGTGGATCAAATACATCATTCATCGAAAGATCTAAATGATTTTGTTCCACAAATTCTTTCAGATCACTAGAGCACATACACTCTTTTTGTGCACCATAGGCATCCTTCCAGTCAAAAGAATCAATTCCTAATTGATTAGGCATAGCAACATAAACAGTATCCGGAACTCTGCGAGCCATCCAATGATGTCCGCCAATCGTCTCTAACCACCAGATTTCATCTTTGTCTGAAAAGGCAATTCCATTCATCTCATAGGTACCATATTCTTCTAATAATTTTCCCAGGCGAAGTACACCTTCTCGCGCAGTGTGAATATAGGGTAAAACAAGAGTAACAAGATCTTCTTCTCCAATTCCACCAGGTGTCTGTGTCTTTTCATCATAAACAACCAAAGGATCAGCTCCTAATACACGAGCATTCGAAGTAATCGTTTCCGTAGCCGTCATACCAACACCTGCTTCATTTATACCAAAAGCAGCCCAAACGCCTTCTCCCTCTACCGCATTGGGAGCTGCCGTATATCGCATAGGCTGATCCGGCAATTCAATCTCTACATGCGAGATCACACTTTTATAGGTTTTGGGCTGTTGATCTGGTTCTACAACCACCAGCTTCTTTTCGGTAAATTGTCCGGCTCCGGAATCATCGTTGCGCGCGATGATCGTTGAACCATCAAAACTAGCTTTTTTACCCACTAAAATTGTTGTACAAGACATATCGTTTCCTCCTTATTCTTTCTCGTTTTCTCCGGTCGCATAATCTATCTCTACACCCGGTTGAACATTGTATGCATAAACATTAAATGCCAGGCTTTCGCAATCATCTTCTACCGAACATGCCTGCATATGCACACCACTGGCAACCAGATTTTCACCTTCATAAATCGGTGTCACTTCATAAAGAACATTTTCACCGGTAGCTTTCACATACTCGGCAATCTCGTTCTCAAAAGGAAGCATTCCTTCCGTATTCATATAGCGGGTACCCGTAATCAGGTTTCTCGCATTGGCATTTTCACCGGTTAACTGATATCCAATCAAATGACACCGGTTATACACCCAGCCACCCGGCACGAAATCATAACGTTCATTCTGCCATCCACTTGGTTTGACAGAGCTGATGCTTTCTCGATCTGTCTTTGGCATCGTCTCTTTTCCGACACTGGCTTTCGCCATCGTACACCGTCCTAATTCATCGAGTTGATTATAGGTTTCAAAGGATGTTTGTGCTTCTGTAATCTCATATTCTTCAAAATCTGGTTCATTATCATTAATCGCGACATAAGCATTTTGGCTATATTCCGGAAGTGTATCTAAGGATATTTCATCTTCTTTTAGTGACATATATACGACAAAACACACGATACAAATACATACTACAACACACAAACTCAACAATGCATTTCTATTGCCCTTTTTCATGAAAATCTCCTATTTATTTTTCACCGGCATGATGTTCATATCCACATTGGTCGATATTCCGGGAAGTGTTCCTGTATGAGAATATTGCCAAATCATGAATCGATCCTGCATGGCCGGTTTATCTTGATAAGCCGCATACCAGAGATTTCTGTCCTGAATCCGACTGAAATCAAGTTGATTATAGAACCAGTCTAAGTTTCCATAAATCATGGATTCATACCCATGTTCTTCCATCGCATCACAAAACATCAAGGCTAAATCTGTTTTCTCTTCGATACTCAATGTATTGATTCGACCTTCTTGTTCATCAAAAAATTCCATATCAAAGACAATTGGCAAATCAATGGAATACGAAGAAACTAAAGACAGCACAAAATCGATTTCCTCCTGAAGTTCAATAGTGTTGATGGCACTGGAATACCAATAAACACCCAGTTTCAGGCCTCTATCTTGTGCCTGTTCCATGTTGTATGCGAATGTGGCATCCTCATGAATCTTTCCTTCAATCCCTCCTCGATACCCGACACGTATAAACGCAAAATCGATTCCGGTGTTTGTAACTGCATCCCAGTCAATCGTACCATTGTGCTCACTGACATCAATTCCAATCTCACTTTCATAATCCGGATCGTTATAGAACTTAAAGCCTGTGCTTGCATTTTCAAAACGATCTAAATCATAGTAGGATGAGGGAGTCGTTTCCGCTTGTGAAAAAAGTGAATGAATGACAAAAGTCAGTACACCAAGCAAGACCATCATCAAAATAAATATACGTAACTTTTTAGCTTTTCTTTTCCTTTTCATCGGTTTCTATTATACACCATTCATTTCTACATAAAAAAGCAGCAACGATTCGATATCATCACTGCTTGTTTGAGATGTAATTTTTACTTCATGATTTCTTTGATCTTTTGGGCAATGCTTGAAGCATCCAAATGATAGCGGGCTAATAAGTCTTTTGGTTTGCCGCTTCGTCCAAAACTGTCCTGCATACCCATCATGTACTGACGACATGGTAGTCCATATGGTGCCAGAGTTTCGGCTACTGCTCCGCCCAGGCCGCCGATCACATTGTGTTCCTCGATCGTTACGATCACATCGTGTGTTTTCGCCGTTTCCAGGATCAATTCTTCATCGATTGGCTTGATCGTGGAAATATTGATCAGTGTCGGTTCGATGTCTTTTAGCTGTTCGATAGCTTTTAAAGACTCCTGTACCATCAGTCCTGTCGCAATGATGGCGATCTTGCTTCCTTTTTTGAGTATCTGTCCCTTGCCGTATTCCCACGTATAACTGTCATCATACACATCCTCTACGCCCAATCGTCCCGGTCTTACATAACATGGGCCTTCGACATCCGCACATATTTGCCATCTGATGTCCTACCTTCATTTTGCCATCGCCATGCGTTCTTTTTCCATTACCGGCCCAAAGATCGACGGTAATGTTTGCCTGTGGTGTTTTAAACCAAATTCCGGCACAGCCTAACCACCGCATTTCCACAAGAAGCCCGCAACTTTATTATGGGCATCATTTATATCATCTTTGCCATCTATTCTATCTATATTATCATGACGGCACAAAAGTTCAGTCAAAAATTATTATTTGGCATCCTTTTTATCCTGATATTTTCCATAGCACTTTATGCTGAATATTTACGTCATCTATATCAACATGCGATTCAAACGATTGCCTATGATGTGATGCCGCAAAAAGGGAAAAAAGAATATGATGATCTTTTAAAAAAAGATATATTTAAAGCTTATAATTCTTCTAAGGTGATTTATGATACTTTGTATTATGCCGATATGCTGGAACCCTCTTCGTTGTTGGAAACTATGGAAACTCATTATAAAATGTTTCATCAAAATATAGATAACCTTTTGATCTGGCATTATAACCAGTTATATGCACATTTTCTATTAAAGGATACAAAGATTGTTCAGGAAGAATATACAAAAATCATCCGTATGAAAGATGCCAAAGTAAAAGGGCACAAATTATCACCTTTATATAATTGGGACTTTATTGATGCCCTCTACTTATTTAGTAGAAAAGACTACAAGCAAAGCTTTAACTGCTTTAAAAAGACAAATATACAAAACTTGAACAATCGTGAAAAGCTTCATTATTATTACCAGTTTAGCAATCTTTGCAGAGTCATGCACAATCATTCCATGGAAGAAGAATGTATAAAAAAGATTCGGCAAATCGGAGGAACTTCAAAAATCATCGAGGTGGTAAATCATGAAAATGAGTAAAGAGATCGTCGATGCACGGCGTAAAAAAATCATGGAAAAGATTCAGATACAAGGAAAAGTGAACGTGGAAGAGCTGGCAAAAGAGCTTAATGTAGCACCTTTGACCATACGACGCGATCTGCAATACTGGGAAGATATGGGAGCTGTTATCCGCTATTATGGCGGAGCCAAACTGATTCAATCCTTTGTCAATAACGACCAGATCAAAGACAATAATGAACCTTATAAACATGCAATCGCCAAATATGCGGCAAATCTGGTAGAAGAAGGCGATACGATATTTATCAATACAAGTTCGACTGCACTATTGATGCTTCGGTATATTCATGACAAGCATGTGACCGTCATTACCAATAATGGAAAAGCGTTATTCATCGACTATGATCCAAAAATCACCGTTGTCTTGACCGGTGGAGAAATACGATATCCCAAAGAAAGCATGGTCGGTGATTTTGCCTTAAACAACGTCAACCGCGTTTCTGCTGACAAGAGCTTTTTAGGCTGCAGCGGTATTGATGCCGAAATCGGAATGACAACAGTCATTCTGCCGGAAGTTTCCATCAATGAAGCAATGATCTCTCGATGTACGGGAAAAAAGATTCTATTGGCCGATGCGACCAAAGTTGCCAACATTCACCAGTTCAGCGTTGCCAAAGCAGATGTGTTCGATCTGTTGATCACTGATTTTCGAGTACAGAAAGAACAATTAGAAGATTTTAAATATACATCGTTGGCCATTCAAACCGTACGTCCTTTCTACGGATATCAAAGCGTTGACCAATAAAATAAAAATGCGACTTATGATCCAATCCATCGATCAAGAAAAGTCGCATTTTTTACTATCTTATTGAACGTTGCTGGCGGCAACTTTTACTTTACTGAAAAGTTCGGCAATGATTGTACGCGTTTGTTCATCATATTTGAACACTTCGTCTTTATCATTTCCAGTACGTGGAATATAGGCATTGATACCTTCAAAATCTCCACCTTCACCACTTAATTCATTCATAACTTCTTCATTTGGTGAAGTATATCCAACATAGCTGGAGTTATCCATAGCCGCATCATAATTACATACATAATCAATGAACGCATGGGCTAGTTCCGGATTTTCCGCATTCTTAGGAATAACCATGGCATCACTCCATAAGTTGGTTCCTGTTTCCGGCATATAGAAGCCCATGTCTTCATTTTCTGACATAACATAGGCTGCATCCCCCGAGTAGATCAAGCCTAATGCTTTACGTCCCTGCGCCATATTGTCGATAATTTCATCGGTTACAATTTCCGGTTCCATTGTTTCTACACACTGCACCAGCCAGTCATACGCCTTATTCAATTCATCCTGATTTGTCGTATTCATCGAATAACCTAATGCCTTTAAAGCCATCATAAAACTGTCACGTTCTGAATCGTACAGATAAATGTCACCTTTATATTTTGTATCCAGGAAAATGTTGTATCCTTCTTTTTCCAGATCTTCTTCACTAACCTTTGTTTTATCGTAAACGATACCTACAGTTCCCCAAAAATAAGGAATCGAGTAATCATTATTTGGATCGTAATCCAATCCCATGACACCATCCGATAACTGATCCAGGTTTGTCAGTTTATCCTTATCTAATGGTTGAAGCAGATCTTCCTGAATCAAACGTTCGATCATATAGTCGCTAGGAACCAAAACATCAAAAGATTCCCCATTGGCCACCTTGATATACATCTGTTCATTGGATTCAAAGTAATCCACATTCACAGTGGCACCTGTCTGTTCTTCAAAATCCGAGATTAAATTTTCTCCCATATATTCGCCCCAGTTATACAGATGAAGCTCCTGTCCTTCGAACTCACGTTCCTGCCCGCCGGATCCTGAACATCCGGTCATGCCCAGTGCCAAGGCACCCACTAGGGCACTAGCCAATAATTTTTTCATGTTTTTTCTCCCTTCTCTCCTTAATCATAGGTACTACATTGATAATCACAAGGACTACCGTTATCAATACTACAACCAGTGTAGATATTGCATTGATGCTTGGATTGATGCGCTTGCTCATGGTGTAAACCATAATACTTAAGTTTTTTACGCCTCCACCCGTTACAAAATAGGAAATGATGAAATCATCAAACGACATTGTAAATGCGATCAAAGCTCCCGAAACGATACCCGGCATAATCTGCGGTACAAGCACTTTGATCAACGCCTGCCACGGTGTAGCTCCTAAATCCATAGCCGCATCCGCCAAATTTGGATCTAATGAGCGAATTTTAGGCATGACACTTAAAATCACATATGGCGTACAAAAGGCTATATGCGCTAAAAGCATCGTCATATATCCTTTTTCAACATGGAATGTGATAAACAACAACATAAATCCGATTGCGGTCACGATTTCTGGATTCATGATGGGGAAATCATTCAGCTGTAAGATGATTTTTTGTAGAAACTTTCGGCTTTTTGAAAGTCCGATGGCACTGATGGTTCCTAAAAGCGTTGATACTACTGTTGCTAACAAAGCAATCGTAATCGTTGTATAAAGTGATTCCATCATGTCACGATTTTGTAACATGTGCTCATACCAGCGAAGACTGAAACCTTCAAAATTCGTCAAAGATCGTCCTGAATTGAAAGAAAATACGATCATATATAAAATCGGAACGTAGAAGAACAATAAAGAAAGCACCATCAGCACTTTACCAAAAATGCGTTTTTCTTTTTTCATGCCTTCTTCTGCCTCCCTCCGTTATTATGCTCATCCACACGACGGATCAGATACATACAAAGCATCATGATCACGGCCATGATCATGGAAATAGCACTACCGAAGTTCCACTCACCAACCGTAATAAACTGGTTTTCAATCACATTACCGATCAGGAAGAACTGTCCGCCTCCTAACAGTTTTGGAATAAAGAAGGAACTTACAGCCGGTAAGAATACTAAGGCAATTCCACTGATCACGCCAGAAAGCGACAATGGGAAAGTTACGCGCAAAAACGTCTGCAGCTTATTGGCACCAAGATCAGCACTGGCTTCCAGCAATGAAGAATCCATCTTACAAAGAGAAGTATTGATCTGCAAGATCATAAATGGAATAAAGTTATAAACCATTCCCAGCAGTACAGCCCCTTCTGTATAAAGAAGCTCTGTATCTTGCAATCCAAACAAGTTTTGTAGAATACCCCCTTCCGAAAGAAGCCCAATCCAGGAATAGGTTCGCACCAGCATATTGATCCAGGTTGGTAATGTAATAGCCAGTACCAGGATATTTCGAACCCGATCTGAACTTCGCGCAATAAAATACGCAATCGGATACCCTAACAACACACAAATCACAGTGGTTTTAAACGCAATAACTAAAGATCTCCATAAAATCAATAAAAAGTCATGGTCGGTAAAAAAACGAATAAAATGGTCAAACGTAAAGGTAAAGTTGACAATTTCGTTTCCTTGTGTGGTAAACGCGTAAAACAATATCAACAACATTGGCAACAAAATCATCAAAATAACCCAAACTACATACGGAATGGCCAATTGTGAAAAACGTTTCATTTAAAACTCCATCTTCTCCATAACATGAATATCTTCCGGGAAGAAAGTTAAGCCGACCTCTTTGCCTTCTTCCACAAAATCTGTTGTATGAATCTTAAATTCACGTCCTGTTGTCCAGAATGTAACCTTGTAAATTCCTTCCGTTATCGTTTCCGGATCAAAGTCATAATCTACGCTTAGATCGATGCCTTCTTCTTCATTATCCAGCTTCCATCCCTGTGCATTGGCCCAAGTTTTTAAATCCGTATCCAAGGCCGGCGATTCTAAGATTTCATCTTTTGATTTAAAGAAGTTAAAAGCACTGACAGCTTCATTCGCCTTTTTATTCTCAACAACGCGCTGATCCACAACCCAAATTTTTCTTGTGACCTGCGTTCCGGAGTTAGTAGAGAAGGTAACCGCATATTCTCCGATCTCCTCTTTGAGATCGGTATCAACTTTAATTGAAATATATTCTTCTGTCTCTGGATTCCAAGCCTGCGCATCCGCACGAGCTACAATTTCTTTATCGTCGATATCTTTCATATCTTCCAGATCCAGATAAAAGTCATTGGCGCTGATAGCCTCTTTTCGATCTTCACTATAGATATTTTCATTTTTTCGAACATGCATATTTACCGTAACATGTGTTCCGGGAACAGTCTCCACCATCACTTCATAGTGAACTCCTTTAAAGAGAACACTTTCCACTGTTCCAGTCATTTTACCTTGCTCAGCAGAAACAATGTCAATATCTTCCGGACGGATCACAACATCAACCGGCTCATTTTCCTTGAAACCGACATCCACACAGTCAAATGTTATGTCATCAAATCGAACTTTTTTATCTTCCAGCATACGCCCAGGCACAATATTACTTTCTCCGATAAAGTTAGCTACATATCGATTTACCGGTTCATTGTAGATATCTTGTGGTGTGCCGGCTTGTTGAATCTCCCCGTCTTTCATCACAACGATCTTATCGGACATCGTCAAAGCTTCTTCCTGATCATGTGTTACATAAATAAAGGTGATTCCTACTTCCTGTTGGATACGTTTCAACTCATACTGCATTTCTTTTCGAAGCTTTAGATCTAAGGCTCCTAACGGCTCATCCAACAAAAGAACAGATGGTTCATTGACTAAAGCACGGGCAATCGCAACACGCTGTTGTTGCCCACCGGAAAGCAAAGTAACATTCTTTTTCTCATAACCTTCCAGATTGATCAATTTCAACATTTTCATGACTTTTTGTTCAATAATATCCTTTGACATTTTTTTGATCTTCAAGCCAAAGGCTATATTGTCATATACATTCATATGCGGAAAAAGAGCATATTTTTGAAAAACTGTATTTAATTCTCTTTTATAAGGAGGCAATTTTAAAATATCATGTCCATCAAAGATCACATGGCCTTCTGTCGGTTCCAGAAATCCTCCTAAAATTCTTAATAAGGTTGTCTTTCCGCAACCACTGGGTCCTAACAGTGTCACAAATTCATTCTCATAAATATCCAAATCAATCCCTTTTAAAACGATCTGTCCGTCAAAATCTTTTACGATATTCTGAAATTGGATCAATTTTCTTCTTTCATTCTCCATAATCTGTCAATTCCCCTTTCTGTTAAAACATCGGTGGTGTTGCAATCCACAATAGAACCGCATCTTTTTTGCCTTTGTTTCGAATAAAATGGCTTCGTGCTCCGTTCAGATAAAATGTTTCTTTTGCCTTCATAGAATACACTTTTTTACCGATGACAAGCTCTACCTGCCCATTGAGTACATAGCCAAATTCCTGACCTTCGTTTGCCTTCATAATAAAGGAAGTACATCCAGGATGAATCGTGATGCGTATAGGCTCCATTTCATTTTTCTGTGCATTGGGAACGATCCATTCAACGGTATGCTCATCTCTTTCGTCCACAAAGAAATCATTTTTACCAAAGGTGATTTGTTGTTCCGGTGTAGATTGAAAAAACTCACTTAAATTTGTACCTAGAGCTTCTAATATATCTTCTAAGGTAGAGATACTAGGTGATGTCAAATCTCTTTCTAACTGCGACAAAAATCCTTTGGTCAGTTCACTGCGGGAAGCTAGTTCTTCCAGTGTCAGACCATTACGTGTTCTTAATTCTTTGATTTTGGCACCTATCTTCATGATATCACCTCTTTGTTTTCTGATACTAAACTTTTAGTTTATTTAAAGAAACAAAAATATTATACATGGTTTAAAGAAGGAATCAATACAAAGATGAAAAAAATGCACAAAAAGTGCATTTCTTATGTGATAATTCATTTGTTGGGATCATTTAATGTTTTAATTCGTACATCTATGTATAGTCATCATCAAGTCAACATTTCTATCCCTCGCTCTATGAGAGAGTGCGACGTGGTGTGTTGTTTGTTTAGATTGAATTTAAAAAGAAATAGAAAAAGTTTTTATTCAAAAAGTATTTTCTCAATTTGTTTGAAATTTAACTCAGTTATACTCGAAACATCAAAATTTATAGACAAGAAATCTCAATCATTAAAAAGTTTGATATATCCCATCTTCGTTTTAGCAACTGCCTACCTGGCCGCCATCGATTCGTATGACAGTATTGTTTATATAATCTGCTTCCTCACTGATCAAAAACTTTACAAGATAGGCTACTTCCTTTGGATCTCCATATCGCTTTACCATTATTTTCTCCACTTCTTCCTTTAAAAATTCTTCATCATAGCCATCCAACTCATTTTCTGTTCCGATAAATCCCGGCGCAATACAATTCACATGAATATAGGGAGCAAACTCAAAAGCTAAATTATGCGTTACAGAAATCAAAGCTGCTTTGGAAGCATCATAATCGATACACATCGGATAATATGTATTGATCCCATTTGTAGAAGCAATGTTTATGATCCGACCATACTCCTGATCCAACATATATCGATATACACGTTTGCTGCAGTTAAAAGCACCAACCACATTCACATCCAGTGTTCGACGAAATTCCTCTGCATTCTTCAAATGAAATAAATTAGAAAGATCGATTGCCGCATTATTGATCAGGATATCAACACCGCCCAATTCTTCCTCTATTTTTGTCACCATCTGATCGACCTGTTCCACATCAGAAACATCTGCACAAATTGACATGCAACGCACTCTATAGGTTTGCACGATTTCTTTTTCTAAAGATAGTGCTGCTTTTTTTGAAGTCAGATAATTGATCACGATATCATATTTATTTTTGGCTAATTCCAAGGCGATAGCTCTGCCGATACCACAAGCCCCGCCGGTAATTAAAACAACTTTGTTCATAATGTGAAAAAGAAGAGCCAATTAAGCTCTTCCTGCATACTTCCCATCCGTTGAGAATACAATGATTTTTTCGCCTGGTTCGATGAACTGTGGAACTCGCAATGAAAGTCCTGTATCGGTCACTGCATCTTTGGTCTGGTTAGACGGTGCTCCCTTGATGGCCGCATCTGTTTCAGCTACTGTCAATTCAACTTTTTCCGGAACGGATACAGATAACAAGTCCCCTTCAAAGAACATCAGAGAAACTTCTGCCCCTTCCACGATAAAATATTTATTGAATCCAACCTGATCTTCACTCAGTTCATAAGTATCGTATGTTTCCATATCCATAAAATAGTAAGTATTATCGGCCTGGTAAGAGTACTGTGCTGTCTTCTTAGAAATTTGTGCCTGTTCAAATTTTGTTGAAGCGTTAAAATTTCGTTCTTGTGTATTGCCTGTTTTTAAGTTTTTCATCTTTGTTTTTAAGATGGCAGCTCCCTTTCCCGGTTTTACATGTTGAAAATCTAAAACCTGCCATGGATCTCCATCTACGATCAATGTTAATCCTGTTCTAAAATCTCCTGCAGAAATAGCCATAATTTTCACTCCCATTTCTTATTTTCTACATAGTTTATTGTATCAGTTCTAAATCATATCCTCAAGAATTTATCAGAAGATCGATAGTTTCTCCTGTTCCTGATGGGATTTGATATATTTGCTCCATTTAATATATCCGTATGTTGTATTGGTAAAGTATCCCAGTTTTAGGATCAACAACACGTACTGTCCGGAAATAATGTTGATCACTGCTTCTAAAGCCGCACAAATATACCAGGCAATCCATTGTTCTCTGAATCTGAAAAAGATAAACAATCCATTGGCAATACCCACAGCCGAGGCACAAGCATCAATATAGACAACCGCTGTTTCCAGTGTTTGGTTATGATAGAAATCCGTTGTGATATCCAATCCACTGATAAAGTATCCAATGACTACTGTCCATACGATAATTCCGGCAATCACCAGCACTTCCTGCCATCCTTTTAAGCGGCGAACAACCGTTAATTCACTTTCTTTTTCATCCTTATGCCTTGACCAGTTGATGTAACTGATGATGTCGATCGGCAACCAGAACAACAATGTCGTTGCCAGTGTCGCAAAACGATACATCAAGACTAGAGACATGACAATTTCGGTGATTTCCACTAACACTGAAACCAAGAAATTATACCTGGATTGTTTTGATATTAGAAGTTCACACAAAATATTTAAGAACGTATCTAACAGATACAACAACATGATCAATATTCCATTGATTCCATTTGCACTTTCTTCCGGGAATAACACAGAGAATATGGTAGCCAACACCATGATTGACATAAACCAAGATTTCTCATAGGTCGTAAATTGTCTTGAAAACAACATCATGATCAAAAGAGACAAGACCAGAATGATCGATGCATTGGCAAAGTTAAAGATCGGCATGGACTGATTGGCCATTGTCTGCTCATAAGAATACTGTGCCTCTTGTTGACTGACATCTTCATGATCAAAATAAAGCTTCGTTCCATTAGCACTTTCAAACTCATATGCAGTAATGGTTTCAGAATCTAGCTGCTCATACTCTTCATAAGGTAGCGTAATAACCAATTCTTTATCACCATTTCGATATGTTACATCACACATCGCATTTTCTTCACCATCGTAATCTTCCAGTTCCGTATCACGTGTCATTTGCAAACTTTGAACAAATTGAAGATTGCCTACATTCGAATGCACTTTAGATAATCCTACTCCATACGAAACAATAGACCCTATGATCAATAGAATTAGGACAATTATTTCGAAAGTCTTTAATTTTTTATTTGGTTCTATATTTTTTTGAAAAAACTGAATCATACAAAATCTCCCTCCGTTGAATTCAATAAAAACTCTCCTAAACACAAAATGCGTGGTTATTATAATTGATTTAGGAGATTTTGTAAATTTTTAGAACCCCTATTGGATTTATATAAACATCAAAATTTACATAAACATTAAATAAATATTTAATCGTTGTGTGTTTTTAACAATTCTATCTCCTCCGGTGTAAGCGCTCTAGCTTGGCCAATTTCTAGGTCTTTGAGTTCCAATGGTCCAAAACATACTCTTTGTAAATACGTTACTTCACAACCTACCTTTAGAAACATTCGTTTCACTTGATGGAACTTTCCTTCACTGATTGTCAAATACGCTTTATCTTGATCTAAAACCTCCAATTTAGCAGGCTTGGTAATAAAGTCATCTAAGTCCATAGGTTGAGCAAAGATTTCAACAGCATTTTCCGGCAAGGTTCCTTCAAACTCTGCATAATACTTTTTCAAAACATGCTTTTTGGGAGACAAAAGCTCATGGGTGAGCTGTCCATCGTTACAAACCAACAATAAGCCTTCCGTATCCAGGTCAAGACGACCAACAGGATAGAGATCATTTCGAATACTTGGGATTAATTCCATAACTGTAGGATGCAAAGTATCTTCTGTTGCACTGACATATCCAGCCGGCTTATTTAAAATATAATACTCATAACGAACATAAGAGACGGGTACATCATCCACATAAACCGTTTGGTCTTCTTTAACTTGAAAATCTGCTTTTTTAATGGTTTTACCTTCAATCGTCACCCATCCGTTTTTGATGATGTTTTTAACTTCATTTCGAGTTCCATATCCCATATGGGAAAGAAATTTATCCAGTCTCACTGCCAACGCCATCCTTTCGCATATTTATTTTTTATGATTCCTTTATCTATCTTTCCAAAACCTAATGGATATCCATCTACACAAACTAAAATCCATCCTTTTGATGTAGTATCCTGATCTTTGATATCAATCGTTTCCCCTTTTAAATATTTAATCACTCTTGGATCATCCACAGATAAATCTGCCGTATTCTTAAATTCCTCTTTTTTAAGGGCAAGGGCGAATGCCTGACTTGGTTCAAAATGGTTTTTTTTGATTCCCCCACAAATTAGACCAGAACGTAATAAACGCCACCTTTTCTGTTCAGAAAGCTGTTGAGGACTCCAGATGATCTTATCGTTTTTGATCGAAAAGCACCCTTTAGAGAAATCAAAGGAACACATCTGTAAAAATTCTTTAAAAGATTCCGGTAAGGAAATGTTCTCCTTTTTGCAGATCTTTTTAGTAGCATCCCCCTCTTTTTGTAACAGAGCCACAAAGTGCCCTTCTCCTTTTATTTTATGAGGATAGAGTCGCACACATTCTTCCATGCCAACGCCACTTGCAAAGCCTGGCATTTTAGAAATAGGAACTAGATGCAGATCGGAATGTCGCTGCAATACATCCTGAATGACTTCTTCATTTTCCTTTATTGAGAAAGTGCATGTCGAGTACACGATTTTTCCTCCCGGTTTCAACATGTCTACGGCACAGGAAAGAATGTCTTTTTGAATGGGTGGATAATACGTATCATCTCTTTCTTGCCAGCTGCTGATTAAATGCGGCTCTTTTCGAAACATCCCTTCTCCGCTACACGGTGCATCCACTAAAATCTTATCAAATGTTTCTTTAAATCGTTTTGAAAGATCTACAAGATCTTCGCTACATACCCAAGTATTGTAAGAGCCAGACAATTCAATGTTTTTGATCAATCCCTGACAGCGCGATGTACTGATATCATTGGATAATAATAAACCAGTATTCTGTAATTTAGCTGCCAGCTCTGTACTTTTTCCACCCGGTGCAGCACAAGTATCTAACACATATTCACCTTCTTCTATCGGCAAAACTTGTGCCGGCAACATGGCCGAAGGTTCCTGAAGGTAGTATAAACCGGCATAATAATATGGATGCTTGGCAGGCTTTTGATTGCCTTGATAATAAAAGCCATTATCTGCCCAGGGAATTGGTTTTAATTGAAAAGGAGATATTTTCAAAAAGTCTTCTACACTGATTTTGTTTGTATTGATGCGCAAACCATAATAGCGTTCTTGTTCAAAACTTTGCATATAAGCTTCAAATTCATCTTTAAGAAGCTCTTTCATCTGTTGTATATAGTTTTTCGGTAATTGAATTGACATAACATATCTCCTTTTTTGCACCTCATTATAGCATATACGAATTCATATGTTCTATGAAGAGATATTTATATCTTTTGGGAAAAGATGTCTGTTTATCTTCAGTGAAATTTGCTTCCTACCTTGAATATTGTAAAAAAAAACTATAACGATTGATTCTTCATTTCAAACGTTATAGTTTCTCATTATCGTACCATATCGCGTGTGATTTCCTGAATTGTAGATGCGCCGCACATTTCCATCGTATCTATCAGTTCTTGTTCCAGTTGATCAACAAGTGCCTTGACGCCTTCCTCTTGTGCACCATAAATCATATTCACAAAAGGTCGAGCAATCAAAACACCATCCGCTCCTAGTGCCAGCGCCTTAAAAATATCTTGCCCGTTGCGAATACCTCCATCAACCAGAATGGTCATATCTTTACCTACAGCTTGTACGATTTCTTCTAATACATCGGCCGTAGCTGGCGTATCATCTAAAACACGACCACCGTGATTGCTGACAACGATGCAAGAAGCGCCTGCTTCTTTAGCCTTTAAGGCCCCTTTCACACTCAAAATTCCTTTCACAATAAAAGGTACATTGATTTCCTGCACGATTTCTTTTAATTCTTTTACATTTTTTCTTCCTGCCGGTGGTACAAACCCTTTTAAGAATGGTAAACCGGCTGCATCAATATCCATGGCGATGGCCAAAGCACCGGCTTCTTTAGCCAGCTTTAATTTTTCGACCACCATTTCTTTAGCCCATGGTTTAATAGTAGGAACACCGATTCCATCATTTTCCTTGATGTTTTGGGTTGCTCCGATCATGATCTGATCATCCATTCCATCGCCGGTAAAAGCCATAATTCCGGCATCTTTACAGGCTTTGATCAGCACTTTGTTGTAGGTTTGATCCACATAAGCATCTCCGTAATGCATACTTACAGCACCTACCGGTCCTGCAAACACTGGTAGGCGGAATGTATGGCCAAATAGATTCGTCTGCGTTGATACCGGTGTATTTTCACAAATCGTATCCATCACAAGATGAATATTTTTCCAGGCATCATAATTTCGAATGGCGACCGTACCGCTACCTTTTGCACCGGGCCCCGGTATCGTATTGCGGCAAGCTCTTCCATTACAAACCGGACATGACTTACATAAATCATTCATATTCTCTCTGGATTTTTGTAATATTTGTTCTACCTTCATCTTTTAAAGTCTCCTTATCATTTGATACCACTGCACATCACCATGTACGGAAGAAGATAAGCCTTGATTTTCAAATCCTAAATGTTCATAAAATGGAATTTTTTCTTCTTTACATGTCAATATGATGGCTTTACGTCCTTGTTTTTGCGACTGTTCTATTATATATCGAATCAATAAGGAAGCATATCCTTTTTTACGATAAGCCGGTAATGTGTTGACACCAAAGATCATCTGTATCTTTCCTGATTCATTATGCAGTTCTGCCTTTTCATACATTTCATCCGTTAGCGTTTCTTCATCCGTGCAGAATCCGTCAACAAAGCTGATAATTTCTCCATCTTTTTCTAATAGCCAAAAATGCTCGGGATAATAGGTCAGTCTTTGTTTAAACTGTTCTCTTGTACATGCCTGTTCTGGTGGAAAACACTCGTTTTCAATGGCACTGATTTCTTCAATATCCTGCATGGATGCGGTACGTATATTCATAAGATCCCCCTTCGATAAATAAGCTAAATATATTTATATTCGTGTCAAATAAAAGCTAAAACCTTACTAATTTAAACTAACTAAAAGCAAAATAAACTAAATCATTTTGTTTATCTAAACACTCAAAGTATAGCTTTTTCTCTTATTTTAGTAGAGTTACAAATATAGCCAATTTATATAGAACTCTAATAACTGCCTATTTTCCTGATTTTGCCAATCTCATTTTCAAATACTCTTGTAGCTTTTCATCAACACAGTAAATGTAACACCCCTTTTGCCCACGTGTTAAAAGCGTACGATATGTATTTTTTATAATACGATCTGCAATTTCTTCCGCTTTTTTCGGATTATTCTTATGCATTCCTTTCAAACCTTTAATAGATTGATCCGTTTTCGCCCTTTTTGTGAAATCTGTAATTATTCCATGATCATAACGTAAATCATCCCCAATAATAACTCCAACATAATCAAATTCTAATCCTTGACATGTGTGAATACATCCGATTTCATGAACTGATTCTGGATCAATTGCCCATGTATTTGAAGCTCCCAAATTCCAAGACATTCCAAAATCTTCTATTTGAATATCATAGACATTGGTATTATTTTTACCACTAGATATCCAATTCCAACAATATCCTGCCACCATTCTAGATTTATTATTGGTTTTATTTTTCTCTAAAATCAAATTATATACATCTTGAGGTGTGTCACATATGCGAATATCATAATCCCAATCAAACTCATCGATCGATTCTGTATTGATTTCTAAAACGTTATCGATCCAAGAAAGATAAGAATCACTCCCATTGCACCGAAATTGTGATAATAATGTATCTTCATATATTTCGGCATTAAAATAGTTGCTCCATTTCTTGATTTCATTCGTACTTCCAATATCTTTAGTCGTCACCATCTGAAAATCATCTACAAAGAAAATGCTTGTTTTGGATGCATGAATTATTTCCTTAACTTGATTTTCACCTTTATTTTGAAACATTCCCGACTTTTCATTTAGTCGATGCGCTTCATCTACAATTAAACAATCAAAATCATTGTTTTCCGATTCAGTAAATGAGCCCGATCCTTTAAATAAATTATCTATATACGCTTTTCGATATTTACCATCTGTCAGTTTTTTTCTATAAACTTCTCTTGGTGCTGAATTCTTTGTAATATACATTACATTCTGACTTAAATTCAAAATAGAAACTAATAAATTAATAGCCAAAACAGATTTACCTGTACCAGGTCCCCCATGAATTATATATACTTTTTTCCTTTTTGTTTCTTTTTTCGAAATTTCAATTGCTTTTTCAAAAACCACTTTCTGTTCATCGATTAGAGTAAATTCTTGATTTCCTTTTAACATAGAAGTTAAACTGTCCTGTAAGGACTTACTAGGAATAATTTTTCCATTATCGATATGATATAAAACCTCAGGATTTCCCTTCTTAATATATTTTGCGATAAAAGAAGCTAGTTTATTTGTATCCCCTCGTGTAAATACTGGGGCCTTTTCCATATAATATTCATAACAAGAAGCGGTTAAATCATCTTCTTCTTGCAATCTATAATTGTGCAAATAAGCACATGGCTGTAAAAAAATCTTATATTTTCGCACATCTTCGTTATAGTCTTTTATCAAAGAAACATATGACCAAGCTTGATAAGATGGATGGCTAGTTTCTGTCAATCGCCCTTGTAATGGTGTTTTCACGATTGCATCTTTGGTCTCTACTTTTTCCACATGCTGCCATTGTTTTAGCTCGATTACTACAGCACTTTCTCTATGACATGAGTCTTCGCCGCAAATGATAAAATCTACTCGTTTATTTGAATTTGGAATTCTATATTCTATGGCTATCTTACTGTCTTTTGGAATTCGCTTATCTTCCATCACTTTATACATATATTGCATAGAGTTCATCCAAGATAGAAACTCATTATAGGCAGTTTTTTTGTGTAGCTTTTCTCTAACTTTTTCCTCGATTTTTTCTTCGATTAAATCCAGTCGCACATCATCTAAAAACTGTTGTTTCGTTTCTTGATAAACAATCATAATTCGTTATATTTTTTAGAATTTCCTTTTGCCTTATCGACTGGATATTTTTGCCTATTTTTCTCTAATTTCTCTAATAAAATTTTTTGTAAATCTACACCTAATCGATCTGCCATCAAAATACAATAATTTACTACATCAGCTAACTCTTCACACACGTGTTCTTTATCATATTCAGAATCCCATTGAAAACATTCTAACAACTCTCCTGCTTCAATCGAAATAGATTTCGCCAAGTTTTCTGGAGAGTGAAATTGATCCCAATCTCGTTCTTGGTTGAACTCTAAAATCTCTTTTATCGCCTGTTGCATTTTTATCTCCTTTAAAACCAATGTATCTAATTTCAATATCAAATCATAACAATTCTTCAATCCTATCAATAAGTCCTAAATCTGCAGGAAGCCACTCTACTGAATGTATCGTTTCCTTAGTCAACCATTTCGATGCTTCATGTTCTTTTAGAATTAAATCACCTTTTTTTATTCCGGCCCAAAAACAATGCATCTTTAAATGGAATGTAGGATAGTCATACTCTACAATATCAATTAATTTCCCTACTTCTATTTCTGTATCCAATTCTTCTTGTATTTCTCGAATTAAAGCTTGTTGAGGTGTTTCACCTGATTCTATCTTTCCACCAGGAAATTCCCAACCATCTTTAAACTCACCATAACCACGCTGTGTCGCAAAAATCTTATCTTGATCTCGTATTACAGCTGCCACGACTTCTACTATTTTTCTTTCCATTTTTCCTTCCTTTATGAATTTACAATATAATCATACAAATCTTCTTTTACAGGTGTCTTAAGCTGATACTCTATTTCTACTGCTGTAGAATCAGTATTTGGCATAACAAATTCTTTGTACGAACCTGTAGGGATAATTTTTCCCATATAATAAAATTCTTTCGATATTTTATCATCTTTATTCTTACGAATAAATAATTCCATATCTACTCCCCTTTTTTCGGAGTTTAATGCGGTTTGCACATCATCAGAGCTAACAGTACGATTTGACTTTGAAATCGCAATTAACTTATCCGGAGAGACTAAGTGATCTTCGTACTTTACTGTATCCGCAATCCCTTCTTCTTTATCATAATTGATAAATACAGGATACGTATTTGTATTTTTATCGTACTTATATCCACCAATATTTAACGGAACCTCTCCCTTTTCCCACTCTAAAAGACGACAGACATCTTCATAGGTGTATTTAGAATATAGTTGAAAAGATGTGTTTTCATAACGTCGACTGTATTCCTGATGATTTCTATATAATCCGAATTGTACAACCTCATCGACTTGTTTTTTAAATTCCTTGTTTTCTAACAAGCTAGCAAATACATTTGATATCCGATAATCTTCTCCATCCGATTGAATGAAAATACATTTCGCATATGTCTTTTTCCCGCTTCCTGTCGCAAATTCATTAGTTAATAAATTAATTAAATTTACTTTTGTCTGTTCTGTCATTTCAATTTGATATTGATCTTTTAGTGCCTCTTTTAAATAAGAAAATAAATTTTCCCCTTGATAAATTAAATGATGAATGGCTAATAGCTCATGTGGCCTTTTACCAGAAGCAAATTTTCTGGAGATGAATTCTAAGAACTTTTCTTCTAATAGTGTAAAAGATACCTCATATTGTTTCTCATATTTTTTTAAAAACATATGATAAGAACCCAAATTCTTATTATCAAATATACGTAAAGGATCAATAGACCCAAAAACGTCAAAATCCATTAAATTTGGCATCCTACCCAACTTATACTTTAGTTGTAAATAAGAATCTTTAATCAATCGTACGTCATTAAAGTTTGCGGTATCGATTGAGTCATAAATTCTTTTTTTCGATATTTCATCAAAATGAATTGTAGAGCTTCCCGGAATCATTTTATTTCCTTCCTGTAAATATCTTCGTATCGTATCTTTGTTATAGGAACGATCACCGGATAAGGCAATAGGAATCAAAAAGTTATTTTTATAATTTCCAATAAAATCAATAATCACTACAAACTCTTTATCTTTTGTTTTTCTTAGCCCACGACCTAATTGTTGGACAAAAATAATTGCACTTTGTGTTGGCCGCAACATTAAAACTTGATTAATTTCTGGAATGTCCACTCCTTCATTAAAAATATCAATAGTGAAAATATACTCTAAATAATCTTTTCTTGTATCACTGACTAAACGTTCAATACAATCCTCCCGATGCTCTTGTGAATCAGCCCCAGTCAAAGCAACAGACGGAATACCTCTTTCATTGAATTTTCTAGATAGCTCTTTTGCTTCTTCTTTATTACTACAGAAAATTAGGCCTTTGGGTCGATCACCCGAATAACCATAAAAATTAGCTCGATCAATAATATATTCCACACGAAGATCGCTAACTAGCTTAGAAAACTTCCGATACCCTGTTGTATCATCAAATACCTCACCATCAATTTCTAAATCACGAATTCCAAAATAATGAAACGGGCATAATAGATTATCTTCTAGAGCTTGTTGAAGCCGAATCTCATATAAAATGTTGTGATCAAATAGAGAATAGATATCAAAATCATCCGTTCTTTCAGGACTAGCACTCATTCCAAACCAATATTTAGGCTCAAAATAGTACATAATTTTTTGATAACTCCTGGCACCTGCTCGATGTACTTCATCAATTACGATCACATCAAATGCACCTTTTGAAAAATGGGACAGCGATTCATCTTTAGCCATCATCTGCATCGTTGAGAATAAGAATGTCGCATCGTATTCTTTAGAGTTTCCTGATAAAAGCCCATAGCTTCCATACTCTTTAAATACTTTTTTATAACTCTCCAACGCTTGTTTTGCGATTTGTTCTCTATGAACCAAAAACAAAACTCTTTTAGGCTTTACACTTTGTATCGCAAAAGCTGAAGCGTATGTCTTTCCTGTACCTGTTGCCGAAATTAGTAAACCTCTTTGATCTCCTCTATTATATGAATCTTGTAGATGTTTTATAACTGCCTCTTGCATTAAATTTGGCTTTAACACTTGATATTGCGCTTTTTGAGATAACGAGTTTAAGACACCTTTTAAGAACTTAGTATTACTATAGCGTTCTTGATATGTAGATTTTATCGATGCATACGGTATTGTGTTTTTTGAATTCCACAATTGGTTAAACTCATTAAATAAAGAAGTCTTATACGCATCATCTTGATCAATCACAAGATGGGTGTTCCATTCAATATTTTTTGTAAGTGCATTTAAAGTAAGATTAGAGCTTCCCATTAGAACATGATATTCATTATCAGTATCGAAAATATATCCTTTGGTATGAAAACCTAAATCCTTACCATCACAACAATACATTCTTAAATCAATGTTTGAAAATTGGCTTAATTTATCTAATGCCTTAGGATCACTAAACAATAAATAATCTGTCGTCAAAATATAGCCAGGTATTTGTTTTTGTTCTAAGGTTCGTAGCGTTTCTAATAAAGTAACCAATCCACCATAAGTAATAAAAGCTACACTAATAGAAAAAGAAGTGCATTTAGATAATTCATTTTCAACAGTTGTGAGCACTTTAGTACCTAGCAGTTTATTATTCGATACAAAATATTTTTCCATAATAAATTTCTTTCCGTTTTTATTTGCTTCTTCATTATAGCATTATTATTTATAGATCAAGGAGGAGTTTTTTCAAGAAAGATAGTATCATTTATTAAAATCTGTTTATCGTCTAAAGTATAAAATCCTGTAGGAAGTAAAGGAAACCTATTGCTTTAAATAAAGTAGTCCCTATATAAAGAGATTAAATAAGATATTAAAAATTATATGAAACTAACATTACTAATACATATTAATGACTTGAATACGGCATGTTTGCACTAGGGTTTGTCTTGATCGTCCCTGAAGATTTCTAATATTTTTTATTTCAAATTTATCATCAATGTCTGGACATTAAAAAAACCTCTGGATTCTATATCTTCCAGAGGTTTCACTATTCTTAGAACCCGGTTAAGTTCCCCAACTAACTTTGGATAAATCACAGATCCTAGTTAAATACCCAACTAGTTTGGTAATGCCCCGTTAAAGTTTGGAGAACCTAAAAAAGCCATTTAACTTTACCATTTTTGACATTTTATCGATTTTGGTAACGTTAAACAGCTTTTTAATTTTATATACTATTCGAACTCCTTATTTGTATTATCATTTCTGATATTTGATAGCATAAAATATCTTGTGTAAATTCGTTTTTCTGGAAATATAGAAAAAAAGGTATATCCTTAGTAAAATTAGTTCGACCAAAAACAATTTACGAAAGGAATATACCCATGAACTATTTTACTACATCTTTAATGAAAAACCTATTTTCTAATGACAACAATCTTCCAGCTTTTGAACAGGCTGTAACTGAACTGTTTCGTTCAGAGTTGGAGAAATCTCTCAATGAAATACTCGCATATGAGTTGACGGCTTTTCTTGATTATGAACCATACGCTAGAACCAATAACGAAAATTCTAGAAATGGTTCCTATCAAAGAAAGTTTGATACAAAATATGGA
>NZ_ATUT01000011.1 GCF_000420345.1 Faecalicoccus pleomorphus DSM 20574 | reverse complement strand
GGAATGGAAACAGTCTGGGCGAAGTGAATCAGCTGCATCAGGAATTCAAACAAATGATCAAGCATTATCATGGAGTCTCCATAAGACATCTTCAGCACTATTTGGATTGGCTTGTATTCCGTAAACAGATGAAATACCAAATCAGGGCGGAAGCCAGAAAAACAAAAGCTTATATGTTGGCTATGAAAGGATCTGTTTCCTTTGTGACAAAAGACATATGTTCTTTTGAGTTGCCAATTAATGTGCTTACGCTCTATCAAAATTAAAAACATCATTTTTAATTCTCTGCATCAACTTTTTAGTTGAACTTAGCGAAAAAATTTTTATTTTTTATATTTTCATTAAAATTTAAGAAAGTATTTAACAATTTGTCCTTAATATTTTCGATGGGATAATATGTTCAATACATATTATGATTAAAAAAGGTTCAATCACACTTATATATGATTGAGCCTTAATGAGATATATCATGAAAAAGAAAGTAAATCATCCTGTTTAATAAATATGTAAACTTTTAATCATTTTTAAAAGAAAAGTATCTTATACTCTAAATTTAGCTATCAATCAAATAACTATTCCTATTACCATTCATATCGAGCAGACTCTGCCGCTTCAAAAGAATCAATGATTGTATCACTACTTAGTTTTCTTTGACGAAATGCTTTATTATTTTTTAATATAGTCGCATAAATGATATCAAACACTAAAGATATCATGGGAGAATTTGAAATTACTAATGGGTTTTTGGCAGCCATTGATCCAGGTATCAAAATCTTAACATCTATTAAATCACTTAATTTTGGATTATCATTTTCAGATATCAAAACAGTTTTTACATTTTTCGTCCTGATTTTATCTAAAAAAGGCAAAACACCCTTACTTGTGACTGATGGAACAACAGTAATCAATAAAGAATCTGAGTTCATATATTCTATTGCTAACTGGGCTTCAAGATGGTCTTTAAGTTCTATTACATCTATTCCTAATTGGCGAAGTTTAAAAGAAAACTCTCCTACGACAAATGATGTTGTGTATATAGGATACATAAACACTTTTGAAGCTAATGGAATCAAAGAAGCTACTTCTTCAATATCCTCCTTTTCCAATAAAGCACATGTACTTAAAATCATCTGTTGATAATCATAAGTAATATAATCCAAAAGATTATCTGCATCTACTTCATTTTCTGACATTCGATCCAACTGTGTATTACTTTGTGCCAAAGCCATTTTAAATTTATTGAAGCCTTTAAAGCCTACTTTTCGACAAAAACGATTTATGCTTGCTTCCGATGTATTTATCTTATTTGCTAATTCAGAAATTGAGTTAGCAATTACATAATCTGGATTATTTATGACAAATTGACTGATTTCATATTCGCTGGATGTAAATGAAGATTCAAGTGAAATAATTTTTAAAACAACTGGTGATTTCATAGTTCCTCCATTTCGATACAATCATTATATAATATTTTATACGTAATAAAATATCTTTTCAAAAAGAGAACTCCATCCTCTTGTTTGAGAATGGAGTCCTGGCATTTTTTAAAATAATTTTGTAAATTCCTGATATTCTTCTTCAATATCATTATATGTTATACTTCCTTCCTTTAGCATAAACATATAATCATAATAATTGGGTAAATGATCGAGGTGCAGTATCTCTTTTGCAAATCCATTTGCCGCAATCTCACTAGCAGATTGTATCTTAGCCTCTCTAGTATAATTTAATATTTTAATAGTTGATATTGAATCTAGTTTTTCGGAAACAATTTCTTTGCTGGAAAACTCAAGAAAATGAAAGCATTCATGAGCAAGTATAATTTCCCACATTTCTTCAAAAGATACTGCGTTGGCTTGTGCAAGTTCTTGAACAGATGGTTTATAAAGAAGAATTTTTATTTTTCCTTCCCTGTCGATCGACGACTGAGCCCTAAACTTAACTTTAAAGAAGTCACCATTCTCTTCTGTATAGTGAACATCTATATTCAGCTGAGTAATAATATCTTTGATACTCATATTTTTAAACTCAGCTGCTCTTTTTTTTCCTTCATCTAATGATTCTTGTATATAATACAAAATTTTTTTCTTCGGAATTTTATTGAATAATAAATCTTGTTTAAGTTGTAAATACCCTAAAAAATCATCTGAATAATCAATCATACCTTTACCTTTTTTATTGATATGCCACTGCAAATATTGTATCTGTATCTGTTAAAGATTCAATTTCCACTTCCATAATCGAAACTAGTTGCTCAATAGTTTGCATTCCAGTTAAATCTAACATCTTTTCTTTATAGAAAAGATAGACTTTGGGAATCGTTGCATTTGCATCTGAATATATTGTATGTTCGTCAACAAATGGTAGAAATGAACTTTCTAATTCTCGCTTTTCAAAGATATGGTAGAATGTGTTACTCCCTTTGAATCGCACAACACCTTCACGATCAATCATACAAACATCCGATTTCTTTTGTTTAAAAATAAATTTCTTTTTAATAGTTTGGGAATGCATTAAATTCCAACGGCCTGTTTGGGCAATAAGCTTTATTGATGAAGAATCTACGCCTAATGCATCAGAAGCCAATTTTATCAATTCTTCTTGGCTAATGATCGAATTTTTCAAATTTTTTTGACGCATCTCTGTGGCTCCTGTTGCGATTGCACGAACTATATTCCGTTGTGAATCAACTTCTATGCTTACTTCCACTGTCTCTTCTTGCGCTCCTGATTGCACAATCTTTTCAATAACATCTAAACGAATCTTTTTGATATCTTCATCTGTAGGATTTGCAATAGAGCGTTCGATTTGCTCACGAACCATAGCCAAAGCTACTCCGATGGTTGAAATATATGGGGCATTCTTAGCTATTTTCCATTTATAGCCTAGCTTTTTAGCAAGCGCTGGAACTACAACTGCACCTGAGCCACCGCCTCCAACCAACATCACAAATCCAGGATCAATTTCATATTCGTTGATTAATTCTTGTACGACTGGCTCTAATTTAGAAATTGCCAAATCAATTACTTTTTGCGCTGCTTCCTCTGCAGATATATGTAAATAATCTCCCAATGCCTTCCATGCGACAATATTACTTTCTTGATTTCCTTGTGCATAATCTCCAGCTGGAACATATCCTAAGAGATTAGCTGCACCTGCTAAAGTATAAGAATACGAGATACCCTTTTCCCCGGTAATAATCGCATATTCATCTGGATCTCCCTGACGGGGAGAAACAAAAGATATCAGTGGATCTTTTAAATTCTCTGCATCTGTAAAACACTCATAATCTAGACCCGCAATATGAGCTGATCGCGGACCAACATCACAGATTTCCCCATTTCTAACTCGTATCATAGATCCACCAGCCACTGCTAATGTTCGAACATCAAGGGAACGCAAATATGTTTTATGTCCTCCCACTTGTGCATACTTGATCATTACTTTTCCATTTTTAATGACTGAGATATCAACAGATGTCCCTCCGACCTCAAAGAAAATCCCATCCGAAACTTTTTCATACATAAGAGCTCCGGCAACACCAGCTGCTAGACCAGAAAGCATCGTTAAAATTGGACGTTGACGAACTTCATTAATGCTCATAACTCCACCATCCGCCCTCATAATCATTAAATTGGACTTAATTTTAGTATCTTGTACTGCTTTTTCTGTCATATCTGCTGTCTGCATCATTTTCGGAATCAACGAGGCATTTACCACAGCAGTTCGAGTTCGCATTTTTAATCCATAAAGTTGTGAAATTTCATGTCCTCCTGTTGAGAACATACCCAGCTCCTGCGCCTTTTTTATAACTTTGTTCTCGTTTTCTGGATCATCTACTGAATACGCTTCGGATGCAACAATTACCTCACAATCAGCATCTTTTAATTTACTGATTATTTCCCCCAACATCTCGTCATTTATTTCTGAAGAATCAATAAATTCATGAGTAGATGTTAAATATTTTCCAGGTGCTAATTCAATATGTTCAATGGACGTTTCTTTTTTTGCAGAACGAGCATCCATTCCTGTTCCCATGCCGATTATACCTACTTTTGCTACATCGCCTTCTAATAATGCATTTGTGGCTTGTGTTGTCCCATGGGCAATAAAACTAACATCTTCAGGAAGTATATTATTTTCAGACAATAACTTCTGAATGATTGTTACAATACCTTTTGCTACACCATCCTTATGTGTAGTAGGAATTTTCATCTTCGCAATAACATCATATGTTTCATTATCTATAGCTACAGCATCTGTAAAAGTTCCTCCTACATCAATGCCAATTCTAACTTTCTTTCCCACTTTTAACACCTCAAATTTCTAGTATAGGAAAAATGACGATACAATTAACCCAATTAGCGTTGAAACCGAAATCCATAAAATAGTCTTCTTTAAAATTTCATTCACATCTGTTTTCGTGAAATCTGCAATCCATACATTATGTGAATTTGTTGGATCACACACTGCTTGTACATTTGAATCTAGACGAAGTGCTACCATTGCAGCAACAGGATTCATACCACTTGCAACTAATAATGATATTATCCCCGATCCTAATCCCCAAACATTTAGAGGTCCTCGATAAATAGCTAATGGTGACAATAGACCAAAAATCAGGACAAACATTAATTGATTTTTAGGAATCGCTAAGGAAATAGCCGGTGACAAGATAGCAGATACCTCGCTGGACATTACAGCATTTAGTAACATTCCGATACCAATCATTAATCCCATTGCACCTGCAACATCTTGAATTCCTTCAACAAATGCAGATGAAACAACATGAATTGGATTTTTTGGAGTAGATAATACCAAAGCAACTACTATCCCAATTAGTATGGATGCAATTAAAGGTACCTTAAACGCAAAAACTAATGCCACCGGAACAATCGGTGAAATTAATGCAATTGCTCGAACCTGTTGTCCATTTCTTGCATTATTAGGCATAGCCCAAGCTTTACTTGTTTTTCCTTGAAACTGGATATAATAAATAATCATAATTACAGATACGATAATTAAAGGAAGTCCAACCATCCAAGAATAACCTGTCACGACATCTAAATCCAACTTTAAAACATCTAAGTAAACTGCAAGTGTATTCACAGAGAATGTTACCCCAATGGCAC
Organism: Faecalicoccus pleomorphus DSM 20574; assembly: GCF_000420345.1. Classification (GTDB taxonomy): domain Bacteria; phylum Bacillota_I; class Bacilli_A; order Erysipelotrichales; family Erysipelotrichaceae; genus Faecalicoccus; species Faecalicoccus pleomorphus. Next base: position 60,332 of record NZ_ATUT01000011.1, on the reverse strand, counting down.
TAGATAATAATAGAATAATTCCACTAATCATAGGAGACAATCCTGCAGAAATCATAATTGGAATAATAATTGTTCCAACCAAAATCACCATTCCTAATCCGTTACTAGCCGCAAAAATTACTGAACATACTGCCAAAAACACAAGTGCTATTGGCAATGCTTTGTCTCCAGCTAACTCAGCAGCTTTTTTTATAATAGTCTCTGTAACTCCAACTTTTGAAAGAACTTTCCCAAAAATCGCACCAAATACTAAACCTGAAATAGCCGTTGACATTCTCATTGAACCTGCTTCTAATACATCTTTTACAATCGTAAATTTTTCAGGATCAGAAGACATAAATGTTACACCCGCTATAAAAGATATAGCTATTGCCATTACTGGTAAAGCAATAATAGTTGGTAGCTTTCTTGCCATCATCAGACCTACCATTATAAAAAACACCAATAAAATTCCTATTAACTGGATAGTTTCCATATTTTCTCCCTCTTATTTTTTCTCAATATAACTACCTTGCGCAATCAAAAGATTTTGAAGGTTTTTAATGTCTATTTTATTAACAGATTGATTTGTTTGTATTGCTAATGCAGCAGCAGTACCAGCTGCTTGCCCCAATGCTGTCATTGTTGGCGTTGTACGGATTGCTGCCTGTGCCTCAAAAGAGGCGGAGACACACCTTCCGGTCACAATCAAATTTTGAATTTCTTTTGTGATCATAATTTCATATGGAATTGAATAATAACTATCAAAAGTCGAACGATCGAATTTTGCTTCTTTACTCTCTTCTTGTTTATTTACGTGTACAGACAGTGTTCCTTCTCCTTTAGGATTATGAATATCTATCGGATAGCCAGAATGAGCTATGACTGAGTTAAATCTTTTTTGTTCCAATAGATCCTCACCTGTTAACTTATAAACTCCTTGAATCTGTCTCGATCCTCTTACACCCACACTAGGACCGGTATAAGCAATCTTAGAGTTTTCAAAACCTGGAACGTATTTTATAAGAAACTTGTATAACTCTTCACATTGTTTACGTCCTATGATTTCTGCATTCGTCAATCCTAGAGCTGAGGCACCGTTTTCATTAATAATCCTAGTCGTATTGATAATATATTCACCTGGTGTACTGGTTTCAAAGAATAATACATCTTCTCGAGGTATTGTTATCTCTCCTAATTCCTTCGCCCTTTTGAACTCTTCTTCAAAGCCTACAAACGATAATGCTTCTACTTTTTTCATCACTTCTATATCTCTGTTTAGCCTTGGAAATTTCTTTGGATTCTGTAAAACTGTTTTCTTCAATTTACTTGTATCAACTCCATATACTTTCATATTCATTGTTAACGGTTGAGTTGCATTATCTGATTCTCTACCTAATGTAAATGGAATACCGGCCTCAACAGCTAAGTCACCGTCTCCTGTCGCATCAATAAAGATTTTTGCATTTATAGTAGATATGCCATCCTTATTTACAATATCAATCGATTTAATTGTATTCCCGTTTTTATTTATACCGATAATATAGGTGTGATATAAGAGCGTAACATTACTGTCTATAGCCATTTCATCTAAAACTATTTTTAATCCTTCCGCAGAAAAAGGTGTCACATAAGAAATATAATGGGTAGAGTCATAAACATGCCCTGGCGAATACCCTCTTTCTTTTAACCTTTTTACGATTTCTTCTCCAATACCTTGAATAACTTGTTTTTCTCCTGCAAAAAAAGTCATCATAGGTCCTACACCATTTGCAGTTAACGTGCCTCCTAAATATCCGTTCTGATCAATCAACAGAACACTCATATCATTGCGAGCAGCTGCAATTGCTGCACAAGTGCCCGACATTCCTCCACCGGCAACAACAACATCATATTCTTTTTTTATCACATTCTTCTTCCTGATATATTGTAGAGACTCATCCGACGAACACTACAATATCCTTTCTCCTTTCATTACATGACTCAAATTTTAAGCGCTTACATAGTAAGTATACCAATATGTCAATTTATGTCAATATATTTGATATTTTAAAATCAAATATATCTCAAAATTCTTTTTATACTTGACTTTACAATTGATTTTATGATTATTTCTTGTCTTTTTATGCGTAAAGTTTTGACAAAAAAACTGCCTTGCGGCAGTTTATGCTCCTCTTTTTTGATCCGAATATTCATCACTGAAATATTCTAAGATATTTTCCAATGCCTCGTTTAAGACTTCATTTTCTTCCAAACCTAGATCACCGATAGCTTTATCGATCATATTCGCATGGAATTCATCATGAATCTTTAATACATCCAATGCTTTAGGTGTATTTCTTAATCGGACAATTCTACGATCATTTTCATCACGATAACGTTCCACATAGCCCTTCTTTTCCAAACGAGAAACATTGGTTGTCAAAGTTCCTGATGTCACCATTAAGCTTCTGGCCAAATGACTCATCGTATTGGAACTGGCCCTTTGAATTCTTTCCAGAATATGAACTTCTGTAATCGATAGCTCCACACCCTTTTGTTTCAGGTTATTGGCTTCAATATATAGAATATAATTAAACAATCCAACTAAAAGCTCATTCAATGTATGGCGTGTTTTCTGTTTTCTTTCTTGTTTTTCTTCTTGTGTCATTGGTATCAAAATACCTTGTTTTGAAAGACAAGTCAAGCACGGAATTCAAAAAGAACCTGTTTGTTTCAACAGGTCCCATTTTATAGTTCTTGTTTACGCCAATATGCATAAGCTCCAGCCATACCAGCCTGGTTTTGTAGAGTTGCAAATTTCAGAGTTGTATTCCTATACATCTCTTCGTTCAAAAATTTCTGCATATATTTTTGCATAATAGGCTCTAAATACTCTTTTTGAGCCATAATTCCCCCACCAAGAACCACTACCTGAGGATTGAATAAACAAACACAGTTACTGATGCCTTGTATGATGTTTCTACAAAGTACATCAATAGCCTCTACGCACATTAAATCACCCTGCTTGGCTCTTTCAAAGATGATTTTGCCGTTCAGTCCTTTTTGAGATGTCTTTTCCTCTACATAATGCACCAAAGCTGTCGTGCTACCTGTATTTTCAAAATGCTTTCCATTCAGCCACATATACCCAATTTCTCCGGCACTACCACTATAACCATGATATACTTGCTCATCAATGATCAATGCTCCACCTACACCTGTGCCGATTGTTAACATCAACGCACTTTGTGCACCCTTAGCTGCTCCAAAAACTGCTTCTCCTAACGCTGCAGCATTTACATCATTTTCCATCCAGCAAGGAATGCCAAACACACGCTCATAATAGTCTTTTAAGCCCATTCCTGTATATTCCGGTATGTTTTCATTCGCATAAATGATTGAACCTTTCTGCGCATCCACCATACCTGCAGTCGAAATAGCAATTCCTTTGATTTCGTAAGTCTTTTGATTTTCCTGAATGATTGATTCTACTTTTTTTAAAATACCCGGGCCCTTTATAACCTTGGCATCTGTATCTACTTCACCACGTTCTACAAATGTTAATTCACTCTTTTTTTCATCTATAAGTCCATATTTTATAGATGTTCCTCCAATATCAAATGTTATGATCATAAATTTATTCTTCCTTCATTTCATTGAGCAGTCTCAAAAATTCTGAGGCATTTTTTGACTCTACAAGTTTATCAACATTTTCTTCATCCATCAACACATTTGCTAATTCACTGATTAACTCAAGGTGACTATCAGCATCTACTGCTGCTAATGTGATGACCAAAGAAACAGGATCAAATTTTTCACTTCCAAAAGGTACAGGAGGATTTAATGTTGTAAAATGCACAGATAACTGATTTACTCCACATTCCGGTCTAGCATGCGCTAAAGCTACGTGATTGCCTAGTACGATATATGGTCCAATCTTATGTACAGTTTCAATCATTGCATCAATATAACTGTTTTCTATTTTTTTTGTTTCCAGCAAATACTGTGCTGATTTACGTATGGCATCTTCCCAATCTGCTGCATGAACTCCAATACTTATATTTTCTTCTGAAATCTTTTCCAGCATCTGTTTATCCTCCCTTTATTCTTTTTTTAAAAAATCTGATTCAATTTCGCTCAAATCTATATCCTTTAAAGAGTTAACCATTTTATAATAGCCAGTAAACGGACTATCTTTTGTAATCATGTTAGGAACGATCAAACACGGCATAGAAGCTCTTTGCGCCGCAATAAGCCCATTCAAAGAATCTTCAATAGCCAGACATTCCTCCGGCTTACAATCCAATAATTCAGCTGCTTTAAGGAAAATATCAGGTGCCGGCTTTATATTCTCGCTTAATTCAGCAGTCGAAAAAGCATCAAAATAGTCCAATAAGCCTAACCTTTTTAACTGTGTAACAGGCTTTTTCTGCGTTGCCGAAGTTGCAATTGCTAATTTTAATCCCTCTGATTTGGCCCGTATAATCAACTCTTTAACACCTTCCATCGCCGGAAGGCGATTAGTTCTTTCAATATATTCCTGTGTTGCTTCTTTTTCAAATTCTTCAATAGGAACATGATCTCCCAATTCTTTTTTAATAAATCGAAACAGGTTCTGACTGTTGGCTCCCACACACACTAAATAATCATTGACTTTCAAATCATAATCATATGTTTTTTTTAGCCATTCTTTGTATATATAATACCATTCTGCTTCTGTATCTACAATGACACCGTCAAAATCAAAAACAAGTGCTTTTAACATATTTTCCCTGCTTTCTTCAATGAAAGGCAAGAATCCAAAACCGGAGGATCCTTGCCTTTTGTTTATTTATTTCTTGATGAAACGATATTATTCACCAATTCGTCATATTCCGGTGCATTCAGATAGTCTTCAATAGAAATAATTTTGATATCCGGCTGTTTTTCGTGAGCTACATCTTTTAATGAAACATGCGTTACGATAATATCTGCATCCTCTCTAGGAAGATCCATGACACGAGCATGTTCGACACCAATATCAGTTATACCAGCTTTCTTCAACTTTTTCGCAATAACGCTGGCTCCCATAGCTGAAGACCCCAATCCGGCATCACATACATAAAGAACCTTTTTAATAGCACTATAATCAACCTCTTGTTCCTTATCTTCAAAAACAGAAGAGATTCTAGATTTCTTACCTTTCAAAGATTCCATTGTCTTAGCTGCTTCTTTTAAGCTCTTGTTAACTTCCGCTTCATCTACATCTTTAGAGCCTTTTAAAATAATAGAAGCTACAATACCACTGGCAGCAGCCGAGGCAAGAACAGCTAATAAGATTTTTAACTGATCGCCGGCTGCAGACATCATCATGATTGTGATGATACTTCCTGGTGAACTAACCCCTACTAATCCTACTCCAAATAACGTAAACAGGAATGTTCCTACGATACCTCCGGCAATAGCCGCAATAACCAATACCGGTTTCATTAAAATAAATGGGAAATAAATCTCATGAATACCACCAAAGAAATGAATCACCGTGGCTCCATATGCATTTGCTTTGGAATTTCCTTTTCCAAACAGACAGTAGGCTAACAGAATTCCCAAACCTGGTCCCGGATTGGATTCCAATAAGAACAATACAGATTTACCCAATTCATCCAACTGAGTAGTTCCTAATGGTGTCAAAATTCCCTGACCAATCGCATTATTTAAAAATAACACTTTAGCTGGTTCAATAAAGATAGCTGTCAAAGGCAACAGATTGTTGTTTTCCAAAGCCGACACACCAGCTGCAAAGAAACCGGAAAGTGATGTAATGGCTGGTGCTAATACGACACAACCAAATACCGCAATAATGGCACCCAGAATTGCAACTGTCAAGTTCCCAATCAACAACTCAAATCCAACAGGAATGTGCGGTTCAATCACACCATCCACTTTCTTCAATATCCATGCTGCAATTGGAGAAATGATCATCGCTCCTAACAACATCGTAATATTCGCACCAATGACAACTCCCATAGTAGTAAAGGCTCCTATAACAGCTCCTTTTTCACCATAGACCATCTTCCCTCCGGCGACACCGATCAGTACCGGAAGAAGATAAGTCAATACAGGAGTTACAAAACCACTTAATGTATCATTCGCAAGCCAAATTCCTAAAGCAGTTAAGATACCCCATCCCATAAAGGCACCCAGGTTAGGAAGTACCATGGCACTTAACTTACCACCTAGACGCTGCGCTTTCACACGCAACGAGACATCGTTTGACATATACTCTCCCTTCTTGTTAATTATAATTCAACTTCTTTACCTTCTTTGATTGATCTTTCAATTGCATCAACTACACGCAATGCATCATAAGACTGTTTAGGTGTAATAATTGATTTTGTGTTAGAAGCCACATTATTAACAAAAGCCATAACTTCTTCAGCTAAATCTCCACAAACTTCGCCATTGACATAATACCAGTGACGGCTATCCGGATATTCAATTCCTTTTTCGGATACAAAACGTACACCATAATCACAAGAATCAACGTAAGCAACACCCTTTGTTCCCACTAATTCAACTTTATCATCAATGATTGTTGGGGAATTTTCTGGCAATGTCCAACAAGCTTCCATGCATGCAACCGTACCATTTTCATAGGTTACAATGGCATAAATAACATCATTCATACCATTTTCTTTCAACAATACACTACGGTTCTTAGCAAACACTTTTACTGGCTGGCATCCAATCCACCAGTTCAGATAATCAATATCATGAATCATTACATGCATGCTCAAATCACTAGCTCCGATATAACGTCTTGGACCAATGATTGGTGAGTTTCTACGCACATAACAGTGGATGATATCGCCTAATTCGCCGCTATCCAAACGTTCCTTGATCATCGCAAAACGTGGATCAAATCGCAACAAGAAACCTGTTGAAAACACTTTGTCATAGTCTTTTGTGATTTCATATAAAGCTTTTCCATCTTCTAATTCTTTCGCTAATGGTTTTTCCAAAAGAATATGCTTATTTGCTTTTACCGCTAGCTCCACAGCTTCTCTATGTAAATTGTCTGGTAACACAATACTTACAGCTTCAATACTATTGTCTGCTAAAAGATCTTTATAATCCTTATATAAAGCAACACCTGGGAATTCAGTTTTCAACTGCTCTCTTCTTGTATCATTAAATTCACAAAGCGCAACCAGTTCTACCTGTGGCAACTTCTGATAAATCTGCGCATGGTAGGTTCCCATCTGTCCTACTCCGATAACTCCTACTTTAATTGTACTCAACGTAATTCCTCCTCTTTGCAAAATATGCATCTTGCGTTAGATTGAAAGGCCTTTCATTTTCTGATTTCATTCTATTCTGTTTAATGTTTAAATAAAAGACAAGCATTTACCGTTTGAAATGGCAATAATTTATAATATATTCTATTTTAAAATTGCCACTTGAGTTGGCAATGACTTATAATGCTATCTTTTTTCACAAAAGTTATAATAAATATGGATGATTAGGAGGTGTGTCTGTGTTTTCTTATAATCGCTTACAAGAAATTTTTACTTTCCTCGCTTCTCAAAAAGGACCCATTTCCCCTGAAGAACTAGCTAGAAAATTTCAGATTTCCAAGAGAACTTTACGCAATGACATCCGCATCCTCAACGAAGAACTGGCACCATGGAATGCTAAGATTTTGATGAAAAGAGGGAATGGTTATATTTTGGAAATTCCCGAAGATTCATTGATCCTATTGCAGAATGATACAACGCCAGATGGAAGTTTAGATTCCGTAGATAAAAGAATTAATCACATTATCATCTATATGCTTTATTCAGATGATTTCAAAACACAAGACGATCTTGCCAATGAAGTATTTGTAAGCATCAATACGATTATTAGCTATCTAAAGACTGTACGTTTGATTCTTCAAAAATATGATTTAACCCTCAAAAATAAACCCAATGTAGGCTACAAAATTGAAGGCTCTGAAATGAATAAGCGAAATTGCATCATAGATTTGATCACATCCAATTACAATGCTTATGTATCCAAGTTTTCAAATGAGCAACAGGCACTTCTAAAAGATTTAGAATTTGAGCAGATCCAAGAGCTGGTCACAGACTTCAACAAGAAAAATGGCATGCACTTTTCCGACTACAATCTTAGAAACCTGATTCTTCATATTGCCTTATCCGTATCAAGAATTCAGGCAGATCAAAATATGGAGAGCCATGACTTTTCTGTAGATAGTCAGACTCAAAATCTTCTTTCACCATTGATTGAATGTATAGAGTCCACATTTCATACTCGTTTTAGCGAAAGCGAAAAAAACTACATTTATTCGCATTATATATCCAATACCAATGAGCTTTTAAACAACCATGCGAATATTGATTATGTACATCAAATTGTTTCTAGTATCATCAACATGATCTATGAGCTTTATCATTTTGATTTAAGATCTGACTATATTTTGGAAAGAGATTTAAACCATCATCTTCAGTCCATACTCAATACACATTATTTAGATTTACATAAGAAGAATCCTTTATTGAATACGATCAAAAATAACTATATTCTTTCTTATGAAGTTACTGAAACGGTAATTAAACAAGTTTTTAAGAATGAACCTTTTGATCTCAGCGATGATGAAATCGGGTATATTTCCCTTCATATCGGTGCAGCTATTGAACGATATTTTGATTTAAGGAATTCAAAACATAAAAAAGTAATTATTCTCTATGATAATGGCTATGCAACTGGGAGCTTTTTATCCGCCAAAATCAGCAAATTATTTTCAAATAATATTGATATCATCAAGGTGGCACCTTCCAATGAATTGGAAGATATGGATTTAGAATCAGTGGACTGCATAATCTCTACGGTTCCCTTATCTAATACAAAGATTCCATGCGTAACTGTTGAAATGCCCTTATTAAGAAAAGATATTGAGAATATCACTCGCGCTCTTACTATGAGCAATATGCATCCTGTAGATCAAATTCAAAACTTTTTTGATCCTAAGTTATTTGTTCACACACGTGTCCACAATAAAAAAGAAATTATTCATATACTCTGTGAACTCCTTCGAAATGCCGGATATGTAGGTGAACGTTTTGAAAAAAGTGTATTTGAAAGAGAGAACAAGATTTCTACAGTAATGGATGGAGTCATTGCGATTCCCCATCCTTTGGAAATGTGTTCGCTTAAAAGTAAGATAGCTATAGGAATATTGGATGAACCTATTCATTGGTCTGGTAAAGATACAGCACAAATTATTTTAATGTTAGGGTTATCCGATGAATCTAAAAAAGATATTGAAAAGCTCTACGATACCTTTGTAGAAATGATGCACAATCCACAACTTCAGAGTTTATTATTGAAAACTGAAAATCTAAATGATTTTTTACAAATCTTAAAAGACCACATTTCATTAGATAACTTTTAAGGACTCAAGCAGTCCTTTTTTTCATTTGTTTTGAAAATCTTTCATTCTTTACATCATGAATCCATTTTCATGGTATCATAATGCAGAGGTGAAACATATGAAAATGACAGTGAATCTTAAAGATCGCTCTTATCCGATCTTAATTGAAAGTGATGCTCTTTCTCATATAGATACAATACTCGATGTTAATCGAAAACTGGCTTTGATTGCCGATGATGCGATTCCAAAACAATGGATACAAAAGATCAAAGACCAGTGTCCAAACAGCTTTGTGATTCGTTTTCCTCAGGGAGAAGCATCCAAGTGTTTTTTACAATATGAAAATCTATTAAAACAATGTATTGATTATGATATGACAAGAAAAGATGCGATTGTGGCTATCGGTGGTGGTGTGACCGGTGATTTGGCAGGATTTGTGGCCTCCAGTTATATGCGTGGCATCGATTTCTATAATATTCCCACTACTTTATTGGCACAAGTCGATTCCAGTGTAGGCGGTAAGGTAGCCATCGATGTAGCTTCTTATAAAAATATCGTTGGTGCTTTTCATCAACCAAAAGGTGTAATCATTGACCCGGACGTTCTCTCTACGCTGTCTCAAAGACAAATTCATAATGGACTTGTGGAAGCCTTAAAAACCGGGTTGATTCAAGATGAAAAGCTTGTCGAACTTTTTGAACAAGAACCACTTGATATTCCACAGATTATCGAACGTTCCATCAATGTGAAAAGACAAGTTGTTGAACAGGATGAAAAAGAAAGTGGCTTGCGAAAGATCTTAAATTTTGGTCACACTATTGGTCATGCGATCGAAGGTGCCTATGGGCTCGATACCTATCTGCATGGAGAGTGTGTAGCAATGGGAATGTTGTTCTTTATTGAAGATCAGCCATTAAAAGAACGTGTTTTATCGATCTATAAACGACTCGATCTGCCTAAAGTTCCCGATTATGACATTGATACTTTAATGAGCTATATTCAACACGACAAAAAAAGCAGTGCGCAAACGGTCAGTATTGTAAAAGTTAGACAGGCCGGAACTTTTGAGATTGAAGAGATGACATACGAACAAATCCGAAACGTATTAGAAAGAGGTCCCTATGAAAAATAGTATCGGAAACAATATCACAATGACGATCTTTGGTGAAAGTCATGGCCCTTGTGTTGGTGTAACCTTAGATGGACTTCCCAGTGGTTTCAAGATCGACTTAGACTTTTTATATGATGACATGGAAAAACGTAGAGCCGTTGGCTTGATTTCTACGCAACGCCATGAAGAGGATCATCCGGAGATTGTATCTGGTTTTTTCAACGGTTATACAACGGGTACGCCTTTAACTCTGTTGATTGCCAATAAAGACCAACATTCAAAGGATTATGAAAAGATCAAGGGACGATTGCGCCCCGGCCATGCGGATTATACTGCCTTTGAACGATACAATGGTTATCAGGATTATCGTGGTGGTGGTCATTTTTCAGGCCGGTTGACCGCTTGTATGGTAGCTGCGGGAAATATTTGTAAACAAATCTTAATGGCAAAAGGTGTACAGATTGGCTCTCACATGGAACAGTTATACAACTTAAAAGACATTCCTTTCAGTTCAGACATCAACGTTTTAAATGAACAAATTCAACAGGTCAATCAAATGAAGTTTGCCGTATTGGATGCAGCCATGGAAGAGCCGATGAAAGAGGCTGCTTTACAGGCACAAAAAGAAGGCGATTCAATTGGCGGTATTTTAGAAACAGCCATCACCGGTTATCCGGCAGGAATCGGTGATCCAATCTTTGGAGCATTAGAAAGCACATTGACACAGATTTTATATTCTATTCCCGCCGTCAAAGGCGTCAGCTTTGGTTTAGGCTTTGGCTTTGCGAATTTAAAAGGAAGTCAGGCAAACGATCCTTTTTATTTCGATGGCCAGATTCGTACAACAACGAACAACAATGCCGGAATCAATGGAGGAATCTCCAACGGAATGCCAATCCTCATTCATACTTGTGTCAAACCGACTTCTTCCATTTATAAAGTACAAAATTCCGTCGATTACTCAACCAAGCAAAATGTAAAGCTGCAGATCGTCGGTCGTCACGACCCCTGCATCATTCATCGCGCCCGTATCGTCGTTGATAACATGTTAAGCTTTGGTTTATTAGATGCCTGGATGTCAAAAGCGGCCCTGACACCCTTTGAAGGAGAACAGTATGAAAGTTAAGATCTATCCGTCCAAAGTGTATGGAACCGTTACCATTCCCAGCAGTAAGTCCATGGCCCACCGTGCTTTGATTTGCGCCTCATTAGCTAAAGGGTGCAGCACACTTTCTGGTATCATGCCTTCCAAAGATATTGAAGCTACCATTTCGTGCATGCAGGCATTAGGTGCAAAAATCGAAAAAGTAGAGGACAACTACATCGTTCATGGAACCAACTTACAAGTACAGGTACAAAACATCCTCTGTGATTGCCACGAATCTGGCTCCACATTGCGTTTTTTGATTCCAGTAGCTTCCTTAACAAACCAAAAAGTGACTTTTATCGGACAAGGACGACTGATGAAACGTCCTATGGATATCTACCAAACTTTATTCGACCAGCAAAATCTTTCCTTTATACAGGAAGAGGATCATATTGAAATTAAGGGTGCATTAAAAGAGAACCACTATACGATTCCAGGCAATGTATCCAGTCAGTTTATCAGCGGACTTTTATTCACACTTCCTTTACTTCCAAAGGAAAGTACAATAACGATTCAAGAACCGTTTGAATCCAAAAGTTATGTAGATTTGACCCTGCAAATGTTAAAGAATTTCGGTATTACGATTCATCAAAAAGGAAATACGTATAGCATTCCCGGCAGTCAGCACTATCAGGCAAAAGATGTTCACGTGGAAGGCGATTATTCCCAAATGGCTTTCTTTGGGGCGTTAGCTTCTCTACAAAGTGAATTAACGATTACGAATATGGATCCTGACTCCATGCAGGGAGATAAAGCCATCTTACAGCAATTACAAAATGCCGGTGCCAAGGTATCCATCAAAAACGATCAAATTACCGTTACCCATCAACTGTTACAGGCACAGACCATTGATCTGGCCAATTGTCCGGATCTTGGCCCTATTCTTTGTGTACTGGCAAGCTTCTGTAAAGGATACACGCACTTTATTCACGCAAAGCGATTGCGCATCAAAGAAAGCGACCGCATAGAAGCGATGGAATCGGAATTAAAAAAGTGGGGTGTAGATATTTCATCTACCGAAGATACGATCACCATCTATGGTAAAGAAGCCTATGATCGCAAAGACGTTATCATTGATGGACATAATGATCATCGTATCGTGATGGCAATGAGTGTTTTCGGCCTTTGTGCAAAACATCCTTCTGTGATTCAAGGTGCTGAAGCCATCACAAAAAGTTATCCGACTTTTTTCGATGATATTCTTAAAATCCATGGAAAGGTGGAAACTGTATGAAAACAATCGGAGTCATTGGACTGGGTGTCATGGGAGCCAGCTTTGCCAGCCGTTTAAGCCATAAAGGCTATACGGTTTATGGTTTTGAACGATCCCAGGAAACACTGGATATTGCCTTACAAAAGCAGATCATTCAAAAAGGTACGACCGAACCGAAAACCCTGTTAAAAGAATGCGATCTGATCATCATTGCTCTTTACCCAACACAGATTTTGCCTTGGATCAGACAATACCAGCAGACCTGCAAAGATAAAGCAATTCTCATGGATATCAGCGGTGTCAAAAGTAATATCATCAAACCGGTACAAGCCATTTTAAGAGAGGATTTAGAGCTCATCAGCATTCATCCCATGTGCGGTAGAGAATCCAGAGGCATACAGTTTAGCGATGAAACCATTTTTGATCAGGCCAACTACATCGTTGTACCAACTGACCAAAATACACCGGAAGCGATCGAACTAGCCAAACAACTAGGGGTGATTTTAGGTGTTAAAAACATCAGTACCCTCAGTATTGAAGAACATGATCGCATGATCGGCTTTTTATCCCAGTTGACCCATGTGATTGCGGTCAGCCTGATGAACACGCATGAAAATGCGCATCTTGTAGAATATACCGGTGACAGCTTCCACGATCTGACTCGTATTGCCGAAATCAATGAAGATCTATGGAGCGAATTATTCTTATTAAACAAAGAAATTTTATTAGATGAAACAGACCAGTTTATCGCTTCGATCCAACACTTTAGGGATGTCTTGGATCAGGAAGATGCCGAAGAAATGAAACGTCTGTTTATTCAATCCACAAAACGAAGAAAGCTTTTTAATCGATAAGGTGGTACAATACCCTTATGAAAAAGATACGTATCACAGCTTTAAAACAGACGATCTATACCGATTTGATTCAAAAATATGAAAACCCGATTCAACATGCCTGCCCTATTTCGGAAGGACAAACATGGATCGTTTCCAACGCACTTTGCCCATCAGACTTTTGCCAAAGCGCCTGGCAAAACTTATACCCCTATGTTTTTGCCTTAGCACATGGCGCAACAGATTTTTTTGATGGATGGATGAAGGATTCAAGATCGGCTTTGATCAGCTGTAACGATGGATTTCGTCCCGTATCTTTTCTTTTAGAAGTTATGGAGGAAAAAGCGTGAAAATATGTATTTATTACGACAGCATAACCGGCAATACCAAAAAAATTGCCGATGCGATTTATGAAACTTGTAAAGATGAGGTCTTATATTGCGGTAAACCACAGAAATTACAGGAAGCAGATTTATATTTTATTGGTTCCTGGACAGATAAAGGAAATTGCTCTTCTGTGATACAAAATCTTTTATCTTCTTTAAAGAATAAAAAGATTGCGTATTTTGGTACATGCGGTTTTGGAGGATCATCAGAATATTATGCTTCTTTGTATCAAAGAGCCAAAAATCAGATTGATGCTTCGAATGTCATTTTAGGACATTTCTTTTGTCCCGGAAAAATGCCGGAAGCCATTAAGGATCGTTATGTGAAATTATTACAGGAACATCCAGAGGACAAAAAGCTGCAAGTCAGTTTAAAAAATTTTGAAGAGGTAAAGACCAGGCCCAATACAGAAGATCTAAACAAGGCACAAAGTTGGGCCAAAGAAATGATAAAGGAGGCTTTACAATGAAAATTGGATGGATCGGTGCCGGAATCATGGGAAATCCCATGGTGCACCACTTATTGAAGAATGGACACGAGGCACATGTGTATGCCAGGCATCCACAAAAAGTACAAAATCTGATTGAAGAAGGCGCTGTTTTAGAAGAAAGTATTGCTTCTTTGGTGCAGCACAGCGATGTGATTTGTACCATGGTAGGCTTCCCCAGTGATGTAAAAGAAGTGTATGGCACAATTTTCGAACACATTGAACCCGGTAAAATTTGTATCGACTTTACTACATCTTCACCATCTCTGGCTGTTGCGTTAGCACAACAAGGAAAAGATAAACAAGTAACGGTACTTGATGCACCTGTTACCGGTGGTGATGCCGGCGCCAAGCAGGGAACCTTAACAATTTTGGTCGGCGGTCCAAAAGAAACTTTTGATCAGCTACAGCCTGTTTTCAGCGCATTTGGTAAAGATATCTTTTATTGCGGAGTAGCCGGAGCCGGTCAAAAAGTAAAGATTGCCAACCAAATCATGATTGCCAATACACTGCAGGGTATTTGTGAAGCTATGACCTATTTAAAGAGCCAAGGCTGCGATCCTGCTTTAGTCATTCAAAATCTGCAAAATGGAGCTGCTGGTTCCCGTCAGTTAGAACTCTTAGGACCAAAAATGCTTCAAAATAATTTTGATCCAGGCTTCTACATCAAACACTTTGTCAAAGATTTAAGAATTGCCCTGGATCAAAAAGAAGTAAAACTGACCGGCGTAGAAAATGTGATTCAAGAATACATCACTCTGATGGATCAAGGATATCAGGATCTAGGTACGCAGGCTCTGATTAAATATTTTCAGTAAGAACCACTCGCTGGTTCTTTTTTCTTTACCGAGTTCCCCGAAAATAAATCAATAATGTCAACAATGGAACCAAGGCACAGAAAAAAGCTGAATATTTTTCATACCATTTTTGATGATGATAAAAAGACCAGCCAAGCCATCCCACATCTCCAACTAGACAACATATCGCCAATCCGATATGTAACGTTGACATATGCGTATTACAAATCCATGTATAGATAAAAAAGATCAAGTTCAAGATAAAAAACATTATGTAACGATATACATCCTTCTTCATAGAAATCATCCCCTTATTTGCCCATATACTATATGCGTTTTCTGTGTTTTCAGTACTGTTTAAATGTGTGAAATTATCAAATCTGTCAAACATAAGAATTGTTTTCTCTGGCTTAAAACACGATATAAAAATATTCGTCAATTTTTTTAATAGTTTTCCTGATTTTTTTCGTATCTAATAGTGAGGCTATTATTACTAGTATGTGAAATCTTTATGTACCTGCCTTCTTTTACTGCTTTGTTTTGATAGCTGATAGATCAGAAATTGCGAACCAAAAACATCCCCGCATGGATCTTCTTGTCTCTTTTGATGACGGCCGTCTGGCCAATATCGAAATGCAAGTGGTTTACGATCCAGAAGAATTCTTTTATCGCATGTTCTATTATGAAATTCGTTTAGCATCCAGACAAGTACTTAAGGAAAAAGAACCCTATTCGAATTTTCATCCTGTTTATCAAATCGTGATCACAGATTTTATCATTTCTTCGGAATATGAAAAGCTGGTGGAACAGTTTGAACAAAGAAACTGGAAAGGACAGGCTTTAAAATACGCCGGACAGTTAATGCAGCTGATCTTTGTTCAGCTTCCCAAAGTTCCTTTGATGAATGTAAAAGACATGAGCTTACTTGAAAAGTGGAGTTTCTTTCTGAAATACTTTGAAGACGAAGGAAAACAGTCTATAATCAAAGAAGTAATCAAGCAGGAAGAAGGAATCGCCATGGCAGACAGGATCATCAAGTATATGAGCCAGGAATGGATCGATCAGCTCAATGAAGAATTCGAACAGTTGAGTATCAATGACAGCATTCGAATGGAAAATGCACGAATCAAACGGGCAAAAGAGAAAGGCCGTGAAGAAGGACAGAAAGACCTAATAAAGCTATTATCCCAAACAATGACTGCAGAAGAGATTTCTAAAGCAACTCAAAAACCATTAGAAGAAATACAAAACATATTGAAATAAACTTATATTGTATTTTTTCAAAATCAATCTCTACTAAAAATTGCCAGGCAGAAATTTAAAAACTGCCTGGCCCTTTTTATACAAATTGAACAAAGATTTTTATGGATAGAACTCTTTTCTATCTATTTTTTACCCTAGTGTCCAACAAAATTTATAGATATCTTCTTTACATTATGTGAAATTATCTTTTCTTTAGCAAACCAATTGACAGAGTGCTAAAAAGATTTATAATGATATCAATTCTTTTAGGAGGATAGATTCATGAACAATCAACCCAAACGATCCTTATATCGTTACTATGCCATTATATTAATTATTATCCTGGCTTTAAATTTTATTGTGATGCCTCTGTTCAATTCCAGTCGTATGGAATCAACAACATATTCTGACTTTTTAGATTCGATTGAAGAAAAAGATGTTGAAAATGTACAGATTGAAGACCAGACGGTATATTACACATTAAAAGGTGAAGACAACAAAACCTATGAAACCGGATTAATGAACGATGGTGATCTGGTAAATCGACTTGATGCTTCCGGCGCTAACTTTACACAGGTCATCCCGACACAGATCAATCCGTTTGTCTATTATCTCTTAACTTTATTTTTGCCGATATTCATCTTCTGGTGGTTTGGACGACGCATGTTTAAGAAGATCCAAAGCAAAACCGGAAACGAAAGTATGTCCTTTGGCCAGGGAGGCTTTGGTTTTGGAAATTTAGGAAAATCCAATGTAAAAGTCTATGAAGGCAAAAAGACCGGAAAGACATTCCATGATGTAGCCGGGCAGGAAGAAGCCAAAGAAAATTTAAAAGAAATCGTGGATTTCTTAAACAACCCGAAAAAATATAAAGAAATTGGTGCACAGATGCCTAAAGGTGCTTTGTTGGTTGGCCCTCCGGGAACCGGTAAAACTTTATTAGCCAAAGCAGTAGCCGGTGAAGCCGGTGTTCCTTTCTTCTCTATTTCCGGTTCTGAATTTGTAGAAATGTTTGTCGGTCGTGGAGCTGCCAAGGTCCGGGATCTATTTAAACAAGCACGTGAAAAAGCACCTTGTATCGTATTTATTGATGAGATTGATACCATTGGTAAAAAACGAGATGGTGCCGGATTATCCGGAAACGATGAGCGAGAGCAGACATTAAACCAGCTGTTAGCGGAAATGGATGGATTTGACGGATCGAAAGGTGTTGTCTTATTGGCAGCAACCAACCGTCCGGAATCCTTAGACCCGGCTTTGACAAGACCGGGAAGATTCGATCGTCGAATTCCTGTAGAACTACCAGATTTAGCCGGACGAGAAGCAATTCTTAGGCTCCATGCAAAAGATGTGAAATGTTCTCCAGAAATTGATTTTAATGTAATCGCAAGAGCCAGTGCCGGTGCCAGTGGAGCTGATTTAGCCAATATGGTCAATGAAGCTGCCTTATTAGCCGTACGAGACAGACGAAAGATGGTTGTTCAACGTGACTTGGAAGAAGCTATTGAAATCGTCATAGCCGGTGAACAGAAAAAAGGAACGGCCATTTCCAATAAAGAGCGTATGATCGTATCCTATCATGAAATTGGCCATGCCTTAGTCGCTGCCAAATGCCAAAACAGTGCGCCGGTTCATAAAATTACGATTATCCCAAGAACCAAAGGGGCTTTAGGTTATACCATGCAGGTTGAACAAAATGAACAATATCTGGTATCGAAAGAAGATGCTTATCATCGATTGATGATCTATACTGGTGGTCGATGTGCCGAGGAACTGATCTTTAATTCTATCACAACCGGCGCCAGCAACGATATTGAGCAGGCCACCAAACTGGCACGTGCCATGATCACACGCTACGGTATGAGCGATAACTTTGGCATGATGGCTTTGGAAACAGTAAACAATGCATACTTAGGTGGCGATACAAGCCTGCAGTGTTCGAATGAAACCGCAACTAAAATCGATGAAGAAGTAGCCACTTTAATCAAAAAAGCCCATGATGAAGCTTATCAAATCTTATTAGACAATAAGATGAAACTGCATGAACTTGCCAAATATCTTTATGAAAAAGAAACCATTACCGGCGAACAGTTTATGTATATTTTAAATAAACCGGTAGAAATTCCGACTTCTTTAAACAATACGGAAACTAACGCATAGGCTAAGAGCTTTGAGGTTTTTTCAAAGCTCTTTTTTAAACATTTTCATTACGATAAGATGCTAGGAAAAGATCCATCTTTCCTTCAAAATGCATCCATCCCATATCAGCTGGAACCAGTATTGTTTCGCCTTGTCGAATAGGGATATCATTGATTGTCCCCTGCCCTTTTACACAGGTATAGAAGGCAAATCGATCATGAAGAAATTTCCCCTTTTCATCGATCTGTAAGCGAAATAATGTATATAATCCGGGTTCATCCCCATATCGTGTGACTTTACAGCCAAATTCAAAAGAAGACGGAAACATTTGAAACTCAATCCTCTTATCCGGAATATTGACATTTTCAAAAACCTCCTGCGGTTGAATCTCTCTTTTCTTACGTGTACCTGGATCAATACGATCATAATCATACAAGCGAAGTGTCAAATCTGCATTTCGGGATATATTGTATGTGAGCACTCCTTTTCCTATCGCATGCAGCGTACCGGTAGGAATATCGATAAATCCATCTATTGGTGTAGAAAGATAGCGTAACAGTTTTTTCCATTCTTTCTGCCTTGTCCATTCCATAAATTCTTCTTTCGTGTTGGCCCAATGCCCAAATTCAATATATCCATCTTTTGGCGCATCTAAAATGACCCATGCCTCCGGTTTCCCTCGACCGCCGTTATACGCTTTGGCAAATGTATCATCCGGATGGATTTGAATAGAAAGATCTTCCATGGGATCTAAGATATTGACACGAACTGTCAACTGTTTAGTCTCACATTCAAACCATTCTGGCTTCTGATCATACAATTCCGACAATGTACAATTCATTTCCGGCACTTCACAATCCGCATGTCCCGGCAATGCCACCACATTATAGACTTCCCCTAAAGGAGATACATCTGTATCATAGTGAAATTCTTCTTTTAGCCGGGTACCTCCGCCCCACATTCTAGGCTCATAATGTGGCATGATTTTAACGATCTTTTTCATGAGCTTAATTCTCTCCTATATTCTCATCTTTATCTCATTTATATCGTATTTATCACACGTTGTACATTCCTTTTTTCTATGATTTTATAAAAAGAAAAGCCGTGATCTTGTACGATCATGGCTTAATCTATTACTTAAATTGTCCTACCACTCTATCGATATCTTTTTGAAGCCCAATAACAACAAGATGCTCATCGGCTTCAATGACATGACCGGCACCTGGAAGCATATCCAGCTTTCCTTCTTTTTTCGTGCTGATGATGCTCAGACTGTACTGACGTCGAATATCAACTTCACCGACTGTTCTTCCTACCCACTTCGGTAATGGTGGAATTTCATAGATGGAGTATCCTTGTGAAAGCTCTACATAATCAAAGACATTGTTCATACTGCAGCGAACCGCCATTTTCTCCGCAATATCCCGGTTTGGATACACGACTTCATCCGCTCCGTTTTTCAACAGGAATTTTGCCTGAATATCACGATCCGCTTTACTAATGACTTTCTTGGCACCCAAAACCTTTAATTGATCCGTAATCTCCAAAGAGCTTTGAAAGCTGCTTCCGGTACAGACAAAACAAATATCATAGTTGTTGACACCTAAAGAGCGAAGTACTTCTTCATCCGTACAATCACCGATTTTTCCATCTGTTACAATTGGCAACAACTTTTCTACTACTTCGGCATCCTGATCAACAACCATAACTTCATTGCCTAATTTTGCCATTCGAGTGGCCAAATGACGTCCAAATCGTCCTAATCCGATAATCAATACTGTTTTCATCTTAACCTACCATCACTTTCTCTACCGGGTTTTGTACGGCCGGCACACTTTTCTTTTCAAAGAAGCTATACGCAAAGGACATGGATCCTATACGTCCTAAATACATCATCAAAATAATGATCACACGGCTGACCGGCACAAGGTCTCTTGTGATTCCAGTCGTCATTCCGACAGTGCCTAAACCGGAGAACACTTCAAAAGCCACATCCAACATATTCAAATCCTGTATTGCACAAATCGTCATGATGGAAACTAACGCCAAGGTCATCGTCATGATCAAAACATTACTGGATTCTCGTACGGTATCCTTGGAAACCTGACGTTTAAATAAGTTACAGTCATGATGACCACGTACACTGTTAAACCAAGAAGAGAACAAGACCGCTACCGTTGTCGTTTTGATACCACCGGCTGTTGATCCGGGGCTTCCTCCGATATACATCAGCACGCACATCAATAAAGCACTGCTTTGTCGTACCACACCGAAATCAACTGAATTAAAACCGGCTGTACGTGCTGTAACCGAACTAAATAAACAACATAAAATCTGTTCATGAATCGGACGTCCTGCCAGAATCGCATCTTTTTCAAATAAATAGAATAGGAACGCCCCTCCAAAAATCAAGATAAATGTTGTGACGAGTACGATTTTTGTATGTAAACGATATTTCCTAAAATGCCATTTATGTTCCAAAAGATCGGCCCATACGATAAAACCGATACCACCGATGACAATCAATGACATAATGACCATATTGATTAGTACATCCCCGGCATATGTTTCCAGGGAACTATAAGCCCCAAAGAAGCTCCCCAGAATATCAAAGCCGGCATTACAGAAAGCCGATATGGAGTGAAAAATACTCATCCACAAGCCTGTCTGTAGACCAAATTCCGGAATGAAGCGAAACATCAGTAAAACTGCACCGATCGATTCAATGATTAAAGTTCCCATCAAGGCTTTTTTAACCAGTCGGATAACGCCACCAACCTTATCAACGTTAAGACTATCCTGCAGCAGTCCACGAGTTCGTAAACTGATCTTTTTATTCAAGAACATCGAAAACAAAACACCCATGGTCACAAAGCCCAGTCCACCAATCTGAATCAATGTGATGATGACTAACTGCCCAAAAAAGTTCCAGTGTGTTCCGGTATCTACCACAACCAATCCGGTCACGCAAGTCGCACTCGTTGAAGTAAATAAGGAAGACAAGAAATCTGTCGATGTGCCACTTCTGGATGAAATGGGAAGCATCAACAACAGCGCACCAATCAAAATCACCAGAAAATGACCGATGGCCAAAGTCTGAGCATGGCTAAATCGCCTCTGAATTTTTTTAAACATATCTCTTCTCCAAATTCTCTATATCTAGCGTGAACCACGTTTCTTCTTATATACATATAATGTATATAGCACGGCATGGATATAAACAAATAGAAGAAAAACCGCTAGAATTTCCATCTTATTTTACACCACACAAAAATATCACAAAAGATATTAATGTTTAATTAGTGTTCTGTTCTTTCGCATTAAAATTGTATTAAGATTTTGTGATCACATCTGTCAACATCGGTACGATCTGATTCTTCCGCGATAATATGTTTTTTTGTACTATATGTCCATTTTTATATGATGGGAAGGCTTCTTCTACCCAGTGTTTTTTAGGGCCTGAGGCGAAAAAGACTGAACCATTTTCCAATATGCTTGTAAAAACACCTACACATACATCCAATCCTCTTTGTTTAACAAGCTTGGAAAGCTCTTGTTCGATTTCTTCATCCAAACCTAGCACATAGTCCACACAAGGTATGATTACTTGCGAAATCATCAGCTTCTGATTACGAATCTCAAAGTACTTAATATCGGTATTGACCAATTGTTCCACGCTTTTTCCGGAAATATCGGAGCTGACTGTAAACATATCGGTCGCAAAGGCATCGATATCCAAGGAAGCGAACGCCGCCAGCATGTTGGCCACTTCAATATCCTTTTGTGTTGTCGTTGGCGACTGGAACTTCAAGGTATCAGAAAGAACCGCTCCCAGAAGCAGACCAGCCAGATCTTTGGGAATCGGAATCTGGTTTTCTTTAAAGATCTTGGCGACGATCGTTGCGGTACTGCCTACGATTTCATTTCGGAAAGATACCGGCTTGCTTGTCGCAAAGTCACAGATCCTGTGATGATCCAATACTTCCACCAGTTCGGCCTGCTCGATTCCTTTGACCGACTGTGAAAATTCATTATGATCGACCATAACGATCTTCTTATTCGTATAATTCATCATATGATAACGGGTCACATAACCGATTGGCTGATATTTTTTATTCACGACAGGATACATGCGATAACGCGTCTTCAGCATCTTTCTGGAGACATCTTCGGCAAGCTCATAATCGGAAAATGTAACTACTTTTTTCGTCATGATCAATCCGATTGGCACAGAAAAATACAAATAACGTGAAGTATTCATACTTCCATGGCCCGATAGAACAAGCTGGCAATGATATTGTTTTGCCAGTTCAACGACTTCCGGCTGTACCTCTTTTGTCCAAACCATGACAAGCATACCGGCGCCTTTTCGAATCAAGTCAGACTGTGCCTGTGGATCGTCTCCGATAATAACGATTCGATCCTGAATATCATAGTTCTTAACATGATTTTTCGTTAATGCGACGATTGATACTTTCCCGTTGATATGACGATTTTCATCTCTATAAACCAATTTTCCGCTGATTGTTTTCACAATATTTTCAACCGGCGTTTCCTTTAACAGATCGATACCCTGAGCCGTATCACCCAAACCTACAAAGGAGATATCGCTGCGTGTAACTATTCCGATCAAAACACCATTTTCATCCGTTACCCCAAAGCCTTGCCCTTGTCCACTCTGCATCAGCTGCAAAGTCTCAAAAATCGTTGTTTCTGGATTTAGATCGACCGGATGATCCAGCTGCATTTCCTTTAGCTGGATTCGTGCATCTTCTAATAATTCCGGTTCTTCAAAATGAAAACGCTCCAACAAATAACGTGTTTCAGTATTCAAATTTCCCAATCGACATGCCTTGGCGGGAATACCCATCGCTCTTTTTAAAAAGGCATACCCAATCGCCGATGCCACACTGTCGGTATCGGGATGGATATGTCCTGTAATGTATAATGGTTCCTGTTGCATCATCAGCCCTCCATTTGATTTCATTATAGATTTTTTCTATAGGTTTTACAATGAAGAGTGTTAATGCCCGGAAGGGATCTTTTGAAAATCGCGATGATCTTCTTTAATATCACCACATGCCAAAAGTATAAAAGTCACCAAAAGAGGTAGTAGTGCAATCCAGATAGCTCTTTCCTGTAACCACAAACAGGCAGCTGCTTCAACGATACCTCCGGCCAAGAAACTCAAAAGCATCGATAAATGCGCCAACCCTTTCGATAACGCTTTGATATCTCTTTTTTTGATGTAGTGGATCAAGCCAAGTCCTGTCTGTCGCAGATGATTGGTACAAAATGTAGTAGCCATAGGAATACTTTCTGCCTGGCGGAATGTATTATACTGCATCGAAGCAATAAAGTTGATCATAACTTGCACAACATGATGGTTGACCGTCAACGGAATCCAGCCAACGATAAACAACACGAAGATCTCAAAAGCCACCAGATAGGTATCCCAGCGAAACAGATGAATTCGTTTTACCGGATTTGGCAACAGTTCGGAAAGGATCATTCCCGCAAAATAAGCGGTGATCGGAATCAGATAATACAAACCCTGCGAAAACTTTCCAGTCCCTAAAGAAACTCCCATCATCACAAAGTTTGCGGTTTGCGCATTACAGAAGACACCACCACGTAAAATAAATGTATAGGCGCCCATCATTCCTGCCGCAAACATCAATAAAATGAAGACTTCCCTGCGCTCACAGGCAAGATATTCTTTTTTCATTTAGAGCGTGTACTCCAGGATATAATCATCCATTACATATCCGTTTCCGATATCTGTCACATCCTCATCCACTTTTTTAAATCCCCATTTCTTATATACATCTAAAGAATGACGATTCTGCTTATTACATGTCAGATAAATCGAGTTATACTGATATTTCTTGGCATGCTCTTGAATATAGGCAAACATTTTAGAAGCATACCCACATCCTCTGGCTTCCTTCTTTAAATAGATCTTACTTAAAAACAACTGTGTTTCTTCATGCGCTAATGCGATATAGCCAACAAGACCTTGATCATCCTTTACCATAAAATAATGATAGTTATGATGTTTTTCCAGATCTTTCATCGCATCAAAGCTACAGAATTTTTCCACCATATAATCAATTTGTTCATCACTTAACAAAAATGGAAAATACTCATGCCAGATGGCATTAGCCAGATCAGCCGTTTGATGAAGCTGCTCATCATTTATACAAGGTTCAATCAATAATGTGTTTGACATATTCTCTCTCCTTTTTTACGTTGTCTATTGTACACCAAACTTTATATCCATAACAGAACGATCTATTCTTTCTTTATCCAATTGTGTTTGAACTGAAATTCCATAAACGCACTTAACTCAACCATTTGAAAAAGATTTATATCTTATATTCAATATATTCTACGTATTGTGATCCATTTAATGCACTTATAGCATGTAAATAGGGAATATAAACTAAATTTAACTGTACACACTAACTAAATATTAATATAATCTTAATTAATGCCTGTATTGCTTACCCCCCCCCGGTGGTATAATACGGCCAAGGAGATTTAGAAGTATGATTGAAATTAAAAATGTGACAAAACGTTTCGGTGAAAAAACAGCGGTGAACCAACTGACTGTTGACATTCCTACCGGATGCATCGTTGGCTTTATTGGTCCTAACGGAGCTGGTAAAACAACAACGATTCATATGATGACAGGCGTATTGACACCGGATGAAGGAACCATCACTTTAAACGGAAAAGACATCGTAAAAGATCCGGTCAATGCCAAACGTGAATTTGGTCTGGTACCGGATTCTCCGGATTTGTTCTTACGTTTAAGTGGTATGGAATATATTCAGTTTATGGCAGATATCTATCACATCGATACAGAAACCAGAAATGAGCGAATTCAAAAATTTGCCAAAGATTTCGGTATGGAAGATGCCCTAAGCGATCGCATGTCCAGCTATTCCCACGGTATGCGACAAAAAGCCATTCTGATTGCCACGTTGGTATGTAATCCTAACATCTGGATCTTGGATGAGCCAATGACTGGATTAGACCCTGCTTCTTCTTACTTATTGAAAGAGATGATGAAAGAACATGCGCATAATGGCAATACCGTTTTCTTCTCCACCCATGTTTTGGAGGTTGCGGAAAAGCTATGTGATAAGATCGTCATCATCAATCATGGAAACATCTGTTTTAACGGTACACTGGATGAACTAAAAGAACTGCATAAAGACAAGGATTCTTTGGAAGAAATCTTCCTGGAGGTTACACGCAATGCGTGATTTTCTGACAGTGACCAAAGCCTTATTTAAGGCCAATTACGGAATGGATCTAAAATCCAAACAAGGTAAAAAAGGAATCGCGGTCGCAGCCGTACTGGTTGTCTGCTTACTGCCCACATTTGCCTTACTGTTTAATATGTTTCAAACTGGTTTTGCGACTCATACCGTCGATTTATTGATCATGGAAATGGGCTTTGCGATGATTTGTTTTTTGATGTTGTGGACAGCCTTGTTTATCTTTCCATCGATCTTTTATTTTTCAAATGATTTGGAACATTTACTGGTACTTCCCATTACACCCAGAGTCATCGTTGCCAGTAAGTTTGTGATCGTCTATGTATCCCTGCTGCTAGTAAGCTTATTAGGGATGGTACCAATGTTAATTGCGTATATCAGCGCCGGAAATGTGAATATTTTATCAATTGTATTATTTATCCCTCAGATTCTTTTAATTGGGGCACCGACCGCCTTTGTCGCAAGTATCTTTTGGATGATCATATTAAGACTATTGCCATTTTTTAAGAATAAAGATCGTTTCAACATGATCACCGGAATTCTATCGATCGGTATTGCCGTATTGATCGGTATCGGTTCCAGTCAGCTAGGTGCTAACGTAGAAAATCCTATGTTCTTAATGGATATGCTTCAAAACAATCCTGAAAATCTATTGAAGATCGTTCGTATTTTCGCCAATGTGCCTTTTGCCGCCAGATCGATCGTGGAAGTATCCTTTATAGATTTTTTGATCACACTGGCCATTACACTGATTTTAGGAGTTGTTTTTGTCATTTGTGCCGATAGGCTGTATTTAAGTGCCGCAAGAGAATCCAAGGTTTCATCAGCCGGAAAAAAGAAAAAGGTTTCTTATCGAAATCAAGGTTCTGTCAGCTGGAGCTACTGGAAGGTTGAATTTTTACGATTGGTTCGAACCCCTGCCTATATGGCTAACTGTGTTTTATCCGCTTTGGTCATGCCGGTCATGTTTATCGTGATGGCAATCGTCACGCCGGGTATGAGTGAAATTAAAGAAATGTTAACAAGTCAGGCTATCAACATTCAAGATTTAGTCAATCTTCCTTTGATCCTGGTGATTGCCGGAGCAGCCGTTGGTTTCTTTGCTGGATCGTTAAACGGAATCAGTGCTACTGCCTTTTCACGAGAAGGAAAGAATTTAGACTTTGTCAAATATATTCCTTTTGACTTTACCAAACAAGTCATGATCAAAGGTTCGGTAGGAACACTTTTCTCGGTATTAACTTGTGTTTTGATGTTGTTTAGTGTTCATATGATCTTGCCTTATCCAATTTGGTACGATTTATTCTTCCTTTTAGGCAGTATTTTGACAACCGTTTTAGTCAATGCGATTGCGATTTTTGTCGATGGTATTCATCCAAAAACCGACTGGGAAGATGAAACCAGTGCCGTTAAAAACAATATGAACGTTGTTTTAGAGTTCTTGATCAGCTGGGCTATCCTTGCGGTAACCGTAGCACCATTCTTCTTATTTGGTTTAATGGCAAGCTGGGAAATGTATTCTATCATTATGTTGGTTATCATCTTATTGATTACGATCGGTTTTGTGATCATCACACCAAAAGTCATATTGAAACATTTGATGCAGACAAGCAAATAGCTGTCTGCATTTTTCTTTTCCATAAAAAAAGTGCCATTACGAGAATGACACTTTCTTTGATTATAATGCTTTTTCGATACCGGCAACAAGCTGTGCTTCCGGCATATAACCAGAGAATGCGGTAACCTGCTGTCCTTTTTTAAACAGGATCATTGTCGGCACAGCCATAACACCGTATTGTTGAGCCAATTCTGGGCTTTGATCCACATCGACTTTTACGATCTTCACTTTACCTTCTAATGTACTAGCCACACTTTCCAATACCGGGCTTAACATTTTACATGGCCCACACCATGTTGCGAAGAAATCTACTAAAACCGCATCTTCCTTCATGTATTCATTAAATTGTTGTGCATTGATAATTTCCATATCCTTCACCATCGCTTTCTATAGTCTTATCTTACAGCTTTGCATGGCGTAAGTCTATTTCTTTGCCCATCAAAAGCGCATCGATCGTTTTGCCGATCCCATTGTTCAAATTCGTATCACAAATCACATTGGCTACAGCTTTAACTTCCTCCATCGCATTTCCCATGGCAACACCGATTCCTACGCTTTCGATCATCTGAATATCATTCTGGGCATCTCCAAAAGCCATGATCTCATCCATGGTAAAGCCACCTCTTTTACAGATCTTTTTTAAAGCGCTGGCTTTGGATACGCCCTTTGGCATGATTTCCAGCCATTCCGGTCCAATCAAAAGCACATCATAATCTGATAAAGCCTGTTTTAGATCGTCTAAATGTTTTTCAAAGAACTGTGCAGTATGCACCATAATGACTTTATTGATATCTTGTGTCAACTCAATTTCTTTATAAGGAAGATCGATAAAGTTACGATTTGGCCCCCCTTTTTTTAATCCATAATCCATCGGTTGTCCTGATAATTTTTCGCGTTCGATTTTTTTCTGACGATTGGCTTCCGAAATATAACTATAAAAATCATAGCCACAACAAAATATGCCTTCAATATCAAACTGCTTACAGACTTGTTGGATCTTTAGTCCATCTTCCGGTGTTAATACATCATCCAAATCATATTCTTTCTTTTCAAAATCATAGATGATCTGTCCATTGACCAAAGCCAAATAATGATTTCCTTGCTCCAAGCCTAAGGGTTCATAGACAAATGAAGTTCCGTTTTTATCTCTTCCACTGGCAATGACGATATGGATTCCCTGCTCCATTGCTCTTTGAATGGATTTCTTAGTACGTGGATCAATTTCTTTTTGATCAGTCAATAATGTTCCATCTAAATCAAAAGCTAAACACTTGATTGTCATAGTTGTATCCTTTCCAAATCTTAATTTTCGTTTCTATTATATCATTTTCTATTCGAAAACCTTTTTTGTTTCTTTCCATTTTACAATCATTTTAATGCCATTTTAACTTTACCAGACTATGAATCGGTACTACTATACTCCTAAGAAAACTACGGAGATATTTTAAAATGGGATATTGGATTTTTATGTTCGTTATGGATCTGTTACTTCCCGTTACCATGATTGGTTTGGGAAGATATTTTTCCAAGCATGCACCAAAAGAAATCAATCCTCTATTTGGCTATCGTACAGAAATGTCAATGAAAAATGAACAGACATGGCAATTTGCCAATCATTATTTTGGTAAAACATCTTATCGTTTCGGCTGGATTCAATTACTCATCACAATACTTTTTATGTTGCCGGCCATCGGTAAAGACACAACGTTTATCAGTATTGCCGGTCTGATCTTAATCGGTGTTCAACTGATACCTTTATTCATTTCCATAGCAATCACAGAACATGCCCTGCATAAGAATTTCGATTCTAATGGGATGCCCATATAATATTCCACAGATACTGAAAGTTTTTTCGATTTGCTTGATTCGCTTAAATAGATCCACTATCATAAATAGATGAAAAAAGAGCTATGCCAAATGAAGTGAAAATTCCATTTGCATTAGCTCTTTTTTAGTTTATTCCTCGATTATTTTTCCAGCACCTTCTGATACGAATATAGCGGTGTGCAATAGTCCCCGTTAAAGCATGCGACACATAAACCAATTTCTTTTGCCACTTGTTTAAGTTCTTCCACTTCCATATATTGTAAAGAATCAGCTTCAATGTATTTTTCAATCTCATCCTTATTCATATGAGCCCCGATCAATTCTTCTTTTGTTGAAGTATCCACTCCATAAAAACAAGGATGTGTAATGACCGGAGAAGCAATACGCACATGAACAGCCTTGGCACCGGCCTCCTTTAACAGACGAACAATACGGCGAGATGTAGTCCCTCGTACAATGGAATCATCGATCATGACAACACTTTTTCCTTTGACAACACTGGTCACAGGGCTTAGCTTCATACGAACTCCACGATCACGCATGGCTTGTGTTGGCTGAATGAAAGTACGACCTACATAACGGTTTTTATATAATCCTGTTTCCAAAGGTATTCCGGAAGCCTCCGCATATCCAATGGCAGCGCTTAACGAAGAATCTGGAACGCCTATGACAATGTCCGCCTCTAAGCCTACATCCTTTTTAGCCAGAACGGCTCCTGTTTTTTTGCGAAAGGCATGCACGTTGATTCCTTCTACAACACTATCCGGTCTTGCGAAATAAATATATTCCATAGCACACATATGATGTGTAATATCTTGTGTATATTGATACTTCTTGACTAGCCCTTTTTTGAACTCCACCACTTCTCCCGGCTTTAAATCAGTTGAATCATAGATTCCCATAACTTCAAAAGCACACGTTTCCGAACTGATCACATAACCATCTTTAAACGCTGCATAGCTTAAAGGACGAAGTCCATGTCGATCTCGTACCGCATAGATGGAATCTTCATCCAGCACAAGAAAAGAGAATGCTCCTTCTAATCGTCTTGCGGTCTTGATGACCTTTTCCAATAGTGTTCCTTTTTCTTTCTGAATCAGATGTAACAGCACTTCACTGTCACTGGTTCCCTGAAAAATGGCACCTTGATTTTCCAGTTCCAATCGCAATTCTTTTTCATTGACGATCTGCCCATTGTGTGCCACAGCCAAAGAACCTAAATGGCCTTTAGACACAATCGGCTGAATATTTTCATTTTCCTGTCCTCCAGCTGTCGAATAGCGCACATGTCCAATAGCCAGATCCCCTTCCAACTGATTTAATTTATCTTTTCTAAAAACATCGACTGTTAAACCTTTTCCCTTTTGCACATGGATCTCTTTTCCATCACATACAGCCATACCGCTGGCTTCTTGTCCACGATGTTGAAGAGAGTGTAATCCATAATATGTTATACTCGAGGCATTTTCGATTCGATACGCACCAAATACACCACATTCCTCATGAAGTTCATCAAACATAACGTTCTCCTTTTTTTGCCCGTCCATTATAGCATGTTCTTGTAGGATGGTATGATGTTTTCCTGATTTTCCCCCTTTCCAATTTTGTGTTTCTTATTATACTAAAAGTGAGGAGAGATGATTCTATGCTTGAAAAATGTAAACACAGCCTTTCTGTTTTTCTGGATGTTTTAGCATCCTGCCTGATGCCTTTAATTCCGATGCTGATTGCCGCCTCAATGTTTAAGACCTTGGCAGCTATTTTAGGGCCGGATATGTTACACTGGATCGATGCTTCGAGTTCTTTGTATGTCCTCTTTACCTTTGTCGGGGATGCCGGTTTTTACTTTTTCCCGATCATGATTGGTTATACAGCAGCCAAACGCTTTAACTGTAATGTCATCTTAGGAATGTTTATAGGTGCCATCATGTTGCATCCAACATTTGTGCAAATGGCTGAAACTGGCAGTGCCTTTGATGTGTATGGTATTCCCTGCCATGTACAAAACTATTCCTCTACAATCATCCCGATTCTGTTATCGGTCTTTGTATTTTCATATATTGAACGCTTTTTCAATAAACATATACCACAGACATTATCTGCCATTTTCGCCCCCACCTTATCCATTGCCATAATTCTTCCTATTGCCCTTTGTATTTTAGGCCCGATTGGTTCCATTTTAGGTGAATACATCAGCAATGCCCTGATTTCATTAGGTAATATGGGCGGTCTTGCCACAATTCTTTCCATGGCATTGATTGCGGCCCTTTGGGAATATATTGTTATGGCTGGGATGCATTGGCTATTTATTACAACAATATTTATGATTCTTGCACAGGACGGCGTAGAATCGGTCGTTGCCCCTTCTGTTTTACTGGCCGCCTTCACCGTGGGTGGAATGTGTCTGGGTGCCATGCTTCGAATTAAAGACAAAGAACAACGAGCCTTGGCATTTTCTTATATTATCGCCCAGATGATCGGCGGTGTGACTGAACCTGGTTTGTATGGAATTGGGGTACGATACAAAAGACCGTTTATCGGCATGATGGCTGGTGGAATTGCCGCCGGTTTATTCGCATCCATTGTCGGATTACAAGTTTATAATTTCTTACCCGTTGCCAGTTTCTTAGGCTTACTGAGTTTTATCGGTGGTAGCACCATGAACTTAGTGTATGCCATTATAGGAGCTGTCATTGCCTTTGTGGTTTCCACAATTGTAACCTATATATTAGGCGTCGATGAATCCAAAAATGAGAATAAAGAAGTAATTAAACAATGATTTTGTATCATCCATGAAACAAATTGACCTAATTTTTATAAAAAAAGTATCATAAATTGCGATTTATGATACTTTTTTCTTACTTTCCTACAAATAAGTCATAAATTTTCTTATATTTATATCCTTTTTTCATTACGGAATCATCTTTCGTAATAACTTCTAATTCTTCCAACCGGTTGATGATCCGTGATACGGTAGCTTTTGATACACCGGTCAAATCTTCAATTTCTTTTTTTGTGAAAACAATTTGAGACATGATGATCGGCATAATTTTATAAACCATACCACTATGAACTTGTTCTATGGTCTTCATATCTTCCTCATAAATCGTTTTAATCTTATGTAGTCTCAATATAAAAGCATTGCATTGATCAATGGTACATTGTGAGAAAAATTTTAAATATCCCCTGTAGTTTCCTTGTCTGTACTCCATCAAATATCTTTGATACGAAGGTTTGTAAACCTCTAAGATTTCAGACATAAAAAGAATTGGTTTTTGTTTCTCCAACATCGCCATTTGTACCGGTATCAAAGCACGACCTAATCTTCCGTTTCCATCGCTATAGGGATGTATTGTCTCAAATTGTGCATGTGCTAACGCAATATTGACTAATAAAGGATCAATAAACGCATCATTCATATACTCATATAAATTCTGTAACAGCGTATAAATTTCTTATGGCACCGGAGGAACGAAAATAGCACCTTCGATTCCTACACCTCTAGGCGCAATCCAGTTCTGGGTAGAGCGAATCTGACCTGGCTGTCGATCATTTCCACGCACACTATCCAATAAGATTTTATGCATTTGATTTACTAAATACATATCGATCTTTTTGCCTTGTATAACTTGTTGATAAGCAAACTCAATCGTTCGTTTCAAATTTTGAATTTCCCGGCTATCATCCGTTGGCTTTAAATATTTCAA
This sequence comes from Faecalicoccus pleomorphus DSM 20574, assembly GCF_000420345.1. GTDB lineage: Bacteria > Bacillota_I > Bacilli_A > Erysipelotrichales > Erysipelotrichaceae > Faecalicoccus > Faecalicoccus pleomorphus. Next base: position 27,159 of record NZ_ATUT01000011.1, on the reverse strand, counting down.
ATAATACATTTCATCCTGTGAAATCTGCGTTCCTTCAATTTGTGTGGATTTATAACTTTCATTCAACAAAGCAGAATCTAGGAAAAAAGAAGAATCGAAATTCAAATTATCAAACAAAGACTTATATTCTCCGTATCTTTGACTGGCTTCACTTAAAAGATTTAATAATTCTTTATCAACTTTATATTCAACAGGTAGAATTTTTGCCTGAAAAGGTTCCAAAACAATCACCTCAATTCATATATGAAATAATTATACGTGATTTTTTAAAAAAGTATCATAAATTGCAATTTTTGATACTTTTTTATTTCTTATATATGAATTTTAAATCATTTTGATACAATTTACCACAATAAACGTGTGATACTCAACACCAATGGAATACTAACGAGAGATAATAAAGTAGAAAGACTGACAATGCGCGCACCATATTCAAAGTCTCCCGCATACATTTGCGAAAACATCGCAAGCATGACACCAACGGGTGTGCTGTTTGCAATTAATAAAGTCATTCGAATATCATAAAAATGTATAAGTAATAACATCATAAAAATAGCTGTGCATAAAGGAACGATAATTAGTCTGAAAAAACTGACTTTATACCCTTCCAGAGATGTAAAGATATGTACACTTTTACTATTGGCCAAATAAAGACGTACATCCAACTTATCACCCTGCACTTTCAGTCCATAACCCGGGTGACTGATTAATTCCAAATTGTATTGACTTAGTTTATTACGGACTTCTTTCAAACATCGAGAAAGGGTAGATTGGTCGATATAAAGACGATCACATAGTGTTTCAAACTATGTCATGGCGATCACCTCATTTTAACCGCTAAAATCAGGCCATCTATGTTAACGAGGTTTAACGCTCCCCGGTTTAGCGACCAGGATTACCTGTGTTGATCTGTCTGGATTTATTTTAAATCTTTCCTTTATGCAAACCATGAATTTAAAATTCAACACTTAAAAAGCCTATTGAAGTTATGATTAATAGACTTTTACAATTTTATGACTGTGCTTCTTCAGAGATCTCTGCCGCTTTAATTTTCCATTCATTTTCATCCTGAACTAAATCAAAACGCATCTGGTATTTCTTTTGTTCTGCACCGGTAAACAAAGTTTCCATTCTATCAAACATATAGCCGCCGATATCCTGCATCATTGCCTCCATCATGGCATCTTCTCCTTGATCATTGTAAATCTGCATCAATCGATTCAAATTTTCATTGGCATAATTCTGCGTATAAGTTGTTAATTCACTCTCCATAGCCGTAAAATCAATATTTTCATAATCTTTTCCATCGATATCAACTAATACTGAAATCGTATCTTCTTCCATTTTTGTATCATTGATCTCGTAAGATGTAATCGCCGCTTTTACCGCATTTGTCGCAAAATCATTGGCTTCCTGTTCAAATGTATCACCCATATCCAAACTATCTAACAGACTTTCCATATACGAATCCATATTATCAATACCTAAAGGATCAATATAGGAATCTGTTGTGTATTCTTCTGCTTCATCTAAATTTCCATTTTGAATCGCATCCAAATACCCACTGACAACATCGGTAGCTGCTTGTATTTGTGCTTCATTATTATTTCCACAACCAGCTACGCCTATGGCAAATGCCATTGCCACAAACAAAGATACTAATTTTTTCATAATCTTTCTCCTTTATTTATCTCAATTATATCAAAATATAGCGTATTTGTAAGCGTATTCAACGAATAAAATGTTCGGATTCTGTAAAATATACACTTGATTTATACACTACTCTTTAAAAACAAAAAAATAGGCTTGAAACCTCTTAATTCATAATTTCTGATTTTGTGATCAGCCATTCATCGTTCTGTTTTTCAACACGTAATCGTACCTTATACGTGATATCCGGTAAGTCTTCTTTGACATGTTTTTCCAATAATTCAAACAAAGGTTTACTCAGTTCATCTAAAATGACTTTATAAGCCTCCTGCTCGCCTTTTTCTTCATACAATGCCGTTAAACGATCTTGATTTTCTACAAGATAAGACTCCATATATGTATTCGCATCTTCATCTAAGTCCGCAGGATCAAAAGAAGCCAGATCTTTTCCTTCAAAATTAACCTGAACATCCACGACTCCCTCTTTTTGCCATTTGGCCTTTTCTATGTCATACGTATTCACGATTTGGTTCATCACTACATCCATAAACTGATGAAAACTTTTTTTAAATTCCTCACCCGTGTTCATAGAAGCGTTCATTCCTAACATCAAACCTGACAAAGCCGGTTCTATCTCTTCCAGTCGCAACGGATCCTTATAGTCTGATGAAACATAATCGGATGCTTTGTCAAATTTTGCAGACTTCAAATCTTCAAAATAATCGGCCACAACTTCCTTTGCTTCCTGCATCTGCACTTTTTCAGAGCTTCCACAGCCAAATAACAGAATACCAAAAGCACATACCAATACCGCAGATATTATTTTTTTGATCATAATATGTTTTTGATCGTATCCAATTTAAAAGATCGATACGTACCCTTTCTAACATCATTGTACTAAATGACTCATAAATAAATCAAGTCACGATATGAAAGGTTTTACGCTGCATAAATTCCATCAATTTTTGGATCTGCTTTTGTCCCTGTTGATATAAATCTTCCAGACAGTTTTCATCCATTGTCAGTGTTTTCATATTTCCAATCGTATCCGGTGCCAAAATACAAACCTTATTTTCTTTTTCCATCTCTTGTATGCGTTCCAAGCTCTCATTATAAACATAGGCTCTTTGGCTTAAACTGTTTCCGGAATTTCGATAAGTTTTCCTTAAAATTTTAGAGGTCAAATTATCTTTTTTCGGATTTCTTTTTTCTTCTTTTGGTCTTGTCAGGATCACAACAACTTTATCGCATCCTTTTTGTAAGGCTCTTCCAACAGGTATCGGATCGGATATTCCACCATCAAAGTACAAGGCATCATAAATCGGATATGGCTGGCACACAATAGGCATGCAGCTGCTTGCCTTTAGGATGTCATACTGATCCAAAGGCATATCTTCTTTTGAAAAATAGACTGGTTTGCCTGTGCTGGCATCCGTACAAACGACTTCAAATTCAGTAGGATCCTTGGCAAATGTTTCATAATCCATTGGATCTTCACCATTACTGTTAGCTAAAGTACCATAAATATAATCCAGATCTAAATAGTTTTTCTTATGAATCCAGTTGGACAAAGACATATATTCTTTGCGTTTGGCATACTGGGTATAAAAGCGCTTGTTTCTTCCTTTTTGACAGGACAAAAAACTGGCAAGATTGGCACTGCCGGCCGATACACCGATCGCATAATCAAATTGAATTTGTTTTTCTAAGCAGGCATCCAGTACACCGGTACCGAAAATATCGCGCATACCACCGCCTACATCAATAATTCCCCATTTCATATTTTCTATTATAAACAAAAAAACAGATAGACACATTTATTTTTTTGTCTATCTGCATTCTTTTATTGAATTGTATCTAAAATATCTTTCATTTTCTTGGCCAATCCCTTGATTTTATCAAGAGATAAAGAACATACCGCAACGCGAATTCCTTTGTTGACCTTTACCGTATAGATATGATTTTTCATCAAAGCTTCATGATAGGCATCTCTTGTCGTATTGTCCATTGAAAGTGTCACAAAGAAACCTTCTTTATATGGATAATGTTTCAAGCCGACTTCATTGGCTTCTTTGACAAAAAGCTCACTGCGCTTTTTTAATAAGGCAACATACTGTAAACGCTCCTGGTCATATTCTTTTAAATGATGATCTATCACATCGACAAAGGCAGCCATAGCACCGTTGTTGATGTTTGACCATGTAGCTCTGGCATCTTTTTCAAAGACAATTTTTAATTCCTGTACGATATCTTCCGTTTGTGCCATAACGATGGCAGCACCACAGCGAAGACCGTAGCTTGTCATAGATTTGCTTAAACTAAAAGCTACGATCACTGCCATATTTTCAGAAATATCATCAAAGACAGAGAAATATTCTTTAGCCAATTTTTGTCCATAGGCAAAATCAATATACGCAATGTCATTCAACAAAACAACTTTATGCGTTTTAGAGCATTCATTCAAGAACGCAATCACATCTTTCCATTCCTGTGAAGATAGTGAATATCCGGTAGGATTATGGCATGGATCATTGATGACGATCACCAGCTTATCCTGTTCTTTCATAACTTGTTCACAAGTTTCTTTAAAAGAAGTCAGATTAAAGTGATCTTCTTCAAACAACGCATATGTTTTAACAGATAGGTTATTCATCTGTGCCATTAAGTTATAGCTTCCCCATGCGATTTCCGGCAGGATGACAGTTTGTCCGACATCCAGACATTCCTGAATGGTCATTGCCACAGCTCCGGTACCACCCGGTGTCGCAATCACTTCATGATGTAAGTGGCTATTTCCGTTTAACACCCACTTATAAACACGATCTTTAAAATCATCATTTCCGGTAAAGCTTGCCGCATACGCAGCCAATACTTTGTTGTCCAGACTTTTCAACGAAGAAAATACACTGTCTAAGGCAACCAGACTTCCTTGTTCGTTATACAAAGAACCAATTGTCGCATCCACAACATTTTCTTCTCCGATCTTTTCTTTATCTTCTTTTGCCTTTTTCACGATAGAGAATACAGTATCGACAATCGGTTGGCGATTTACATTTTCTTTGACAAAGCTCATCTTATTTCCCTCCTAACGCATAAGTTCCTAAAACCTTTAAACTCTCGCAATTTTTTTCTATATCCTTTAAACATGCCTGGGCATTGTTTAAATCTCCATCCATCTCAATAAAGAAGAAATATTCAAATGGTTTCCCTTTGATCGGCCTCGATTGAATACTTTCCATGTTGATGTGATAGCGGGCAATGATCTCAATGATTCTTGCTAAAGAACCACTCTGGTGTTTAACGCTTAAAATCACGCTAAAACGATTACCCTTGTTCATAGGCTCTAAACCAATGACCAGAAAACGAGTTGTGTTTTCGGTATGTGCCTCAATTTGTGAAGCCAGTACCTTTAAGCCGTACAACTGTGCATTTTCTTTGGCGCCGATAGCGGCTTTGGTCTTATCCTGTTCACTGGCAACGTATTGGGCAGCCATGGCTGTGTTGGGATAACTGACTGTCTGCACGCCTAATTCCTTTAAGAAATCCTTGGCTTGCCATAATGCCTGATCTTTGGAATAAACCCATTCGATATCTTTTAATGTCGCATCCATTGTTCCTAAAAGACATTGTTCTACCTTTAGATCATAGATTCCCTGAATATAGACCGGATACTCCAATAAAGCATCTAACACTTCTCCTACCGAGCCGGAATTCGTATTCTCAAAAGGAATGACACCATACTGCGCCTTCTTTTCCACAACGCTTTTGAAGACTTCATCAAAGTTTTTAAGATTCAGCTTCCGATTTTCCGGATATAAACGCTGTGCCATGATTTGAGAAAAAGCTCCCTGTACACCGGCATAGGCAACAACATCTTCACTTAAAAGTGTTTTTTGATAGTCTTTTGAATTCTCCATCACATAATGTAGAAACTCTTTATAAAAGAGCTTGTAATCCGGATTTTGAATATGCTCCAGATTTCTTTCTATGACTTCCTGTTCTCTGGATGCATCGAAGACCGGAAGTCCATTTTCTTTTTTATAGGCCAGCACTTCCTGAACCGCATTCATTCGCTTTTCATACAAGGCTGCCATTTCCTGATCGATCTGATTGATCGTTTTTCTTGCGTTTTCTAACTTATTCATAGTGATATTTTAGCACAAAACCATACAATTGACTTATTTGGTTTCAATCGATTGAATCAGATTGACATCTTCCTGCGGACTGTATGTGATCGTTACGACATTCTGTGCCTTTAAAAAGGCGGCTACATCCTCATTTTGATCCGTGATCGTAAACTTATAACGATTATGTTCAGTATCTGTCAAAAAACACTTTGTCGTATCTTCAATAGCTAAGATCTGTACACTTTCGATTGTGATGTCTTTTGTTTCCAATTCATCCTTGTCAATTGCTTGTGTCCCTTCCAAGGCCAGGAACTTCTTTTTTAGATTCTCAAATCCCTCATCGGATGCGATCGTTGCGACTTTTTGATAATCGCTGGCATCTACCATCGCATACATTTTGATCAAGCCGCTGTCATCTTTTAAAGCCATCATATAGACCGGTGAACCATTGACATTGACCAAAAGCGGGAAGGTAGATGTATAGCCATAGTTTTTTACTTCGCCTTCTGCCGAAGCCATGGCGCTGGTTTCATTGGCACCCGGTGATGAGATCTTCATGGCTTGATGCGTTCTTAAATTGACTAACACAAAGCCTAGATTACTGGAATCTTTATTAGCCGATGTGATACCGGAATAAATATAAATATCCCCATCCTGTGCCAGATAGTTGTAGCCTTCGCTGGTATAAGTGACATTTTTTTGACCGATAACAGAGTTAATGAAACCATCTTGCAGGGAGCCATTTTGATTCACCTGTTCTGTGACCAAGCTTTCCGGATAAATGCGATCGACCCAGGTTGGCGCATCGAGCACATCATCGTATTTTGTCGATTCTCCTGTGATCGGATCAAATAAAACAACACCGGAAACCGTTTTTCTAGTTTCAAAAGCGGCATAATCATACGTTGTGCAAATATACCATGGGTGTCCTTCTTCATCGATTTCAAAAGAGGGTTCCCCAAAAATCGTAGTTGGATACTGCATTTGCAGCTTACGATATAGATCATGATTAAAATAACCGGAAGGAACATACTTCATTCCATCCAATCCCAAATCTTCCAGTTTCACCAGCTCAGCTTCTCCGGTAACAGAATTGACCAGAATATAGGCAGGAATACCTTCTTCTTGATTTCCCAGATACTTAAAGAAACCAGCATATTCAAGCGGTGTCACGCGATAGACGCTGTCTTTATAAGAAATCTGTGTATATTCTTCACTGACTTCAAACTGAGAAACAAGCTCCGGCATCTCACCCATTACACGGTCGCCTAAAACGATCGTTGAATCGCGATCGATGATCGGTGTCTTAGTAAAATCCACTTCTTTTACTTTATCAAAATCAACATTTTCAATCTGAATACGATCGGCAAAATAAGAAGCCATAAATACCGGATTGCATACGGCTAAAGAGCCAAGTACCCAAATAACAGATAGTCCTAAAATGATCTTTAAAGCCGTCATTTTAAAAGACGATTTCCCATACGAAATCAATGATTTCTGAAAGAACAAAGATACAATGCCAACCAATACAATTACATAGATCACATAGGCAAAGCCAGTAACCGTCTTATAGCTAATGACCGGATGGAACACATAATAACCGATAGCTCCGGCGACAAGCCAGAAAATCAATAAGATGATCTTTTGTTTTGTGGATAAATCTTTGGTGAAGGAAGGTCCTTCATATTTCCAGTTAAAGTTGGTCTTAAAATGCTTATTCTTCATAACAATCTCCCTAAATCATATATATTGGATCGCATCTTTTTTCTTCTTTTATCGATAGCGTAACAGATCTTCACGAATCTGTCGTACTTGAATGATCGCGTTTTCTACTTGCGCTTTCGCATCTTGGATCTTACTTTGTACCAGCCAATCCGCGATAAGTCCATCAAAGAAATAGTCGGCAAAGGTCAAAAAATCTCCAATCTCCAAACTTAAATGAAGGCGTTGATCGACATCCGCCAATTCTTTACGAAAACTCTGCAGCGCTCTTTTGGCCCTTTCCATTTCATAACGGGCATCGTCCATTTTCGAATGCTTAAAAAAGGTCGTTAGCGCACCTCCGCCAAGCATATCAAACAATCCCCAGTTTTTGGCACTTTGAAGATAGGCATCGGCTTGTCTTAAACATGCCAAAGCATGATTGGCCGCCTGAATCGCTTCTTGTATTTCCTTATTTAATTGATCTTCCATATTCATCACCTATATAACATTCTATCAAAAAGAATTCAAATCACACAACCTTATAAAAAAGCCTTACCACATAGGGTAAGGACAATATAAAACTATTGAATAGGCCAGCTGGCATCTCCGGTCAAAGTTTCATCGCCTCTTCGTCCGGATACATAAGCAATCGTTCCGGCCACTCCGATCATTCCGGCATTATCTGTACAACAATACATCGGTGGCACGGTAAAGGTAATATTTGGATATTCCGTTTTTAATTCTTCGATCTTCTCACGAAGTCTGGAATTGGCACTGACACCACCACCTACGACAAAGTGACGAATTTCGGGATGATCATCCAAAGCCGCATGAATCCTGGAAAAGATTTCATCCAATGCACATTCCTGGAAAGAACAAGCCAAATCATTCAAATCATAAGTCTTTCCCTGTCTTTCCATACGTTTGGTAAATTGAAGAACACTGCTCTTTAAACCAGAAAAGCTGAAATCGTAGCGCCCCTGTGTTTTCGGCTTTGCCAACTCATAAACCGGTTTTCCTTCTTTGGCCATTTTATCGATCTTGGGACCGCCGGGATAGCCTAAGCCTAATACACGGGCCACTTTATCATACGCTTCGCCAATCGCATCATCCTGTGTTTCTCCCAAGATTTCAAAGCTGGTTTCATCTTTCATATAGACCAATTCCGTATTCCCACCGGATACGACAAGAGCCAATAAGGGATATTTCATATCCACTACCAACTCATTGGCATAGATATGAGCGGCCAAATGATGTACCGGTATAAGTGGCTTGTGATAGGCGAAAGCCAGCGTCTTGGCAGCCTGCACACCGACATGAAGACAACCAATCAGACCCGGTCCTTTGGTCACCGCAACGGCATCCACATCCTCCATCGTACATCCGGCTTCCTTTAAAGCGGCTTCAATACAATAGGAAATATTTTCAATATGGATACGACTGGCAACTTCCGGAACGACACCACCAAATTCTTTATGTACATCGATCTGACTGGCCACGATCGATGAAAGTACTTCTTTTTTATCTTTGACAAGAGCCACTGCCGTTTCATCACAGCTACTCTCAATTCCTAAAATGATCATAGAAACTCCTTTCTATAACGCCATAGACATCACTACGGCATTTTCTCCATCCGGATAATAATTCTTCGATACATTGACAGGAATCAAACCCAGCTTTTCATACAGCTTTAAAGCCGCCTGGTTAGATTCTCGCACTTCTAATGAAAGAAACTCGCTTTGCGCTTCTCTTGCCTGCTTACATAAAGCATCCATAAGATATGTCCCATAGCCTTTCTTTCGACAGGCAGGATCAATACCGATACGAGCCAGCTGAGCAATCTCAAATGTGATCCATAAAAAGGCATAACCGACGATGTGATCATCTTCTTTTAAAAGATAACCGGTACTAAATGGATTTTCCTGAAGCTCATACAAGCACTGTTCTTTATTCCAAGGTTGTTTAAAACATTGTTTTTCCAGTTCAACAACGATATCTAAGTCTGATTCCTTCATTTCTGTTATATTCATACTTTGTAGGAATCACTTTCTTTTAAATAGTCCGGAACCAGGGCGTGAATGTTTTCTACTTTTTCATAGTAGGGTTCCAGTTCGATGAAATTCTTTAAGAAATCCACTTTCTGTACATCCTGTCCAATCAAATCCGCATCGCCCAATACGATTCCCGTATTTGTTTCGATAAATTCTTTGACTTCATCCAGTGTCAGGATCTGTGTATTTCCCTGAATTTGTCCATCTTCCACGTGTGCCACATAGGCTCTTTGACTGCGGGCATCCAAAATCACATTGGCCTGTTTTTCGATACCGGCATACAACTGCATCGTTGAGACCGTATATAATTCTTTGTGCATCTGTGAACACAGCACTTTGGCAATGGTCATCGCAATACGAATGCCGGTATAAGAACCCGGTCCTTTTGTAATGATGACACGATCAATATCTTTATAGTCTAAATTTGTTTCCTTTAAAAGCCGATTCAGCTCCACAAAAATCGTTTCACTTTGTTTCTTAAAGGCTTCTAAGCTAATACCGGCCAACAGCTCTTTGTCTTTATAAAGCCCTAAAACCAGCTGCTTATACGCACTGTCCATACATAAACTAATCATGATATCCCTCCAGGATCGACTTGGAAACATCTCCCTTGGCTTCCATAGTGATCACTCTGTTTTCATCGATTCCTTCTTCAAAAGAAAGAGAAAGTCTGTCTTCCGGCAACTGGTCTTGAATAAACTGTGACCATTCGACGACGGTAATTCCTTCATCAAAACAATCTTCAAATCCAAGATCCTGACTGGCTCCTTCCAGACGATAGGCATCAATATGATGTAAAGGCTGCCCATTGCCCTGTGTATAAGATTTTAAGATCGTAAACGTAGGGGAATTGATTGTACTTGTCACCCCTAACGCTTTTCCAAAGGCCTTGGTCCAGGTTGTTTTACCGGCTCCCAGATCACCATCCAGCGTGATCACCACATGTTTATTCTGACACAGCCTGGCGATAGCTTGCGCCAAAGCTTGTGTTTCTTCTATCGAATGAATTTCTATTCTCATTTTTTTGTTCCTTTCTGTTGTCTGATTTTATGATAATTGGCTTTAATGGCCTTGATTTGGGCCAATCGTTTCTGCACTTTGACCTCAGAGCCCTGATTACTGGGATGATAGTATTCCTTACCGATCAAGGCATCCGGAAGACAGGTCATATCTGTCATATGAAACGCATAATCATGACTGTATTCATAGCCATCACTATAGCCCAAATCTTTCATGAGTCGAGTTGGCGCATTGCGAATGTGTAAAGGAACCGGCTGATCTAAGGTTTTGATCGCATCCACTTTAACGGTGTTGTAGGCTACCTCCAAAGCATTGGACTTCGGTGCTAAAGCTAAATACACGACCGCATGCGCTAAATGCACATTGCATTCCGGCATTCCCAAAAAATGTGCCGCATGATACGCCGCTACAGTAATCTCCAAAGCCCTGGAATCAGCCATACCGATATCTTCACTGGCCATACGCACCAGACGCCTTGCGACATAAAGCGGATCTTCCCCGGCTTCCAACATACGCGCCAGCCAGTACAAAGCCGCATCCACATCGCTGTTGCGCACACTTTTATGAAGAGCGGAAATCACATTATAATGCTCTTCCCCATGTTTATCATATAATAATGTTTTTCTTTGCAGGCACTGTTGAAGAATTTCCTTCGACACATGGATGCCCTCAATATCGCTGGGTGAGTTATTTACGACCATTTCCAGCGTATTTAAACAAATTCTGGCATCTCCTCCGGCAAAGGAAGCAATCGCATCAACTGCCTCATCATCGATCTCGATATCTAAATTTGCCAACCCTTTCGGGGAAGTTAAGGCACGATGAACCAGATCGATCAAATCTTCCTTTTCTAAAAAATTCAACACAAAGACCTTACACCTTGACAATAAGGCGCTGTTGACCTCAAAGCTTGGATTTTCCGTGGTTGCTCCAATAAGGATAATACTGCCTTTTTCCACATACGGTAAAAACGCATCCTGCTGCGCCTTGTTGAAGCGATGAATTTCATCTACGAACAAAATCGTATTCTGGCCTAAATTCTTCCGTAAATCAGCCTGTTTCATCACTTCTTTGATTTCTTTGATTCCGGATGTGACCGCACTGAAATCGACAAAATAACTCTTCGTCTGATGGGCGATGATTCTGGCCAGTGTTGTCTTTCCTACACCGGGCGGTCCCCAAAAGATCATAGAAGTCACTTTGTCATTTTCGATCATTCTCCATAATAGATTTCCTTTGGCAACCAGTTGTTTTTGTCCTACATATTCCTCTAAAGATTCCGGACGCATTCGATCGGCCAAAGGACGGATATCTTCTGCCTGTAATAAACCTTCTTGTTCCATAGTGTTTTTATTATAGCACAATCAAATTCGAGTGCTTCAAAAAGCACCTCGTTATCAAAAAATTCCTTTCCATAAAAAAAGATCTACCCTTTCTTCAATCATTCATAAGAAAAGATAGATCTTGTTCTCCTCTATCCCACGATACCTTGTAGATCATCCTGCACCGTAGTAATTGGTGCAATATGATAGTTTTCTACCAGATAGTTTAATACATTCGGTGATACAAAGGCCGGTAAGGTTGGTCCCAGCTTGATATTTTCGATACCCAGATAAAGAAGGGTCAACAATACGCAAACTGCTTTTTGTTCATACCACGATAAGATAATGGAAAGCGGCAATTCATTAACACTGCAGTTAAAGGCTTTGGCCAAAGCCAGGGCCACTTGTACGGCGCTGTAAGAGTCGTTACATTGTCCCATATCCATCAATCTTGGCAATCCGGCAACGGTTCCTAAGTCTAAATCGTTAAAACGATATTTACCGCAAGCCAATGTAAGGATCACACTGTCTTTAGGTGCCTGTTCTACGATCTGTGTATAGTAATTTCTTCCCGGTTTTGCACCATCACAACCACCAACTAAGAAGAAACGAGAAATTTTTCCTTCTTTAACCGCCTGTACAACTTGATCGGCCACACCTAATACCGTTCCATGGCCAAATCCTGTGGTGACTGTCGTACCGCCATTGATACCGGTAAATTGTGTATCTTTTTCATAACCGCCTAATTCCAAAGCTTTTTCGATCACCGGTGTAAAGTCTTTATCTTCTCCAATATGCACTAATTCCGGGAATGAAACAAGCTCTGTGGTAAAAATACGGTCTTTATAGTTGGCACGTGGCGGCATCAGACAGTTTGTGGTGAACAATACCGGTGCCGGAATGTCCATAAATTCTTTCTGTTGATTCTGCCAGGCGGTTCCGAAATTTCCTTTTAAATGCGGATATTTCTTTAATTCAGGATAACCATGCGCCGGAAGCATTTCTCCATGTGTATAAATATTGATCCCTTTATCTTTTGTCTGTTCCAAAAGTTGTTTTAAATCATATAGATCGTGTCCGGATACTACGATAAACGGTCCTTTTTCAACCATCAATGGTACTACGGTCGGCTCCGGTGTTCCGTAGGTTTCGGTATTGGCCTGATCCAACAAAGCCATGCACGTATAGTTGTGTTCGCCTACTTTCATCACATATGGCAATAAGGATTCCATACTGTTATTTTCTTTGATGGCGCGAAGGCCTTCAATAAAATACATATCCACACCGGAATCGGTATACCCTAACACACGGGCATGATAGGCATAGGCTGCCATGCCTCGAAGTCCAAATAAGATCAACGATTTTAAAGAACGAACATCTTCATTATCATTCCAGATTTGATTCATATCATAATCCACAGGAACCTCTGATAAAGTTGCCTGTTCCTGGGCGTGCACCTGATCGATCAAAGCCTGCACTGTCTCTTCATTAAAGTTGACATTGGTGACAGTTGTGAATAAACAATCGACAAACAATTTTCTAACCGTATCTTCTACATTCTCTTTGCCTTTTAGGGCATCGGCAAAACTGATCAGGGCTCCAGTCAGTTGATCTTGCAGACGGGCAACGGCTGCGGGTTTTCCGCAAACACCGGCTTGTGCCATACAACCGGTACATCCGGCTGTCTGTTCACATTGAAAACAAAACATTTGATTTTCCATTTTTATTCCTCTTTTCTAAAATACAACCACTAACATCATCTTGAAGTTCTCTTTGGCAAGCACCGCATGAGGATGACAAGCCGGCATGACGATGGATTCGCCTTCCTTCAATTCATAGTCTTTTCCATCGATTGTGATAAGACCGACACCATCTAAACCGGTTACAAACGCATCGCCCTTCGATTCATGAGTACTGATCTCTTCTCCTTTAGAAAAAGAAAACAGTGTGATACTTATCGCATCATTCTGCACCAATGTTTTCGAAATGATTTGGCCTTGTTGGTAGGCTAATTCTTCTTTCAAACGAAGCACCTGTGATTTTTCAATATTCTTTAAAAGACTTTCCATAGGCATCCTCCTTGTCTTACTGAAAACAGAGTACTACAATAAAACAAAATAATATGTTGTTTTAACAACAAAAAGGATGATTTTTATGAATACAGCTTTCTTATCCAAAACGCTATTATTTCAAGGAATCCGGGAGCATGAGATCGAAGCCATGTTGAAATGTTTAGGGGCCCATGAAAAAGAATATAAAAAAGGGCAAACCATCTATCAGGCCGGACAAACAGTTAAAGATTTAGGACTGGTTTTAAGCGGTGGCGTCAATATCGTTGTCTATGATTACTGGGGCAACAGTACAATCTTTAGTCATATAGCACCTGGTCAAATCTTTGCGGAAACCTATAGTGCCATGGGTAAGGAAGAATTATTGGTTAATGTCATAGCTGATCAAGACAGTCATATCTTATTTGTCGATACATACAAACTTATGACGACTTGTCAACACGCCTGTCCTTACCATCAGCGGGCTATCCACAATTTGATTCGCATCTCTGCGCAAAAAAATTTGAATTTATCCAAACGAATGTTGCATACAGCACCCAAATCGATTCGTGGAAGACTGGTATCTTATTTATCTGAACAAGCTCTGCAGCATGGAACCAATCGATTTTATATTCCTTTTTCCCGCCAGCAGTTAGCTGACTATCTGGGTGTGGATCGCAGCGCTTTATCCAATGAACTCTCCAAGATGCAAAAAGACGGACTGCTTCAATATCATAAAAATGAATTTATCTTAACTTCCTGGGATGAAAAAAATCTGGCATGACACCAGATTTTTCTTTTACTTCGTCTGTTTTAAAAAATGTTCTTTGGCAAAATCCATTTCCTGTACAAATTCTCCGGTTCCAACATAGTCTCCGTTCGCATCACGAATGGCCATATATCGTACCAGTAACGTTTTGCCCATCTTTTCCATCCATACATCGACCGAATCTTTTCTTCCATTTCTGAAATCATCGATGATCTTACGAACCATCGGTTCAATTTTAGGCGGGTGGCAAGAAAAAACTTCTCGATCGATTGCCATATTCGGTCGTTTAAACAATTTATAACCTTCATTAAAATACCGATTGATATTTTGTTCATCGACAAAGGAAATTTCCATAGGGATCGTATTCAATAACGCCTGCAGTTGTTTTGGATTCATATGCCCACTCGGTAAGATGATTTCCTGATCCTGCAACTTCATTTCCCCCTGTTTTGTTCGAGCTTCTTCCCAAACCGGGATCGTATCCATAAGACATGGTTCATAGCCTAATGAATCTTTATAAATCTGCTCCCATTCATCTTTTGTGAAGTTTTCGGCACATAAAGGAAATAAAATATTGTTTTCTTTATAGATCATCTCCTGCGCTCTTTGAATGGTGTTTAGATACGTTTCTTTCCAATCCGCATCCATCGTTGGATTTTTAGCTAAACGGCGAAGCTGATCACGAATTTCATCATCCACACCCCACATGACATCTGATGGACCTGATATACCATAACGCACCTTTAATAATGGATATAAAAGATCTCCCTTTTTCGCATAGTGAATGGAGATATCTCGAAGCTGGTTCAACAACTCCAGGGTTTCTTTGGCATTTTCTATCTGTTCCTGTGCCTTTTCTAAAAGCTTGTCAATATAGACATTTTCTAAGGCAAACGTAGAGAGAGGATGACCGGGAATGGCAATCAGTGTATCCGCCTTTTGGTGATGTAACGAATCCTCTACCGCTTGTTCGGCCTGATCGATTTTTTCCTGTCTTGTCGCTCCGTGAAACAGAGCGGAATGTACATCACAAAGCTGCTGCACTTCCCAGTAAGGCACACCGGACATGATCATTTCCTGCTCGGCCTGCATGATTTCAGAAGCATCCACTTCTTTAAAGTTGTGCACAAAGTCAGCACGTACACTTTCTAAGTCTTCTCCTTCATTCAATCGTTGGATATAACTTTTTAATAAAGCCTGACGATCCACATAACCTTCTACTTCAAAACCGGCTTTCTGTAAAGCTTCGACAATCAACTTTAAATCAATCCCTTTGATTTTGGCGCCATTTAAAAGTGTCATGACACATCCTGCCGTCTGCATGGCTGTTTGTTTCGTAATTTCGGTAAATCCCAGTTGATATAAAATATCAATCACTTCCGGATACTGCGTACAGATTTCAAATACACTTTTCTGTAAATCAATTTTCTTGTCCATAAATATTCTCCTTGTATTCTTATTCATATTATAGGAGAACTCGATTATAAATCACGTTGTTTGAACAACAAAAAGATTAGTTTTCTCTAACAATTGATCTAAAACATCTCTTTGGTCAATAATTTTCCATTTTTCATCAAAATATTGCCCTGTGCAATTACTGTATCTAAGTTTAAATCTTTATCCCACAACAGAAGATCGGCATCACTGCCCTTTTGAATCACGCCTTTTTTTGGATAAAGCTCTAATGCTTTGGCAACATTACGACATCCTAACGCCAAGGCATCCTCCATGGACCAGTTTTTCTGTTTAACCAGATAGACGATCTGTTTATATATCGTATCGACATCCGATACGCCGATTTGTAAAAGATTTCCCCGGGCATCATATTTTGACCAGCTGCCCTGGCCATCAGAACTCAAAGTCACCTGATCCATACAGACACCTTCTTCCTTAATTTTCATCAATGCCTGATATACACCTTCTGTAGAATCGCAAGTGATATCGATCGTTCCCCCTCTTTTCGCAAAACTGATGGCTTGTTGTAGTAAGGCGGGATTACGATTGACATGCGTCGGCTGAAATGTCTTAATAGGAATATCTGTTTGATCCAGAATATCCATTACCATTTGTAAGCCTTGTTTCTCATCGCCTAAATGCAGTGTCAAAATCCCGGCTTTTTTTGACAACATGCCCGCCACGCGAACATCACTTGCCAGATGCATCAATTCTTCTGATGTAACATGACTGGATCGATGATCGGATAAGGCCAGTTTGCAGCCGATGATTTCTTCAATAAATACAATATCTTTTTGAACCGAATCTGTAATCGTAGTACTGGGATACCCGTAAGCACCTGTCATACAATAGACAGATATCCCCTGTTCTTTTAAGGCCTTTGCCTTGGCAACTAGATTCTCGACACTTCGTGTGATCCCATCGGTTCCTAAAAGGCCAACGACTGTCGTTAATCCACCGTAAATCAAACGGGATGCCGTCACTGCCGGTGCCTGTGTACAAAAGCCACCTTCACCACCGCCTCCGGTGATATGTAGATGACGATCGATCAGTCCGGGCGTTAGTATTTTACCGGTCGCATCGATACAATCTATACCATTTATGATTGGTAAAGTCTTACTTACCGCTTCAATTTTTCCACCGGCGATCCATACATCCTGAATGCCTTTATCTTGTGGTGCATATACATGTGCATTTTTAATTTGTAACATACGAACATCCTTTCATAAAAAAGACACAGATCTAACGACCTGCATCGATGATCCATGGCTTTGTTTTTAAAAGCTCCTGTGGAAATGTCTTAAAATCTTTTAGTTTCCATGTCCAATTATGATCACTGACCGTTCCCGGAAGGTTGATTCTAGCTTCTTCTTTATAGCCGCAAATATCCCAAATCGGTAAGATCGCAAGATCTGCTTTTGTATCCAGCGCATAATGACAAACAATATCATAGAACGCCCGTTCCGTATAGCCTCTTTTTTTAAAGAAACGGCGTAAACTGATGCGGCGATTCGAATCATATTTTCCATATTCTTCCATGATCGTTCCATTATCATGCGTTCCGGTATAAACGACCTTGTGCTTTGGCAATGGTTTTCTTAATAGCTTGGATTCCATTTTAAACAACAAAACTTCCATGCCCGGAATATGATTGGCTTCAGCCAGTTCGGTCACTTCTTTTCGAATAATGCCCAGATCCTCGGCAATCAATTCTACATTTGGACGTGCCTTTTTGATCGCATCCAAAAGCTTTTGGGCCGGTCCCAGCACCCATTCTCCTTCAATTGCCGTCGGACAAGAAGCCGGGATCTTCCAGTATGTATCAAAAGCGCGGAAATGATCAATTCGTACTTTGTCAAAGTATCGAGCGGTCCAGCAAACTCTGTCACACCAGAATTTAAAACCATCTTTTTCCTGTGCCTCAAAATCATAGATTGGCATACCCCATCGCTGCCCTGTTTCACTGAAATAATCCGGTGGACAGCCTGCCACAAATTCTGGCTTGCCATCTTCATCCAACAAAAAATACTCCTTATTGCCCCATACATCGGCACTGTCATAATCGACATAAAAAGGAATATCTCCCATGATCTCTAATCCTTTTTGATGGGCATAGTCAACAACTTCCTGAAATTGTTTATAAAAGACAAACTGTAAAAAGCGATAATAGTCCATCTGGTCTTGATAATCTTCCAGATCAATATCATGTTCCTCTGAGAAATTGCGGTATTCTTCATCCCATTCATTCCAGGAAGCTCCCTCATGAAGTTCATGAAATAATTGGTAAGTTACCCAATCATCCAGCCAAAAGGCTTCTTTCAAGAACAAATCATATTCACTTTGAAACAAATCTATATTTTTCTTAAAGGCTTTGTAGGCACGTTCAAAATATTTTTCTTTAAATTCCTTTACTTGTGGATAATCCACAAAATTTTTAAACTTATTACAATTGATCACCGAGCTTTGGGTCAAAAGTCCCCACTCGCTCAAACGGTCAATGTTGATATAGATAGGATCGCCGGCAAAACTGGAAAGTGTCTGATATGGTGAATGCGTAAATCCTGTCACCTGTAACGGCAACATCTGCCATACTTTATATCCAGCTTCCACGATACAATCGATCATTTTTAATGTCTTTGCCCCAAAGTCTCCAATGCCCTGATTTCCCGGCACAGAAAACAACGGACATAGAAGGCCTGCCTTTCTGTCCATATTCTGTAACCCCTTTCAATACGTCAATTCTAACACATTTTAAGCTGTTTTGGGGTAAGAAAAATAGGTTTTTCTAACTTTTATACAGCTATGTATATTTACATAATATAAATATAGTTTATTTATTTACATATTTATAAATTTGTAAATAAATGAATCCAAGAATGACAAAAAATGAGCTTGTACTCGCCTGTTCTTATATGTATGCACTAGATAAAACTCATGATTTCCGATAAAGAATCGATTGTGTAATCTGCTTTTGAGACGTCAAATTTCTCACAAAAAAAGAATCTTGCTCGAATAAATCAAGAAGATTCTCTTTATCATTCTTACTCTACTGATACAGGTGTATATCCTGCATCTTCAACCGCTTTTTTCAGAATATCCTCTTTTACATCGGCTTCCATTTCGATCTTAGCCGATCCACTCTCCAAATCTACATCCGCTTTGATAACACCGGTTACATCCTCCAAAGCTTTTTTTACATGAGCCACACAATGTTGGCACATCATTCCTTCAATTTTCATTGTTTTTGTCATTTTTTCTTCCTCTACTTTCTTTTCTTGTTGTTTTGTTTCTTGAATTTCCATTACAATTTCTGGTTTAAACCAACGTAAACGTAAGGCATTGGTACATACACAAACAGAGCTGAGCGACATGGCCGCACTTCCGATCATCGGCGATAAAAGCCATCCAAAGAACGGATAGTAAATACCGGCAGCCAATGGGATTCCTAACGCATTATAGAAAAATGCCCAGAACAGATTCATATGAATATTTCGAATCGTTTTTCTGCTTAAATCGATGGCTGTATTGACATCCAGTAAAGAGCTTTTCATCAATACAACATCGGCACTGTCAATCGCAATATCCGTACCATTACCAATCGCAATACCGATATCTGCCCGCATCAATGCCGGTGCATCGTTAATACCATCACCAACCATGATGACCTTGCGCCCCTGTCCTTGCAGAGTGCGAATGACATTTTCCTTATCGGTTGGCAACACATCACTAATTACTTCATCCACCAACAGCTCTTTGGCAATTGTCTGAGCTGTTTTCTGATTATCACCCGTCAACATCACCACATGCATTCCTTTTTCTTTGAATGCTTGAATGGCGGCCTTACTTGTTTCCTTGATCGTATCGGCTACATTGATCCAACCGATCACCTTTTGTTCCTGTACAAAGATCAGTGGTGTCCAGCCCTTACCGGCGGCTTCTTCAATCGCATGTACGATTTCATCTGTAAACACAACACCTTGTTCCTTACAGAATTTATAGTTGCCGGCCAATAGGTGTTTCCCCTGTACCACACCTTTGATTCCTTTGCCACTGATCGATTCAAACTGATCAACCGGCAGTAAATCAACTTTATTTTCTTGTGCATGATCGACTACAGCTTTGGCCAAAGGATGTCCGCTGCCTACTTCCAAACTGGCTGCTAAAGCTAGAAACTGCCTTTGATCCAAATCGGTCACAACTTGTTGCACACTAGGCTTTCCGCTGGTAATCGTCCCGGTCTTATCTAATACGATCGTATCCATATAAGCCATATTTTCCAAAGCTGCTGCATTTTTGATCAAAATACCATACTCTGCCGCTTTCCCGGTCGAAACCATAATGGCAACCGGTGTTGCCAACCCCAGAGCACATGGACAACTGATTACTAGGACAGCTACCGCATTCGATAAGGCAAACTCAAAAGTTTGGCCCACAAGAATCCATACGATTCCTGTGACGATCGCAATACCAATCACGATGGGAACAAAGATACCGCTGACTTTATCCGCCACACGAGCAATCGGTGCTTTGGAATTTCCGGCTTCATCCACCAGCTTAATGATTTGTGCCAATGTCGTATCTTGTCCGACCTTAGTTGCTTCAAAGATAAAAGAACCATTCTGATTCAAAGTGGCTGATATAACTGTATCTCCAACTTCTTTATCCACCGGTACACTTTCTCCGGTGATAGCACTTTGATCCAAGACTCCATTACCGGAAAGAATCGTACCATCTGCCGGAACTCGATCTCCCGGACGAATGACAACATGATCATGTGGCATCAGTTCACTGGCTAAGATCATCTTTTCTTTGCCATTGCGAATCACACATGCATTTTTTGGACTTAGATCCATCAACTTATCCAACGCATCGCCCGTTTTTCGCTTTGATCGAGATTCCAAATATTTTCCTACACTTACTAATGTAACGATCATGGCAGCCGACTCAAAATATAACGCATGCATGGAGTGATGTACCATCATCATATCACTATGTCCAAATCCATAAGCCATACGATATAAAGCGTATAATCCATACACAAAGCTGGCCCCGGAACCAATGGCGACCAAGCTGTCCATATTCGGTGCCTTATGAAACAAAGACTTAAAACCATGAATGAAGAAATGTCTTTGAATGCATAAGATCAACATGGAAATCAACACCTGACTCAAGCCGGAGATCATCGCATTTTCTTCACCGGCCAAAATAGGCAGTCCCAACATTGGTCCCATCGCAATCAACATCAAGGGGATCAATAAAAGAATTGAAACCAAAAGTCGATGAAACGAAGCATCTTGTTCTTTTTTCGCATCTGCTCTTTTTTGATCCCATTCTTCCTGAAATGAAGCATCTTCTTTCTTTGTTCCTTTTTCTCTTGCCACATATCCGGCATGCTCTACCGCATCACAAATCGATGCCACGCTGGTCTTGGCTTCATCATATTCCACTCGCATCGAATTTGATAATAAAGAAACATCTACATTTTCTACACCATCCAGCTTGGAAACGGCCTTTGTGACATTGGCCTGGCAAGCTGAACATGTCATTCCTGTCACATCAAACTGTTTTTTCATCGACATCCCTCTATTTCAATTTTTTAACTAACATCATGACTTCTTCCATGACCTCCGGATCTTCTTCTTTTGCCTTTTCCCGCACACAAGTTTCCAGATGATCATGAAGGATCAAATAGCCTAAAGACTGTAAGGCACTCTCCAATGCCGAAACCTGAATCAAAATATCGCCACAGTAGCGTCCTTCATCTAACATTTTTTCAATACCTGTCAGTTGCCCCATCATACGATGCAGACGATTTTTTAACATTTTTACCTCCGTCTGCGGACGCGGTGTATGTTTTTTATGTTCTGTATTTTCTGTCATATTCATCACCTTTCGTTAGAATTATATACCTATATAGGGTATATATCAAGTGATATGATGCGCTATAATAACAATACAGGGAGGTGCGATCATGAATCCTAAACAACTATCTTTTCAAAATACGGCCCAAACCATTATCAAAAATCTAAATAAGCGTAATATGCAGGGCTACTATTGCGCCACAAAAGAAGAAGCTTTACAAAAAGCATTACAACTGATGCCGGCTAAAAGTTCTGTTGGCTGGGGTGGCTCCATGACTTTGGATGAAATCGGACTTTTGGATGTGATCAAACAGGGCGATTATAACGCCATCGATCGAACACAGGGCGATCCAAAAGAACAGGCTTCTAAGATATTTCTGGCTGATTACTTTTTAATGAGCACCAATGCGATTACTTTAGATGGAGAATTGATCAATATCGATGGTCGGGCAAACCGCATTTGTTATCTATGTTATGGACCGGAGCATGTATTGATCATTGCCGGTATGAATAAGGTGGTACCAGATGTTGAAAGTGGCATCAAGCGTGTTCGGAATATGGCTACACCACCAAATACCACAAGACTTCATAAAGATACACCTTGTGCCAAAGTTGGTCGATGCATGGATTGCCTGGCTCTTGACTGCATCTGTAATCAAGTTTTGGTGACCAGAAGAAGTGGGCAGGCTGGCAGAATTTCTGTAATTCTTGTAGGCGAAGAACTGGGATATTGATTCCATCAAAGAAGCTATAACAATTGATTGGTTTCCAGTGTTATAGCTTCTTTCATTTTTTTGTACTTAATATTCATAAACTCTTTATAGGATCAAATTAGACTAACTTAAAATAGCTATAGTACATTATTCTTATATTCCTCCATCATTATGGCTGCCATAATCGTTTCTATTCATTAGTATTATGCCAAGAAAAAAAGATCCATAAAAATAAAGAAATGTTGTTTCTTTAACGTTCGAAAGAATACTTTTCTTCATCTATAAGAGTTATACAAAAGAAGCCATCCGCTCTATCGCTGATGACTTCTTATCAATGCTACCTAGAAAAATATCTCACAATCCGATTCCACTTTTTTACAGTTCTTTAAGACCTGCTCCATAACGCTGGAAACATCTGCATTTTCTTCAAATTCTACTTTCATTTTTAATGTCATGAAGTTGACAACTGCATCCTTAACACCTTCTGTTTTCTTGGCTGCATCTTCCATCTTATTGGCGCAATTAGCACAATCTACATCAATCTTATACGTCTTTTTCATAAAAATCTCCTTTAGTTTATTAATTGAGCAATCATTTAATTGATAACTATAATTTACCTTATTTAGAAAATTATGCAAGTATAAACTCATCTTTTTGTTAAAAAATAGTTTTCTTTTACTTCCATGAAAAAAGAATAGATTTTACTTGATTCTTTATTAGAATGATGTATAGTATAAGTGTCAATTGAATAGTTGTTCAATCATTATATTGATCGGGGGTTTCCTTATGAATAAGAAACAGAAAAAGATGTTGGTTCGTATTCTATTAGCAGCTGCTTTTATGATCGGATTACATTTTATAGAAATAGAAGGATGGTATCGTTTTATCGCCTACATGATTCCTTATCTGATCGTTGGTTATGATATTTTGATCAAAGCTGGAAAAGGAATTTTAAACCATCAGGTTTTTGATGAATGCTTCTTGATGGCTGTCGCGACTTTGGGAGCCATAGCGCTTGCCATTTATGATAACGGGGATTATACCGAAGCAATTGCGGTTATGTTGTTTTATCAGATCGGTGAATTGTTCCAAAGTTATGCGGTTGGTAAAAGTCGCAGAAACATCAGTGATTTAATGGATATTCGTCCGGATTATGCCAATATAGAAAATAACGGGACATTGGAAAAGGTGGATCCGGATGAGGTAGAAATCGGCAGTGTGATCGTTGTACAGCCGGGAGAAAAAGTTCCGATCGATGGCATTGTCCTAGAAGGAAACTCCAGCTTAAATACCAGCGCTTTAACAGGGGAAAGTCTGCCTCGCGATATCAAAGCCGGAGATGCGATCATCAGTGGATGTATCAACATGAGTGGTGTTCTAAAAATTAAGACGACAAAAGAATTTGATGAATCCACAGCTTCCAAAATTTTGGACCTTGTAGAAAATGCCAGTTCCAGAAAGTCTAGATCGGAAGCATTTATTTCCCGTTTTGCCCGTATTTATACACCAGCCGTTTGTTACAGCGCTTTAGCTTTGACTATCTTACCACCCATCGTTCGTATGTTAGGCATGAATTTAGATCCAGAATGGCATGTATGGATGTATCGTGCATTGACCTTTCTTGTAATCAGCTGCCCATGTGCCCTTGTCATCAGCATTCCTTTAAGTTTCTTTGCCGGTATCGGTGGTGCCAGTAAAGCTGGTGTTTTGGTAAAAGGATCCAATTATTTAGAAACATTATCAAAAACTAAAATCGTTGTCTTTGACAAGACCGGTACATTAACACAGGGCGTTTTTGAAGTCAGCGGTATTCATCATAATCAAATTGAAAATGATAAGCTGATTGAGATTGCAGCTTTGGCAGAGAGTGCCTCTTCGCATCCTATCAGTAAAAGCCTACAGCGCGCCTATCACCATGAAATTGACCGCTCCCGCGTAAAAGATATTCAGGAAATCAGCGGTCATGGTATTGTTGCCAAAGTCGATGGACAAGATGTCTTGATTGGAAATACAAGACTTATGGAAAAATACCACATTCCTTATAAAGAATGTCATCATACCGGAACGATCCTTCATATGGCCATCAACGGTCAATACGCAGGACACATTGTCATTTCTGATATGTTAAAACCAACTTCTTTAAAGGCAATGCAGGCTTTAAAAAGCTGTGGAATCGAAAAGTTAGTCATGTTGACCGGCGATATTAAAAAAGTGGCCGATTCAATTGGTCAAAAATTAGGATTAGATGCCGTTTACAGTAACCTTTTACCAGGTGATAAAGTAGAAAAAGTAGAAGAGCTTTTATCGTCCAAACCAGAGCACGCAAAACTGGCCTTTGTTGGGGATGGCATTAATGATGCTCCCGTTCTATCAAGAGCCGACATTGGAATTGCCATGGGTGCCATGGGAAGTGATGCGGCCATCGAAGCAGCGGATATCGTCTTAATGGATGATGATCCTATGCAAATTCCAAAGGCTATCAAAATATCAAAAAAATGTCTTCGCATCGTTTATGAAAACATTGTATTTGCCATCGGTGTAAAACTAATCTGCTTACTATTAGGGGCGTTAGGTTTAACGAATATGTGGATTGCAATCTTTGCCGATGTCGGTGTTATGGTTATTGCCGTATTAAACGCAATACGAGCTTTATTTGTCAACAAACTATAATTACATACAATAAAGAACAGGTATACCTCTGAAGGGATCGTCCTGTTCTTTTTTCATGGGTTCTAAACGAATTCACTCCAGATTTTTATAATAAAGACTTTATATATTCACTCGGACTCATACCAAAATAGTTTTTAAACTTTCGTGAAAAGTAATACAACGAATGATATCCCAGTTGATATGCGATTTCAGAAATTGTATATCCATGCTCCTGCAACAAAAGTTTTGCCCTTTTCATCTTGACATCTGCAATATACTGTTTTGGTGTCAAATCTAAAGCATTACGAAACATACCTTGTAATGAACTTCTGGATACGAAAAAAATACGACACAACTCTTCTACACTTATATCCTTATCCATGTGATTCTCTATATATAAAAGAATCGGTTCCAATTCATCGTCTGTTACAAGCCCTCTAGATTCCTTCTTAGAACTTCTTTGTCCCCATAAAGCTTGAATCAAAATCCTTTGAAAGATGACTAATGACATTTCTGTATTCATCCATGAATCAAACTGATTTCCTTTATAAACCGTTTCATTTCCAAACGCATTTGTTGAGAAGTGAGTATAATCTTATTTTTAAGATTCTCCGGAATGTTCGTTTCCATTTCAAAAAATATCGTTAAACAGGAACAACCTGAAAATGCATCAGTGTACTGACTATGTTTTTGATTAGGATAATACACCATACATTGTGAAGAATGTAAAATATATTCTTTATTATAGACAACCGTATATAGTTGTCCGCTATCTACATAGGTAAATTCAAAATAAGAATGAGAAGATGATAAAAACTTATAATTTGGTTTTCGATGTTGATAAAAACAAGTCAAAATTTCTTTAACTCTAATACAAGATTGAATCATACAGCATTCTCTTCTTTATATACAAAGGTATTCCCTCCCTTTAAACATTGTCAATTTATAGTTATATATTTGTTGTGATTAAATTTTTGACCATAAGAAAAGGATGAAAGCATTTAGCTCTCATCCTTGTTCAAAGAAGTAATTAGTTTTTTCTTCTTTTCTTTAATGCAGCTAAGATTCCCAGTCCAGCTAAAGCACTGGTAGCCAGTGATGCGAAGATACCTACGTTTGTAGCTGTTGCGGTATCTTCACCATCTGTACTTTCAGAATCTTCATTAGAATCTGAATCTTCTGGTTTAGTTAAATCTTGATCATCGTCTGCAATTCCATCGCCGTTGCTGTCTACTCGCCATGTCGCTGTGAATGTGACATCCTGCGCCGGCATCATGAATTGACCATCTTCGTTGACGTCTACATCCTCTGTCGTCCATCCGCTGAATACATAGCCGCTTCTTGTTGGAACCTGTGTGCTAACCGTCTGTGTGGTATTCTTCAATACATTCGGTTGCGCTGCTGGCATATTGCCAACTTCTTCGTCGGTTCCGGCTTCATAGCTGATCGTGTATTTCGTTTCATCTTCGTCCGGTTTATTGTCATGGTTCTTGTCTTCTTTCCATGTTGCTGTATACGTTTCATCGTCCGCCGGAACAACCACGTTGCCCTCTTCATCGGTCGTCAATGCTGGTGTCCATCCGTCAAAGGCCCAGTCATCTCCTTCGGTATCGACAACACTTGGAACGCTCATTTCCAGTCCTGGTACAAGGTTGGTCAGGCTGGCTTCGCCGTCGATCGTACCCTTGCCACTGTCTTCTTCCGCAATCTGGAATGTGACATCGACATACTGTTCTTCGTCCGCAACACCGTCGTTGTTCTTGTCTGCCTTATACTGTGCGGTATAAGTC
>NZ_ATUT01000010.1 GCF_000420345.1 Faecalicoccus pleomorphus DSM 20574 | reverse complement strand
TACCTTCTGAAGGTTGTCAAAGTCATCTTCTTCAAAACCTTCCGGATCGTTTCTTTGTCGGGCTACCATTCTTGTGGCGTAATAAAAGCCTCGATGAAACAGATCATTGGTACCGGGATCCATTCCCTGTGGTTCGATATCGATCCACATAGAATTGTTGTTTTGTGGATTTTTGATCTTATAGAGAAGATCATAGCGGATCATACTTCCCCTGATACTTTGATTCTCCACATTTTTGCTGATCATCTTGTCATGACTTTGTTCCTCATCCAGCAGCTCCTGTATCTTTTCCAGGGAAAGATCTTTATATTCTTCCAGACATTCCTTAAAAATATAGGCCAGAATCTGTTTATACGACAGGATCTTTTTACACTGTTCATCATACAGTCGTTTTGTTTCCCGCATGATCTCTTTTAATTCTTTTTTGTCTTCCATTTGAGTTTCCTCCTTTTCTCTACACTATTAAATACGTATGAAAAAGAGAAAACTGTTAAAATTCTTTTAAAAACAGTAAGTGAGTCCTAATTATTTAGAACTCACTTTTAGAATTTGATTTATCTGAATCTTCCTATTCACTTTATAAGACTTCAACTATGCTTACCAACATATATTAGCCAACAATCATATGTAGTTATAAAAAAAGAGTGATTTCTCACCCTTGTAATTGTAAATGTGCTTCTTCAATCAAAGAAACAACTAACTTTGTCTGTTCACAAAGTCTTTGATATTCTTTTTTATCATTATTTTGAATGATGTTTTCAAAGACCTGACACTCATAAATCATATGCGGAAGCTGATCAATGCCTAATTCCATTGTTGTTTCTTGGTCTTCCTTGCCGATCATATCACCTTTTAGAGGTAAAAACTGTACATGTTTACAAACACCACAGCTCGAACCATAGACACGAATCGTTCCCTGATCTCCCTGAATAAAGACTTGGTTTGGTGAACTGCTATCTTTTGCACCTACACAAATGGCCAGCTTATCCGGATAACGAAGAATCGCAATGCCGCTGGTATCGATACCATTAAAACCTTGATTTGCGTTATACTCTATTGAGTCCGGTTTCCCAAAAAGACCGGTTACAAAATGAAGGCAATATACATTGATATCCATTAAAGCTCCACCATTAAAAGCCGGGTCAAATACGTTGGTTACCTGATGATTCTTATATTTATCATAGCGTGACGAAAACTGTGAAAAGTTACATTGAACCAGCTGTACTTTTCCGGTATCTTTTAAATGCTCTTTTACGATCTGATAGTTTGGAAGATGAATCGTTGTAATTGCTTCAAAAATATAACGATTGTTCTGATCTGCCAGATCAAAAAGCTCCTGTGCTTCATGCAGTGTAGGTGTAAATGGTTTTTCACAGATGACATGCTTCCCTGCCTGCAGTGCTCTTTTTGACTGTTCAAAATGAAGGCTGTTGGGACTGGCGACATAAATTGTATCAATGGTGGTATCCTGAAGCATTTCTTCCAGGTCATGATACGATTTTTCAATCTGATGTTTTTGCGCATAGGCTTCCGCTTTCTCTTTTGTTCGAGAATATACGGCAACCACTTCTACATCCTTTGTCTGATTCATCGCATCGATCATGCGATCCACGATCACACCAGATCCGATTGTTCCTACTCTCATGTCAGATCCTCCTTATTATCTTTAGATTCCTGTTCTTTTTTATTTTCATGTGCTTTGTTGTCACGCCAACCTTTTCGATCATTAGGCTTTTTCTTTGGCTTTGGGACATCTCTGTAAATCCTAAAACATACACCATCCTCTGTATTAAAGCCTTTTACATGATATTTATTAGCTTTGACAACGCGGGATACAATGGAAAGTCCCAAGCCGAAACGGCCGCCTTCCCCTTTTTCATAAGGTCTGAAAAGGGCATCAATGCGATCCTCCGGCATCTTTGGTCCGTCGTTGGATATCTGTAAATCATTTTCCCGAACCGTAATCTGTATATAGCTTTTAGCATAACGGAATGCGTTTTCCATAATATTTTCAATACAAACACGCCAGGATTCCAAAAGTCCGTCAAAGAAGACTTCTTCCACATCAGTGATAATGCGAATTTCCGGACGAATCACCGCTGAATTTAATACGACTTCTTCCACGACCTCTTTCATATTGGTCACAACACCTTCGGCATCACTGGTGATCAAATACTCAATACGATTCAAATACAATAAGTTATGTACTTTTGCTTCCAATCGATTGGCATTATCTAAGATCACATCGATACTTTTTTCCAAGGTTCCATACGGATATACACCATCCTTAATGGATTCGGAATATGATTTGATCGTGGCAATCGGTGTTTTTAAATCATGAGAGATGTTATGAATCATTTCTTCTTTCACTTTTTCCTGCTTTTGCAGCTCATCCTTCATATTGACCAGTTCTTTGGCCACTTCTCCGATCTCATCATCTCGATTCAAATGCAGTTCCACTTCTTTTCCCTGTTTCACCTGCGCAATATACGATTTGATCTGATTCAAAGGATGAATAATCGAGAAAACCCAGATCATCATGATGATGATAAAGATACAAAATGCCAGAATCGTACCATAAACCGTGGATTCAACCAAAGTATTTCGTATACTTTGTGGATATGCATCATCCATGAAAC
Source organism: Faecalicoccus pleomorphus DSM 20574 (assembly GCF_000420345.1). GTDB lineage: Bacteria > Bacillota_I > Bacilli_A > Erysipelotrichales > Erysipelotrichaceae > Faecalicoccus > Faecalicoccus pleomorphus. Next base: position 65,041 of record NZ_ATUT01000010.1, on the reverse strand, counting down.
TCACCAAAACAATTACACCGTTGGCGGTCTGCACCTGCTGCAGACGATAATAATACTGTATACCTTGATTGGATATCATGCCTTGCATATCTTCGTCATCTTTAGCCACCATGGCGGTGGATTGGTCAATCAAGTAATGATATAAGCTCTGATCCACATTTCCCGCATTATCCGGATTTAAAATCGTGATCTGCATTTCGTTGCTTTTGCTGTCTTTGGAAACAATACAGTTGGTTTGTATGTTATCACTGGACAGCGCTTTATAAATCGCATCATAGGCATCCCCAGCACCTAATAAATTCGACTTCAGTAAAGAAACGATAGGTTGCTGGCGACTGGACATGGTCGTGTACATCTGATTGGCAATCATATTGTCAATATTATTGCTGAGATAAAAGAAGAAAAACGTCGCAAAAAAACTGATAAACAGCAGTATCATTAATAAGACCTGCTGTGTTAAAGAAAGCTTTTTAAAAAATTGAGAAAACATGGATTTATCCTAAACGATATCCGTATCCATAGATCGTATGGATATTTAAATTCGGCAGTTTTTTTCGCAGACGACGCAACGTATCATCGACAACACGGTCACTTCCAAAATAGTTTTCATCCCATACATTTTCCAGAATCTTATCTCTTGAAAAGGCAATGCCTTTGTTCTTGATAAACATCATCAAAAGATCAAATTCTTTTGTAGTCAGTTCAATTTCGACATTATCCGCATAGATCTTACGTTGTTCTTCATCCAATTCATATCCATCTACCGCAATACGGTTATTGTCATCCTTATAGGCACGTTTGATAATGTTGTTGACACGAAGCACCATTTCTTTAGGTGAAAATGGCTTTGTGATATAGTCATCACAACCTTTTTCTAAACCGATGATGCGGTCAAATTCTTTATCACGAGCCGACATAAAGATGACCGGTGTTTCCGGTCCCTGCAGACGGATCTCTTCAATCAGATCAAAACCAGATTTATCATCCAACATGATATCCAGAATCCACAAATGCACATCATCATCCTGAACGTGAGCACTGGCTTCTTCATACGTATAGTAAGAACGTACTTCGTAGCCTTCCTTGCGTAAATATTGCGCAACCAGGTTGTTTAGATCTTTTTCATCTTCAACCACACAGATTACTCGCTTCATTAGCTCCCTCCTTAATACTGACTTTCCTCTATAAAATCAACGACACGCTGTACATACAGTTGGCAAAGTTCATCTGTCTTTGCCTCCACCATGACACGAACCAATGGCTCTGTACCACTTGGACGAACTAAAATACGTCCTTCATCCTTTAATTCGTCTTCCACTTCTTTAATGACCTTCCACAAGGCTTCATCTTTTAAAGCCGCTTCTTTATCGTTTACTTTAACATTTTTTAAAAGCTGTGGATAAATAAACAATCCTTCCGAAAGCTCTTCTAGCGATTTTCCGGTATTCTTCATGATTTCTAAAAGCTTCAATGCCGTTAATAAGCCATCCCCTGTAACCGCATTTTCATAGAAAATGATATGTCCACTTTGTTCTCCACCCAGATAGTAATCGTTTTTCTGCATTTCTTCAAACACATATTTATCACCGACCGGTGTTTGTACATAATCGATCTTATTGGCATCCAGGGCCTTATACAACCCTAAATTGGCCATAACGGTCGTTACACACATGTTTTTATTCAAGCGGTTGACCGATTTCATATATCTTGAACAGATGTATAGAATGTAGTCTCCATCGACAAGCTCACCTTTGGCATTGACCGCTATCAAACGATCGGCATCGCCATCAAAAGCCAAACCAATATCATAGTCGCCCTCTTTGACCATCTGCTGTAGCTTTTCAGGATGTGTAGAGCCACAGTTTTTATTGATATTGATTCCATTTGGTGAATTGGAGATAGCTTCTACGGTTGCACCTAAAGAATCTAAAGTTTCAATCGCGGTACTGGTGGCGGAACCATTGGCATTATCGACCGCAATCTTAAAGCCACTTAAATCGACCGGCACGATTTCCTTTAACCAGGACATATAAATTTCCAGGCCATCCTGCCATTCAAAGTATTCTCCGATCTTATCTCCGGTATTTAAAGTCAAAGTGCTTTTGCCATCGATATAATCTTCGATCTGTAAAAGCACATCTTCTTCCATCTTCTCCCCGTTATGATTGAAGACCTTGATTCCATTATCATAATAAGGATTGTGACTGGCCGATACCATGATACCGCAGTCAAAGCGCTCTTTTTGAATCAAATAGCTTACAGCCGGTGTAGGACATACCCCTAATAAATACACCTGTGCTCCCATCGATGTAGCACCGGCAGCCAGTCCCAGTTCAAACATATCACCACTTAATCGTGTATCTTTTCCAATCAGGATACGAGCATGTTTTTCTTTTCCATAATACATTCCCAGATACTGACCAATCTGAATGGCCATATCCAGTGTCAATCCCTCATTGGCACGTCCCCGCACGCCATCGGTACCAAAATATTTTCCCATAATTCTATACTCCTATTCTGTATCTTCTCTTTCAACCGTAGCTTCAATCGTTGTCGGATCGATTTCCACTTGTACACGGTTACCATCCGCATCATACGCTACAACATTGGCATTGACCTTCGCAGAATTTCCACTGGTAAATCCACTGACATCCACGATAGCACGTACAAATCGAATCGCATTCAATTCATCCGCTGTAGCACGAATCGTAACACTGTTGACTGCTAAAGTCGGTGTCTTGAAATCCGATGCCTTTTGTCCGGCTCCGATCAAGATTTCCGGTGCTACACTAAAGACACGTGTACGCTTAGATGTGATCGTAGCAGTCACGGTTTCCGGTGATATGGAAGCCTGAATGGTCGATGGAAGATCCTCCAGTGCCAAATCGATGATATAGCTTCCTTCTTTATACTGGCTTAAATCCGCTTTTACCGTCAAATTCGGATGTTGTTTCTGATACACTTCTATATCGGTTTCCTCACCAGATAGCGTTACCTGCACACTGGAAGGAATACCACTGACCTCATACTTATTCTGATCTAAATTGATCTCTGTATTCACATTTCCCAGATCGACAACCGTTGTCGTATCATTAAACAGTTCGATACGAATATCTTGATAATCAATGGCGATACAAATCACCAGAGAAGCAATCAAAGAAATGATCAAAGAACCTGCTTTATTGAAAACAACACGATCAAATAATTTATTAAAACGTCGAAAGAAAGAATACAGCACTTCCAAAAAACGATCCAAAAAACCTGCAGAGGAGTTATCCTTATTTGGCTTTGCCATGCGTATTCACCCCCTGCCTTGTGAGATCGACAATTTCCAGTGGCTGGATTCTTTCATCCACATTCTGTTGTTTACGCGTCTCACTTTGTCTGCGTGAACGATTGAACCCCAGACTTTTAGCCGTATCGATGATTGGCCTGAACAATGGACTACTTGTTGGTTTTTCTGTATCCGGCACAAGCAAATTGCGCAAAAGACGAGAAAGTCCCTCTGGTTTATATTGTGTCAGCTGACCGTTCATGGCTACCGAGATATTACCAGTTTCTTCACTGACAATAATCGTAATAGAATCCGTGATTTCACTGATACCTACCGCCGCACGATGTCTGGCCCCATACTTGCTGGGAAGATCTTTTGTCGTAGGCGGAAAATAAGCTGCCGCACAGGCAATCTTGTTTCCAATGATGATTACCGCTCCATCATGCATGGGTGTCCCATACTGAAAGATCGTACCCAAAAGCTCGCTTGATACAACCGAATCCATTTCGATCCCTGTATGTACATAATCTTCCATCGATGAATTTCGCTGAATGGAAATCAAAGCACCCGTCTTGGTCTTTGACATCTGCTCACAGGCACGAACCAGTTCTTCGATCATATTGATCTGCTCTTCCTTGGAAACATTGGCACCTAAGATGGAAGACGATTTACCAAACTTTTCCAACATGGCACGTATTTCCGGCTGAAAAATGATCACGATGACAACAACGCCCCAGTTCACAAAGATACTGATCAGAAAGCTTAATGCATTTAATCCCAGTAATGTAGAAAGCCCTTGTACGATAATGATAAACAAGATTCCCTTTGTGATCTGAATCGTTCGTGTGTTATTACGCACGATACGTAATGCATAGTAAATCAATGCCCAGACAACAAGAATATCCAAGATCAGCCGCAGGAGCAATGAAATATCGCTGAGCGTTATATTCATTTCCTTACCCCCTTATACGTTTTATTTTAAAATCGTATGAATCATAGAGCCTACCGATTCATAGAAAACGTTCGCATTTTCTTTAACCGCTTCATCCGCCATTTCCATACAGGCGCCATGATATCCATACGTCATTAGCGGAATGTCATTGTAGGAATCACCGATAGTATAAACATCTTCTTCGTTTGTATTCGTATATTCCACGACAAATTCCAAACCGGTTGCCTTGGAAACTCCTTTAGGAACAACATCCACTACAAAGTTATTGGCATAGGCCACTACAATTTCACCAAAGAACATATTGATGTTTTCTGCCAATGTAACCGCCAGATTTTGTTCAGACATAGAAATAACGATCTGAGCGATTTTTTGTGTATTGATCAAATCATCCACACTCATATCACTTTGCATGTTCGGATAGCGACGATCTGTAATGCTTTCATCAATTGTCATTTTATGGCGATGTACTCCATCATTGATCACAACACTGGCTACTCCTTCTTCCTGCTTAGCCGCATAAATAATATCGACGGCCGTCACAATATCTAAATAATAGGAAAGTAACTCATGTCCTTCACGATCAAAAACCATACCGCCATTGTTTGTAATATAATAATCGACCGGTAAATCATATTGTTTGGCCTGGGCCTCGATAGATTCCATTGATCGACCCGTACATAAAACAAACAGGTTGCCGGCCTTTTTCCAATCCTGAATGGCCTGTAGATCCTCAGGCATAATATGTTTTGCGTATTTTAAAGTTCCATCATAATCCGTAGCTAATAGTTTCATACAAGATCCTCAACTTTTCTATTTATGTATATAATATACCACAGTTAAAAAAAATCACATAATTCAAACCAAAAAAATAAGAATCCGAAGATTCTTATTTCATGTATTACTCAACTGGACTGAACTGATCTTTTCCTACACCGCACAATGGACAAACAAAATCTTCAGGAAGATCTTCAAACTTTGTACCCGGTGCAATACCTTGTTCAGGAATACCTACGGATTCATCATATTCCCATCCACATACATCACATACATATTTTTTCATTAGTATTTCCTCCTTGTCTATACTATGACAGATTTCTTTAAAAATTGCATCTGTTTTGACCATTTTTTCATTTCAGTTTTCATCTATACCAAAAGAAGGCAAGACCACAAGTCTTGCCTTACAAATTCAGTTGTTGTATAAATTCATCTATTGAGATGTTACCCACATAACGTATTTTCCACAGCATTTTCCGATTACTCCAATATTCCGGTGTCTGTGCTCTTTTTATGTAGGATTAGATGACAGCTTCATGATATGCAAAGATGGTTTTATCTGTGAAATCCATCACCTGACAGCCTTACCAGCCTGCCAATCTTTCATCCACGCATTCACCAAGTTTTACGGAATGTTTTTTTCGGATTGCTCCGACATACCCTTTGGAGTCTTCTCTCCATAGTTTCGTGCTTTGCCGGAAAAATCAATTTCCGACGATTAAACTATTGTCATCTTCCCACCGCTCTCTATCGTCTCATTTAGAAAGGAAACCTTTCGCTTACTTCTATTTCCTTTGTTCACTTACAGTATATATGATTTTCAAACGATCACAAGCACTCTGTCCATCTTGGTTATCATATTGTCTTTTTTGACCTTTGTTTAGCCAAAATCTTCTTTTTTTGTGCTCTGGAAAGCGGCACCTTATCACCATTACTAAGTTCTACTTCATCCTTAAACCAACCTACGATGTATTTGGCATTCACAAGATAGGACACATGTACGCGTAGAAATCCAAAATCAGCCAGACGTTCTTCTAAATCAGCCATATTAGCTCGCTCATGAAATTCCCCTTTTCGCGTATGAAAATAAATCATCTTTTCCATTTTATCCAGATAATAAATATCCTGATAAGGCAATCGAACATGGATTCCATCGTAGTTCAATTCATAGAATTCACTTTGGTGATATTGTGAAAGAAGCAGTTCTCTTTCATTTTCAATCTGCTGACGAATCTTTGCCTTATCGATATATAAGACACGGTTTCTTTGATCATTTCCCTTTACCGCCAATACATTTTTACACAGATAGATAAACAAAGCACTGGGATGATCATGCACAAATACACTTTCCAAACGAGGTGTCTTAAATACCTCATCAAAGACAAAGATTTGATAATCCTCCACCTTCATGCGTTTTGCCAGTTCCGAGGCTTTTGTAAAGACACGAAATGTCCAATCCAGCGTATCAAAAACTTTCGCCAGGGAAAAAACAACTTCCATAGATTCTTTTTCATACTCTAACAAGGCAACTTTGATCATACTTTTATGATAAAGAAAAAAGACCGCAAAATCAATTGCAGTCTATTCAACTTCTTCTCGCCAAAGCACAGCGCCTAACGATTTTAATTTTCCATCCAGATCCTCATATCCTCGATCGATATGATAGACGTCATGAATTTCCGTTACGCCTTCTGCCATCAAAGCGGCAATCACAAGACAAGCTCCACAGCGAAGATCGGTTGCCGTAACACTGGTTCCAGTTAAAGGCGTATTTCCATTGATAAAGGAACTTGGCACACGAACATCAATATCCGCTCCCATTTTATTCAGTTCATAACAATGCTTGAAACGCTCTGTATAGATGGTTTCCGTTACGACCGATTGTCCCTGAGCACGTGTCAAAAGTGCCGTAAAAGGCTGCTGAACATCCGTGGCAAAACCTGGATATGGTTTTGTCAGAATATCAGTTGGCTTTAAAGGTCCTTCTGTCTTATACACTTCGATTGCATCCGACTCTACCTTCATTTGAATACCGATTTCCTTCAGCTTCATTGTGATAGCTTCCACATGCTGTGGAATTATATTTTCAATACGCATGGTATCGGCCATAGCTGCTGCGATGATCAGATAGGTACTGGCTTCAATACGATCCGGAATGATCTCATGCATGCAACCACCCAATCGTTCTACCCCATCAATGGTCAGCGTACTGGTACCCATACCATGAATACGTGCCCCCATTTTATTTAAAAGCGTAGCAATATCAATGATTTCCGGTTCTCTGGCCGCATTTTCAATAACTGTTCGTCCTTTGGCATAGACAGCTGCCATCATGATATTGATTGTTGCCCCTACAGAACTGATATCCAAAAAGATATTCGTTCCTACCAGTTCCTTGGCATCCAGAATATAACAACCTTTTGTATATTGTACAGTAGCCCCTAAAGCTTCAAAGCCTTTTAAGTGCAAATCAATAGGACGAGGCCCCAAATAACATCCACCCGGCATTTTGATCTCTACATGACCGAACTTTCCTAATAAAGCCCCCATAAAATAATAGCTGGCTCTAAGCTTACTAACAGCCTGTGATACCATAGGCTTATTGTTCATTTGACTTGGATCTATATAAAGTGTTTCTTCATCACACTGTTTTACATCTACATCTAATTCTTCTAACAAGACTTTTAAGGATTCCACATCACTGATGTTAGGAACACCATAAATCGTTACTGGTTCGTTGGCTAAAACACAGGCAGGAATTAATGCCACCGTTGAATTCTTAGAACCACTGATTCGTACTGTCCCCCGTAAAGGATGGCCCCCTTCGATCTTGATTATTTCCTCCATACCTTACCTCCTAGACATGCTTATATATCATACACAAAACTGTGTTCATTTCAAGTGTTCCTTTTTATTCTAAAGAAATGTTTATGAAATTACAAGGAGGAAAAAGAAAAAGAGCCGGACGCATCCGACTCTATAAGGTTTTGAATTATTCAGCTTTTCCAGCAGAACCGAAGAAGTTTGTCATCATTTCTTTTACTAATTCAGTGATGGCATCAGCTCCTGGTTTCAACAGTTTACGTGGATCGTAACCTTTTCCTTCCTGATCTTTTCCGGCTTCGATGTATTTACGAGTAGCATCTGCAAATACAAGCTGGCATTCTGTATTTACGTTAACTTTAGAAACACCTAAATCAATGGCTTTCTTAACTTGTTCACGAGGGATACCAGAACCACCGTGTAATACTAATGGTTTACCGTTTGTAGAAGCCTGGATTTCAGCTAAACGATCAAAGCTCAAACCAGCCCAGTTTGCAGGGTATTTTCCATGGATGTTACCGATACCGGCAGCTAAGAAATCTACACCTAATTCGGCAATGATCTTACATTCTTCAGGATCAGCTAATTCACCGGCAGAAACGACACCGTCTTCTTCACCACCAATTCCACCAACTTCACATTCGATAGACAATCCTTTTGAATGAGCTAATTCGATCATTTCTTTTGATTTAGCCAAGTTTTCTTCGAAATCATAGTGAGAACCATCAAACATTACAGAAGTGAATCCAGCTTCAATAGCAGCTTTAGCTCCTTCGTAAGTTCCATGATCCAAATGGATTGCTACAGGAACAGTAATTCCCATATAATCGTGGATTTCTTTAACCATTGCAACAACAGTCTTGAATCCGCACATATATTTTGCAGCACCTTCAGAAACACCCAACATAACTGGTGATTTTACTTCTTCAGCAGCTGCCAGAATCGCTTTTGTCCATTCAAGGTTGTTGATGTTAAAGGCACCGATCGCATAATGTCCTTCATGCGCCTTGTTGATCATTTCAGTAGCAGATACTAACATAATTTCAATTTCCTCCTTTATGTTTTGCTATGTCTATTTTACTCCAAATGTAAGCATTTGAAAAGAATTAACGTCTGGATTCCCCAGATAATTTACAAATCACTGCCAAACTTTTGATTCTTTCCAGAATTCGTAAAGCACTGACCTTAGAGTTTGGTTCTCCCCGAATGATATATTGATTCAAAAGTTCCTCTAAAGCATAGTTACTGGTAAAATACGTCTTCTTTTTATGATTCATCCGATATTCCAGGATTGGCAGTAAGATCTCATCTCTTGTCCAGGCACTTAAAGCCTCGGCACCGATATCATCTAAGAACACGATGTCAGAAAACTTCAACGCATTCATCTGTTTTTGCCGAAAGTCATTATCATACATCGCTTGTTTTAATTCACTGATAAACTGTGGCATTTTCACAAAGGAAACGCTCTTTTGATTCTGAGCATAATAATTGGCCATGCCGATACAAAGATAGGTCTTGCCAACCCCAGGCTGTCCATGAAGGAATACACCTTTATCACTCTCTATTGACTCCAGCATTTTTTCATAAACCATTAAATATTCCATGCTTTGATGCTCTGTCATGCCTTTTAAATCAATTTCTAATTCTTGATAGCTTAAATGGCTGAGTCGATAATTTCTTTCATGTTCGTGTTTCTTTTCATCCTTCTTCTTGTATTTGCAGGAAACAAAATTTTGAATTAAATATCCGCTTTCATCAAATTCCAATGTTTTGACTTTTCCCCGTAACGGTTGACTACATTGAAACAATCCCTGACAGTGTTTACATTTATCCAATGTTTCCTGCCACATAAAAAAATCAGAAGCGTGCTTTTTTAAAAAGTCGATATCCTTTTGATGTTGTTTTAAAAAATGAAGGATGCGTGCATCTTCCAACAACGGTTTATATAGATCTTCTGCAATCTTTGATGCTACTTTAATTCTCTCCATGGTTTGTTTCTCCCAATTTCTCTTGCAGACGGGCAATTCTTGCCTTTAATTCTTCATCCGGCTCTGTCTGTTTTGTATCCGCATACCATTCCGGTACGTTTTCTACTTTTGTGTTTTTATAGCTGATGGTTTGTTCCATCGCTTTTTCTTTGGTATCGATCTTTAAACGTGCCCAGGAGCTGGCCACTTTTTCCACAAAGGATCGACTGAACTTTTGATCGGTCGCCTTTAAAGCATAGTCGATCAGCACATTGATGACCTCTGCCGGCAAGCGATAATCTACCATCATCTTCTCCAATAAAAGCTTGTCCGCTCTGGCAACCGGCATACCGTTTTGTTTTTGTTGCAGATAGGCAATCGGTGAAAGTGTATAAGGATCCTGCGAATGTATAGGAAGATCTTGTGCAGCGATTACCTTGTTTCTCAACCCTTCAAAATCGATCTTTGTTTTTTGTGGATCAATGCTTAAAGACAAATAGCGCCGCATGTTTTTTTCATCAATGCCAAAGATACGCGCTAAATCATAGATACGCTCCAAATTTTGTCTTGTGCGAAGACGTTGTGGTATCACGCGTTCCATACCTTTGAACAACACATTAAAGTCAAAGGGATAAGTTGTATTGGAAGGAATATGAATCTGTGTTTTATCTAACGCTTCTTCCTTTTTAGAAGTCCAGTTTTCTAAAATCGATACATCTAAAGGTTCACTGATGTTGACCATGGTTTTCGTACACAAACATTCTTTCGAAAAGAAAAGCTTCATACGATCTAACTGTGAAGAACCTTCTTTTTCCAAAAAGATTCTTGAATAAATATCATGCTGCAAAAAGAGCTGCGGCTCTTTGGGCGGCTGTAAAATGAATAAGTATTCAGCTTTGATCGTCTCCCGATATGTCTGTAAGAGATTATATTGTTCCAGCTGCTTACGAGCATATTCAAACCTTGTTGGACTTAAATGAACGATCTTCTGTACATCTTGTAAATCATAGAGTTGTTCTTTTTTAGATAACGTGGAAAAAACATCGTACAGGCACTGTGCTTCTTTTCCGATCAAAGATCCATACAACAGATGCAGCGAATCTCTTTGTTGTTCTGAAAGTGAAAAAGGCATTTGGATGCGACAGGTTTCTCGACTCATGCAAGGCTCCTTTCTAAATGGAGCTTGACTTGTTCTCTTAGCTGCTCCAAAGTGCCATTGTTATAAAGGACCACATCACTTTGCTGCATCTTGATGATCGGAGAATACTGACAGGCTAAGCGCGCTTTGGCATTTTCTCTGGTAATATGTCGTTTTGTTTCCAGTCTTTGTAAAGCCACTTCCTCATCACAGACAACACACCAGATCTCATCAAAAAGATCTTCCATATGCGATTCAAACAATAAAGGAACTTCTACAAAAACTAATGTATTTTCCTGTTGTTCGATCCATTCTTGCATACTTTCCACGATCAGTGGATGTAAGATTGACTCCACTTTTTGTTTATAAGCTTTATCTGTAAACATGCGTTGCGCAAATGCCGGTTTATCAATGTTCTTTTTTTCATCCAAAGGAATCTTCATTTCTTTTACTAATTGCCGATATCCCTTGTTTCCTTTTTCAATCAGCTGTCTATTGACTTGATCGACATCTAAAACCGGGAAATTCTCTTTTAACATGGACGATACCATGGATTTCCCCGATCCCATGCTTCCGGTAATGGCAATTATTTTCTTTTTTGACATTTTGGGCATAAATACGTCCCCCTTTGCGATACGGTGATCTTTCGTATAGTTGTCTGACAGTTTGGACAAGGCTTGCCGGCCTGTGCATGTACTTTTAACTTTAACTGAAACAATCCGGTAACACCAAGACTGGATGTATAGCTGCGAATGGTCGTTCCTCCGGCTTTCATCGCCCCTTTCATGATCCTTTTTGTATGAAATGCCAGATTTTCGCAATCTTTTTTAGAAATTCTTGCACTGCGGGAACGTGGATCCAAACCACACGCAAAACAAATTTCATCGGCATAGATATTACCGATGCCGGCTACAATGCTTTGATCCAGCAGGCACGATTTTAAATTCTTTTTTAACGGATGTATTTTCTGATACAGATACGCTCCATCCAATCGTGGATCCAGAACATCATAACCCAGCTTTTCAAAACAAGGATGGGCAAATGGATCATTATTGTGAGTGTACACCTGCATACGGCCAAACTTACGTGTATCATGATAGCACATCCATCTTCCATCGCTTAGACGAAAACGAATGTGAACGTGCTTATCCTGTGAAGGCTGCTTCAACAAATAAAACTTACCTTCCATGCGTAAATGTACTACCAGATCATAGTCATCCAGGACAAATAGAAGATATTTCCCCCAGCGAAAAAATTTTCGAAAATGCTGGCCGGTAAGCTGTTTGATAAAGGCTTCCGGCGTTGTATGTTCCACGATCTTAGGATATACGACCTGCACTTCTTCGATTTGCAAATCGTGAATCTGTACTTCCAACGTGGAAATCACAGTTTGTACTTCAGGTGCTTCCGGCATTTACTTAGCCTCGTACCATGTTTTACCAGCTTGAATACTGGCCTTTAAAGGAACTCTCAGCTCCATCGCATTCTCCATGGCTTCCTTGACAAGTGCTTTCATCTGATCTAATTCTTCTTCCGGAACTTCAAAAATCAATTCATCGTGAATCTGTAAAAGCATTTTTGATTTCACATTGGCCTTTTTCATAGCTTCATTCACACGAATCATGGCAATCTTGATCAAATCCGCAGCACTTCCCTGAATCGGTGCATTCATCGCAGCTCGTTTCCCAAATTCTCTTGTCATAAAGTTTTTATCGTTAATTTCCGGAATCATACGCCGACGATGGAATAAGGTTTCTACATATCCGTTTTCTTTACATTGTTCAATCAACGTATTCATAAACTGATGAATGTTGGGATAACTGGCAAAATAGGAATCCATAAATTCGGTGGCTTCTTTTCGTGAAATCTTTAATTGTGTAGAAAGCCCGAAAGCGGTCTGTCCATATACGATACCAAAGTTGACCGTCTTGGCAATACGACGCATACCGCTATCGACTTCATCGCTTTGACAGTGAAAGATCAAAGTAGCTGTCTTATTGTGAATATCGACATCCTCCTGAAATGCCTGAATCATATGAGTTTCATTGGCCATATGCGCCAACATCCTCAACTCGATCTGAGAATAGTCTGCCGACAACAGAACATGCCCTTCCTTAGCCACAAATGCCTTACGAATCTCGCGTCCTTCTTCATCACGGACACTGATATTTTGCAGGTTAGGATCACTGCTGGAAAGACGTCCTGTCTGTGTCATGGTTTGATTAAATGTCGTATGGATCTTTTGATCCGGTTGGATGTGTTTCTTCAACCCCTCAATGTAGGTGGACATGATCTTGGAAAACTTCCGATAGTCCAACAAACTTTCAATAATTGGATGAACGCCACGCAGTTTTTCCAACACTTCTGCACTGGTGCTTCGCTTACGTCCTCCACCCTTTAAGCCTAAATCATCGTACAAGACCGAAGCTAACTGTTTTGGTGAATTGATATTAAAGATCTTATCGGCATATCCATAAATTTCGTTGGAAAGTTCTTTCATCTTCAAAGAAGTAGCCTGCCCGATCTCATCCAGTGTACGCTCATCAATATCGATCCCCTCATTTTCCATATGGTATAAAATCGGAATCAGCGGCTTTTCAATATTTTCATAAAGCTCCATCAAATTATCTTCTTTCAGCTTTTCTAAAATCGACTTTTCCTTCTTGGCAATCTCTTCCGTAAACACCTGCATGACCGGCACCATTCTTTGTTCGGCATACGCTTCCACACTCTTTTGTTTTTTGGAAAGATCATGAAAGCTTTCCGGCAGTTGAATATGTAAAGCTAATACCAATGCATCAAGATCGGTTGCCTGTGAATGCAAAAGGAAGCAGGCGATATGAAGATCTTCTTTAAAGTCAACTGTTGTAAATCCATATCGGTCTAATAGATGATTTGTTTCTTTAACATCCCATGTATGCAGATCCTTTCGCTGTAAAAGTTTTTTAAAGCCAGCATCTTCTAAGGCATCCTCTACGCGAAGATAGAGGATTTCTTCTTTGTACGGAATCATAAAACCATACAGCTTCTGGATCAAAAAGCTCTCCTTGGTACATACCGGCATCAACAACAAATCTTCTTCATCCAGATCGATTGAAGTTACATTTTTGATCGGCCACGCACTTTTAGAAGCTACCGGTGTCGTTGTCATCAACGAGCGCATTTCATACTTTTTATAAAAATCATTGACAGACTCTTTATAACCCTCAAAAGAAACTTGTTCGATTTCAAAAGGAAGTTTAACATTCGTATAAATCGTTGCCAGCTCCTTGGACATAAACGCATTGTCTTTATCCTTTTCCAGCTTTTCTTTCAGTTTCCCTTTGATTTCATCAATATGTGCATATACATTTTCTACACTTGCGTATTGTTGAAGTAGCTTGGTTGCGGTTTTCTCACCGACCCCAGCTACACCCGGTATATTATCGCTGGAATCTCCCATCAATCCTTTTAAATCGATGATCTGAAGCGGCTGCAATCCATATTTTTCTTCAAAATGAGCCGCATCCATCAATTCCATATCCGTTATTCCTTTTTTCATCAACAGAACGCTTGTCGAATCATCCACCAGCTGCAACAAGTCTCTGTCACTGGTCAAAATCGTAGTCTGTACTTCCGGATGACTTTTGGCCATCGAACCGATAATATCATCGGCTTCATAGCCTTCGATCTCAAAGCGGCAAATACCGGCCGTATCCAAAAATTCACGTGCAATCGGAAATTGAACGATCAGTTCTTCGTCGATTGGCTTACGCGTGCCTTTATACGCTTCAAATTGGTCATGACGAAATGTTTTCTTACCAGCATCCCATGCGACCAGGATTCCATCAGGTTTAATCGTTTCAATAGCCTTGTTGAGCATCATGATAAAGCCAAAGATCGCATTGGTGGGAATCCCGTTGGAAGTCGTCATTCTGTGGGAATATAACGTGGCATAATAAGCACGAAACAACATTGAATTTCCATCTAATAAAAGTAATTTTTTCATAACATCACCATTCCAGAACTAATTGTATCACATCGATAAAAAAAAAGAAGAAATGAGTACACTCATTTCCGCATAAAGCGCAATTTCTTATAGCGCGATCGTTCCATTTTTAAGATTCGATTTTGGCGAATCATAGTGTAGCGATCCATGACCCCCAAAACATATTCCAGTCCCAACAATAACAATCCGTTAAGAATCCATGAAAAGAAACCAAAAGTATAAAGCCATTGTTTAAATGGGATCGAAAGCGTGCCTGTCCACGAAAAGAAAATGAAACAAACAATATCCTGTAAAAGCATCAATACAAACACCCATAAGGTTCTATATAACAGGCGATCTTTGATCCAGGGATACAAAAGCCCACACACATAACCAAAACACGTATAAAGAATCGTATGCAGTGGAAATCCTTGTGTAAAAAAGAAATCCGTTACGATGCCACACAGAAACGATAACAGGATGCGCGTGAGCCACGATTGCGATACCACCAGCAACATCAAAGCCATGAATCCCAGATGACTGATAAAGCTCATATGAGCATAAGTGAAATCCGATGGCCATACAAAGGCGAAAAAGTCATCGATCAATAGACAGATCAGAATAAAGATCAAACTAGTTCTTAGCTTCATTCCACTCGCCCGCTTCCTATGACCGTAACATAGTTAAAACTGCTGATATTCGAAACAGGCTTGACATAGATCGTTGAAATGATTGCGTCATCATTGGTTTCCATATCACTGACTTGTCCAAGATAAATACCACTCGGATAGTTTCCGCCTCTTCCTGAGGTCGAGACCTCCTGTCCCTGTGTAACTGTTGCCTCATTATCAAATAAGGAAACACGATACGCTCTGTGACTTGTATCATAGCGCTCCAGCACACCTTCAATGGTCGTTCCATCTTCCAAGGCAATGCTGATGGCGATATCATTGATTAAATCTTCACTGGTCAAAAGCCGTACGGTTGAAGTCGCACTTTGTACCTCTTCAATCAATCCAACAGCCCCCTGTGATGTACAGACGATCATATTTTCCTGTACACCCTGCGAGGAACCGGCCGAAATCGTAACTGTCTGATCCCATGCTTCGGTATCCCTTTCCAGAACATGTGCCGTGATCTTTGTCGCATCTTCCAGCGTTCCATTCAATTCTGCCAGCTCTTCCAGCTCTTTATTTCGATTGCGTTCCTCTTCATACAATGTCTTATAGCTTTTCTGCATAGCCAGCTCTTCATTTAAATACTGGTTATCTTCATAGACATGCCATAAGTTTGACAAATCATTGAATACATTGGTCAAAGAAGTTAAAGGATAGTCAATCAACCCATATTTAATATATGTCCATGCGCTGTATCCCATATTCGATAACGCATTTTGTCTTAATCCTAACATTGCGCATCCAATCACCAGTAAAACAATATTGGCAATTAGTAAAATGCGTTGTAAACGTGTAAATCGTTTCATGGCGTTCCCCCAAGCTATCTTCCATTATAATAGGAATCACTCAATCATTCAATCGAGATATTGATGTTGTTTAAAGGAGAACCAATCTTTGTTCCCTACGATCACATGATCTAAAAGTTGTATGCCGGATAAAAGTGCAAGTTCATATATCCGTTTTGTGAATTCAATATCCTGCGGGCTTGGCGTAATATCACCACTGGGATGATTGTGGACCATGATTAGAGAATGTGCTTTATAGATAAAGGCATCATGAAAAATATCACGTGGATGCACACAGCTTTCCGTCAATGTACCAACATATAAAATCTTATGTGTGATGATTTTTCCTTTGGCATTTAAATATACCGCTACAAAATGCTCCTGATCCTTTAAACCGATCTCCATTTGAAACCAGGCCGCAAGATCTGTAGGCTCCAAAATAGAGGCCCCATAATTTTTCTTCTTTAAGGCACGTTTACACAGTTCAATGCCCGTTAAAATCTGCAATGCTTTTACGTGTTTGATTCCTTTTATTTCCATTAAATCCTCCACTCTTAAATCAAACAGTTTTTCTAAGTTATCACACTTACACATTACATCCTTTGCCAAATCAAATACACTCCGATTCTTACTTCCACTTTGTAGAAGCAATGCTAAAATCTCTAAATCACTTAGAGATTCTAACCCATAGCTTAACGCTTTTTCTCGGGGTCTTAAATTAGTTTCTAATTCTTTGATCTTCATATTATATAAATACGAAAAATAATTGGAAAACTATTAAAAAGTTTTGAAGTTTTTTGATATTTTGATCCATTTACGCATAAACCTATAAAAAAAGATTGAAAAGATCATACGTATTAAACAATCATTTTCAATCATATGTACAAATCCTCATTAGGTTTTAGCTACACAGCTCTGTAGAAAATCCGGTACAACCATCCATCAAATTGCCCAAAATTTTTTCATGCAATAAAAAAAGCCTTTGCATAAAGGCTTACTCTTCATATGGGGCGGCTGACGCGATTCGAACGCGCGAATGACGGAGCCACAATCCGCTGTGTTAACCACTTCACCACAACCGCCATAAAATGCGCTTGGATATTCTTTCCATGTGCTTGTCTATTGTACCCAATTTAATGACGAATGTAAAGAACATTTTTTACTTTTTCACTTTAGCTTGGAAAAATTGCCATATAACTTTTTAAATATTTTTGAACTGGCCTTTACTCTTCGAAATATGTGATATTCTTCCAAATGTATAGTTTTTAAGATGAAGTAAAGATAGAGGACAATTTGGTTTACTAAACCACATCAACCTCTACGCACTCGAATTTGATCCTGTGGTTGTACATTCCCTATCAACAAAGCGCTTTCTGGATCGTGTAATCGAACATTTTCTTCAATTCTTTTTTCATCAAAATTGGCATAACAGTATTTACAATAATGTCGACACGTATTGTATTGTCCGATATCGACCATTTCAACGCATCCGCAGTCACGAGCTTTCCATTTTTTAAACTTTTTACCGGTAATCAAGAAAGCTTCTTCGACTGACATACACACATCTTTACGAAAGCCATACTCACAAAGATCTCGCTGTTCAAAACATGTCTGAACACTCATACCATGTTCTTTGGCAATTTGAGAAAAAGAAGTTCCGATCAACTTGTAATCTATTTCCGTAAACTCTTTGATTTGTAATTCTATTTGATGTTTTCTGACATTTTTATAGTCATCTACAAACGACACGATGATTCGATCCACATAACCCTCTAATTCCATGCACATCTTTTCAAAAGCTTTTATGTGATATTTCACATCGTATCTTGCGTTTAATAAGATAGGATCATATCGAACCAGTGGTTTAGACTCTTTAGAAAGCTTTGAAAGCTTACGAATGGCATTCAAAATCAGTCTTTTATCTGGTACATAAGGTTCAATGTCTTTATGGTAAGGCGTAAAGGTGACTTGAAAAAGAAATGGTTTTTGTAGCGTATGCAAAGAATCTAAAATCGGCAATGGATTCTTAGTACAAAAAACGATCAAATCAATATTCTCAATATAAATGCGTGAAATAGAATGGGGATCAAAAGGATTCCGGACAAGAAAATATCCTTCTTTCATTCGATTTAAAAACCATGGTGTATAAAAAGCTACAATATCTGTTCTTCCACTTACGTTGATAATCATAAAGTCATTGTAAATAGTTATCGATAAAAATTCAAATTATCTCTTTTAGCTTTTTATGGTTCATCAAAAATAGCATACTAAAGATAATATCCTCCAGTGATTCAAACACCATATTTATAAACAACAAATTGTTCAAAACAACATATAGCATTCATAATAAAAATAATCGATTCAGATAGATCATGAAAACGAAAGAAAATTTGATTTTGACAAACAAAAAAAACGAACTTCAAGATGAAGTTCGTCAAATTCAAAGTGGAGCAGGTGATGAGAATCGAACTCACGTAGTCAGCTTGGAAGGCTGAAGTTCTACCATTGAACTACACCTGCATAAAATAAATGGCGGTCCAGATGGGACTCGAACCCACGATCTCCTCCGTGACAGGGAGGCATGTTAACCACTACACCACTGGACCAAAGTTAGATATTCAATAAAATGGCGGAGAAGGAGAGATTTGAACTCTCGCGCCAGTTTCCCGACCTATACCCTTAGCAGGGGCACCTCTTCAACCACTTGAGTACTTCTCCAAGTTTTAAGATCAGGAACGCTACTCATCAGCGCTCATTTATATTACCACGATACCTATACGATTGCAACACTTTTTATAAAATTTTTTTAATTTTTTTTAATTGATCGACTTCATATGTTGGTTTACACGTATTTGTAGCGGTTTTATGCGATGGATTAAACCAGATCGTCTGTATATTAGCATTGATACCTCCCTGAATATCAGCCTGCAAAGAATCACCGATCACGATTGCCTGTTCATTAGAAATTCCCTGTTCATGTAAACAATGCATAAAAAAATGCTTCGATGGTTTTTGATGCCCGATCTTCTCTGAAATATAAAAGGCGTCCATATACTGATAAAATCCTGACAGCTGTAAACGATGAATCTGTTGTTCATAAGGCGCATTAGAAGCCGCACAGATCACATACTTTGATTTTAAATACTCTAAAAGTTCTCTGGCTCCTTCTACAGGGATCGCATATTCATGAAGACCTTCGACAAATTTCTTTTCAAGCGTAACCCCATCAAAAGGAATGCCAAGGGCCTGAAGAATTGTTTTCCAACGGATTTGGTAATGCTGCTCCTTTGTCAAAACACCATCTTCAATCTGTGTCCAAAGCTTGGAATTAATCTCTAAAAACACCGGAAAAACCGTTTCTTTTGAAAAAGGCAGGTGAAAATACGCAAACGCATCTTTCATGGAAGCTAAAGCGCATGCATTAAAATCAAGTAATGTGTTATCGACATCTAATAAGATCGTTGTAAGCATACGATTAGTATAATAAAAAAACGACTAGAATTCTAGTCGTCATATACATGGATTCGATTGATAGCTCGTACTAAAGCCAATTCGGCACGTTTCATATTCGTTGTACTGTCTCGTTTTTCCAAACGTTCACGAGCACGACGATACGCACGACGAGCACGTTCGATATCGATATCGCCTTTTCCTTCGATCGCATCCACTAAAAATAAAGCTTCATTGTTTTCAAAGTAAAGGAAACCTCCGGCTACGGCATATTCCTTCTTTTTATCAAATTCATTTAAAAACTTTAATGGACTTGATTTTAGACTGATAAAAACCGGCATGTGATTTGGCAAAATCGTCATTTCGCCTTCCACACTGGTACAATGAATATTTTTTACCATCACATCGCGATACACACCCAAGGGGGTTACGATCTTGCAGTGGATCATTCTTGCTCACCAGCTAACTGTTTTGCCTTTTCAATGACATCTTCGATCGTACCGGCAAACATAAAGGCTTGTTCCGGAAGATCATCCACTTCTCCATCTAAAATTCGTTTAAAAGAGCGAATGGTATCTTCCAAAGGCACATATTTTCCGGGAATACCACTGAACACTTCCGCAACGTTAAACGGCTGTGATAAGAAGTTACGTACACGGCGCGCACGATTCACTATTTTTTTATCGTCTTCACTTAACTCATCCATACCTAAGATTGCAATGATATCCTGCAAATCTTTGTATCGTTGTAAAATGTTCTGCACTCCACGGGCTACCTTATAGTGTTCTTCTCCAACGACTAATGGATCCAAGATTCGAGAATTCGATTCCAGTGGATCGACAGCCGGATAAATTCCTAAGGCGGCAATATCACGGTCTAATACCGTCATCGCATCCAAATGTGTAAAGGCGGTCGCAGGCGCCGGGTCTGTCAAGTCATCCGCCGGTACATAAATTGCCTGTACGGAAGTAATAGATCCTTCATTGGTAGAAGTAATACGCTCCTGCAGCTGCCCCATTTCCGTAGCTAATGTCGGCTGATAGCCTACAGCACTTGGCACACGCCCCAACAAGGCACTCACTTCACTTCCTGCCTGCGTAAAACGATAAATATTGTCAATGAACAATAAAACATCCTGATGTTCTTTATCACGGAAATGCTCGGCCATCGTCAGACCGGTAAGAGCTACTCTCATACGAGCTCCCGGACTTTCATTCATCTGTCCATAAACCAAAACCGTTTTATCCAGAACACCGCTGTCCTTCATTTCATGATACATATCATTTCCTTCACGTGTACGTTCACCAACACCGACAACAACGGATTTCCCACCATGCTCTGTGGCAATATTGTGTATCAGCTCCTGGATCAATACGGTCTTTCCGACACCGGCACCGCCAAATAAACCGATCTTACCCCCTTTTTCATAAGGACATAATAAATCGATAACTTTAATACCGGTTTCCAAATGCACGCTGTTTGTGCTTTGTTGATCAAACGGAGGTGCGCTTTTATGAATAGGCTCACGGTTTACATTTTCCAACTCGCCTAAACCGTCAATGGGGCGCCCCAGGACATTAAACATACGACCTAAGACCTCATCTCCAACAGGTGCCTGAATCGGTTTTCCTGTGTTATACGCATCCATACCGCGTACTAAACCATCGGTGGAATCCATGGCAATGCAGCGAACTCTATCGGCTCCGATGCCCTGCTCCACTTCTACAATCAAGCTGTCTTGTCCGGGACGCTTGATTTCGATGGCCGTCAAAAGATCCGGCAGGCTATCTTCATCAAATCGAATATCGACAACAGGCCCAATGACCTGAACAACTTTTCCTATATTCGTACTCATAGTTTCCTCCCTTATGACAACGCATTGGCTCCGCCAACGATTTCCGTGATTTCCTGGGTAATCGAAGCTTGTCGAGCCTGATTGTATTTAAACTCAAGACTGGTTTCTAACTCTGTCGCATTATCGGTAGCACTTTCCATTGCCATACGGCGAGAAGCTTGTTCACTGGTATGTGCTTCCAAAAAATGCGAAAACAATAATGATTTGCACACCATAGGAATCAATTCCTGCAGCATCTGCTCTTTTCCCGGTTCATAGATCAGCTGGGCATGCATTTTCTTTTCCTCTTCTTTTTTGACCGGCTGAATAGGTAAAATCGTTTCCAGTACCGGTTCAAAAGAAAGTGTGTTCTTATATTGTGTATATAAAACTTGAATCTTGGAAATTTCTTTCTTTTCAAATAAGGTCAATGCCTCTTCCATCTGCATTGCTAAAACCGAATAGGCATTATCTTCATGCAAATCCTGTAAAGTTTTTTCCATCTTTCGATTTTTAGAATTCATCCATGCGATACCACGCCCTCCAACCATGACAATTTTATCTTCACTGGAAAGATGATCGCGAATCATATGGAAAACATTCGTGTTATAAGCACCACAAAGCCCCATATCTGAGGCAATCACAAATACATAAGCCGGTTTATCTTGATTCTCCTGCATGTAAATTGATTTTTCACCAGACTGTAAGACCAAAGACATCATCTCAAACAAAGCCGATGAATAAATGCGGTTAGACTCCATGGCATCCTTTTGTTTTGTCAGTTTACTGCTGGCCACAAGCTGCATGGCCTTGGTGATCTTTTTAGTGGATTTGACCGATGCGATACGAGCTAAGATCGTCTGTCTGCTCTGCGCCATGGTACTACCTTCCTAAAAGTGCAAACTGAGCACCAAACGCATTTAAGGCAGTTTTCAGTTGTCCGTCAAGCTCATCATCGATCTCTTTTTTCGTATCGATAGCCTGTAAGATCTCAGGATGCTGACGACGGACAAAGGAAAGAAGCTCTTCTTCATATCGGCAAACCTGATCGATGGCTACATTCTTCAAATAGCCATGTTTTGCGGCATACAGACTGACAATTTGTTCACTGACATGCATAGGCGCATACTGTTTTTGAATCAAAAGCTGCGTCAAACGGGCACCATGTTCCAGAATTTCTTTTGTGCTGGCATCCAACTCCGAACCAAACTTGGCAAAGCTTTCCATTTCGTGATATTGCGCCAGTTCCAGTTTTAAAGAACCGGAAACTTGCTTCATCGCTTTGATCTGTGCAGCCGAACCAACACGGGATACACTCAAACCACTATCTACACTCGGTCGAACGCCTTCATTGAACATATCTGTTTTTAAGAAGATCTGTCCATCTGTGATCGAAATAACATTTGTCGGAATATAGGCAGAAATATCTCCGGCCTGTGTTTCAATGATTGGTAAGGCCGTCAAAGAACCACCATTCCCATATTCATCATTTAATTTGGCTGCTCTTTCCAACAAACGAGAATGTAAATAGAATACATCACCCGGATAAGCTTCACGTCCCGGAGGACGACGCAACAACAAAGACATGGTTCGATATGCCACAGCGTGCTTGGACAAATCATCATATATGATCAATACATTTTGTCCCTGTTCCATCCATTCTTCACCGATTGCACAACCGGCATAAGGCGCCAAATACTGTAACGGTGCCGGATCACTGGCTGTTGATACAACAATCGTCGTATAATCCATAGCTCCATGTTGTTTTAATTTTTCAACGATCTGTGCGACCGTGCTGGCCTTTTGCCCGATGGCCACGTAGATACATTTCACATTTTCATTTTTTTGATTCAAGATCGTATCAATCGCAATCGCCGTTTTACCGGTTTGTCTGTCACCGATAATCAGCTCACGCTGTCCTCGTCCGATCGGGATCATCGAATCAATAATTTTCAAGCCTGTTTGTAATGGCTCGGAAACGCTTTTTCGTGTCATAACACCCGGTGCGACACGTTCTACCGGTCTTGTCTTATCCGAGACGATATCTCCTTTTCCATCGATGGCTTGTCCAAGCGCATTGACTACACGCCCCAACAAAGCATCTCCTACAGGAACTTCAATGACATGGCCGGTTCTTTTGACCAGATCCCCTTCTTTGATATCTGCATTGTCTCCCATCAGTACGACACCCACCTGATCTTCTTCCAGGTTCATGACCATACCGTAAACATCGTGAGGGAAGATCAACAATTCAGACATCATGGCATTCTGCAAGCCATACACATTGGCAATACCGTCACCAATGCTTAATACGGTTCCGCTTTCATCCATTTCAAGGCTCTGATCTATATTTTTGAGCTGTGCTTTGATCAGATTACTGATTTCAGCAGGATTCAATGTCATACTTTCACCTCTATCCAATATGTTTTAGTTTCTCTTTGATCGCATTCATGCGCGATAAAACACTGTTATCTAAAACAAGATTCTCCGTCTGCACTCGAAGACCCGCTATCAGCTCCGGTACCACTTCCACCTGAAGCTCCACCTTCTTTTGAAGACGCTCTTCTAGTACATGTATCAACGAGTCAGTCTGCTTTTGATCCAATGTTGTGGCTGACTCTACTTTCACCAGTTCAATATTGTTTGCCTGACGACGCTTCTTCTCATAAACGGACACAATTTGCGAAATATTTCCAGCCTGGTCATGTGCGATGCACACTTCCAGAAAGCGCAGTAAAACAGGATGCAACTTTTTCTGAAACACAGAATGAATCATATCCAGCTTAACCTGTTTTTTTAGCTCCGGATGCTTCATCATCTTTTGAAGATCCGAATTCTCTTCCCAAATATTTGCCAACTGTTGAAGTTGATCATAGACCGTATTTTCACAGTTTTCTTCTGTGGCAACGTCCAATAACGCCGCTGCAAACGATGTAGAATAATCTACCATGATTTATCGCCTGCCTCAGAAAGAAAATCATCGACATATTTCTTCTGCGTTTCTTCATCCATTTGATCGGCAACAAATCGTTTGGCAACATCCACTGCCACCTCACCAATGGCATCCTTCATAGAATTTTGCGCATTACGCTTTTCTCTTTCTATGTCTTCCTGTGCCTTTTGTTTCAGAAGCACGGCTTCCTGATGTGCTTTTGATAAGATCTGTTTTTTCTCTTGTGTAGCCTGGGCACGTGCATTCTCCAAAATGACGTTTGCTTCCTGTCCGGCGCTCATGATCTGTTTGTTGTACTGATCCTTTAAATCTTCAGCTTCTTTTTTCAAAGCCAGCGAAGAATCGATATTGGCCTGAACCAGCTGCTGTCGTTTTTCGACAAAAGCCACCAGTTTCGACCAGAAAAATTTCTTTGCGATCAATACGATCAAGATCGTAGAAATCATTACAAGAATGACATCGGTCAGGCTGATTCGTAAATAGTTTTCTATAGTAAATGCATCCATAACCGAAAACCTGTGCTCGACTTACCCTTTCACAAAAATCAACAATATTGCGACAACCAACGCAAAGATACCTGTTGTTTCGGCAAGGGCGATACCCAACACCATGATCGACTGGATCTTTCCACTGGCTTCCGGATTTCGTCCTACAGCTTCGGCACCTTTACCAGCCGCAAAGCCTTCACCGATACCTTGACCAAAACCGGCAACCATCGCAATACCAGCTCCTAATAAAGCCATACCTTGTACGAAAAATTCATTAAATTCCATTGTTGTCTCCTCCTGATTTTAAGCTTCTTCTTCACTGACCTGCTGCCCCAGAAAGAAGGATCCCAGCGTAAAGAAGATATACGTTTGAATCACACCGGTAAATATATCCAGAAAAGCGTGAAGGAAAGGGGTGAATATAAACCCTAGTACGCCCCACGGCATCACGGATTTCATAAGTGTATATATAAGCATCGTAATGATGCATCCGGCCAAAATATTTCCAAACAGTCGCATTGTCATCGATAACGGCAAAGCGATTTCACCAACGATATTCATAGGCAGTAATATAGCCATAGGCTCTGACAAACTTTTAATTCTTGCCTTGAGTCCGGCTCGTTTAATACCGTTGATCTGGATCATAAAGAAAATCGTTACGGCAAGCGTCGCATTGAAGCTGACATTGCTTGTAGGATTCTGCAGTCCCACTAGACCGATCAGGTTACTGACAAGCATCATCAAGATCAAAGTTCCAAAGAATGGAAGATAACGCTTGGTCTTTTCCCTTAGATTTCCTTTGATGACATACAAAACTAAGTTCAAGATCTCTTCACAGACATAGACCACACCCGTACTGGCCTTAGAAGGATCGGCTTTATCGATCTTTTTCCCGGCCCAGATAAAGAACACGGCAAATATCACACAAAGAACCAGCCAAACCAGGATCGATTGTTGGATCTCCAGATGAAACGAGCCGAATGTGATCTCAAGAGCACTGACTTGCTGTTCCATATCAATTCTTCCTTTCTATAAAAGAATAGGTCAATAAGGCAGCTTTCTGACAAAGCATTCCCGCCAAAATCGCAAGTACGGAAATTCCCAGATAGACAGAAACTGCCATAACGAAGGCATACAGCAGATAACGCAATGCATAATTACTGTAGCCCTGTCGCTTACCGGCCTTTTCTTCATGGGCGATAGATCGTGCCATATTTTTGATCATGGCAAAACCTATAAGAGATAGGATACACCCAATCCACACTCCAATAAAGACTAAAATGTCAAAAGATAACAAAAAAAGTAAAAAAATCGATACAACAAGTGAATAATACAAGGTATATCGAATTATTTTTGATGACATTTGTGATAATTCATTCATGGTATTTCCTCTGTCTGTCATAAAGTCTGTAAAAACTGCCAAAGAGAGCATAAAATACACCTGCCAGTATAAATACCGGTGTTGTATGAAAAGAATCATCGATCCACATTCCTAAACATACAAACACCAGCATACTGACAAACAATTCACTTCCAAAACGAAAGATGGAATGCATTACTTCGTACCGAAAATACGATCTCCGGCATCCCCCAGTCCCGGAACGATATATCCTTTTTCGTTTAGATGATCATCTAAACTAGCCAGGTAAATATCTACATCCGGATGTGCTTTTTCCACAGCTGCTACCCCTTCCGGTGCTCCGACAAGGCATACCAGCTTGATGTTTTTAGAACCTTGACGTTTTACCATATCAATGGCCGCAATGCTGGAGCCACCGGTTGCCAACATCGGATCAACGATTAGGACATACGCATCCTCCATACAGCTTGGATACTTTTCAAAATATGGATGCGGTTCTAAAGTCTCTTCATCACGATACATACCGATATGCGCAACCTTTGCCGTAGGAATCAAATTTTGAATTCCGTTGACAACACCAAGTCCGGCTCTAAGAATAGGTACGATCACAACCTCTTTGGCCAGCGTACTTCCCTTATACGCACAGATCGGTGTTTCGATATCAACCTCTTTTAACGGCAAATCTCTTGTGATCTCATAGACCATCAAGCCACCTATCTCGTCTAAATTCTGACGAAAGTCTTTTGTTCCTGTTTCTTTGTTTCGCATAACTGTTAATTTATGCTTGATCAGCGGATGATCGAATACTGTTAACATAATTTCACCAACCTCACTTCTCCGATTATAACATTATCCAACTTTAATTTGAAACGAAAAACCACATGTTTTATAGGATTTTAATTTAGGTTATCTAAATTATTTTACAATCAAAAAAAGTATCCATCCTAAAGACAGATACTTTAATCTTCTATGGAAACGATTCCAAACTGCGGAGCCGCCTGAATTCGTATATTTGATGATCGTAAATCCTTCTTTAAGAAGGTATCGTTTAATACATCCAAAGCCAGCTCTGGAACATTGGCCTCCTGTGATAAATGCGCCAACACGATATTTTTGGTTTTCGTATTAATAAGACTGGTAATATTGTGACTGGCATCTTCGTTAGACAAATGACCGGAATCTGAAAGGATCCGTTGTTTGACAAACATCGGTCTTGCGGTATGCATCAGCATTTCCATATCATGATTGCTTTCAAAGATATAATGATCCGCATTTTCTAAATACGCTTTTTCATGATTTGGCAAATACCCTGTATCCGTTATATAGACCAGCTTTTGGCATCCGTCTTCGATCACATAGCCCACAGTATTGGGTGCATCATGACTTAACCCGATGACTGTGATCTGCATATCTCCAATAATAAATCGATCTAATGGCTTGATGCACCGATGATCTTGCACATCCAGATCACAATAGCTGTAGATTGGCAAATGCTCAAAATGTTTAAGCTGCGAAATATGATCCTTATGGCTGTGTGTAACCAACAAAGCATCTAAGGCTTGAATATCCTGAGAAACGCTTTGCAGGCTTGCCATCAAATACTTTTTAGTTGAACCACAATCAATGACGATTGAAGATCTTTGTGTTCGCACCAGGCAGCTGTTGCCTTTGGAACC
The DNA here is from genome assembly GCF_000420345.1 of Faecalicoccus pleomorphus DSM 20574. Lineage (GTDB taxonomy): Bacteria > Bacillota_I > Bacilli_A > Erysipelotrichales > Erysipelotrichaceae > Faecalicoccus > Faecalicoccus pleomorphus. Next base: position 36,923 of record NZ_ATUT01000010.1, on the reverse strand, counting down.
GGAGCACAACAAATCAACCTTCATAAATATCGCCACCTTGATTGGAAAAGTTGGTAAATCGAGAAATGTTCTTTTCAAACACAAGCTTGATCTTTCCTAAAGCACCGTTTCGATGTTTAGCCAAAGAAAGATCCACGATTGATGTATCTTCCGGAACTTGATCATCCTGCTCCTTTTTATAATAATCTTCACGATAAATAAACATAACGATATCCGCATCTTGCTCGATGGATCCCGATTCACGCAAATCCGATAGCTGCGGTTCATGATCGTTACGCTCTTCCACCTTACGCGCTAACTGTGAAAGTGCTATGACCGGACAATCCAGCTCTTTGGCAAGAATTTTTAAATTTCGAGAAATATCGGATACTTCCTGTTGCCTGGAATCAGCTCTGGTTCCGGTAATCAGCTGTAAATAGTCGATTACAACCAAAGAAAGACTATTATATTCCGTCTTTAGCTTTCGGCATTTGGAAAAGATCTGTGAAACTTTAATCGAGCTTGTATCATCAATAAAAATATTTCTTTCTCCTAACTGGCTGCCGCTAAAGTTTAAGCGGGACATTTCGGCATCGCTTAGTTTTCCATCCCGCAGTTTATTGGAAGCCACCTGTGATTCCGAGCTCAACAAACGCTTCATTAAAGAATCCGCCGGCATTTCCAGCGAAAAGATGGCCACAGCTCCCTCGTTGAGTTTGGCGACTTCATTGGCAAAGTTCAATGCCAATGCACTCTTTCCCATGGCCGGACGAGCCGCCAGAATGATCAAATCACCACGCTGAAAACCATTAGTGATCCGGTCCAGGTCCGTATAACCGGTACGAATACCGGTCACGCCCTTTTTACTGCGCAGTTCGATCAGCTGCTCCATGACACGATGAATGACCGTCTGTGACGACTCAAATTCCGAACCTCGTCGCATTCTTGTCACATCCATGATCCCGCGCTCTGCCTGATCTAGGATCGTATCGATATCTTCACTGGCATCGTACGATTCATTAGAAATCTTTTCCGCCGCAAAGATCAATCTTCTTAGCTGGGCTGTATTTTTGATCGATTCAATGTAATTACGCGTATTGGCACTACTAATGGCACTATCCGCCAAAGAAAGAATATAATCTGTTCCTCCGGCACTATCCAGTTCTTCCTTATCCGCTAATCGTGTGATGATCAAATTCAAATCAACCGGCTGCCCATTTCGGGTAATTTCCTGCATACAGCTAAATAAACGCTGATGAGAAGGAAGATAGAATTCTTCCGGCTGTAAATCTAGATCATTACACTCCTGCATTACAGAAGGATACACCATCAAAGATCCTAAAAGCGCCTGCTCTAATGTTTTTGAATTTGGCAGTTCTCTTGCCATAATTACCCTTTCTGTGAAACGTGGACATGAATCGTGCCTATAACCTGGCCTTTATATAAATCCACTTCTACATTGGTCGTCCCTAAACTAGATACCGGAACATCCAGCTTTATCTTACGCTTATCGACTTCAATTCCTTTTTCCTGTAAGGCTTGATGAATCTGCTTCGTAGAGATCGAACCAAATACCTGTCCTTCCTTGCCGGCACTTAAAGAAAATTCCAACTTCATCGTTTCCAGTTTTTTCTTTAATGCTTCAGCTTCCTTTTTCAACTGTGCTTCATGTTCTTTTTTTATCGCCAGCTGCTCGTCTAAAATTTTACTGCTTCCCTTTGTATAAGCAACCGCCAATTTTCTTTTGATCAGAAAATTTCTTGCGTAACCATCGCTGACTTCAACGACATCATCTTTCTTTCCTACTTTTTTTACATCACTCAACAGGATGACTTTCATGACTTGTTTCCTCCTTAATTATTTCTAATAAAGCTTGTTTGTATTCTTGCGGACTAAGCTCTTTGGTCGATGAGGCTGCCGCACTGAAATGACCGCCTCCATAGAGCTTTTCCATGACTTTCTGTACATTAAAGGTACCATCGCTTCTGGCGCTGCAGCAAGTCGGTGCATCTTCTTCATTACTGCGGGCAATCGTAAAGCTTGCTGTACATCCTTTAATCAACAATAAGGCTTCGCTGACCTGTGCCAACGTTGTTTTATCCACTTTTTTCTCTTCTTCACATACGATCATAAAATGATCCATGTAAGGCTTTGCCAGCTGGATCAGACTATGCTTGAGCGTAAAGTGGGCATAATCTTCACATAATGCTTTTTCGGCCAGTTTCACATTAGCACCCCATGTATTTAAGGCTGCTGCCGCCTCAAAGGTTCTGGCATCCGTATGCATTTTAAAACGATTGGTATCGACTAAGATGCCCAGATACATGATAGTTGCTTCGGCTTCAAAAATCGGCACATGATCCGGAATATTCTGCAGCATTTCCACGATCAACTCGCACGTCGAGGAAGCGCTGCTTTCGACATACGTTAAGATCGCATGTCGAATGAAGTTTTCATTTCTTCGATGATGATCGATCACAATGACCCGCTGGCATTCTTCCACAAATTCTTTGGCGCTGCTGATGGCCGGGATTCCATGATCAACCATCACAAGCAAATCCTTGGCAAAATCCATGCGTTCTCTTGCCTGCTCCGGTGTAATAAAGACATGCCGTTCCTTCATGACCTTGATATAGTGATCCATGACAGACTGAAGCTGGGCATCTCTTGGCACATCCTTTAAGACAATATAAACATTCTTCTTTAAAGTATGGGCCCAGCTTGAAATACTTAAACAGGCGCCCATACAGTCAAAATCAGACATGATATGACCGGCGATATAAATCTCATCGCTTTCTTTCAACGCATCCTGTAATGTCTGCGAAAGAATGCGCACACGAACCTTTGAACGTGCCGAGCTCATCTCTGAATTGCCGCCCACGTATTCTACAGAACCATTCACATCCTTGATGGCTGCCTGATCGCCACCGCGTGACTGCGCCAACTCAATCAATTCATTGATTGTTGTATCCAACAGTTTAAAGTCATTGGTGCCATAGGCAAAGCTCATACTTAAGGTGATCGATACACCGATATGATTGGCCTTATCTTTAATGATCTGCAAAATTGAAAAATTCTGCTTACGAATGCGTTTAAAGATTTCCTGATTTAAAACAAGGATAAAGCGATCGCTGCGCAAACGCCGGATCAAGATACCATTATCCTGCGCCCAGGTAACGACCGGACTGCGAAGCTGCGTATTGATATGCGCCATCAGTTCTTCGTTTTCATAAGACTGATACTCCATATAGTTATCCAACTGAACCAAGCCAACGACCAGACGATTCTCATTAACTTCTCTTTCCATGGCATCCAGCTGGGTAATATCTTTGACAAATAAAAGCTGAGAATCTTGTTTTCTTGTGATTTCATAAACTGTGTCCTGGTATTCAGCACGAATCACATCCACATCTTCATCAAACAAAATGCGAATCCGTTCGATCCAGCTTGTCAGCTTTTTATTGACCAGATCGATCCCCTTTTGCGCAAAATAGTCCGAAGCCCATGTCACAACATATTCATTATTATACGTTAAGATTCCTACACCGCCAAACGATAAGGCTTCCTTGGCATCTTTTCCCAAAACACGGGAAATATCCACTTCGGTCTTGACCCCATAATCGCGAATATCTTTGACAAATCCCAAAAACGGGATTCCAAACACTAAAACTAACAACAGTAAAAAACCGGCACTAAAATAATATCCATTAATAATCGATATGGCTTCCAAAACGATCCAAATCAAAGCCGCTGCGCCAAATAAAGAACGCCATTTATGAAACTGTTTCATGATCAACCTCTCAAATCCCAATTCTTGCGGATTGCAAAAAGACAATCCAGTTCGCCTAAAAAGATCCAAATTAAATTGACAACGGGTATGACGGCACCGATAATCGCAAAGAAGCTAAACTTTCGAATGTTATGACGGATCCCGTAGTCAATCAAGACCACAGCTCCAAAAAAGCTTAGCAGCATGCAATCGGCAAAAAAACAAATTTGTAACCCCGTTTGCCATATAGGATATTCTAACACATTTTGTCCAAAAAAGAACAACAGCCAAACTATGATACTGATCATTCCAAAGGTCGAATTGCCATGAATCTGTTTTAAAGAGCCAATATCTCGTATAGGAATATGCAGTCGGTTACACAATAAAATTGCCAGTAAATGTACACAAAGTGCCTGTAAAAAGCCCATAAACAGTACAAACAAAGCACAGAATGCCTGAAAATCAATAAAGGAGATCCAGGAAGCAATGGCATCAAAATCTGCGTGTAAATCTAAACCGAACAAAGCAGCCCATAGATACACCATGGCAATATAGGTTGCGGTAGAAAAGAAAAAGCATAGAAAAAAGTTGGTGCGATGGCGAAACTGTTGATGAACACCGACACCATACAAATATCCGATCAAAAGAGCGCTCCAACTGTAAAACCAGGTCGTAAAGGAGCCAAACAAAAAGCTTAAAAGACCCATAGATATTCCCGTGACAAGACCGGCACGAACACCTTGCGAGGCACTGTACAATAGGATCGGCATGATAAAGACCCAGCTCAAACTGGCTTCGATCATTAGTCCGGTTTGTTGATTTAAAAGCAATAGTAATCCGTAAATGGCGACACACATCGCGCCTTTTGTAATTGATGAAGTCTTCATATAGCTTATTTTAATCTATTATGCCAATAAAAAAAAGGACTTTAAACAAAGCCCTTAGTCAACTACATATGGTAATAAAGCCATCTGACGTGCACGTTTGATAGCCGTAGCCAGCATTCTCTGGTATTTGGCTCGTGTTCCTGTTACACGTCTAGGAATGATCTTTCCGTTTGCGTTGATAAAACGTTTTAATAATTCAACATCTTTATAGTCGATTTCTTTGATTTTGTTCTTTGTGAAGTAACAAACTTTTTTACGACCCATGCGTTGTTTTTTAAAAGCCATAACTCATTTCCTTTCTATTAGAATGGTAAATCATCACTGGAAATATCCAGTGTATCATTTGCGTCAAAATCGGCACCAAACGGATCTTGTGCAGCCGGCATAGAAGATGCCGTTTGTCCATATGGATCCATGGCAGCCTGCGGTTGTGCATATGTATTGGCTCCATAAGTATTGGATTGTGCATGCTGCGTATTTTTCGGTTCCAGGAACTGAACATTATCCGCAACCACTTCCGTTACATATACTCTTTGTCCCTGATTGTTTTCATAGTTACGTGTCTGGATACGACCTTCCACACCAATCAAAGAACCACGATGAAGATACTGACACATCAGATCCGCTAAACGGTTCCATGCAACACAATTGATAAAATCCGCATCCGGTTGTCCCGGTGTCTGTACGCGTCGATTGACAGCCAGTGAAAAGCTGACAACGCTGGTTCCGCTCTGTGTTTTTCTCAATTCCGGATCTTTTGTAAGTCTTCCTACTAAAACGACACGATTGATCATATCGATTTCCTCTTTTATTCTTCGCCTTGTGTCTTAACGACCATGATACGAATAACGTTGTTGCTGATACGAGCTAAACGCTGGAATTCAAAAATTCCTTCATTTCCACAAGTAACATTGATTACGACATAGTGACCTTTTTTCATGTGGTCAATTTCGTACGCGAAATCTTTGATTCCCCAGTCATCTACTTTATCGATCGTACCTTCGTTAGAAGTGATCGTGGCGTGCAGACGATCCTGAACAGCCTTGAACTGTTCTTCATCTAAAGATGCGTTTACAATGTACATGATTTCGTATTTTTTCATTCTGTACACCTCCCTTTGGACTACGGTATCTGTCAAACAGATACAGGGCAAGCACAAACTTGCTTTGTCATAATAGCATGTCAAGTCATCGCATGCAAGCAAATAATTTTAAAATTGTCTTATCCATGCGGATTTCCATATAAATTCAATAAAATACAGCCGATGATGATCAATACAATCCCTAAAAAGCCGACAGCGCTCATTTTCTGATTAAAGATACAGATGGAAATGATCGTGGTTGCGACAATGCCAATGGCGCACCAGGAAGCATAGGCAATTGATAGATTGATCTTTAACAACGCTTTGGAAAACGCATAAAAACAAATCGAGTAAAACAAGATACAGGCAAGCGATGGTCCTAACTTGGTAAAGCCGGCTGATGACTGCAGCATCGAACTGGCTAAGATTTCAAAAACGATCGCAATCCCCAACAATAAATATTCCATGTAATAACTCCTATTCATAATCCGTGATTCCTTCACCGGCATTGGGAACAAAATGGGCATAAACAGAATCACAGATAAACACAAACAATAATAAGCTGCAGATGGCTTTTAAGACAAGCGGTCTGATTTTCTGAATCCAGCCATCAAATACCGGCGCCAGCACATAAATAAAGGCCATGCCGCCGATACCAAAAACCAGTAAACCTTCGGCACAGATACGACCGTTCACATTGAGAAAATAGCCGGTGTAATCCCACCATTTTAAGCCTGTATTCATTTCCATGACATAAGAGGTAGTGTATTCCAAGATACCACATACGACAAGGATCAACACGAATGTCAAGGCCGGTTTGGTTCTAAACCTCTTTAGTAAAGTTAAGATCAGTAAGCCGCCGGAACCATAAATTGGCAGCCATGGGCCATATAAAGCACCGCGATTGACAAAAACACCATCGGTGATGAGATGCAGACTGACTTCCCAGAACCAGCCAATTCCAGAAAAAATAAAAAACATCAAAATCAAAGACCAGATATTGTAATCACGTAAGGGATCGAGCAATGCCAGTCGACTTCGTTTTTCCGTTTCCGGAATATGAAACAATCTTGTCGGATACTGTAAGCCTTCAATTTCCCTTTTTAAAGACGCATATTGTAAAAAGCGATGATTGGCTCTTTCATATTCCCTTTCTTCTTTTCCATTCTTCAATAAAATTCCAAACCAGTTTACCAGAAACCCCCGTATGCCACCCAGCGACTTTGGCTTTTGATGCATGCGAATGCCTTCCGGATAGGCCTGTTGTAAAAGCGATGGTATGGCCGGTCTATACAAATAGGTATCCTTAAAAAACTTTTGATATGATAAATCTGCTTCTAAGCTGCATTGGCGCACATAGACATAGTATTCAGCCATAGCACAAGCCTTATACGGTGCGCTGTAAAAGATACCGGTCAACCCCAGAGTCAACACCGATAACATATCCCAGCCAAGAAAAGACAATTCCAGCTTACAGCACTCCCATTTATGCCCTTTCATCATCATTCTGGATAATCGAATCGTTTCATTGGCTTTTAAGGTTGGATTTTCCGCCAGGATAAAAGGTATCATATAATAAGAGTAATGCTTGATAAAACCACCGATGATCGTCAAGGACCATAAGCTTCCATAGACATATTCCACAAAGCGTACCCAGGCGACATGTCTCCATTTGCGAACCCGACTTAAAAATAAAAACCGATCATGAGCCACATACTTATACGTTCTGGCTTCCAAAATCATTCTTTGTACGATGACCGCAAAGATATTCTGAATAAAAAACCAGGCCAGAAAGAAAAAAGCCATGACTAAGAATACCATGCACCAGATCGAGAGGTTCTCCGAGCCGATGATGGTATGAATTCCGGCTGTCAGTGTAACATAAATTGATCCGGAACTGATCGAATTCACCAAGGCGGCCATCACACCGTTGGTTCTACCAAAAACAGCACTGGAATTTGATTGAATTTCTTCCTGTTGAATCTGATGCGCAACAACTTTGCCGGCATCCAAATCTTCTTCAATCAAATTTTGTAATACTTCATTTGCACTTAATTGTGAAGGTAAAGACGCACTTTCATTGCTGGTCTGCACGGTACTGAATGTACTGGACAGATTACCGGCCAAAAGGGCCGATAATAAACAGATGACAATCAGTAGGCCGTAATGTCGTTTCATCACTTTCTTTGCCTTTTGTTTGATCTCTTTTCGCTTCATAATGCTCTTCCTCTGGATTTTTAGTATATTGCATTTTTAAAAGATTTCAACTTTCTTTATAGAAATCCCTTTCATTCTGTGATACTTTGATACAGGAGGATCGATTATGGAAAATAATGCTTGTCTCATTGAAGATGCCAAAGTACTGCTCTTTAAACAGATTCAGGAAGATTCCATTCCTTTACGTACATTGATGGCGTACTATCGCTGCGCTATTATGGAAGTGGAAACCAAATTCAGAGTGCTCAATGAAGAGTTTTCCATTGAACGGGAACACAATCCGATTGAAACGATCAAATCGCGTTTAAAAAGCCCGGAAAGTATCATCAATAAACTGCAGAGTCGAAATCTTCCGCTTACTGTGCAATCCATTGAAACCAATCTGTTTGATATTGCCGGTATCCGTGTCATCTGTTCGTTTCAAAATGATATTTATTTATTAGCCGAATATCTTTTATCCCAGGATGATATAGAACTGGTAGAAATCAAAGACTATATCAAAACGCCTAAAGAAAATGGCTATCGAAGCCTGCATCTGATTGTTAAAGTGCCAATTTTTCTTCATGAAGAAAAACGCTCCATGAATGTCGAAGTACAGTTTCGAACCATAGCCATGGATTCCTGGGCTTCTTTGGAGCACAAGATTCGTTATAAAAAGGAACTGGATGAGCAAACTTTGAAAACGATCAATGATGATCTGCTCGAATGTGCTTTACTGAGTGCCAGACTGGATGAAAAAATGGAAAAAGTACATCAACAAAGTATGAAAAAAAGCTGAAATGATTAGATGCACAAGGCATCTGCATGACAGCTTCTTTTATTTATTGGGCATTTAATTTCGCATTGGCCAACATCAAACGAATACGATTTTCCTGATTTACCTTACTGGCACTTGGATCATAATCGATGGCTACGATATTGGCATACGGATACGCTTCCTTGATTCTTCGAACCATACCCTTGGCCACGATATGATTGGGCAGACAACCGAAAGGCTGCGCCGAAATGATATTATTGACACCGTTTTTGACAAGCGAGACAACTTCACTGGTCAAAAGCCAGCCTTCTCCCATTTTTACCCCCTGATCGATAAAGCCTTTTCCATCACGGATCACCTGATTAAAATCTTCCGGTGCCCTGAATGTTCCATCTTTTTTCACCGCTTCCTCAAAGGTCTTCTGCATACGCATAATCAACGATTTAGCAAGCGAAAAAAAGGTATGTGTCTTGGCATGACGATGATAGTACTCATAATCGATGATCCCATTTTCAATACAGTATAAACCAAAGTCCATCACTCCGGTCACTACCGGTTCAAAGCCTTCCTGCATCAGATAATCCTCTAAATGATGATTGCCTAAAGGTGAATACTTCATATAGATTTCCCCCACGATGCCTACCCGAATCTTAGGTTCTGCGCTTCGCGGAATGGCTTTCATGCGCTCGATCATCATCTTATAAATCTTCTTTGACTTGCGATAGCCCTGCCCTTCCAGCTCTTTTTTCAAGTATTCAACGATTTCATCAATAACCTTTTCTGTGTCTCCGGCATGCATCTCATAGGGCATGACCTGGTTTTTTAACCACATCAAAGCATCTCCATATAAGACACAATATAACACCCTTAACAACATCGGCATCGTAAACTTTAAGCCGCTGTCTTTTTCCAGACCGGAAAAATTGACCGAAAGACAAGGTATATGCTCCCAACCTTCCATCTGTAAGGCTTTTCGCAATAAAGAAAGATAGTTGCTGGCACGACACCCTCCGGCCGTTTGCGTGATGACTAAGGCCACTTTATTCAAATCGTATTTTCCGCTTTTTAAGGCATCGATAAACTGTCCGATGACCAACAAGGCCGGATAACACGTATCGTTATGAACATGAGCCAGGCCTTCCTCTTTGACTTGTTCACTTTCATTGGACAGGACTTCCAAATGATAGCCGCTTTGTTCAAAGGTTGGCTTCAAGAGACGAAAGTGGATCGGCAACATGCCGGGAACCAAAATGGTATATTGATCTTTTTTCGCATTATCAAACTTTGTATAGTGCGTAGCCATTTTAGTCCTCCTTTCCTTCTTCAATCGCTTCTTTTAGGGAACGTAAACGAATTCTGGCCGCTCCCAGATTGTCGATTTCATCGATCTTGATCTGAGTATAGAATTTATCCGCATCTTTTAAGATATCTTTAACTTCATCACTGGTGATCGCATCGATACCACAGCCAAAGCTTACCAATTGCACCAGCTCCATATCCGGATTTTCGCAGACATATTTTGCCGCCTGATACAAACGCGCATGATAGGTCCATTGATTTAAAACATAGACTTTCTGACGATCTTGACGCGGCACGCTTTCTTCACTTAAAACCACAAAACCAAGTTGTGTTAAAAGCTGGTGGATTTGATGGTTGATCAAAGGATCCAGATGGTAAGGTCTTCCACATAATACAACCATCGGATGATGGTGCGCTCTGGCATAACTGACCGCATCCAAATGCTTTTGTACTAACTTTTCATGAAACAGCTGGCGTTCCAGTAAACCTTCCTGTAAAGCGTTTTTTAACTGCTTCTTCGTATAATGAAGATCGGCTTCCTCCAACGTTTTTTTCATCGTTTTCGCAAAGCTGTTTTCATCATCCAAGCTGATATACGGATATAAGAAGAACTTATCTCCAAATTCCATGTTGGCCGCAATATTTTCCGGATAGTAGGCAACTAAAGGACAGTTAAAATGATTGTCACTTTGATGTTCATCCACATTATATGTCATACACGGATAAAATAAGATATTTTCTTGTCCGTTGATCATCTGTACGATATGTCCATGAACGACCTTGGCCGGAAAGCAGGCGGTATCACTGGGGATCGATTGTTGTCCATCGTAATACATCTTCTGCGTTGTCGGTGTCGTCCATACCACTTCGATCTGCAGGCAGTCAAAGAACTTGGTCCAGAATGGAAGCATATCATAATTATTCAAAACAAGCGGCATGGCAATCTTTTGATCGTGCTTGTATTTCTGCTTCTGCTCATCCAACATCTGCATCTTTTCTTTATAAAGATCTGGCAGTTCTTCTTTTTTCTCTATAGTTTTGATCATCTTGTCACATTTATTCCCTGCGATAAGACGTGTACCATCATTAAAAACATTGATTGTCAAGGAACAGTGATTGGTACATCCATTGCAGGCAACAGACTTAGAGGTATGGGAAAACTGCTCCAGCGCTTTGGCATCTAATACCGCACTCTTGGTACGATGCAGCTTTTGTGCATACAAAGCTGCCCCAAAAGCACCCATCAAATGGGCAATGCTTGGACGGATGACTTCATAACCTAACTCCTGTTCAAAGCTTCGTAAAATTGCATCGTTCTGGAAAGTCCCCCCCTGAACTACGATATGTTTACCGATATCTTCTTTATTTCTGGCACGAATGACCTTATAGAGTGCATTTTTTACGACCGACTTACAAAGACCGGCACTGATATCTTCAATCGTAGCGCCATTCTTTTGAGCCTGTTTGACACCAGAGTTCATAAAGACCGTACAACGTGTTCCTAAATCAACCGGATGCTTAGACTTCAAACCTAATTTCGCAAACTCTTTGGCATCATAGCCTAAAGACTTCGCAAAGGTTTCAATAAAAGAGCCACAGCCAGAGGAACAAGCTTCATTTAATACGATGTCATCGATATGTCCATCCCGTATCTTAAAACACTTGATATCCTGTCCTCCGATATCTAAGATGTAATCAACCTGAGGGTTAAAATAACGGGCAGCTACATAGTGCGCCATCGTTTCTACGATACCACCATCCAAATGGAAAGCCACACGCATCAATTCTTCCCCATAACCTGTTGAATACGCACCAAAAATACGAATATTCGGATTTTTTTGATAAATTTCTTTTAGATCCTGTAAAACGACATCTAAAGGATTTCCCTTATTGGAAGTATAGCTTTCATATAAAATCTTATGTTCTTCACTCAACAAGACCAACTTTGTTGTGGTAGAACCGGAATCAATACCCAGATACGCTTTTCCCTGATACGTTTCCAGTTGGTCGTATTGCACATCATGCATCTTGTGACGAGCGATGAAATCCTCATACTCTTTCTCATTTTCAAAAAGCGGCTGTCCGGATTCCATCTGCATCGGCATATGAACCAGCTGGTCCAGACGTTCCACAAGATTGTCATAGGTAAATGTCTCCTGAGCACAAAGTGCTGTTCCCAAAGCCACAAAATGAATGGCTGTTTGAGGACATGTACTTTGTTCAGGTGAAAGCTGCAGCGTTTCTTCAAAACGCTTGCGCAAACCGCTCATAAAGTATAAAGGTCCCCCTAAGAACAAAATATTCCCTTCAATTTTTCGTCCTTGTGCCAAAGAAGTCACTGTCTGATTGACCACAGCCTGAAAAATGCTGGCGCAAAGATCCGCTTTATCCACACCTTGATTGATCAATGGCTGAATATCTGTTTTCGCAAAAACGCCGCATCGGCTGGCGATTGGATAAATCTTATGGCATTGGAAGCTGGCTTCGTTCATCTGTTCCAGTGACATATCTAAAAGAGAGGCCATCTGATCGATAAACGCACCGGTTCCTCCGGCACAAGTCGAATTCATTCTCTGCTCCAGACTGCCTTTAAAGAATAAGATCTTGGCATCCTCTCCTCCCAGCTCGATAGCGCAATCAGTTTGTGGGTAAAACTTCTTGATAGCTGCTGCCGAGGCAAAAACTTCCTGTACAAAAGGAAGATGGCCGGCTTCACAGAGGCCTAAAGCACCTGAACCGGAAATCGCAAAGGAAAAAGGCTCGTTACAGAATTCTTTTAATTCCTTGATCTTCTCTAATGCCTTTTGACGAACCTTGGCCATATGTCGTTCATACGACTTATATAAAATGTTGTTTTGTTCATCTAAAACCACAGCTTTGATCGTGGTACTCCCTATATCAAACCCTATTCGAATTGTCATTTTCAATCACCTGTCCATTATTATAACCAATTCAAAGAAAAAATCATCAAAAAATGCTCAAAAAAGTAAGTACCTTAAATTTTAATTTACTTTTTTTTAACGATTGTTTTTTAATTTCATGATAAAATGGCTTTTAGAAAGCGCCTTCTAGTTTTCTATATAAATATAAGGATATGAAAGGATTTTGATTCTATGAAAATTAAATTAAACCGTCAGGAAATACGGTGGGTTGTTTATGACATAGGAAACTCCGCTTTTATTCTTCTGGTTTCCACGATCCTTCCCATTTATTTCAACAGTATTTCCAGTGCACAGGGGATTCCCGAATCCAGCTATCTGAGCTATTGGTCGTATGCGACCTCCATTTCCACACTGGCCGTCGCGATCTTAGGCCCGATTCTGGGAACACTGGCAGATTATCAGGGTAAAAAGAAAAAAGTATTTCTTCTTTCAGCACTTTGCGGTGCCCTGGCTTTGGCCTGTTTCTGGGTTCCATCGTACTGGTTAAGCTTTCTGATCTTATTTATTGTCGCAAAGATCTGTTATTCTCTGTCTTTGATCTTCTATGATTCCATGCTTGTGGATATCACGACAGAAGATCGAATGGACAATGTATCCTCAAAAGGCTATGCCTGGGGTTATATCGGAAGCTGTATTCCCTTTTTGATCTCACTGGTTTTTGTCTTACTTTACGAAACATTGGGCATTTCTTTAAATACAGCTATGATGATTGCCTTTGTGATCAATGCCTTATGGTGGATCGGTTTCACTTTACCTTTAGCTTTTCATTATAAACAAAAATATTATATCGAACCGAAAGCTCATCCGGTCAAAGATACCTTTGTACGTTTATATAAAACATTAAAAGATGCCCGCCAACAAAAGAAGGTCTTCTTATTCTTACTGGCCTTTTTCTTCTTTATCGATGGTGTTTATACGATCATCGATATGGCAACCGCTTATGGGACCAGCCTTGGCTTGGACACAACCGGCTTGTTGTTGGCTTTGTTAGTGACGCAGATCGTTGCCTTTCCGGCCAGTCTGACATTTGCGATTCTTTCCAAGAAACAGGATGCCGGCAAGCTGATCAAAATTTGTATTGTTGCCTACTTCTGCATTGCGGTATTTGCGATACAGCTGGATAAACAGTGGGAATTCTGGTTATTGGCTGTTGCGGTTGGATGCTTCCAGGGTGGAATTCAGGCACTTTCCAGAAGCTACTTTGCCAAAATCATTCCGGAAAACGCAAGTGGTGAATATTTTGGTTTATTTGATATCTGTGGAAAAGGAGCCAGTTTCTTAGGAACCTTCCTGATTGGCTTTGTGACACAGCTGACAGGCCATCAAAATTTAGGCGTTGCCGCTATCTCTATCATGTTTTTGATCGGACTCTATTTCTTTAATAAAGTTACCAAGCTGTAAAAAAAAGCTTTGACACTTTCATCCAGTGTTAAAGCTTTCTTTATATTCACACGTTTAGCGAACCAGCTGTCCTGCCAATTCCGGATCCTTTGCCTCAGTCATATTTTGCGTAACAACCTGACCGGCGCCGGATTTATACACCTTGATATCGACCTGACCTTCTGTATGTGTATCATCCAATAAGAAGTTATAGGCATCAATCTCCAAATCATACATCTTTGCCTCTTCGGTATTGGTAAAGTATGTATCGACCGGTAAAATACCATTGACCTGATTATAGGCTTCCTGCGCTACGGCATTGCACGTATCAGCATTCGCATCATCGGATACATCAATAGAAATACGCAATGTCGCACTCTTTAAATTCACTTCGACATTTTCAACACCGCCAATGGATGCGATTGCCGTTTGTACCTGAGAAATCTGGTCGTTTGTGATGGCGGGATTTAAATCCTTGGAATCAAAACGATTCCCCACAACCGGTTCATTTTGTCCACCCAAACTGGTTAAAATTACATATCCTATGATCAAAAAAGGAATCAATATGACGATCAGCGTAAACCAAACAATTTTATGTCCTTGTTTCGGTGCTGCTTTCTTCTCTTTTTTAGGTCTATTCTTCAAATTTATGGCCATACTTTCTGCCTCCTAGAAAGTATTATACCATAGTTTTTATTTTTGTATATTTTAACAAGACACTTCATCAAAACTCTTTCTTCGATACGATTTGAATACTAACCTTTAAAGAAATTATCAAAACCACAAAACTGACACCATACAACAATATAAGCATCGTTTGCTGTCCTAAGATGGGCAAGCTTTGAAGAACCTGCATCCAGTCGATTCCGATAAACTCCAGGCCCTTCTGAATAAACGTTGCGATCAACAGTAATGCGCCAATCAATAAAATAATGGCAATTCTTCCTCTTTCCTGACCAAACTTTAAATGAAATGGAATCATGATAGCCTGTAAAAGAAGAATTAACGCAAACAATCCAAAATGAATCATCCATCCGTCAAAGTCCAGCAGCATTCCTTTTTGTGCGGCCATAAAAATCGTGAATAGAAACATCACCACTAAGGAAACAAACGCCAACACAAAGGATAAAGCATATTTTTCAAATACATATTCTTTACGTGTGATCGGAAGGGTGAATAAAAACGCATTACCATTATCAAATTCATCATAGCTGATCGTACTTAAACCAAATAGAGATACCACAAAGGGGACAAATCCTAATGAAAATGTCATCATGGAAACATCTTCTGCCGATATCGACATGCCGATCGCAATCAAAAGAATCAGTAAGAAAAAATATTTTTGTGCAGTCATTAACTTTAAATCTTTGATCCATAAGCCTTTCATAGTGAATACCCCCGAATCATCATCGTGATTACCGCATCGATCGTTCCTTTTTCTATTGTGATCCCCGGTTCATTTTCCATATAATATTGTTTCTGATTGGTTAAACACGCATAGCTATATGCTTCTTTACAAGCTTTTAGGATATACTGTGTATCCAATTTCTTAAACTGTTCTTCACTCATCTTTAAGATGGCATAATCACTTAAAAGTACATCGGTATCTTCATGGAAGATCATTTTTCCTTCATGAATCATATATAGATCATCACACAAGCTTTCCAGGTCCTCGGCAATATGGGAACTGATCAAGATCGAAGCATCATTTTCATCTTCCATATAATCTCGCAACAAGTCCAAGATCTCATCCCTTGCGATTACATCCAAACCAGCTGTCGGTTCATCCAAGATCAACAACTTGGCGTGATGAGATAAGGCAATCAAGACTTTTAATTTGGCTTTCATTCCTGTCGAAAACTCTTTGATCTTTTGATCGTATGGAAGCTGGAAACGTTGCATTTGCTTCTGAAAGTAAGAAAGATCAAAGTTTGAGTACATGTTTTTTAATATCGCGATGATATCACGCACCGTTAAGTATGCACTAAATCCAGAATCGGACAAGACCACACCTAATTTCTCTTTTTCTTTTCCGCTCAGTTCATGATGTTCTTTTCCAAAAATTTGAATACTTCCGGAATCTAATGTAATCAAATCCAGAATGGCTTTAAAAAGAGTTGACTTTCCAGCTCCGTTTTGTCCGATCAATCCTGTGATCTGTCCATCCAAAATTGTCAAAGAACACTCCAGTTCAAATGTACCATATCGTTTTTGTACCTCTTTTACTTCCAACATGACGATTCCTCCAGTAAGAGTAAAAACAAATCCTTGAGTTCCTCCTTTGTGATATCAAACCGCTTTGCCTTTTGAAGAATGCCTTCCAAATCCTGTTCCAGCTCTTTTCTTTGTTCTTCCCAAACAAGCTGTGGATTCACAGGGGCAATATAGCTGCCTTTGCCATGGACTGTACAAATAAAACCTTCACTTTCCAATGCGTCATACGCTTTTTTGACCGTGAGGGCACTGATTTTCAATTCTTTTGACAAAGTACGAACCGAAGGTAAAGGATAGTTTTCCTTTAACTCCTGTTTCAAGATTCCTTCTTTGATCTGTTCTACGATTTGTTCATAAATAGGAACCATTGATGAATGATTGATGATAAGATGCATGACGTCGCTCTCTTTCTATAAACAGTATATAACAGTATAATACAGATGTAAAGAAAAAAACCTGTCGAAACAGGTTTACTTCACTGACATATGAATTTGATCTAAGATGCCCTGGTCACTAAAGACAAGATTCAAGGTTTTATTCTCTTCCTGGTATTGCAGCTGATTCTCTTCTGAAGAAGTTGGTTTTCCATACAGTTCTTCTACAGTATCCTGCTGGCTCCACCCCAATACGATTTTTTGGGCTAACATCATATGCATTCCTGAATTCATGCGATGAACAACGATCTTTGTGATGGAAGCCTGACTGGTTTCTATGGTTTGATCGGTCGTATTGGTAACGGTTATATGCATCTGCATTCCATTTTTGTTTTCCAGATCTAATTCAATGCTTTTGCCGGCATCCAAATTCTCATGTTTTTTGGCCTCAAATTCGCTCTGTTGAATGGTCCATCCGCTTTGGGTTAAAGAAGAAAGTGGATCGTTTAAAACATAAACTTGATTATCAATCTGCAGCTGCATGTCCTGCCAGGAATCCGATAGACGATCGTTCATGGAAAGCTTATTGATCAAAGACTGTGGTAATCCTTTTTCTACCTTGATCGAGCAAACGATCTGTGTGCGTGGAAAGATTTCTACCTGGGCAAAGACATCTTCAGAATCTTCACCCCATGTATCATCAAGCTTCTGCCAGCTTGTTTTGTTTAAACGATACGTTTGAAGATGACCGTTTTGATCAGTACCGGATACATCATACTGCCCTTTTTTCTGTTCCAAAACCACATTGGATAACAGGACTGTTCGTGGATTTTGAATGGATGCGATATCCATCAAAGGATCCTTCAACAAAAAGAACACGACTAGAAAGGCCGGAACCAGACAGATCAAGACGGTTAAAAACCGTAAAATCTTCTTTTCTTCTTTATGATGCGATAAGATGGCACCGGCAACAAAACACATGATGATCAAAGCAGCCACCGAAATCAAAATCTGCACATAGTTTGTATAAACTAAACCGAGGATGCCTTCCATCAACTGTCCCTGATTCGATGGTGTAAAGTAGAAATAATAAGCCCCATAACCGGCCGCTGCCAGTATGATCAATATCAATAATATGATAAATACCCACTTTATCTTGCTTGGTGCATTTGCTTTTTTCATTCTGCTTCCTCCTTTTCCTGGTTCAGTCTTTCCTGCAGCTTTTTTTGTACAAGTGCCGGATCTGCCTGTCCTCTGGAAACTTTTAACACCTGTCCGACTAAATAGGACAGGGCGCGTTTTTTACCCTGGCGATAATCATCGATGCTTTGTTGGTTGGCATCACATACCTGCCTGATCCATTCTTCAATTCGACTAACATGGGGCTGTTCGTCTTTGGCCTTCTGTATTTGATCCTCTACATTTTTACCGTTTAAAAAAGCAAGAATCCACTGACGAATCCTGTTTGTCGAAAAATTTTCTTCTTTTTGATCAACGATCCATGCGAATCGTCTTGGATCGACATCGGACAAAGAAATCGCATGACTCTTCATCTGATTTCGAACATCACTCAACAACAGATGAAGAACATCTTTATTTCGCTCTGTATATTTTATAACGGCAAAATAGAAATCCGTCAAATCTTTTTGTGTCAGAAGGCTCTGCGCCTCTTTCTCATCGATTCCCTGCTTCTTTAAAATATCCAAAATTTCTTTAGGATCACGTGGCCGTCTTGCGATGATTTCCTGAATCCAGCTTTTATCCAAATGAATAACTGGCAAGTTCGGTTCCGGAAAATATCGATAATCTTTTTGTGTTTCTTTTTTTCGCAATAAGATTGTCCTTTTTGTCTTTTCGTCAAAACGACGTGTCTGCATTTCTATTTTTTTATGTTGATCCAAAAGTAAAGACTGTCTTTGAATTTCATAATCCAAAGCCTGACGAATATGTGAAATCGAATTGAGATTTTTTAATTCCACTTTATCTCCCAATTGTGATGGATTTTGACTTAACGAAACATTGACATCACAACGAAGCTGTCCTTTATCCATGCGTCCCTGGGTTACACCCAGATAAATCAGCTTTTGTTGAAGAGATTTTACATAAGTGCAAGCCTGATCCACTGAATGAATTTGCGCCGTGCTGACAATTTCCAGTAAAGGGGTACCACAACGATTAAAATCCAACAAGGTACTTTGCGAATGATGGATCATCTTTGCGGTATCTTCTTCCAGATGCACTCGTTCAATATCGATTTTTTGTCCTTCGATCATCATATAGCCATTTTTCCCCAGTGGATAAAACTGTTGCGTAATCTGAAAGCCTTTTGGAAGATCAGGATAGGCATAGTTCTTGCGATCAAAGCGTAAAACCGGATTGATCGTACAATGTAGTGCATCACAAACCAAAATACCATACTCTACCGCTTTTTTATTAATTGTCGGTAAATAGCCCGGCAACGCCAGATCAATGATATCCAAAGAAGTATTTGGATCTTGATTTTGTGTAACAAAAGCCGAGGAAAACATCTTTGCCTTTGTACGCAATGCACAATGAATTTCAATTCCTATATGTACCTTATACATGATCCATCTCCTGTATCACTTGAGAAAACATTTTCGCGGCTTTTAACAACAAATCTTCCCGGCAAGGCTTAGCAGCTAAATGAAGGCCAAAAGGAAGACCCTCCTTATGTCCAAAAGGAATGGAAATGGAAGGATAGCCGGAAAAATTGGATAGCTTTAAATACGAAAGTCCGATCGATGTATCCTCTTTATATTCTGAGATCAAAGGTGCCACATCCGGTGTAGTCAAAGAAAAAACAATGTCTGCTTCTGTAAACATAGAAGCATACGCATCAACCAGTTTACGGCGTATCTTCTGTGCCTTGATAAACAATCGCTCCTGATTTTCTTTATGCAGTGCATAAGCGCCACATAAAAAGCGTTTTTTGACTTCCCAGGAAAACCCCCTAGAACGAATGTTTTCCACGCTTTGATCTTTGGATGACAAGCCAAAGCGAAGACCATCCAAATTGGCATGATTGCTGCAGGCTTCGGCATTGGCAATCACAGTATAGACAGGATCGATCAACGCTAATAGAGATTGTGGCATTTGTACGTGTTTGATCGTTTGTTTTGTTTCCAGTTGCTCGATCAATTTTTGTAGTCGAGCTTTTAAAACAGGATCGGCATCTTCCGATATTGAATCAAAAACAGCCAGTCGTAACAACTCTTGTTTCTTTTGGGGTGCTTTTTCAAGTGATTTTGGCAAAAATGTCATCAAATCTCTTTCATCCTGACCTTTTAAAACATCATATACACTTTCTACCTGTTCTATAGATCGAGCTAATATACCGACGGTATCCATCGAACTGGCATAAGGGACAATACCAAAACGGGAAATTCTTCCATATGTTGGTTTTAGCCCAACCAGTCCCATATAGCTGGCCGGTTTACGAATGCTGTCACCGGTATCCGTTCCCACAGCTACATCAGCACCATCGACTGCCACCAAAGCTGCACAGCCACTGCTGCTTCCTCCCGGTATTCGGCTTGCATCCCATGGATGAATGACCGGCCCATGAATATCATTGTTGCCGGAGCCTCCCATTCCTAACTCATCCATGGCTGTCTTTGCGACAATACAGCCGCCTTCCTGTTTGATTTTTTCTACAATGGTCGCATCATAGGGACATTGATAACCTTCCAAAATTTTAGATCCGGCCTGTAGCGGATAGCCTTTTAAGGAAATGTTATCTTTAAGGGCTATTCGTATATCCTTAAATCTTCCTTTGTCTTGTATCTCAGGTACAACAAAAGACACAATGGCCTGTGTCTTTTGTTGCGCAAATTCACATTGTTTTCTGATATTTTCTCTGGTTAAGGGCATTTATTTCACCACCCTGCTTACTTCTATATACCCATCTTTTGTAGAATTGGCATTGATCAAAGCTTCTTCTTTGGTCAAGGTGTAGATCGAATCCTCTTTTCGAAAAACAGCCTCTGTTTCAAAACAACGAACCATGGGTTCCACATTTCTTGTATCTACTTTTGAAAAGGCCTTAGCGATGCCTTCCATTTTACACAGTTCGTTTTCAATTTCTTCATATTGAGAATCATCAATTTGAATACGAACTTCGTTTTGAAGCGCTTTTATTTTTTCTTTATACATACTCTTACTGCATGGTCATCACATTGACATCTTCACTGCCGGCATCTTTAGACACGATGGCATACGTACCAGCATCGGTGATAACTTCTACTTTATAGGTACATGAAGAATTGGTGAAGACGACCATCTGTTCACTGGCGGCCTGTGTGATGGCCAAAATCTCGCTGGCAGTCTTTCCATGCGCTGTCAATGTGATATTCAACTGAATAACCTTTCCATCTTGTAGAGTGGCTTTTCCAACCAGATACGAATAATCGACAAGAACATGACTCAGTTCATTTTGATATTCCGCAAACTGCGCTGCCATATCGGAATCTGCCTCACTGAAAGCAGCACCGGGAACCTCTACCCAAGTCAAATCTAATTCTGAAAAATCTCCCTGTGCTCCTTCAAAATATCCTTGATAAATATAAGAACCC
Source organism: Faecalicoccus pleomorphus DSM 20574 (assembly GCF_000420345.1). Lineage (GTDB taxonomy): Bacteria > Bacillota_I > Bacilli_A > Erysipelotrichales > Erysipelotrichaceae > Faecalicoccus > Faecalicoccus pleomorphus. Next base: position 15,432 of record NZ_ATUT01000010.1, on the reverse strand, counting down.
AGGGTATCTGATGCATTATCCAATGAGAAACATGCTACGTAAATCGGCACATTAGAAGTAATGGAGTTAAAACGCTCGCGCATATAGCTGACCAAATGACCGGAAGTTACCTCTAAGTAATTCTGCATGCGACTTTTGGTGATCTCCACTGTTTTTCCATTTTCATCCTCTAAGGCATCGTTGACGACCATTGCGATGGAAATGCCTTGCAGCTCATCATCGGCATACCAGTCCAGCTCATACAGATCCACTAAGATCACAGCCCCGCTGACTGTACCATTTCCGGTATTAAAGCCCTCATCCGGACTGGGATTTAACCCATTGGGATTTTCATCTCGATTTGTTCCTAACAAACCTCTGGAGCCATCGGTGGCATCCAATTCATCATAATCCAAAAATTCCTGTGTTTTATAGGCTACTTTCGTGGGTGAAAAATACGTTTTTGAAAGATCCATCAATCCTTGTTCCATGCGAAACCGCGCTTCCGTATCTCCCATAAGAGCAGCATGCTTGATACGTGCATCACTACTTTCATAAGGCTGTATGGCCGCGTACTCTTCTTCTTCAATCGGATCGAGCTGATTCGAATTGGATACCGTACTACATCCACAGAGCACCAACAAAGACATCAATATACAAAGACTAGTTTTCCTCCAATGCATTTGACACCTCCTGTACGAATTCTTCCTCGCTCATTAAAGCAACACCTAAATTACGAGCCTTTTCCAACTTAGAACCTGCCGCCGTTCCATAAATGACATAATCTGTCTTTTTCGATACCGAACCAGCTACATTGGCTCCTAATGACTCTAATATTTTTTTAGCTTCCGTGCGTGTATAATGCTCTAAGGTTCCCGTTAAAACCACCGTTTTGTTACTGAAACGAGACGCATGGATCTTTTCTTTTTCCTGTTCCATATTCAAGCCCTGCTCCTGTAGGACCTGAATCAGATGTCTGTTTTTTTCTTCCTGAAAGAACGCCAGAATACTTTCAGCCGTGATTTGTCCAATATCACGAATTTGTACCAGCTCTTCCAAAGTTGTGTTTCTTAAATTTTCCATCGTGCCAAAATGATGCGCCAGGATCATTGCCGCCTTTTTACCGACCTGACGAATACCCAGCCCATACAATAAGACACCTAACGGCTGTTTTTTACTTTCTTCGATCGTCTCCAACATATGATCGACCGATTTGACCTGATATCCTCGCTTCTCTAAAAGCGCTTCACGATGATTCTTTAAAAAGTAAATATCCTCAATCGAATTTAAAAAGCCGAATTCATGCAGCTGTTCGATCTTTTTATCGCCTAAAGAATCAATATCCATCGCATCACGAGAGGCAAAGTGAATCATACTTTCGACAACACGTGCCGGACAATCCTGATTGATGCAGTAATGCGCCGATTCTCCTTCTAAACGTACCAGTTTAGAGCCACAAACCGGACATTCTTTAGGGAACGCATATGGTTTTTGAGTACCATCTCTTCGTTCTTTAATACTGCTGACAACTTCCGGAATAATTTCTCCGGCCTTTCGTACTACAACGATATCACCGATGCGAAGATCTTTGGAAGCAATCATATCTTCATTGTGAAGCTGTGCCGCACTTACCGTCGTTCCAGCAACTCTTACCGGTTCTAAGACCGCATTGGGAGTGATCTTTCCGGTTCGTCCAACCGTGATCGTAATATCTTTTAAGCGTGTCTGAACCTCCTGGGCCGGAAATTTATAAGCGGTCGCATAGCGTGGCGCTTTTGCGGTAGAACCTAAACGCGCCTGATCCGGTAAACTGTTTAACTTAATGACCATCCCATCGATCTCATAGGGCAGTTCCTCTCTTTGTTCATGAATCGACTGAATAAAGTCCCAGATTTGTGCCGTATTTCTACAAACCTTGCGTAACGGATTGACACGAAAATGAAGCTGTTCCATCTTTTCCAATGCTTCTTCCTGACTGGTGATACCAAAATCAGCTGCATTCTGGAAATAATACCAGTAGGCATCCAACTTTCTTTGCGCACAAATGGAAGAATCTAACTGACGAATGGAACCGGCTGCCGCATTTCGGGGATTGGCAAATAAAGCTTTTCCTTCTTTTTCCTGCTTTGCGTTTAGCTCTTCAAAGCTTTTTTTAGGCATATAGACTTCCCCGCGAATCTCGATGTGCCTTGTTTCTTCGATATACATTGGGATTGAACCAATCGTACGTATGTTATTGGAGACATCTTCTCCGACAAATCCATCGCCACGTGTAATAGCTCGAGTAAATCGTCCATTGTCATACAACAAAGCCATGGCCAGTCCATCATATTTGCACTCTACGACAAATTCGGCATCTTTTACGCTTTCTTGAATTCGTTCGACAAAAGCTTGAATTTCTTCATAATTAAAGACGTTTCCTAACGAAAGCATCTGCGTCTGATGCTCCACCTTTTCAAATCCATCCAATACCGCACCGATGATACGCTGGCTGGGTGAATTGGGGTCGTACAGCTCCGGATGTTTTTCTTCCAGCGCCATTAGCTCCTGCATCAAACGATCGTATTCCTGATCAGATACACTGGGCTTATCATACACATAATATTCAATCGAATACTTCTCTAAAAGTTTTCGTAATTCTTCAATACGTTGTTGTTCATTCATACATTTCACCATCTGTATTATAACACGACTTTATGTTTTGCCTTTTTGATTGAAGGATGCAAGGCATTTAATTTCTTGATGCCATAAGGATGTTTAAAGGCAATCGTCGCAATATTGTTTTCCAGCTTTAAAACGATTCCTTCCCCAAAGACCGCATGCGTGACACGATCTTTGACCTTGAAAGGTACTTTCGATTTTTTAGAAGGAATACCAATCGATGCCACCTGATGTTCTTCTCGTTTAACTTCCTTCTCTTTTCCTTCCTGAAAGGTGCATTTTTCCGGAATTTCCATGATAAATCGACTTTGTACCTTGTACTTATCCAACATGTAGCTATAGCCTGTATTCCATGTAATATACAAATGTCGTTTGGCTCTTGTCATCGCCACGTAGCAAAGTCGTCTTTCTTCTTCTAAGGCTTTTCGGCCTCCTTCATCCATGGAACGAGTACTTGGGAATACACCGTCATTGAAGTTGACCACAAACACAGTATCAAACTCTAATCCTTTGGCTGAGTGTACTGTCATCAGCGATACACAATTTGCACTTTCCTCATTGGCACGTGATGTAAACAGGCTGACCTCCTGCAAATAGCTTTCCAATGTCATTTCCGGATCTTCCCGCAGGCTTTGAGCGATATCGCTTTTGAGTTCCTTTAAGTTTTCCAGACGTTCTTCTTCATTTTCTTCCTGCAGCATCTTCTTATAGCCACTTTGTTCCAGCACATACTCTAAAAAATCTTCCAAAGAAAGATTCTCTCTTTGTCTTCTTAAATCCTCAATCAAGCTTACAAAGGAGGCACATTTTTTGATGATCGCACCAGAAATCTGTTGCGGGTCTTTTAAAACTTCGTAGAGATTGATGCCACGCATAGTCGCTTCCTCACGCAGACTTTCGATCGATTTTTGTCCAATACCACGTCTTGGCTGATTGATTACACGAAGCACTGCCAAATCCAGTGATAATTGTTTGGGATCACTTTCTTCCGGTTTGGTACATAGTTTTAAATAAGCCAGCGCATCTTTGATTTCCTGTCGTTCATAGAAGCGAATCCCACCATAAATACGATAAGGGATCGATACGGTACGAAGCACACGTTCAAAGGAACGAGAGGAGAAGTTGGAACGATACAAGATCGCCATATCTTTATAATCGATTCCATTTCGATGTTCTTCCTGTATCTTTTTTGCGACATATAAAGGTTCTTCATTATCATCGACACATGTATGTAATACAATTTTGTCCTGCCCTGGAATCTGGGTAAACAAATCCTTTTTGATTCGATCCTCATTGTACTGGATCAAAGCATTACTGGCATCCAGAATCGGTTGGGTCGAACGATAATTCTGATCCAGGATAACACTTTTACACGGTTGAAAATCTTTATCGAAACGCAGAATAATATCCACGCTGGCACCACGCCACGTATAAATCGTCTGATCAGGATCTCCAACGACACATAAGAACGCATGGGGACCTGTCAACATACGAATGATCGAATATTGCACCGGATCCACGTCCTGAAACTCATCGACATGAATATAATCCAGTCGATTTTGCCACTTGGTACGAACCGATTCTTCCTTTTGTAACAGATGATGCGCTTCTCTAAGCAGATCATCAAAATCCATGGCCTTCATCTCTTTACGCTTTTCTTCATATTTCTCATAAATATGTGCAATGTTTTCCTGTTCTTTGGTAAAAGCCATTTCCAAAGCCTGTACCGGACTGAAGTCCTCGCTTTTATATCCGGAAATCATGCCTAAGACCTTGTTCATATTCAATTCTTTGATATCCAGATCCATAGCTTTATAAATCGGTCGAAGAATCTGTTTTTGATCATCGCTATCCAATATTGTAAAAGAGCGAGGGTATCCGATCGCATCCGCATCTTCACGTAAAATACGTACACATAAAGAGTGAATCGTTGAAATACGCACTGCCAGTGCCTCTTTACCCAGCTGTGCCATCAGACGTTCCTTCATTTCATTGGTTGCCTTATTGGTAAAAGTAATCGCCATGATCCGATTTGGGAACACCCCACATTCTTTGACCAAATAGACGATACGTGCCATCAATACACGTGTTTTTCCACTACCGGCCCCAGCGATGATCCGTACATGCGAATCCGTAATCGAAGCCGCTTCCCTTTGTTTACTATTTAATGTTTCTAAAATACTCATTTTCTTCACCTCGCTTATTTTATCATGGACACTCTAAAAGAAAAAGAAAGGTTACCAAAAAGAGGATTTGACTAAAGTGAAAAAGAGTCCATTGCCTTAAAAATAACTCTTTAGACACGATCGGCCATTTAACCAATTTATCGCTTTCTGAGTTTGAAAAACTACAAACTCATTAAGACTCCTGTTGACTAAGCATCTTTTCTTTAACGGTAGAAAAAAATGCCCTTGACGGACATTTTACTTATCTTCTTGCACTTAAAGCTTTTGTCAAAGCTATGTTGGCTACAATCGCAACGATGATTTCGGGAATCGCATTCGTTAAAATAACCGTTCCCATGGCAGCCATTAAAGCACCTTGGGCAACACCGATAGCTTGTGCATAAGGCGCTGCATAGAATAAAAGAATCAGACCAAGCACTCCCACTGTATGTAAAGCTGTAGCAACCAGAGCAGACACGGCAGCACTTGCAGAAACAGACTTTCCTTTTTTGATCAATTCATGATAAATCGTACCGGCAAGCCATCCCAGTAAAAGACGTGGACCGATCGCAACGATCAAAGATTGAAAGCCGCCACTAAAGCCGCCGACTTCTACAAAGGGACTGAACGCAAAGCTGGTTACCGTAGGTGCCATTGTCGCATTGATCACCGAAGTGATTCCAAAGACAAGTCCCATCAATACACCATACTTGGTACCCATCGTACAGGCACAGACAATAACCGGTACATGCATTAGCGTAGCACTAAGCACTCCTATTCGCAAATAGCCTAATGGTGTTACCAAAAGTACAACTTCAATCGCTAAAAATAGCGCCAGCATAGTCAGACTTTTGATCTGATTCGATGTTTTTGACATATTCAATTTTCCTCCTACTCTCGTTCTTAAAGATACGATGTAAACAAAAACTTCAGTTTGGAATCTTCAATTATAGTCTTTCGATCTATATTGTCCAAAGCTAAAAGAATTATAAAAAAATGACAGGAACAAATCAACCCTGTCATTTCATTTATAATCAATTCCACACTTAAATTTCTATATAAAAATAAGCTTGGCTTTTACTTCTTCTGTGTTTTCATCCACGAATAAGTCTGCATGCGAATAAAATTCACAATGTCAAAGATAAACTTTCTTTCATCGTTAGACATATTCTTTAATTCCAGAAAGCCCAACATGACTTGTTTTAAACTGATTTCGCTCAAGTTCGATACATTTGTAATATCCAATCGATCCATGATAGAGAAAATCAAATCAATATACTCCTTTTTTTCTTCATCGCTTTTTGATAAAAGTAATCGATCGACAAGCTGTAAAGTTTCTTTACTGGTTATAGAAAGTTCTTTAAGCGGAAGATAGGAATCCGTCGTGATCTTCCAGCTGAATGTATCGTGTTGAAGGAGTCCACTTTCTTCAGCATCCAGCACGACTTCTTTTTCATTATGCTCCAAAAGACAACCGATGATTGAGTCCTTTGGCTTATAGTTTGTGATCTTCTTCAAAACAGGATTGTCCTTTACCGAATCAATAAAAGAAGAACGAAAGCCCGGTGCATCAAAGGCAAGAACTTTGGTGATCACATCCGCATATTTTGCTGTCTTTAAAGCGGCATACATTGCCAGGTTTCCTCCTTTAGAATGACCGCTTACGTAAATCTTTGGATAGACTTTCTTTTTAACAAGACCAAAAAAAGAAGTTGTTTCCGGGATACTATCCAACACTTGTTCCAAAAATGCCAATGCCAGCTTATGACATGGGAGTTCATCTGTATAAGTCATGCGCATATTTTCTTTCCAGCCGGTCATTGTACCATCCGTACCACGAAAGCTGATCAAAATCGTACCATCCGGCATCAAAAAGGCCATGGCCCCAAACTGAATCATCTTTTCTTCGTCATAGACTTCCTGATAGTGTGTAATACGAACATCTTGATAACGTGTCGTATCTTGTAGATCCATGACCAGATTCGGTATATTCTTGGAAAAACAGAATCGTTGTTCGATTTCCTGTGCTGTATGCATTTTAAAATAAGACTGACAAGCCTGAGGTAAGCAAACAGGTTCTTTTTGGACGATATGAGTCCAATCGACATACGATAATTCATTTAGAATCAAAAGATCGACCCAATTTAATGGTCGAAAAGAAAATGGAATGTCTTTACGCAAATGTACATAATTCAACATGTTTTCCATACTAGACACCTCGTTTTTCATACAATTGAGCGTATTCTACATATTCCTGTGCATTGTCCAGAATTTGTTCGATCTGTTCCGGTGTTACAAGATGATGAACCTTGCCCGGACATCCTAAAACCACAGAACCCTCCGGAATCACCTTCCCCGGTGGTACCAGAGCGCCGGCTCCGATAATCGAATGTTTGCCGATCTTTGCTCCATCCATAATCGTTGCACCCATTCCAATCAATACTTCATCTTCAATGGTACACCCATGTACAATCGCATGATGACCAATCGTAACACGATTACCAATTATCAGCGGATGCCCTTTGGAACAGTGTAATACCGCATTATCCTGCACATTGGTCTGTTCACCTATACAAATTGTATCACTATCGCCTCGAACTACCGTTCCAAACCAAATGCTTGAGCCTTTTCCAATCTGCACATCACCGGTAATCGTGGCATTCGGTGCTTTATAGTAAGATGGTTTAGTCTGTTGGATATCCTTAATCAACCAGACAACCCCATGCCATGTATCAAATTTAAAGCCACATTCCGGCAAAGAACCACTCCATTGATACCCATGGCGTTGATGAAAAGAAATACTTCTGTGATTGGTATCGGTAATGCAGGCAATCAGCCAACGACATCCCTTTTGAACACACGCCTTTTCTAATGTTTCCAATAAACAATCGGCCAATCCAAAATGAGATCCTTTTCTAAAATAAATTGTAACTTCCATGCAAAAGCGATAGGCTGCCTTAGAAAAAGCCGGATGCACATACGCATAACCTATTACCTGCTCATCATGACAAGCCACAAAGATTGGGTATTCTTTCGCAATTTTCTCAATCTGTAATTTATATTGTGAATACGACATCGGCTCCAAATCAAAGTTATAGGCTGTTGTCTTCACATAATACGCATAAATATCATAGAGAGCCGATAGATCAGCTGTTTCAAATGCTCGAATAGACATTACTCCATCCCCCTTTTCATCTATTATACAAGACAATAGATCTTCTGTATAAGAAAACAGATCATGAAACCATGATCTGCTCTAATCCTTCAAATTGAAGGTTATAATAGCGGGCATATGTACCGCCTTTTTTCATTAATTCTTCATGCGTTCCTCTTTCCTGCAATCCATCATGATTGATGACAACGATCTCATCGGCGTTTTTAATCGTCGATAAGCGATGGGCAATCGTGATGCAGGTACGATCTTTACTCAGTTTTTCCAAAGATTTTTGAATAATCCGTTCACTCTCATTATCCAAGGCACTGGTAGCCTCATCTAAAATTAAGATCTTTGGATTCTTTAAGAACACACGGGCAATCGAGATGCGCTGCTTTTGTCCTCCGGACAAACGAGCCCCTCTTTCACCGACAAAAGTATCATAGCCATCCGGCAATGATAAGATAAAGTCATGAATATTTGCCTTCTTGGCCGCCTCTATAATTTCTTCTGGTGTCGCATCTGGTTTTCCGTATGCGATATTTTGTTCAATCGTTCCGGTAAACAGATAGACATCCTGCTGCACCAAACCAATAGCCTGTCTTAAACTTTTTACCTGCAGATCTCGCACATCTTGTCCATCGACCAGAATCTGTCCGCTTTGCACATCATAAAAGCGAGGAATTAAAGAACACAAGGTCGTCTTTCCAGACCCGCTAGGTCCAACCAAAGCCACTTTCTTACCGGCCGGGATGTCCAGATTTACATGTTCCAATACAGATTCTTCCTTGTTGTAGGTAAAAGAAACATTTTTAAAAGAAATATCACCATGTACATTCTCTAAAGGATGCGCATTCTTGGCATCCTGAATGTCCGGCACTTCTTTCATCACTTCTTCAAAACGTTTAAATCCAGAAAAACCTTTTTGAAGCATTTCGGTAAACTCAATCAAAATATCGATCGGCGCCACAAAAATATTGACATATAGTGCAAAGGTGGCTAGCGTTAAGGGGCTTAAATTTCCCATAGCCACAAAGTAACCTCCACCGACCAAGACGGTCACATACAATAAACCCTGAAAGAAATTATTCATGCCGTAATACGTTCCCATCACACGATAGTTTCGTTTCTTGGAAGCTAAAAACTCATTATTGGAATGGGCAAATTTTTCTCGTTCAATATCCTCATTGGTAAAAGATTGTACAACACGAATCCCGGCCAGGCTGTCTTGTAATGCAGCATTGACATCACCGATCTTTCTTCGGTTATCCATAAAAGTTGCCCGCATGGATTTGTTTTGTGTATAGCTAAAGACAAGCATGATCAAAGTCACGATAAACAACAACAAAGCCAAAGGCCAGTAGATCAAAGACAAAATCACAAAGGAGCCGATGATCTTGATTAAGGAAATAAACAAATTTTCCGGTCCATGATGGGCAAATTCGCAAATATCAAATAAATCACTGACAACTCTGGACATCATGATTCCTGTATTGTGCTTATCATAGTAAGAAAAAGATAGCCTCTGATACTGATCAAACAATTCCTTACGCATGTCTCTTTCCATATGAGCCCCCATGATATGTCCCTGGGCCGATACGTAATAACGACACAAAGCGCGAATCACATAAAGAACCAACAGTCCGGCAAGCAACCATATGAGTCCCTGCAAAATTTCCACGCTTTTTTGAATAAACATCGTATCTGTGCAGTAGTTTAAAATCAATGGGAAAGCCAAATCGATCAAAGAAATGGTTAAAGCACAGAATAAATCAAAAAAGAAGACAAATTTATAAGGCTTATAATAGCCGATAAAATGTTTAAATGTTTTCATAGCATCACCGGGAATCATTATAACAGAAGCACACGAAAAAAGAAGCCGTTTTGCACGGCTTCCCACTAATCCTCTTTTTTGCTGGCCTGAACGATACGAGTGGCCTGCGGTTCCGGTACCGGATCATAACGATCCATTTCCATTGTATATTTTCCAAGACCTTGCGTCATACTTCTGAGCTCTATAGAATATCTGGCCATTTCCGCCATTGGAACCTGTGCTTCAATAATCTGATCCCCATCTTCCGGTGTCATACCCATGATGGCCCCACGACGTTTATTCAAATCACCGATAACCGTTCCAGTATATTCATCCGGTACAGTTACGACAACATTCATGATCGGTTCTAAAAGAATCGGATGGCACTTTGTCATCGCATCTTTAAAGGCAAGTCTTGCGGCTAATTTAAAGGCCATTTCACTGGAATCGACATCATGGTATTTACCATCTGTCAAAGTTGTCTTGATGTTGACCATTTTATAACCGGCCAAGCTTCCCTCTTCACAACATTCTCTCAATCCATTTTCAACAGCCGGGAAGTATTGTTTTGGCACAGCACCACCAAAGACTTTTTCATCAAATTCCATTTCTTCTACATCCGGATTTGGTGCAAAATCGACAAATACATGTCCAAACTGTCCATGTCCACCGGATTGTTTTTTATGACGACCTTCACCGGTTGCACTCTTAGTAATGGTTTCACGATACATAACCTTTGGATCGGCCAAAGTTACTTCAGCTTTGTATTTATTTTTCAGTTTATTTAAGATGACATCCAAATGCTGATCTCCGATACCATATACGACCGTTTCCTTGGTTTCCGTATTATTGATAACCTTAAATGTCGGATCTTCTTCAACTAAACGAGCCAAACCATTGGAAAGCTTATCTTCATCATTCTTTGTTTTCGGGAAGATAGCCTGCCCAAACATTGGTTCATCAAAGGCAATCGGATCAGCCATCAACAACTTACCTTTTTCGCAAAGGGTATCATTTGTCTTCGTATTCTGCAGTTTGACCAGAGCTCCGATATCACCGGTAAACAATTTACCGGCAGCGGTCTGATGTTTTCCCTTGATGATATAGATCGAACTGATTTTTTCCGGTTTTCCGTTATTGGCATTAACAAGTGTGGAATCAGAATTCAAAACACCACTTAATACCTTCAAGTAAGAAATACGTCCTACAAATGGGTCAACAATTGTTTTGAAGACCTGTGCTGTCAATGTTTCGGTTTCCGATGTCAACAATTCAACTTTCACCCCATTTGGTGTTGTAGCTGTGTACATTCCTTTTTCCGAATACGTTGGGAAATAGGAAATGATCAAGTCCATCAAACGCTGGATACCGATGGATTGAATGGCACTTCCGGAGAAGACCGGACAAATTTCTCCATTACGTACACCGATACGAACACCCTTTGTCAGCTCGGCATCGCTGAATTCTTCTCCCGAGAAGAATTTTTCCATCAGATCATCATCACCCATCGCAACGGCTTCGGCAATCTGATCTTTGTACATGCTGATTTCATCTTTCATGTCTTCCGGAACCGGCTGAGGTGTATCGCTTCCGGCATGTTCGCCTTTATAATACCAGGCTTTATTTTTGATGATATTGACAGAACCGACAACTTCTCCGTTTTCTACGATCGGTACTTCAAATGGAATGATCGATTTTCCAAATTCTTCATGAAGTAAAGTATAAGCATCGTTAAAGCTTGTATTTTCTTCATCCAGTTTATTGATAAAGAAAATCGTTGGTTTTTTCGCTTCTCTTGCCTGTTTAAAAGCTAATTTGGTTCCGGACTCCAATACATCTTTGGCATTGGCTACGATCAGGCAGCTGTCACCTACCGCAAAACCGGCTTGTTTTTCACCGACAAAGTCCAAATACCCTGGTGTATCGATGAAATTGATCTTACAGTCTTCCCATTCGATTGGAACGATGGATGAATAGACAGAAATACCACGTTTGATTTCCTCGGCATCAAAGTCGATCATGCTGCTGCCATCGCTAGTCTTTCCAAAACGATCGGTCGCCTTGGTGTAATACAACATAGCTTCCAAAACGCTGGTCTTACCGGCACCACTATGCCCGATTACGCTGACGTTGCGTACTTCTGAACTTAAATAATCTCGCATGGTCCAATCCTCCTATCGTAAGATCGGCTCCAATTGAGCGCGACAGTGTTCTCTGACGTAATCTAAAGCTGTATTTCCCTGTTTGTCCTGCATATCTTTATCAGCACCATAGGATAACAATTTTTCAACAAGGCTTGGGTATCCTCCATAAGCAGCACGCATCAGTGCCGTACATCCGTTATTATCAAATAAATTCACGTTGGCATTTCTTTCCAATAAAATAGAGATCGTATCTCGTTTAAAGGCGATGCAAGCTTCCATCAAAGCGGTACGTCCTACTTCATCCTGTGCGTTGATATCCGCACCGGCATCCAATAAAACCTGCACACAGCGATCCTGTCCTAATAAAGCGGCACGCATCAATGCGGTACGTCCTCTGTCATCTTTGGCATTGACATCAGCACCGGCATCCAGTAATGCCTTACAAATTGTTTTGTTTCCTTTTTTCGCAGCGCCCATCAAAGCAGTTTTTCCTTTATTATCCACCAGATTGACATCCGCTCCATTATCAATTAAAACTTGTACGACATCCTTACGATCTCGCTTAGCCGCACGCATCAATGCGGTTCTTCCATCTCCATTTTGATAGTTGACATCGGCTCCTGCCTTAATCTGCCCACATACCATCGGGAAATCACCATTTGCGCATGCATCCCAAAATACCTTGTTGAAATTCTGATCCATTGTAAGTTCCTCCTTCTATTATGATTTGATCAAATACAGAAAAACTGGAATGCACCCATCCCAGTTTTATCCTCTATAAAAGAAGTGTGAATTTCCGTTTCCGCTTGTAACAACAGTGCTTTTTGTCATCTTCACCACTTCCTTTGCTTGATTGGATTATATCAAAATCCCTACAAATGACAAATCAAGAGCCAAGAAAGCCATTTCTGTGACCAAGTAAGCCACTTAGTAACCAAATAAGGCATCCAGTTCTTCCAAACTGGTGACAAAATGTACATTTTTGATACCTTCTGCATCTAAAAATCCTTCTTTGATCATGACATCCAGTTGTTGCTTCAGAGTGTCATAATACCCATCCAGATTATAGAGTACACAAGGATAAGGTAACTGATCTAAACGGACCAGAGAAATGATTTCGGTAATTTCCTCTAACGTTCCCGGACCACCCGGTAAGGCAATAAATCCCTGTGCCAGATCGATCATCTTCTGCTTTCTCTGAGACATGGTATCCACCATATATTCTTCATCTAAATGATCATACAATTTTTCAATCTTTAATAAAAATCTTGGCATCACACCGATGATTTTGCCTTTTCCCTGATAGACCGTATCCGCCAATAATCCCATCTGGCCTTTGCTGCCGGCACCATAAACCAACGTATTTTGATGTTTGCAGATCCATTGTCCGATGGATTGTGTCAATTCAGAATACTTTGGATCATTTCCCATACTGGAACCTAAATAAACGGCAATATTCATAATACTTCCTCCTTGCCTGTATACCACTATATCATGTTTCTTTCAAAAGCGATGTCAAAAAGCTCTTATACAACATTTTTTATATTGACTTTAACTATAGGTTATCTATCATTAATGTATAAAGATCTTTAGGAGGCATAAAGATGATAATTGATATTCCAGATCACGAAAAGCCCTATGTCGGACGTGTCATTGACTTTGCGCGAAAACAACAAAAACGCTCCATAGAAGAAATTACACAGGGTATTTGTGCAAGACAAACCTATCAAAAAATCATAAAATCTATCGTAACAGAAAGTGAAATCTACGATTCTTTATTATCCAGACTAGGACTCCACTATGATTATGAAACATCCATCACTCCATCCTATGCTTTATTGTGGGAAGCTTTTCTTGATCAAAATTGGAATGCTTTTTATCATGAAATCAAAGTCATTAAATGCGCATTGAAAAATTGGGATATATACAGATACATACTACATTGTTTTATAGAATGTATCGAACAAAAAGTCTCCTTAGACAGTGCCAAACAATTGTTGCCATTATTGCCAAAGTCGTTACAAGAAATCGCTTCCTACTTTATTCTGACTTTTTTATACAAGGAAGAGATACAGGACAAACAAATATTCACGATTTTATCCATGGAAACGGCTATCAATCAATGTGAGTATTTGTTTTTGTTGATCAAACAGGAACAGTATTATCATGCCGCCATACTATGCAATGAACTCCTGCATACGACCTATGGAAAACTGCATTACTCTGTCCTTATCGCAAAACTTTTTATTATACAAGCCATTCAAATAGACGATTTTGATCAATGCTGCACGGAAATTAAAAATGATCCTTGTTTTATTCCCCATTCCGATTCGACCAATCAGTTTAGCTATACTGCCGGTATGTTTTACTACGCCCATCAGGACTATGAAAAAGCCTGGGAATACTTATCTCAAGTATACACTATTGAAAAATATACATTTCCCAGTGTATTGTTTCTTTATCATATGGAAACCATTACAAATTATCAACTGCCAAAACACGATACAACGCATATGATAAATGAAAACACTGAGAAAGCATATCGTGTGTTCTTTCAATATTACAATATGAAATATAATCATGTTCCCTTTTCTGCATTAGAGAACTATTTGTGGAACGAGTGTCGTGCGATGATCCCATTCGTTTATCCTCAAAACATAGCGAAAACCATTATTCATGATGAATTGTTCTGGATTTCCAATCAAACAGGCGATAAAAAGAAATATTATCAATTCAATAAGAAAAAGTAAGCTTTTTGATGCACATCTTCCCTAAACAAAAGAGAATTGTTCTCCTTTTTCGAGCAAAAGCTTTCATTTTCCACTCAATTTCAACCAATTAGACAGCTATCAAGAAAAATGTCTAATTTTTTTTATGTCAGTTTCCTTCTATTACAATGTACATGTACTTGAAAAAGGACTAGTAAAGGAGAATTAAAATGGAAATCATTATCGAAAGAAATGTAGAAGTACTTGGTATAGGCAATTTCATTTGTCACATTAACTAACCATCAAGAATTCTAAGTTATTTCATGAACGAATCGAATTCAGAAATAAATAGTTTTCTTAATCAAACTTCTTTTATCCACCATATTCTACAATATGGTGGATAAATATTATTCTAATATACAAATATTCAGTTATAGAAATATCTTTACAATAAAGAATGTAACTTAGGGAGATTCTACGGTAGCGTCAAGAATTATGTGTAAAAGTATATCCTTGGTAAAGCAGATTAGCTCTTGAACCAATCTTCTCTAGTTGTTTGTCCAAAACCTCTATGTACGTGATTCATGTTTTTCTCGTTGTAACGATTGAATTGAATCACAAGGTATTTCTCTTCAGATTTTTCCGTTGGAAATTGTTCTTTCTTTTTGAAACTTCGTTTTAATTGTTTATTGTTTCCTTCAATCAGATTTGTTGAATAAATCGTATGCCTAACACTTTCTGGGTAATCATAGAATGTAAACAGATAGTCATTGTTGCTGAGACTTTTCACCATTGATGGATATTTGTG
>NZ_ATUT01000009.1 GCF_000420345.1 Faecalicoccus pleomorphus DSM 20574 | reverse complement strand
AAGATGTGTACGTTTAGTGAGGCATTGATCGAGAAAAGTGAGCTGAGAGGTGAGCTAAGAGGTGAAGTAAAAGGTGAAATTCGCGGTGAAATCAAAGGCATAGCGAAAGGTGTTTTGCAGCTGGTCAAAAATCATATCGCATCCAATATTGAACAGGCAATGGATATGTTGTCTGTAGATGAAAAAATGCGTTCAGATATAGAAAGAATTTTAGAAAACAGATAAGAATGGTTTTATTGATCACAGGAAGTTAGTTCATTTATGTTTAAAAGCCAGGCATCTTGATTTGAGTTGTCTGGCTTTTTGTCTTTAAAAAAAGCCCAATGAAGTCTTCTTTTTGTTGAATCTGTGCTTTGATGTCTTTCATTTCCTGATAATTCTAAACTTTTTTCTACCGTTTTTTCATTATTGTTTTTTTTGATAACATATTTAGCTTTTTGGCTTTTTTTTCATCTTTTTGGACATAGATTCCTTTTTTATACATTCTTGAAAGATTTTTTAAGCCGTTTTGATTATTGATCAGAGCAGCTTCTAAATAACATCGATATGCATATTCTAAATTACCAGTTTGTTCATAAAGTGCTCCCAGTATTGGAATCAACTCTTTATGGCCTGCTTCAATACCACGATGATAGGTGCGAAAGGCGCAATCAAACATTTCATTCATTGTGAAATCAAAGCCTAATTCGTCATATT
Organism: Faecalicoccus pleomorphus DSM 20574; assembly: GCF_000420345.1. GTDB lineage: Bacteria > Bacillota_I > Bacilli_A > Erysipelotrichales > Erysipelotrichaceae > Faecalicoccus > Faecalicoccus pleomorphus. The sequence continues at coordinate 71,704 of NZ_ATUT01000009.1, read as the reverse complement.
CCTGGCATGAGAGATTAATAGGTTCTTCGCTATCAAAATAGATAGTATTCCATGCTTCTACATAACGTTTTTTTCTAGAATCATATTTATCTTCCATATATACTCCTTAAAAATCTACTAAATATATGGATATCCGAATATCCATGAAGCTTTTTTTCTTTTGAATCGATTTGATTTTGGCACTTAATGCCTTTCCTGCATCCATTAATCGGGAAAATACAATATTATCCTTTTCAGGGATATAACCAAGTTTTTTATTGGAAGAGTCTAAGATGACTATGGCATTCGGATCAAATTTATTTTGTTCACGTACTAGTTTTAAAGATTCTTGCGGGTTCAGTTGTAGTAAAATGGATGGATCTTCTAAATGTGTTGTACCTGCAATATAAGTATCAAATAAATGAATTTCACGAATTAAGGGTTTTAAAAGCTTATCAACACCACCATTTTGATTCAATGTTTCTACTAATTCAATGGAATGGTTTTGTATCAATTCATTTGACATGTTTGAAATACCTCCTGGTCTTCCATAAGATTATTGATCACATTATTAAGCTTATTTTGATAGTCTTTATAAGATTGAATTTCTTTTTTTAATTCAATATCTTTTTGATGAATTTTGTCTTCATCCATTAAAATAAATTTATAGGTATAAGGTTCATTTTGAATATATTCTTGAATTTCTTCTTTTAGCTGTAGAATTTTTTCATCTATATTAGGTATATCGATAGAACGCGCATAACAATGGAGGTCTTGAAGTATCCTTTGAACTAAAACATCTAATTCACTTAACTCTTTGGTATCATTAGCTTGATATGCAATCGTAATTTGATTCCATAAGTCCATTAATTCAGGTGTTTTATCGGTTAATGGATTGACATCTGGATGAATTTGTTTGGCAAGTCGACGATAAAGCTGTTTAGAACGTTTGATTTCATAGTCGCTGGAATATTTAAGCTTTTTACAATTCTTGACATCATTAAGTAGTTGTTCAAGATAATTATTATAAGATGTCATTTCATGTTTAAGAATATAGTTGATTTTATGTATATCAATACCTTGATTTTGATTGATTTGAAATTGAAAAAGGGAAATTTTCTTTTTAAGACGAACGCATTCTACTTTGAGTCTGTAAAGAGTAACTATTTTTTCACCGAAATGATGTAGATACAAACCCTGATATTGATTTGCCTCTTTTTGAATTTGATCCTTTTCGAGTAATAAGTTTTCATATTGTTTATATTTTGAATCTGAATGTATTGTAATAGACATAAATATCACCAATATCATTATAAGACAATACTAAAAAAAGCTCGATTTTTTTACGAGCTTTTCTACTATTCACCAATCTTAGAATCGATATCTTCGATTTGTGCTTCCAGTTCTTTGATGAAGGCTTCTTTTTGTTGAATCTGTGCTTCAATGTCTTTCATTTCCTGCTCAGAAACTAAACCATACAAAGAATCTTGAAGACGTTCAATCTGACGTTTTTGATTGTTCAATAAATCAACCTTACGAGCACGAGCATCTTTCATACGATTCTGATGGTCGGCCTGACGTTTGGCATTTGATTTTCCTAAACCGTCAAAATAGATATCGTTGATTTCACGGAATTCATTCCAGATCTTATCATCTTTATTCTTTCCGCAGGAACCGATTTTTTTCCATTGTACCGCAAGATCCTTCATCGTTTCTGTATTTTCACGAGAATAATCTTCGCTATCCTTAATAGCACGAGCTTTTTCAATCAATTCTTGTTTTTCTTTCAAATTGACAGCTTGTGTACTATGCAATTCTTCATAGAAAGCGTTACGGCGGGTATAGAATTTTTGACGGGCGCTGTTAAAGGCTTCCCATAAAGCATCGTTATCTTCTTTTCCCGCAAATCCGGCTTCTCTCCATTGCGTCATTAAATCACGGAATTTCTCAGATGTTTTTTTCCATTCAACAGAACCTTCAAGCTCTTTGGCTTTTTCAATGAGAGCCTCTTTAGCCTCTTTGGCTTTATCAAAGTTTTGATTCATGTTTTCCCAGGCTTCCTGTTTGCGGTCATAGAATACCTGCCGTGCTTTCTGGAATTCTTCCCAGAGAACGTCATCTAAATTGCGCCCGGCACTTGGGATTTTTTTCCATTCTTCAAACAATTCCTGCTGCGCTTTTGTCGTCTGTTTCAGATCTTTAGCTTGCGATAATTCTTTCGCTTTCTCGATCAGAGCGCGTTTAGCTGCTTCGTGTTCTTTTTCGGCTTCTTTAAACTTGGCATAGAAAGCATCGATGGCTGCCTCAAAGCGATTCTTTAAATCTTCTTCATACTCGCTTTCCCAATAATGAATCTGTCTCCAGCTGCGTCGTAACTGATTGATTTTCTGGCTGGCTTCATGATCATCTTCTATTTCACCGATTTTCTCTGCCTCTAGCACAAGAGCCTCTTTTTGTTGGATATCTTCATCCATATCGTCGTATTTTTCTTCAAAGTAGTTTTCGTTCATACGCTCACCCCCTACTTTTTGATACATATATGAAGTATATCACAAAATTAAAAACATCCCAAGAAATTCCACAAAATTCCTAGTAGTTTTCTAAAAATAGTAGAAAATAATGGCAAAATTGCGGTTGTAAATGCGAATAATGCGTGCTTCAATAGAAATAAGAAAGAGGTTTATCATGAACACAAAAGAATTTATAATATCATCTTCAAGCGACGGACTTGCCTTGTCGGCCTTATTGATCCAGCCAGATACTGCGTTAAAGGGAGTCATCGTGATTTTACATGGTATGGCCGAACATAAAGAGCGTTATGTTGATTTTATGCAGGCGTTCGCAAAAGTCGGGTATGCAGCACTGATCTATGATCATCGAGGACATGGAGAAAGCGTATGTTCAAAGGATGACTATGGCTATTTCTATGAGGAGAATGCGTGTTATATCGTGGAGGATGTCAAAGATGTGATCGATCATATCAGACAGGTATTTCCATCAGTTCCGGTTATTTTATTTGCACATTCCATGGGAACACTGGTAGCGCGTCTGTATTGTAAGAAGTATGATGATACAATCGACAAGCTGATTCTTTCCGGTCCGGTCGTTAAAAATCCACTAGTTACAGCGGCACTTTTTTTGACAAAAGTTTTAAGCCTATGTTTTGGTAAGCATCACCGCAGTCATTTTATTCAATCTCTGGCTTTTGGTGGATACGATCGGAAATTTGAAGGAACTCACGAGAATCGCTGGTTATCGGAAAATATGCATAATGTGATGGCATATAATGCAGAAGAAAAAGATGGTTTTATCTTTACGTTGAATGGATTTAAAAATCTGTTTTTGATGGTGAAAAGAACATTTGATGGAAAAGGCTGGGAAGTTAAAAATCCCAACCTTCCGATTTTGTTTTTGGCAGGAGAAAATGATCCTGTTATTGGCTCTGAAAAACAACTGCATCAGGCAGAAGATGATATGCGTAAGCAAGGATACGATAGGATGGAAGAAAAAATATATCCGCATATGCGACATGAAATCTTACAGGAAGAAAAAAAGGATACCGTAATTCACGATATCCTTGACTTTATCGAGTCTTAAAGCTCTTTGGCAATTTCTCTTGCGACGTAAACACCACTGGCACTGGCATGGCTCAAGGAGTGGGTAACACCGGAGCAATCACCGATGACATACAGTCCTTTATGGCAGGTTTCCAAGCGTTTATCCACTTGTACCTGCATATTATAGAATTTGACTTCAACACCATACAACAAAGTATCATCGCTGGCTGTTGACGGACATACTTCATCCAATGCGTAGATCATTTCGATGATATCATCCAACTGGCGCTTTGGAATAACCAGAGACAGATCCCCTGGTGTTGCCTTTAAGGTTGGTTTTACAAATCCGGATGCGATACGACTTGGTGTAGAACGCTGACCGCGGATCAGATCACCAAAACGCTGGACGATGACACCGCCGCCTAACATATTGGAAAGACGAGCAATCGATTCACCGTATTGATTGCTTTGGGAGAACGGCTCAGTAAAGTGGTTGGAAACCAACAGAGCAAAATTGGTATTGTTGGTGTATTTTGCCGGATCTTCATAGCTGTGTCCATTTACGGTGACAATACCGTTAGTGTTTTCATTAACCACGACACCATGAGGATTCATACAGAAAGTACGAACCAAATCCTGATATTTTTTGGAACGATACACAATCTTGGATTCATACAAAGAATCAGTCAGTTCGCTAAAGGTATCGGCTGCCAGTTCAACACGTACACCGATATCCACACGATTGCTTTCGGTCTTGATGCCAAGGTTTGAGCAAACACTCTCCATCCATTTACTTCCGGAACGACCGGTCGAAATAATGCAACGATGTCCCTGATATCGCTCTTGATTTTGACAAACGACTTCATATCCATTTTCTGTTTTTTCAACGGTATCAACCGGTGTATAGAAATAGAAATCGACTTTTTCTTTTAGAATATCATATAGATTTCCCAGCACGATATAGTTGATATCCGTACCTAAATGACGAACATTTGCCTTTAATAGATGCAGATTATGCTGCAGACACTTCTTGGCGATTTCTGTATGTGTGTTGACATACAACTTTGTCTGGGAACCGCCATATTCACAGTTGATCTGATCGACATATTCCATCAATTCAATGGCTTGTTTATGTCCGACATAATTGAACAAGTCACCGCCGAATTCATTGGTGATGTTGTATTTTCCATCGCTGAAGGCACCAGCCCCTCCAAAACCATTCATAATGGCACAAGTCTTACAGTGGATACAGGATTTAATCTTTTCTCCATCGATCGGACATTTTCTTTTTTCTAATGGACCGCCGGTTTCAAAGATTGCGATTTTAGCTTCTGGTTTTTCTTTGAGCAGTTCGTAGGCTGAGAAAATACCGCCGGGTCCTGCTCCAATAATGATTACATCATACATACGACACACTTCCTTTTTTTCAAACCTTGAGTATTATTCATGAAAACAAAAGAATTGTCAATATTTTGGTTTATAATCCTTTTCCTTATATAATAGGAAAGAACAAATACTTTTCTTTTCATGTCTATATGTTTATTATACGGAATTTATTGCTGTAACAAAAGATGGAATATTTGAGTTCTTTATAAACCGTGCTATAATGATTGTCGATTAAGGGGGTAAATAAAAGAGAAACGGCCGTCACCTGTTCAAACCCCGAACAAACCCCATTATGACGCTGCCTTCTCTTTTTTATTATCTATGAAACAAAAAATCAAAGAAATCATCGTTGTGGAAGGAAAAAATGATACAAATCGGCTTCAGTCTTATTTCGATTGTGATACGATTGAAACAGGTGGAGATCAACTTCAAAGAGAAACCGTGGAAAGAATCAAAGAAGCACAGAAAAGAAGAGGTGTGATTGTTTTTACCGATCCGGATCATCCCGGAGAGCACATACGAAGAATGATACAAGCGCATGTACCGGATTGTAAGCATGCGTTTATTGATAAAAACAAGGCAAGAACGACAAAGAAAGTTGGAGTAGAACATGCTTCGCAAAAAGACTTATGGGAATCTTTGTGCCATGTAGTGACTTTTGAACAGGGAGCCAACACCTTAAATTGGGAAGATTTTGTCGATCTGGGTTTGACAGGCTTAGCTGACAGTGCGCAAAGAAGAGAAAAAATCTGCCAAAAGTTTCATATCGGGCCTTGTAATGCGAAGACGTGTTTTAAACGCTTGAATCAGATGAAAGTGACAAGAGAAGAAATTGAGGAAGAATGAGTATGCAGCCGATTGCGACGATCAAAAGGACAAAAGAGATTCAGGAAAGATATCAAATCTTTACGAAAAAGAGCTATGGACAAAACTTTATCATAGAGCCTAAGGTCGTGGAAAAGATCGCACAGGCAGCTATAGAAGATCCCTCGGAGCTAGTCTTTGAGATCGGACCGGGGATTGGAGCCTTGACACAGTTTTTATGCCAAAGAGCCGATCGTGTCATCGCCTTGGAAATTGATGCAAGACTGCCGGAAATCTTAAAACAGGAAATTGATGGGAATCTGGAAATCATCTTGCAGGATGTATTAAGTACAGATATTGATGAATTGATCGCATCTAAACGTAAGGATCATCAAAAAGTGGTTTTTGCCAGCAACTTGCCATATTACATTACGACTCCTATTCTTTTTAAATTATTTGAAGCCAAAGAGCCGATTGAACGAATTACTGTGATGATGCAAAAGGAAGTGGGCGCACGTTTTTTGGCCACCAATTGTGAAAGTGAATACAATGCGTTGAGTGTGATTACTCAATATCGCTGTGATGTAAAGAAGATCATGGATGTTTCGCGTCATGTATTCTGGCCAAAACCCAATGTGGATTCGATGGTCGTGCAGTTTACCTTCCATCATAAATATCGTGTGGAGAATGAAGATTTCTTCTTTGAGATGGTTAAAGCTTGTTTCCAGCAGAGAAGAAAAACCATTTATAACAATTTAGGCCAATGGTTAAAAGATAAGAAAAAAGCAGAGGAAGTGCTTTCTAAGGCGAGTATTCCTTTGAATACAAGAGCACAGCAGTTAAGTTTAGATGATTTTATTTTGTTGTATGAGGTGTTGGCATGAAAATAAAGGCACAGGCAAAAGTGAATCTTGCTTTAGATGTAGTGAGAATCATGGAAAACGAATATCATGAACTTGATATGATCATGGCTCCGGTTTCCTTATATAATGAAATAGAAATCCATCCATCCCAACAAGATTTGATTACATGCGATACCATGAACCTTCCAAAAAATTCAACCATTCATAGAACCTTACAGGTCTTAAAAGAGAAAAAGCCGGATTTGTCTCATTATCATATTCATGTGATCAAACATATTCCCGATCAAGCCGGATTAGCCGGCAGCAGTGCTGATGCGGCTGCTGTATTTAAGGCTGTTTGTGCCATGGAAGGACTTTCCATGGAGTTGAATGAACAATTAAAACTTGCGGCTCGTATTGGTGCTGATGTTCCTTTTTGTATGGTTAATCGATTCGCCAGAGTCAAAGGAATCGGAGAAAAAATCGAATGTATCACAACCGATTGGAAACTGCCTTGCCTTTTAGTCAAACCATCGTTTGGCATATCGACCCCACAGGCTTTCCAACTTTGGGAGAGTGGAGATCAATGTTCTATAGATGTATCACAAATTCAGAAATGCATTGAACAAAAAGACTATAATTCTTTGATGAGAACGATGCAGAACGCATTGGAAACACCAGCATTTATGCTGCAGCCATCTTTAAAGGAATTAAAGGAATCGATGGAAAAGTTTGACTTGGATCGCGTCATGATGACCGGTTCCGGTTCCTGTCTGATGGGGTTTTCATTCAATCAGGAAGTTTTACTACAGACACAGAAATATTTTTCAAATCAAGGCTATTTCAGTCAGATCGTTACGATCGGTTAGGAGGAAGTATGGCCAATTCAATCGTAGAAATTATTTTATATATTGTGTGCTTTGTGCTGAGTTTTTATGCGATCAGTGCCGTGCAGTTCGATAAGTTCTGTCGTGTGAAGCAGCCTGCGAAAGTGACATTATTGATGTTTTTATGCGCATTGGCCTTATCGTATCTTTGTACACAGGCCATATTAGCGTTGACGATCTATAACGGATTGGGTGTTTAAATATGTTTGAACGCTGGTTTTTATTAGATGCGGGTGCTTATGAATTGCGTTTGCATGATTGTTCCAAACATACCGATGCCAAAACAAGAACGATCGTTGCCGTAAAAAATAATCAGCCTTTATTCTATGGACAGGAGGCCATTTCCTGCATCTACCAGGACCCTTTGATGCAGATACGTTATCCAATCTGGGAAGATTCTGTGGATTCCATGATTCATTCTCTGATTGAAAACTGTATGAATGTCTTGCAGGCGGATCAATCTTTGTTAAAGCCATGCATTTGGATGGCAGTTCCAAATTGGTATGATGAAGCCTACCGCACAAAATGGCAACACATTCTATTAGATAGTGGTATCAAAAAAGTGAAGTTCATCACGAATATGGATTTACTGCAGACCAAAGAAGCTTGTTTTTTAATTCATGCCGGTCATTCTTATACGGAAATGGGAATTTATGTGAACGGAACTTGCCGATCATATAAGAAAATATTTTTTGCGGGAAGTCGTATGGATGAGCAGATCAAACGTATCGTTGCGACAAAAACTAACTGTCTGATTTCCAATGAAGATGCGATGGCGTTAAAAAAAGCGGCGAGCGATGCTTTTTGGAAAAATCAAAATGTGCGTCTTTCCTGTACAGCGCTGGATCGTTATCAACATATGCAAAGAATTTCTATCAGCGCCTGGGATCTGTGGCCGGGAATGGAAATGATAGAGCAGCAGATCGTACTTTGGGCCAAACAATGTTTTAAGGAACAACCTTTGCAGATGAAAGAAGCGCTGTTGAAAAATGGTTTCCTTTTAAGTGGAGGTCTGGCGCATTGTTTTGGATTAAGACAACTTTTGGAACAAGCGTTTGGTTGTACGATACTGCATACAAACATGCCGGAATATGATATCATCAATACGATGAAGGAGCTGAAGGGATGATTGATCTGCAGTGGATCTTGTTAGCGTTTATGGGTAGCTTGATCCTGACCCCACTTGTAAAAAAATATTCCGTTTTGGCTAAAGCCTATGCCAAGGAAAATGAAAGAACAGTACATCATGGCTTGATTTCCCGAATCGGCGGGGTAGCCATCTATCTTTCTTTTATCGTGGTTGCTTCTTTGTTTATTGAGGTGGATTCAACGATCAATGGTGTGATTCTTGGCGGAAGTATCATGTTTTTTGCGGGACTGGTCGATGATCTGATCGATCTAAAACCCCGTATGAAGCTTTTTCTGGAACTGATTGCCGCTATTGTTGCGATATATTTTGGGGTTCGTGTTGATATCATTCGACTCCCATTTGGCATAACGATCGATATCGGTATCTTTTCTGTTCTGTTTACCTTGATTTGGATCATCGGCATCACAAATGCGGTTAATTTGATTGATGGTTTAGATGGACTTGCCGGTGGATTGTGTGTTATTGTGCTGATCATCATTGGCAGTATGGCTATCATCGAAAGACGTCTTGATATCATGTCTTTGGCATTCATTCTTGCCAGCAGCATTTTAGGCTTTCTTGTATATAACTGCCATCCGGCCAGTATATTTATGGGCGACTGTGGTTCGCTATTCTTGGGATTCATGGTTTCCACTATATCGATCATGGGCTTTAAATCCAGTACGATCATGACACTTGCCTTGCCGGTACTGATTTTGATGGTTCCCATTATTGATACATTGTCTGCCATTTTGCGCAGAACCTTAAAAGGACAACGATTTATGCAGGCTGATAAAAGCCATCTTCATCATCTTTTGATGCGGCAGTTTGGCCATCGCAATACAGTAATTATCCTATGTGGGGTGACTTCTTTATTCGGTGTCAGTGCCTTTGTTTACATGATCAATCGAACGATTGGCTTCTTTGTGATGCTTGCCATCCTGTTTGGAGTAGAACTCTTTATTGAAAAATCATCAATGATCTCCAACCATTATCATCCCATTCTAAGTGTGAGCCATTGGATACAGGCGCAGGGGATACGTTTAAAAAATAAGCGAAAAAAATAGAGATGTGTCATTTTTTGGTCACATCTTTTTGTTTTGATTAGAATATGGAACCAAAAGAATGGCTTAAACAAAAAGAATATGGCATCTCTGCTTGTGCCCTAGAACAATTGATTTATCAGGCAAAAAAAGAGGAAATGGAAATGTTGAAGGCATTAAATCCGAATGAAGTGTATGATTATATGATTTCAAAGTTGAATTTTTGTCAAAGAAAACAGACATATAACTATAAAGAAATTCTACCGGAGATACGAATTCGTAAAGGCGATATTTGTTTTATAGATTTTGGACAGGCCTACCTAATGGAGATTGGCTATCAGCATTTTGGATTGATTCTTGCGTTTAAACACCATAAAGCGTTTGTAGTGCCGATGACAGGGAAACCGATTCGTAAAATGAAGAGCCATCTTTTCGCTTTGGGAGAGATTTCGGGCCTTTACAAAGAATCATGTCTCTTTTTAAATGATGCCAAATGGATCAATACCGCACGTATTATTGATGTCAAAGGGCATATCGATCCAAAGGGAAAACAGTTTCAACAAATTTTAAAATGCGTATGTGAATGCATAGGTGTTTAAAAATCTAGATATAAAGATTTCCAATTTAAAAGAGCCATTTATGAAAATACCCTAACGTGTGAATTGTCAGGGTATTTTCGCTTTTTAATTTCTAAAATATTTCAGCATTTGTATTAAAATTGGATTTTCTGAAGTTCCATTGGACTCTCTTTTTCTTTGCCCGAACTGGACAAATTGTAAAAAGAATAAAAAGTATGTAGTGTTGTATTGTTTCTACATTTTATGTAAACAGCTTTTCCGCCGATAATGAATTGTGCTTCACGGAATTTGTTACAGGCAATGGACAATATTTTTGCCCAGGTATAAAGGCAGATGTGGGCGGATCAAGATTCCTTACAAGCTGTGCAATCAAAGGAATGGATACTAGAAAATGGTCGAGTTTCTCATCGTATTGATAAAGTTTTCTTATGTGCTTTTGAAGAGTTTTACTGAGTGAGTTTGCGTGGATGGAAACAAATTTATTGGACAGAGTAAAATAGCTGACTAAACGGAAGATTCTTCTTAAAAAACAAGGTAAGTCATCGCAGTCGTTGTCTGGCAAATCCGATTGCTCCCGAAAGTATGAAATTTTCCACATCTCTATTTTGAGGACATATGAAGCGGGAAAGGATGGATTGCAGCTTGTATTGCCATATATATCAGGCATTTTTAAAAGATTTAATTCTGTATAATCCATTATAGTTTGTCCTCGAAAAAATTTTTTGATATCTTGAACATCTTCTATTGTAACGATACCCTATTATCAGATATGTAAAAAATGAAAAACTATTAAAAAAAGTGGAAAAACTTTTTGAATCACCATTATGGATGAATCAGTAATCATGTTGTGACAAAAAAAGGATAAGCGAATGCATTGGAGCATTTCAAAAAGGATGATAAAATAGTTGCATGGTTCAATATCAAGGAATAGTGGCTTGTTCAGGTGGCCCTGACAGCATGGCCTTGTTGGCAAAGCTGTGTGATAAAAAAGTCATTGTGGCACATGTCAATTATCATAAAAGAGATACTGCAGATCGCGATGAACAGATCGTTCGCAATTTTTGTGACCAACATCATCTTCCTTTGTTTGTATATGCGCCCAAACAAGAGAAAGCTGGTAACTTTCAATCTTGGGCACGGCAGGTGCGTTATGATTTTTTTGTTGAGCTGGCTTTAAAATATCATATTGATACGATTTATGTAGCGCATCAAAAAGATGATTTGTTGGAAACCTATTTCTTTCAGAAACAGCGGCATATGCTTTGTGAAACCTATGGCTTAAAAACCGAAAGTATGTATAAAGGAATACGTATTTGTCGTCCCTTGCTTGGCCTTGGTAAAAGAGAATGTATGCAGTATTGTTTGGACCATGGGATTCCTTTCGGAATCGATGAATCGAACTTAAAGGATGACTATACCCGTAATCAAATTCGTCATTCCTTGGTAGATACACTCTCAGAAGACCAAAAAGAAGAATGGCTTCATACGATTGAAAAAGAAAATAGAGAATGGAATACGAAAAGAGAACAGATTTCTTTATTTTTGGACACGTGGGATCGAAGTGTGGATTCTTTGCCAGATTGGCTGTTTTTAGAAGAATGGCTCTTTCAATTCACACAAAAAAGATTTTCCAAAAAGGAATGTATGGATTTGATGAAGCAGCTGCAAAGCGATACTTTGATCGATCTGGGAGATTACGATCTGGAAAGCTATCATAAAAAGCTATATCTTCAAAAGAAAAAAAAGCCTGTTTTCATTCAATTGACTTCTTTGAAATATGGTCAATATGAAGGCTTTTCCATTGAAAAAACGGGAAGGAAAATCGAAGGGATCACACTCTATCCAAAGGACTTTCCTATTACGATTCGTAATGTGCAGGCCGGCGATAAGATCGAAATGGTCTGGGGAACCAAAAAGATCCATCGTATCTTCATCGATAGAAAAATTCCAAGGATCTTACGAAAAAATTGGCTGGTTGTAGAAAACAGTAAAAAAAGAATCATTTTTGTACCAAAAATAGGCTGTGATGTCCAACATTTTAGTGTTAAACCGAATGCTTTTATGATACAATGAAATTCGTATCTTAAGGAGATTATGTTATGATCAGTAAGGATATTCAAAAAGTTTTGATAAGTGAAGATCAAATTGAAGAACGCTGCGAAGAACTCGCAAAGGAAATTGAAAATGATTATAATGCGAAAGGAGAAATTCCGATCATCGTCGGATTGTTAAAGGGAAGTGTGCCGTTTATGGCAGAGTTGATCAAACGTTTCACATTTGCCTGTGAAATCGACTTTATGTCTGTCAGCTCTTATGATGGTACTGAATCAATCGGAGATGTGCGCATTGACAAAGATATGGACCTTTCTTGTAAAGGACGTTCTGTCTTGATCGTAGAAGACATCGTTGATACAGGGCGAACTTTAAAAGAGGTCAAAAAGCTGCTTTTGCGAAAAGGGGCCAAGGATGTTAAAGTTGTCAGCCTGTTAGATAAGCCGGAGCGTAGAGTTGTGGATATCGAAGCAGAATATACAGGCTTCCCTGTACCAAATGAATTCGTAGTGGGCTATGGTTTAGACTACAACCAGAAATATCGGAATTTACCTTACATAGGAATACTGAAACCTGAAGTTTACCAGTAACCAAGGAGGATGCCCATGAAAAAATGGATCAATTATTTGCCTACGTTGTTTGTGATCATGATCGTCTTGTCTCTGTTCTTTTACAGTTCACAAGGATCCACACGGACAATGAATTATACACAATTTGAGAAAATAGCGGAGGATGCGGATTTTGGTGATAGCCGCGTTTCCATTTCCTCTAACATCATCCATGTGAATGGAACCTATTCTCGTCATGATGAAAAAATATCTTATAGTGTGATCATTCCTTATTCAGAATCCAATATGGAATGGTTGAATGAAACATTGACGGATGATGGCGGAGAAATTACGGTAGAAGATCCAAATCAATCCAGTATTTGGATCACATTGTTGTCAAATATACTACCGTTAGTGATTATAGGAGTCTTTTTCTATATCATGTTTGCCAAAATGGGCGGTGGCGGCAGCAACAAAGCATTTGAGTTTGCCAAATCCAAAGCCCGTGTGGAGTCGAATGTAAAGACGCGCTTTAAAGATGTGGCAGGATGTGAAGAAGAAAAAGAAGAAGTAAAAGAAATTATAGATTATCTGAAAAATCCGAAGAAGTTTACCGACATGGGGGCACATATCCCAAAAGGGATTTTGATGGTAGGTCCGCCGGGAACCGGGAAAACGCTGCTTGCCAAAGCGGTAGCCGGTGAAGCTAACGTACCGTTCTTCTCTATTTCCGGTTCTGACTTTGTCGAAATGTTTGTCGGTACGGGTGCCAGCCGTGTACGTGACATGTTTAAAAATGCCCAGAAGAGTGCGCCATGTATCGTGTTTATCGATGAAATTGATGCCGTAGGGCGTCAGCGTGGAGCCGGTATGGGCGGTGGAAATGATGAGCGTGAACAGACATTGAACCAATTGTTGGTAGAAATGGATGGTATGACCGATAATATCGGTATCGTCGTGATTGCGGCAACTAACCGTCCGGATGTACTTGACCCGGCTTTGTTGCGAAGCGGACGTTTTGATAGACGTGTAACCGTTAACTTACCGGATGTAAAAGGCCGTAAGGAAATTTTAGAGGTACATGCCCGAAACAAGAAGCTTTCTACGGATGTTTCATTGGAAAATCTGGCGAAAAGAACACCGGGATTTTCCGGAGCCGATCTTGCCAATGTGTTAAATGAAGGTGCCATTCTGGCAGTGCGTAAAAAAGAAAAACAAATCACGATGAATGATTTGGATGAAGCGATTGACCGTGTAATGATGGGGCCGGCCAAAAAGAGCAAGAAATATACAGAAAAAGATAAGATGCTGGTATCGTATCATGAAGCCGGACATGCGGTAATCGGCTTGAAGCTGGAAGATGCCGATATGGTACAAAAAGTTACGATCATTCCACGTGGCGAAGCCGGTGGATATAACTTAATGACACCGCGTGAGGAAAAATACTTCCATCGTAAAAGTGAGTTTATCGCGCGTATTACCGGTCTTTTAGGTGGCCGTACAGCCGAAGAGCTAGTCTTTGGTGAAGTGAGCGCCGGTGCTGTGAACGATATTGAGCAGTTGACAAAGATTGCGAAAAACATGGTTCGTGTTTACGGTATGTCTTCTCTGGGGCCGATTCAGTATGCCGATCCACAGGGCAATGTTTTCTTAGGACGTGATTATACGCAGGGAAGCTCTTACTCGGATGGAGTTGCTGATGAAATCGATAAAGAAGTACGTGCCATCGTTGATGAGTGTCATACACAGTGTCGAAAGATCTTAACGGAAAATCGTGATCTTTTAGACCTGATCGCGAAAAACTTGTTTGAACATGAAACATTGACGAATGAAGAAATCAACAATTTGATGAATTATGGTACTCTGGATAATCCGGAAACAAAAACTGAAGCACCGGAAACACCAGAAGAAACAAGCGGGCAGGAAGTTCCGCCATTACCAAAACAGGGAGTCGAACAAAAAGATTTGGATGATGCCCTGAATGAATTGACAAAAAAGAAAAGTTAAGGCGTTTCAGACGTCTTTTCTTTTGGAGGAAAGAAAATGAAAGATACTTTATGTAAAGCTTTAGTTTGTCAGGACCATATTCGCCTTTATATGGTGAGAAGTACCGATTTGGTGCAGGAGGCAAGAGATCGTTTTGATTTGTATCCTTGTGCATGTGCTGCATTGGGAAGAGTTTTGTCTGTAGGTTCTTTAATGGGAAGCATGTTGAAGGATGAAAAAGAGATGTTGACAATTTCAATCAATGGACACGGCCCGATCGGCTCCTTGATTGTGGATGCTTATCATGACGGAAATGTACGTGGCTTTTGTTCCAACCCACATGTAGATACAGAATTCAAGGAAAGTGGAAAGCTGGATGTTGGAGCAGTTGTCGGAAAAGAAGGTACATTAACGGTAACAAAAGATTTAAGTATGCAGGAAAACTTTTCCGGGACCGTTGAACTTGTCAGCGGAGAAATCGGAGAAGACTTTGCGTATTACTTTACGAAAAGTGAACAGACACCTACGGCGGTCAGTGTTGGCGTTCTAGTGGATCCCAGCGGTAATGTTGTCAGTGCCGGTGCCTTGATTTTGCAGGTATTACCGGATGCGACAGATGCAGATATATCCATTTGTGAACATGTTTTAGAAGGCTTAAAACCAATGAGTACATTGATGAAGGAATATGATGATTCCTGTCTGGAGCAATTGGCAAAAGATATGTTTGAAGATGCCCGCGTTTTATCAGTACAGGAAGTTTCTTTTTCCTGCCCATGTTCCAAAGAACGCATGGAAAGAGCACTTTCCACACTGCATGAAAAAGATTTAAAAGCAATGATAGAAGAAGATCATGGAGCAAAAGTGACTTGTAATTTCTGTAATGAGCGTTATGAATTTACCGAACAGGAATTGCAGAGTATTTTGGATAAAAGACATGAAAAAAACGTTTGATATAGGAAAAGTTCACATTGAAAATCCGGTGGTGGTCGCTCCGCTTGCCGGTGTCAGCAATATTGCGTTTCGAAGAATATCAAAACGATTTGGAGCGGGACTTGTATGCAATGAAATGGTCAGTGATAAAGCTTTATACTATGCATCGAAAAAAACTTTTGAAATGTGTCGGTGCGATTCCCATGAACATCCTGTCAGCTTTCAGCTTTTTGGTCATGATATGGATACAGTGGTGTATGCAGCTAAATTTCTGGATACGCAAACCGATTGCGATATCATTGATTTTAATATGGGTTGTCCGGTCAATAAAGTGATCAAAGCTAAGGCCGGAAGTTATTTAATGAAAGATATTGAATACGCAAAAGAATTGATGGCACAAGTTGTACAGAGCGTATCAAAACCAGTGACCGTAAAGATGCGCATTGGTTTTGATAAAGATCATATCAATTGTGTAGAGCTGGCCAGGGCCATGGAGAAAGTCGGCGTTAAAGCCATTGCGGTACATGGTCGAACACGCTCTCAAATGTATGAAGGAAAAGCAGACTGGTCTTATATCAAAGCAGTAAAAGATGCGGTCTCGATTCCGGTCATCGGCAATGGAGATGTACGAAGTGTAGAAGATTTTCATCGCATGCTAAGCGAGACAGGGTGTGATGGTGTCATGATCGGACGAGGCATTATCGGAAATCCTTTCTTGATTCAGGAATGTGTAGATTCTTTAACCGGACAAAAACATGAATTCTCAATCGAAGATCGTATTCAAATTTGTCTGGATCATGCACAAGGACTGGTGGATGCCAAAGGAGAGTCCATTGCGATTCGTGAGATGCGTGGATTGGCCTCCTGGTATTTAAAAGGCTTGCCCAATGCCAGAGAGTTTAAAAACCTTTGTTCCGGTATGCAGGCAATGGAAGATCTCAAACAAATCTTAAATGAATATAAGACAAAAGTAACGGTGTAATGCCGTTATTTTTTGTCCTCTTTTATTCTAGATTTATCATAAATTAGTTAATCCTTACTGTTTCTAAAGGAATTTTTAATAGTTTTCTCTTTTTCATACGTATCTAATAGTGTAGAGAAAAGGAGGAAGCACAAATGGAAGACCAAAAAGAATGGAAAGAGATCATGCGGGAAGCAAAACGATTGTATGATGAACAGTGTAAAAAGATCCTGTCGTATAAACAGATCCTGGCCTATATTTTTAAGGAATGTCTGGAAGAATATAAAGATCTTTCCCTGGAAAAGATACAGGAGCTGCTGGATGAGGAACAAAGTCATGACAAGATGATCAGTAAAAATGTGGAGAATCAAAGTATCAGGGGAAGTATGATCCGCTATGATCTTCTCTATAAGATCAAAAATCCACAAAACAACAATTCTATGTGGATCGATATCGAACCACAGGGAATGGATCCCGGTACCAATGATCTGTTTCATCGAGGCTTTTATTACGCCACAAGAATGGTAGCCCGACAAAGAAACGATCCGGAAGGTTTTGAAGAAGATGACTTTGACAACCTTCAGAAGGTAATCACACTTTGGATCTGTTTGCACCATGCGAGGTATAAGAACAATACGATCAATACATACAGGATCGAAGAAAGAAACATTGTGGGCCATCTTAAACATGCAAAAGAGTTTTATGACCTGATGGAGATCATATTACTGTGTCCCCGGAAACGACAGCGATCATAAGAGCATGGAAGAGATCCTGAGCGATGAAAAAAGTATTATGGAGTATCTGGAGATCTTGTTTCTATCGCAAAGAAGCTATGAACAGAGGATAGAAATCCTAGAGAAGAAGTATGGTATAATGTTCAAAGAAGAAAGTGAGATGAGAAAGATGTGTACATTCAGCGATGCGATCTGGGAAAAAGGAATAGATGAAGGTATGGAAAGAGGTATAAAAGAAGGAAGTCTAATCACTTCGATAAATAATGTACAGAATTTAATCAAAAAACATGTTGTTTCCAATATAGAAGAAGCTATGGACTTATTAGAAGTAGAAGCTTCATTAAGACCGGCTATTTTAAAATCCATACAGATGCATTAAAAAGTTGAAAGCAACCAATTTAAAACAAAAAATGAGACCTCTGTATTTTTAGGCCTCATTTACTATGCTTGGTTTTTATGTTCAATTCGTGGTTATTTGATTTTCTGACAAAATTGAATATAGTTTCTGTGCTTGTCTCTTCATCGAATTCATAGCCACTTTCACGAAACTTTTTCACATCATCTAGTGATTCTATTTGATGTTCTGCCAGAAAACGTACCAATTGGCCTCGTGCCATTTTGACATAAACGCCTTTTTCTACTCTTTTATTGGGTAATTGTTCGTAAAAGTGTACATCGATCAAAGGTTTATAAGGGCGTATGCATTTGGCGTATTCTTCACTGGCTAGATTTAAGATCACATTGTCATCGATGGTATTAGCTAAATCATCTGTCCAATAGTCATATAAAGAATTTGGCAGTTTTGCCTGCATTTCCAAACGATATTTTACAATGCCGTCAAAAGGTTTAAGGATTCCATATAAACCGGACAGGATAAAAAGATGATTATGCAGATAAGAAAGTGATGCATCTTCTAAGATTTGAGGTGCCATGTACTGGTATTGAATTCCTTTATACGTTAATATAGCGGCAGAAGGGTTTTGATCAAATCGGAAGGTTTGATAGTTTTGATAGGCCTCTGCAGCAAGCTTATCGGAGCATTGCAGGATTTCTTTTAACTCTTCATAGCTTTTGGATTGAAGCTGATGTAGAAGATAGGCTGCTTTGTCTAAGAAACGAGGGGTCGAAAGAGGCAAGAGATCATCTTCGCAAATCTTCATTTGTTTGGCAGGGCTAATAATCATTTTCATGGAATAAGTGTATCAGTTTAAAGCAGATTTGTATAGTTTTTGAAAACAATGAAAATAGTATGAAAAAAGTTTCAAAATGTGTGTGAAATGAAAGAATTTTCTGTTATAATAGTCGATATTAGAAAAGAAAGGTGAGAACATGAAACTATCGGGAGCGCAGATCACGATTGAAACGTTGATTGAGCAGGGAACAAAATTTGTGTTTGGTTATCCTGGCGGTCAGGTCATCAATTTATATGATGCGATCTATGAAGCGGATGATCGAATACATCATGTCCTGACAGCTCATGAACAGGGAGCTTCTCATGCGGCGGATGGGTATGCCAGAAGCAGCGGTGGTGTTGGCGTCGTGATTGCGACAAGCGGGCCGGGTGCCACAAATCTTGTGACGGGGATTGCCACGGCCTATTTGGATTCTGTGCCGTTGGTGGCGATTACAGGAAATGTACCGAATTCATTGATTGGAAGAGACAGTTTTCAGGAAGTGGATATTACAGGCATTACGATTCCTGTGACAAAACATAACTTTTTTGTGAAACGAATTGAGGATTTAGCGGATACGATTCGACATGCTTTTCAAATTGCAAAGTCTGGAAGACCGGGACCGGTTTTAATCGATATTCCAAAAGATGTACAGATTGCCGAATATGAATATACGAAGATGCCGGTTGTAGAAAAAGAAGAGCAACGTAAACCTAAAACGCATAAGCTGGAAAAACTTTCCAAGATGATCAAGGAAAGCCAAAGACCATTTATTTATGTAGGTGGCGGTGCTTTAGTAGCTGATGCAACGCAGGAAATTGAGCAGCTTGCCAACGTTATGGATGCACCAATCGGTTCTACCTTGATGGGACTTTCTTCTGTATATCATAACAATCCTCGCTTTTTGGGAATGGTAGGAATGCATGGACATTACGCCAGCTCCAAGTCTTTGAGCGAAGCTGACCTATTGATTGTTATTGGTGCTCGTTTCTCGGATCGTGCTACCGGTGATGTCAATAAATATGGAAACCGAACAAAGATCGTACATATTGATATTGATCGTGCAGAAGTGGATAAAAACATTATTGTGGATTTAGGAATTGGCGGCGATGTCAAAGAAGCCTTACAGGAGCTTTTACCGATGTTGGAAACGAAGTCCAATGTAGAATGGCAGAAGCGAATCGAAGCGCTAAAACAGGAAGAATCCCAACAGTTTGAAAGGACAGTTTCTTTAGATACCTTAAATCCTTATACACTTATTACAGAAGTTCAAAAATATACGACACCGGATATGCCGATTGCGACAGATGTAGGACAACATCAAATGTGGGTCGCTCAGTATTACCAATTCAATAAACCTCGTACATTTATTACCAGCGGTGGTTTGGGTACCATGGGATTTGGTATGGGAGCTGCTATCGGTTCTGCTTTGGCAACGGGGAAGAAAACAGTTTTATTTACCGGAGATGGAAGCTTTGGTATGAATATGAATGAGCTTTCTACTTTGTCTAAATTGCAGGCGCCTGTCGTGATCATCATCATGAACAATGGTGTATTAGGTATGGTACGTCAATGGCAGAATCTGTTCTTTGACAAACATTTTTCCCAGACCAATCTTTCCGGTATGCCAGATTATCAAAAATTGGCGGATGCCTTTGGTATTCCATCGTATCATATTACCAATATGGATGAGCTTCATAAAAATATAGAAAAAGCAATGCATACAAATGGCCCGGTTTTGGTGGATTGTCTAATCGATAAAGATGAAATGGTATTGCCAATGCTGCCACCAGGGGGATCATTTGATGATATCATTACGGAAATGGAGGAGAACTGATGGAAAGTCGTTTTGTGATTGCCCTACTTGTTGATAACAAGTCCGGTGTATTGACACGTATCAGTTCTATGTTCACCCGCCGTGGATTCAATATTGATTCTTTGACGGTTGGACGAACCGAAGATCCTCGCTTTTCTCGTGTTACAATCTGTGCACAGGGTGATGATGCCACACGTAAACAGATCATGAAACAGGCCAGAAAGCTTTATAACGTACATGAAGTAAAGTTAATGCCGGAGGAAGACAGCGTTCGAAGAGAATTGGCGTTGATCAAATTAAGAAACAAGCAGGAGACAAGAAGTGATATTTTGTCGGCCGTGGATATTTTCAGAGGAAAGATCATTGATTTTTCTCCGAATACACTATGTGTAGAAATTACCGGAAACACATCGAAGATCGAAGCGTTTATCACCGTAGTTAAACCATTGGGAATTTTGGAGATGTGTCGGACCGGTATTACCTCTTTGGAAAGAGGTTGTAAGTATTTAAATTCAGAAACGCAAACATTTGAAGACAGTCAAAAATGTAAAGAGTAAAGAAAAGGAGTGTTTACAATGTCTAAAATTTATTATCAGCAGGATTGTGATATCCAGAAACTGGATGGAAAGAAAGTAGCCATTATCGGTTATGGTTCTCAGGGGCATGCGCATGCTCTAAACCTGAAAGATTCCGGTGTGGATGTAGTAGTCGGGTTGTACGAAGGAAGCCGTTCTATTGAAAAGGCGAAAAAACAGGGATTGGAAGTTATGAGCGTTGCGGATGCGACAAAAGTCAGTGATATCATCATGATCCTGATTCCGGATGAAAAACAAAAACAAGTTTATGAAAGTGAAATTGCTCCGAATTTAACGGCTGGAAAGACATTGGCGTTTGCCCATGGTTTCAATATTCATTTTGGATGTATCGTTCCACCTAAGGATGTCAATGTAATTATGATTGCACCAAAAGGGCCGGGACATACTGTACGTAGTGAATATGAAGCAGAAAAAGGGGTTCCTTGTCTGATTGCGGTAGAACAGGATGCCACAGGGGATGCCTGGGATCTTGGTTTAGCTTATGCGGCCGGAATTGGTGGAAGTCGTGCCGGTGTATTGGAAACGACATTTAAAACTGAAACTGAGACAGACTTATTTGGAGAACAGGCAGTTCTTTGCGGTGGTGTCTGTGCTTTGATGCAGGCTGGTTACGAAACGCTTTGTGAAGCCGGCTACGATCCAAAGAATGCTTACTTTGAATGTATTCATGAAATGAAGCTGATCGTTGATTTGATCTATCAGTCTGGTTTTGCGGGAATGCGTTATTCTATTTCCAATACAGCTGAATATGGTGATTACATCACCGGACCAAAGATCATTACTGAAGATACAAAGAAAGCTATGAAGAAGATTTTGACCGATATTCAAGATGGAACATTTGCCAAGGATTTCTTGTTGGAAATGTCACCATATGGAAACCGTGTACACTTCAATGCGCTGCGTAAAAAAGCAGCCGATCATGACTGTGAAAAAGTCGGAGAAGAAGTACGTTCTTTATACAGCTGGTCTGATGAAGACAAGCTGATCAATAACTAGTATTTTTCATTAGACAATCCTCTGGATTGTCTAATGCTTTAATAGGAGGAATTAAACGAGATGTCAAGTAAAGCTATGAAGGAAGGCTTTGATAAAGCCCCGCAGCGCTCTTTGTTGCATGCTCTGGGATTGACCAATGAAGAAATTGAGAAGCCCTTAGTAGGAATTGTCAGCTCATATAATGAAATCGTACCCGGACATATGAACCTGGATAAGATTACCGAAGCAGTAAAAATGGGAGTGGCTATGGCCGGAGGTACACCAATCGTTTTCCCGGCCATTGCGGTTTGTGATGGTATCGCCATGGGACATGCCGGTATGCGTTATTCTCTGGTGACACGTGATTTGATTGCGGATTCAACGGAAGCAATGGCTTTGGCGCATGCTTTTGATGCCCTGGTCATGATTCCTAACTGTGATAAAAACGTGCCTGGTCTTTTGATGGCTGCTGCTCGTATCAACGTACCGACGATCTTTGTTTCCGGTGGACCGATGTTAGCTGGACGAATCGATGGACATAAAACATCTTTATCCAGTATGTTTGAAGCGGTTGGAGCTTATCAGGCCGGAAAGATTGATGGCAAAAAGCTGAAAGAATATGAATTGAACACTTGCCCGACCTGCGGTTCTTGTTCCGGTATGTACACCGCCAATTCACATAACTGTTTAACCGAAGTCTTAGGAATGGGACTGGCCGGCAATGGTACGATTCCAGCGGTTTACTCCAAGCGTATTGAACTGGCAAAACATGCGGGTATGCAGGTGATGGAGTTGTATCGCCAAAACATTCGTCCAAGAGACATCATGACAAAAGAAGCTTTCCATAATGCAGTAACAGCGGATATGGCATTAGGATGTTCAACCAATTCGATGTTGCATCTGCCAGCTATCGCCAATGAATGTGGTATTGAGATTGATTTAAAGAAGGTCAACGAAATCAGTGCCAAGACACCAAATCTTTGTCATTTGGCACCGGCCGGTCCAACGTATATTGAGGAACTGGATGCTGCCGGTGGGGTTTATGCAGTCTTAAATGAGCTGGATAAAAAAGGGTTGCTTTATACGGATGTCATGACTTGTACCGGAAAGACGTTAAAGGAAAATCTGGTTGGTCACATCAACAAAAATCCAGAAGTCATTCGACCTATCGATAAGCCATATTCACAGACAGGCGGTATTGCGGTCTTATATGGAAATTTGGCACCAGATGGCTGTGTTGTCAAGCGCAGTGCAGTGGCTGAAGAAATGTTGGTGCATGAAGGTCCGGCCAAAGTCTATAACAGCGAAGAAGAGGCCATCAAAGGAATTTTTGGAAAAGAAGTTAAAGCCGGCGATGTCGTTGTGATTCGTTATGAGGGCCCAGCCGGTGGACCGGGCATGCGGGAAATGTTGTCACCAACAAGTGCAATTGCCGGTATGGGATTGGATAAAGAAGTGGCATTGATTACAGATGGGCGCTTCTCCGGAGCGACTAGAGGTGCCAGCATTGGTCATGTTTCGCCGGAAGCTGTTTCCGGGGGCACGATTGCCTATGTCAAAGATGGTGATTTAATTGCCATCGATATTCCAAATCATACAATTACCTTAAAGGTCAGCGAAGAAGAACTGGCAAAGCGTAGAGAAGAAATGCCGATTCTGAAAAAAGAAAATGTGACAGGTTACTTAAAACGCTATGCGAAGCTTGTCAGCAGTGCCGATAAAGGAGCTATAATCAACCGATGAGTTTAAAGATCATTAGTGATGTTCAGGCTTTTACCGTATTTAAAGAACTGGAAAAGGATAAAGTAATTCAAAACTTCTATCGTTTATTACGAAAAGAGGACTTGGAGAGTTATGCGACATTTGTGAGTTCTTTATATGAACAAAATACGGATAACTGGACAAGATATCTAGTTTCAAAAGTACTATCTTTAGAGAACTGTCTGGTTTCTATGGCATGTTCCCAAAAAAGTATCCCGTACTCTATTCGTGAAGCGGCTTCTTTTGAATTGGATATTCTGGAAGAAATGTCACGAATGGAACCGGAAGCTTTCAAAATGAAGGGATTTAAGGCCAACTGGAGCGTAGAATCTATTGATTTAAAGACCATTTATCTGGAGCGCTTAGAACATATTGACCAGTTTGGTTTTGGCGAATATGCGCGTTTTATGACATTCCGCTTAGAAGAAACAGAAGAAAAACCGGGCTTCTATTTAAAACCGGTTGCCTATCCGGATCCAATTACTTTTAAAGATTTGATCGGTTATGATCTGCAACGTCAGCAGGTTATCGCCAATACTGAGATTTTACTGCATGGAAATATGGCCAGCAATGTTCTTTTGTACGGTGATGCCGGTACAGGCAAGAGTGCTACGGTCAAAGCCATAGCCAATGAATATGCCTCTAAGGGACTTCGTTTGATCGAGTTAGGTAAAAAAGAACTGCATCTGCTGCCAAAACTATTGGATGTGTTAGCTTTAAATCCTTTAAAATTTATATTGTTTATTGATGATTTGTCATTTCAGGAAAACGATGATGATTTCAGTGCTTTAAAAGCTGTGTTGGAGGGAAGTGTATCGGTACGTTCCAACAATACGGTAATCTATGCGACAAGCAATCGTCGCCATATCGTTCGAGAAACGTTCCAGTCCCGACAGGGAGATGAGATCCACCGCAATGATACGATGCAGGAAACGATTTCTCTTTCAGAACGCTTTGGGATGAAAGTGTATTATGAAAAGCCAAAGAAGGATCTTTATTTGGATATCGTCTATGGCTTGGCAGATCAATATGGTCTTACGATGGATCGTGAAGTCTTGGCTTTAAAGGCAGAGCAGTTTGCTTTGCGAAAAGCCGGACGATCGGCCAGAGCGGCCAGACAGTTGGTGGAACAATTGTCAGCTTTAGAAGAAAAGGAGGATGTCACGTGCTAAGTCTTGATAAAATTTATCATGCCAGTTATGTGCTCAAGGGTGTAGCTCGAAAAACGGACGTTTTGCACGCTCCGAAAATCAATCCGGAAGCCAACGTATATTTAAAAACTGAAAATCTTCAAAATACCGGATCATTTAAGCTTCGTGGTGCTTATTATAAGATTTCACAGCTTTCGGAAGAAGAAAAGAAAAAAGGTGTGATTGCCTGTTCCGCCGGTAATCATGCGCAGGGGGTAGCGTTTGCGGCTACACAAAATGGTATTCCTTCAATTATTTGTCTGCCGGATGGAGCTCCGATTTCCAAAGTGGAAGCAACCAAGGGCTATGGTGCCAAGGTAGAGTTAGTCAAAGGCGTTTATGATGATGCATATAATCGTGCTTTAGAGTTAAGAGATCAGTGTGGTTATACCTTTATTCATCCTTTTGATGATGAAGATGTGATTGCCGGACAGGGAACAATTGGTCTGGAACTGCTGGAACAGCTGCCGAATCTGGATGCGGTTGTCGTACCGGTTGGCGGCGGTGGTCTGATCAGTGGCATTGCCTTTGCAATCAAAAGCTTGAATCCCAATGTGAAGGTGTATGGTGTGCAGGCTGAGGGTGCTGCCAGCATGGTGCAGTCCTTAAAAGAAGAGCAGATCATTCAACTGGAAAGTGTCAATACAATTGCGGATGGTATTCAAGTTAAAGAGCCGGGTACACACACGTTTGATCTTTGTCAGAAATATGTAGATGATATCGTAACTGTCAGTGATGATGAGGTGGCTGGTGCCATTCTTTCTCTAATTGAAAATCAAAAGCTGATCACAGAAGGGGCCGGTGCCGTTTCGGTGGCTGCTGTGATGTTTAATAAAGTGCCGGTCAAAGGAAAGAATGTGGTTTGTATTCTTTCCGGAGGAAATATTGATGTAACGATTCTTTCTAAAGTCATCGAACGAGGCTTGTTGAAATCGGGTCGTAGTGATACCTTAGTCATTCAGCTGGAAGATAAACCGGGTCAGCTGCAGGGCGTATCGGCTACAATTGCGCAATATGGCGCTAACGTCAACAGTGTTTATTATGAAAAAGCCAGCGAAGGCAGCAATATTACTGATTGTGTATTACGTATTAATCTGGAAACACGCAATTTTGAACATATCAAAGCGGTGCGTGAAGGTCTTACCAAAGCAGGCTTTAAGTTATTATAGGAGGATTTCATGAAGAAAATACATACGGAGAAAGCACCGGCTGCGATCGGTCCTTATTCACAGGCTGTCGTGCATAATGGTGTTCTATATACTTCCGGTCAGGTTCCTTTGGATCCTGTTACCGGTGAAATCGTTGGCAGTGATATTCAAAGTCAGGCTAATCAGGTCTTAAAAAATCTGGAACAGATTTTAAAAGAAGCAGGAACCAACTTTTCCAAGGTCATCAAGACAACGTGCTTTTTAGCGGATATGAAAGATTTTGCGGCTTTTAATGAAGCCTATGCATCGTATATCACTGAAAAACCGGCCCGCAGCTGTGTAGCTGTCAAAGAACTGCCTAAACAAGTTCTGGTGGAAGTAGAAGTCATTGCCGCTATTGAAGAATAGGATAAGAAAAAAACAGCCAAACGGCTGTTTTTGTGCTTTATTCAAGAATATGTTCTAACGCAACTTTTAAGACAGAATGTATGTGTTCATCATCTAAAGAATAATAGACGGTTTTTCCTTCTTTACGACTCTTGACCAGTTTATTGCTTTTGAGAGTTTTCAACTGATGGGAAACTGCACTGCGTGTCATCTGGGATACATTGGCTAAATCACTGGCACAAAACTCGCCGGTTTCCAATGCCATCAACAATTTTAAACGTGTCGTATCTCCCATGACCTTATAGAAGTCAGCCAATTGCTCGATTGAAGAGGCATCGGGCATTTTTTTCTGGGCTTCTTCAATGCGCAGGGGATCGCTTGTCTGATATAAATACTCTTTTTCCATGACTGAATTATAGTGGAATGTCTTTTAGATTGTCAAATGGAAAGAAATGCATATAATGAATAAAGTAAAGAAGGAACCAATATGAAATTAAGTGAAGGAAAGTGTAAAAAGGAATACAGGATCTTGCAGCTTCATGTGCCTGCTCAGACAAAAGATCGTCTGCAATCTTTGGGCATGACGGTTCATACTGCGATTACGATCATGCAGAAAAAACATAACGGCACCATGGTCATCGACCTTAGAGGCACAAGATTTGCCCTGGGTGATCAATTAACAAAAGAAATTGAGGTGGAACCATGTCAAAAGAAATAACAGTCGGTTTTATCGGAAATCCCAATTGTGGGAAGACTACTTTATTCAATGCCTATACAGGTGCCAATTTAAAAGTGGCCAACTGGCCGGGTGTTACCGTAGAACGGATGGAAGGCGCCATTCAGGATCATGACATGACGATTCATCTGGTGGATTTGCCGGGAACCTATTCATTGACATCTTATACGATGGAGGAACAAGTATCCAGACAGTTTATTTTAAGTGATCAGGTAGATGTGATTATTGATGTGGTCGATGCTTCCAGCCTGGAAAGAAGTCTATATTTGACGTTGCAGCTTTTGGAGTTGAATAAACCTATGGTTTTGTCTTTGAATATGATGGATATTGTGGCCAAACGTGGTATGGATATTGATTTACATCGTTTAAGTGAAATTCTGGGGGTTCCGGTTATTCCGGTCACGGCTCGAAAAAAACGAGGCATACAAGCCTTGATGCATGCCGCCTGTCATCAGCAGGAAGGGCAGAATACACAGGTCAATCATCGTCCGCAGTCCATACATGGAGAGCAGGTCAAACGTTATGCAATGGAATACGATGCGGATTTGGAGCGTAAGATCTCTTTGATTCAGGAACGATTAGTACGACAAGATCCGCATATTATCAATCCCAGATGGATTGCGATCAAGCTATTGGAAAATGATCTGGAAATTCAAAAGAAATATGCGATCGATCTTTCGGATATTGTAGATCATGAAGAAGACACCCAAATCATCAATCAAAAATACGATTATATCCAAGCAATCATACATGAAGTGTTATTAGGGAAGACATCAAAAGAAGAATTGACAGACAAGATCGATGCGGTTGTCACACATCCGTTATGGGGAATGTTGTTCTTTTTGGTTGTGATGTTGGCCGTTTTTGGATTAACATTTTTATTCGGAGACTTTTTAAAAGGTTATGTAGAAGGCTTTGTTGATTGGCTGATCTTGTTGTGTACGAATCTTTTTGAACAGCTGCATGTATCTAACTGGTTATTAGATCTGGTGACAAACGGAATCATCGGCGGTGTTGGTGGCATCATCACCTTTCTGCCCAATATTGCCATCTTATTTTTGGCACTTGCCTTTTTGGAAGACAGTGGTTATATGGCAAGAGTGGCCTATGTAATGAACGATATCATGGGACGTTTAGGCCTTTCGGGAAGAGCTTTTATTCCCATGGTCTTGGGCTTTGGATGTACGGTACCGGCTATTATGGCCAGCCGTGCTTTGGAATCTAAAAAAGACAGGCATCGAGTCATGCTTGTCACACCGTTTTTTTCCTGCAGTGCCAAACTGCCGGTCTATATCTTATTTAGTGGTATGTTTTTTGTCCGGTATGCAACATTGGCAGCCTACAGTATGTACTTGATTGGAATCATCGTTGCCTTATTTGTTGCCTGGGTATTGCATAAAAAAGATAAAGATTCGACCAAAAATCCATTGTTGATTGAGCTGCCGATCTATAAAATGCCAAGTGCTTATACCGTTTTTATTTATGTCTGGGACAAAGTCAAAGACTTTTTAAGCAAGGCCGGAACTACGATTTTTGTGGCCTCTATCATTGTTTGGATCTTGATGCACTTTGGCCTGCAGGGCTATACACAGGATATATCATTAAGCTTTGCGGCATTGATTGGAGATTTGTTGGTGCCTGTTATGACACCGGCCGGACTTGGATTCTGGCAAATCTGCGTTGCCCTTCTGGCAGGAATCAGCGCCAAAGAAGTGGTTGTTTCCAGTACTGCTGTTTTGTTTGGTATTTCTAATATCAACGGTTTATCCGGCATGCAGGCATTAAGCCTTCAGCTTTCCTCATTAGGCTTTACCGCTTTAAATGCATATTGTCTGATGTTGTTTTGTTTGTTGTATGTGCCCTGCGTTGCCAGTTTGGGAACAATCAAAAAAGAAAGTGGTTCGATTCTATACATGTTTCAGACGATGGTATTTCAAATTGCGGTGGCATGGATTGTCAGCTTTATCGTCTTTCAGGTAGGAAATTTGATTTTGTAAAAGAAAGAGTGTTTTCTTTGACAAAGCGGGCAAGTCATTCTATAATTTTGCCAACAATGATGATAAGGATATGAACGCAGAGCTTTGGATGTAGAGAGGAAAGTGGCTGGTGAAAACTTTCTGACAAAACTGTTGTTTACTCCCTTTGAATTGCCCTTGAAAAAGTGAGCCGTACTCTTGCGTTAAAAGAAAATGAGGTGCACATAGATTTCTATGTGAACAAAGGTGGTACCGCGTGCGACAGACGTCCTTTGGATGACTGTCGCTTTTTATATGGAAAAGGAGATTATGTATGGAATTAGTGAATGTACTGGAAGATGAATATCTTTCCAAATTGAATCACTCTTGTGCGCACATGATGGCACAAGCTGTGAAACGTCTGTATCCACAGGCTAAGTTCTGGGTAGGGCCTGTCATTCAGGATGGATTCTACTACGATATGGATTTAGGGGATGTCAGTTTAAATGATGCCGATCTGGAAAAGATCTCCAAAGAGATGAAAAAGATCGCCAAGGATGGAAAGCGTATTGTGCGTAAAGAAGTATCCAAAGCTGAAGCACAGGAAATGTTCAAAGACGATCCTTATAAAGAAGATTTGATTCAGGATCTAGAAGATGGAACGATTACGGTGTATTCGCAGGGAGAATTTACGGATCTTTGCCGTGGGCCCCATGTCGATAGTGTTAAAGAATGTAAGAACTTTAAGCTGTTGAAGCATTCTGGCGCGTATTGGAAAGGCGATGCCAAAAATAAACAGCTGCAGCGTGTGTATGGAATTTGTTTTCCAACAAAAGAAGAACTGGAAGCGCATTTGGAAGCGTTGGAAGAAGCGAAAAAACGAGATCATAAAAAGTTGGGAAAAGAAATGGGCTTGTTTATGGTATCGGAATATGCGCCAGGTATGCCGATCTTCCTGCCTAACGGTATGATTCTGCGAAATGTGTTGGAACAGTTCTGGTATGAAGAACATGCCAAAGAAAATTATAAATTTATTAAAACGCCGATCATCATGTCGCGTGAGTTGTGGGAAACTTCTGGTCACTGGGATCACTATAAAGACAATATGTACACGACAATGGTTGATGATCGTGAATTTGCAATCAAGCCGATGAACTGCCCGGGTGCTTTATTAGTCTATAACAATGATCTACATTCGTATAAAGATCTGCCGCTTCGTATGGGAGAATTAGGACAGGTACATCGTCATGAAGCCAGTGGGGCTTTGAATGGCTTGTTCCGTGTTCGTACATTTACACAGGATGATGCCCATATCTTTGTGATGCCTGATCAGATCGAAGAAGAAGTTAAAAACGTATTGATGTTGATTGATCGTATGTATGGCGTATTTGGACTTTCTTATGATATTGAGTTATCTACTCGTCCGGAAGAAGGTTATATCGGAAGCGAAAAAATTTGGGAACAGTCCGAAAAAGCGCTTGCCAATGCATGTCGTTATGCCGGTAAGGACTTCAAGGTGAATCCGGGCGATGGTGCATTCTACGGACCGAAGCTGGATATCCATATCAAGGATAGCTTAGGTCGAGTTTGGCAGTGTGGTACCGTACAGTTGGATATGAATCTGCCGGAACGTTTTGGCGCAACGTATGTGGATTCCGAAGGTAAAAAACAAACGCCGATCATGCTGCATCGAGTTGTCTATGGTTCTATCGAACGTTTTATTGGAATTTTGATCGAACACTTTGGCGGACATTTCCCATTGTGGTTGGCTCCACAGCAGTTTGTCGTAATTCCGGTTCATCAGGAAAAACATCTGGACTATGCCAAGAAAGTTGTAGAAGCTTTACAAGCACAGGGTATGCGTGTACAGTTAGATGATCGTAATGAAAAATTAGGCTATCGTGTACGTGAAGCCCAGATGAAAAAGGTGCCTTACCAGATCGTTGTCGGTGATGGAGAAATGGAAAACGAAACGGTAACGATCCGTAAGAGTGGTTCTAAAGAATCCACTACGGTTGCTTTACAGGAAGCATTGGAAAAATTCACTAAAGAGGTAGAAGATAAATGTTTATTCAACAAGTAAAAAAAGGAACTAAACTGGCATTGACCGCTGCACTGGCATTTGCGATGACAGCCTGCTCTTCGTCAACGCCAAAGGAAGAAACAGTAGAACCGGTTTCAATTTTATGTCCGACCGGTGCGCCGGCTTTAAGTATTCAGGGAGCGGCTGATCTGGAAGATGTAAGCATCGAATATGTGGATGGAAGCGATCTTCTGACATCAGAATTGGCAAAGGAAGATGGAGAATACGATATTATCGTAGCGCCAACGAATTTAGGTGCCAAGGTGTACAGTGAAAGTGAAAGCTATAATCTGGATGCGGTACTGACATGGGGAAATCTATATCTGGTAGGACCGGAAGGTATCGATTTAAAAACGGCTTCCATTGCGGCTTTTGGGCAAAATGCCGTACCGGGTCTTGTCTTTAATCAGGTGGAAGAAGAAGGCTTAAATGTTACATGGTATTCTTCGGCTGCCGAAGCACAACAGGCTTTATTGACTGGTCAGCAGCAGGTTGCCTTATTGGCACAGCCAGTTGCACAGGCAACCATTGCCAAAGCGAAAGAAAATGGTAAAGAGTTCAGTGTACTGCAAGATCTGCAGGCATTATGGCAGGAGAAAACAGGCAGTGAGGATGCAGGTTATCCACAGGCTTCCCTGTTTGTCAAAGCCGATGAACAAGAAAAAGTAAGTCGTGTTCTGGAAGGTATTGAAACCTTTATTGCGGATGCCGATGAAGATACATTGACCAGTGCCATCGACAAAGCTGGTGCGGATACTCTAGGTTTGCCAAACACACAAATTGCGGTCAAGACATGGAAACAACAAAACATTCGCTATGTCAAAGGCAAAGATGCCAAAGAAGATATCGAGAACTTCTTAAAGGTATTTAAAATGGAATTGCCAAAAGGCTTGATTGCTGAATAGGTACAGAAGAATTTGATAGTAAGAACTCCTGAGGAAACTTGGGAGTTTTTTTGTAAAAGTTTTTAAAATTCTTTAGCAAACCTATTGCACAAGTGCTAAAAGTGTGTATAATATATTTAGCACATAGATAAAGGGAGTGCTAAAGGAGGAATTAAGCATGTTGAAACCTTTACATGACTATGTATTACTGGAAAAAGAAAAAGTAGAAAAAACAACAAGTTCAGGAATTATCCTGACAAGTGGTAAAGAAAAATCAAAGTTGGCGGTTGTAAAAGCTATCGGTACTGGAGTAGAGAAACCGGAATATAAAGTCGGTGATCGTGTATTATATCGTGAATATGCTGGTACAAATATGAAAGTAGATGATGAAGAATTTATCGTGATCAAAGATGAAGATATCATCGCTTGTGAAGGATAGGAGGAAAGAACATGGCTAAAGAAGTACGTTTTTCTAAAGATGCCCGTGAGGCAATGTTAAAGGGTGTTAATACACTGGCGAATGCTGTTCGTGTTACATTAGGTCCAAAAGGTCGTAATGTAGTATTGGAAAAAGAATATGGTTCACCACTAATTACAAATGATGGTGTAAGTATTGCCAAAGAAATTGAATTGGAAGACAAATTTGAAAATATGGGTGCCAAACTGGTTTATGAAGTAGCTAATAAAACCAATGATACAGCTGGTGATGGTACAACAACAGCTACGATTCTGGCACAGAGCATGATTGAAAATGGTTTGAAATTAGTTGATCGTGGAGCTAATCCGGTTTTGATGCGTGAAGGTATTGAAAAAGCCGCAAAAGAAATTGCTGCTTACATCTTAGATCATGCCAAGAAAGTAGAAAGCACACATGATATTCAAAATGTAGCTGCGATTTCTTCAGGAAGTGAAGAAATTGGTAAGTTAATTGCCAACGCAATGGATAAAGTAGGACGTGACGGTGTGATTTCTACAGATGATTCCAATGGATTTGAAGATGAATTGGAAATCAGTGAAGGTATGCAGTATGACAAGGGATATGTTTCTCCATACATGGTTTCTGATCGTGAAAAGATGGAATGTACAATGGAAAATCCATATGTTATGGTAACCGATCAGAAAATCACAAATATTCAGGAAATCTTGCCGGTATTGGAACAGATCGTTCAAAGCAATCGTGCTTTATTGATCATTGCCGATGATTATGAAAATGAAGTTACTTCTACATTGGCATTGAATAAATTACGTGGAACTTTCAATGTTGTTGCGACAAAAGCACCTGGATTTGGTGATAA
Organism: Faecalicoccus pleomorphus DSM 20574; assembly: GCF_000420345.1. Classification (GTDB taxonomy): domain Bacteria; phylum Bacillota_I; class Bacilli_A; order Erysipelotrichales; family Erysipelotrichaceae; genus Faecalicoccus; species Faecalicoccus pleomorphus. The sequence continues at coordinate 38,290 of NZ_ATUT01000009.1, read as the reverse complement.
CCAGAAAGAAATGCTGCAGGATATTGCGACATTGACAGGTGCTACATTCTACTCAAAAGATTTGCAGATGGAATTAAAAGAACTGCAGTTATCTGATTTAGGTACAGTAAAGAAATTGGTTGTGACAAAAGATAACACAACAATGATCGGTGGTGCCGGAGATAAAGATGCCGTAGAAGCTCGTGTACATGAAATTGAAGCACAGATTGAAAATACAAAGAGTGATTATGATAAGAAACGTTTACAGGAACGTTTAGGTAAATTGTCAAATGGTGTTGCCGTAATCAAAGTTGGTGCCATGACTGAAAGTGAATTGAAAGAAAAGAAACTTCGTATTGAAGATGCTTTGAACTCTACACGTGCTGCTGTTGAAGAAGGTATTGTTGTCGGTGGTGGAGCTGCCTTAGTTTCTGCCTACTCTGCTTTAAAGGATAAAGTAAAGAGTGATGTAGTCGATGTACAAAAAGGTATCAAGATCGTATTTGATGCATTGTTAGCTCCAATTGCTCAGATTGCCGATAATGCCGGATACAATGCTGAAGATATCGTTTCTGAACAATTAAAGGCAACCGAAAATCAGGGATTTGATGCCAAGAACGGCGAATGGGTTGATATGATTGAAGCTGGTATCATTGATCCATGTAAAGTAACACGTAATGCGTTATTGAATGCCGCCAGCATTTCCGCACTGTTTATTACAACAGAAGCCGGTGTTGCCAAAATTCCGGAACCCGAAAAAGAAATGCCAATGCCTCAGGGAATGTATTAATAGGTGATCAAGGATGGGAAACCATCCTTTTTTTGTTTATCCTAGAAAACAAATAGTTCTATCGTGAAATATAAGCAAGAGGTACTCGATGGACAATAAGAAAAAAACAAGCGATCTTATATATAATTTCATTTATACTGGGGTATATGATTTATCGCTATGTTTCTTTAAGCATGATCTATAGCTTGTACAATTAAGATTCAGTGGGAAAAGCTTTGGTGTTGTATCTGATCCATGTGGCAGTATTCCTTTATATTTTTAAAAGAATCATTCATATTTCTGTATATCGGCGGAAAAAATATTCTTTCTTTTTTTTATCTTGTTTTGCTCTTTATGGTTTACTTTGATCGTCCGGAGCTTCTCAATCGTAAAATAGAATGGACGCTACTGAATTTGTCAGAGGAAAGTTGGATGATCTATATTTTGAATATATAGATTTTCCTTCCTTTTTGTACTTTGACAAAGTGGACATTTCATCAAGGGAACTTGAAACAAATCACGATTTTCTTTATACTGTTTGCTTTGTTGATCGAGGGGATACAATGGATATCGTTGCGATGCATATGGGATGGATTCGATTTGATCCTCTATACGATTGTTTTTTTATTGGGGATGACTTTGAAAATTTACATTACTTAATGTAAAAAGTTACATTTTGGTGTTGAAATCTTTAAATACTCTTGATATACTTCAACTAAGTTAAAAAATGCGATGACAGGGAGCTGTCAAAAAATGATGTTTTTAAGAGAGCGATTGGCTGGTGAAAAATCGTAAATATCTTTTTGACACACTCACCCTTGAGCAGCTTTACTGAAACAAGTAAGTAAAGACGGAAACTCACCGTTATCAGGAGAAAACAATTCGCATTAGCTGATTGTAATGAGTGGTTACTAGTTTGTGACAATGAGAGTGGTACCGCGGGAAACTATGGTGTTATAGTCCTCGTCTCTCAAGGCATAAGTCCTTGGGGATGAGGACTTTTTATTGGTTAAAGGAGATTGAAAACATGATGGATGCAAGTAAGTATGCCCCAGGTTATTATCCGCCAAAGGAAAATGAATATCGCTGGGTCAAAAAGGATCACATTGAAAAGGCACCGGCCTGGTGTTCAGTTGATCTAAGAGATGGAAACCAGGCATTGATCGTACCGATGTCTTTGGAAGAAAAACTTGAGTTTTATCAGATGTTACTGGAAATCGGGTTTAAGGAAATCGAAGTAGGTTTTCCGGCTGCCAGTCAAACGGAGTATGAATTCTTGCGAACGATCATTGAAAGAAATATGATTCCGGAAGATGTAACAGTACAAGTATTGACACAGTGTCGTGATCATATTATTCGCAAGACATTTGAAGCAGTCAAAGGGGCACCTCGTGCTGTGATTCACTTCTATAATTCAACGAGTGTGGCACAAAGAGAACAAGTTTTCCAAAAATCAAAAGAAGAGATCAAACAAATTGCCGTGGAGGGTGCCAAGTTAGTAAAGAAGCTGTCCGAAGAATATGAAGGAAATTTCCTGTTTGAGTATTCTCCGGAATCTTTTACAGGCACTGAACCAGATTACGCTTTGGAAGTTTGTAACGCGGTTTTGGATGTGATGCAGCCAACAGTGGATCGACCGATGATTATCAATTTACCGGTAACAGTGGAGATGAGCTTGCCGCATGTGTATGCCAATCAGATCGAATATTGTTCAGATCGTTTGAAATATCGTGATGCGGTTATCTTATCGACACATCCGCATAATGATCGCGGAACCGGTGTAGCGGATACCGAACTGGCTTTGTTGGCCGGGGCGCAGCGTGTAGAATGTTGTTTATTTGGTAATGGGGAACGTACCGGAAATGTGGATGCGATCACATTGGCCATGAACATGTATTCGCATGGAGTCGATCCCAAACTGGATTTCTCCAATATGCCACATATTTGTGAAGTATATGAGCGCGTCACAAGAATGAAAGTCAACGATCGTCAGCCTTATGCCGGCAGTCTTGTATTTGCGGCTTTTTCTGGATCACATCAGGATGCCATTGCCAAAGGCATGCACTATCGTAAAGAACATCATCAACATCAATGGAACTGTCCGTATTTGCCAATCGATCCAACAGATGTAGGACGTACATATGATGCGGATGTGATTCGTGTAAATTCACAAAGTGGAAAAGGTGGGATCGGGTATATTCTGGAAGAAAGTCACGGATTCCATTTACCGCCTAAGATGCGTGAAGATTTCGGATATGTTGTCAAAGATATCAGTGATAAAAATCACAAGGAATTAAAGCCGGAGGAAATTTATCAAGTCTTTAATGAGACGTATTGTAACAAGATGATGCCGCTACACATCGTAGAAGCTCATTATATTCAACAAAAGGGCAATAACATTACCGCCATGTTGAGTATTGAAAAAGATGGGCAGATGCATGAATGTAGTGCCAAGGGAAATGGTCGTTTGGATGCCGTCAGCAATGCCATCAAACTGGAAATGGGTTACAGCTATGCCTTAGAAACATATACTGAGCATTCTTTGGAAGATATGGGCAGTGGTTCACAGGCTGTCAGCTATATCGGTTTGAAGTGGAAAAACGGTTCTACCAGCTGGGGTGCCGGGTTAGATACCGATATCATTCGTTCCGGTATCAAGGCATTAGTTTCGGCCATCAACAATAAGCCGCAGGAGGATTAAACTATGGCAATGACAATGACACAAAAGATTCTGGCAGCACATGCCGGATTAGAGGAAGTAACAGCCGGCCAGCTGATCATGGCTGATTTGGATGGTGTGTTGGGAAATGATATCACAACTCCGGTAGCCATTCAGGAATTTGAAAAGGCTGGATTTGATAGCGTATATAATAAAGAAAAGATCAATGTTGTATTGGATCACTTTGTTCCTAATAAAGACATCAAAGCGGCTAAGCAGTCAAAGACTTGTCGTGATTTCTGTCATAAACATTCCATCAAGAATTTCTTTGATGTGGGAAAGATGGGAATTGAACATGCTCTTTTACCGGAGCAGGGAATCGTAACGGCCGGGGATTGTATTATCGGTGCCGATTCTCATACATGTACGTATGGAGCTTTGGGTGCTTTTAGTACCGGTGTTGGCTCGACTGACATGGCAGCGGGCATGGCCACCGGAAAAGCCTGGTTTAAAGTACCGGAAGCCATCCAGGTCGTTTTAAAAGGAAAATTATCTCCGTTTGTTTCCGGAAAAGATGTGATCTTACATTTGATTGGCTTGATCGGTGTTGATGGCGCTTTGTATCGTTCTTTAGAATTCTGTGGGGAAGGCATTTCTTCTTTAAGCATGGATGATCGCTTGTGTATTTGTAATATGGCGATTGAAGCTGGTGCCAAAAACGGCATTTTCCCGGTAGATGATATCACGATTCAATATATGGAAGGGCGCTCGCAAAGACCATGGAAGGTGTATGAAGCGGATGATGATGCTTCGTACGTCAAAACGATTGAAATTGATCTTTCTTCTTTGGAACCGACTGTTTCCTATCCGCATTTACCGGAAAATACACATTTGGCTAAAGAAGGAAAGAATATTAAGATTGATCAGGTTGTAATTGGATCTTGTACCAATGGTCGTTTGGAAGATATGGAAGCGGCCTATCAGATCCTTCATGGAAAAAAGGTGGCACCGGATGTGCGTGTGATCATCATTCCGGCTACAATGGCTATTTATAAAGAATGTCTTCGCCGTGGTTATACGGAAAGTTTTATTGATGCCGGTTGTGTGGTTTCCACACCAACCTGTGGACCATGTTTAGGTGGACATATGGGTATTCTGGCTGAAAACGAACGTTGTGTATCCACGACCAATCGAAACTTTGTCGGACGTATGGGCGATATATCCAGTGAAGTTTATTTAGCCAGCCCATATACGGCTGCAGCCAGTGCGCTGACTGGAACGATTACAGATCCAAGGGAGGTATAATTGATGGAGAACGCAAAAGGAACCGTATTTAAATATAAGGATAATGTCGATACCGATGTCATCATACCGGCACGATATTTAAACACAGCCAACGCTAAAGAACTGGCCAGTCATTGTATGGAAGATATCGATACTTCTTTTGTGCAAAAGGTAAAAAGTGGCGATATCATGGTGGCCGGATGGAACTTTGGCTGTGGATCATCCAGAGAGCATGCACCACTTGCCATCAAGACGTGTGGTATCAGTGTGGTCATTGCCAAAAGCTTTGCCCGCATTTTCTATCGCAATGCCATCAATATCGGACTTCCGATTCTGGAGTGTGAAGAAGCAGCCGATCAGATTCAGGCTGGTGATGAAGTGACGGTGGATTTTAACACCGGGATCATCACGGATCTCACACAGAACAAAGAATGGCAGGCACAGCCGTTTCCGCCATTTATTCAAAACATCATTGATAAAGGTGGCTTGATGGCCAGTCTTAAGGAGAAATAAACGTATGGAAAAGAAAATTGGTGTAATTCGAGGCGATGGTTCTTCTCCGGAAATTGTGCTGGAAGCGTTGCGTGTGCTACAAAAAATTGAGTCGTTGTTCTCACATCACTTTACCTTTGAAGAAATCGCTATGGGTGGTGCTGCCATTGATAAATATGGAGAACCTTTGCCACAGCATGAGCTGGAGAAGTGTCTGGCGTGTGATTCAGTCTTGTTGGGGGCTATCGGTGGGCCTAAATGGGAAGGCTTACCAGGTGAAAAGCGACCGGAAAAAGGATTGCTGAAGCTAAGAGCTGGTATGAAGCTTTATTCAAATAATCGTCCGGCTACTTTGTGGCCACAATTGGCTGATGCATCCCCATTAAAAAAGGAAATCGCGGATAAGGGCATTGATTTTGTGGTTGTGCGCGAGTTGATCGGTGGCGTTTATTTTGGAGAACACAAAACATTTATAGAAGATCAGGAAGAAAAAGCTGTGGATACCATGCCATACAGCTGGCATGAGATCGAACGAATTGGACGCATTGGTTTTGAAATGGCACAAAAACGGCGTAAAAAACTTTGTCTGGTCGATAAGGCTAATGTCTTGGATACTTCTCGTTTATGGCGTAAAGTCTTACAGTCGATCAAAGAAGACTATCCGGATGTAGAATACAGTGAGATGTTTGTGGATAACTGTGCTATGCAGATTTGTAAAGATCCCAGTCAGTTTGATGTGATCGTCACAGAAAATATGTTTGGTGATATTTTAAGCGATGAAGCTAGTCAGATCACGGGTTCAATCGGTATGATCCCCAGCAGTTCTTTAGGGGATGGCACAAGAGGCTTATATGAACCGATCCATGGTTCGGCACCAGATATTGCCGGTATGGATATCGTAAATCCTATTGCCTGTATTTTAAGCGCGGCGATGATGCTTCGATACAGCTTTGACATGGAAAAGGAAGCTTTGTGCATCGAACAGGCGGTGCATCGTGTGTTGGATGCCGGATATCGTACGCAGGATATTTATACGGAAGGTATGAAAAAAGTGGGTACCAAAGCTATGGGAGATGCGATCTTGGAAGCAATGCACGTATAAAGAGTTCAAATTGATTTGAGCTCTTTTTTTGTCTATAATGCTTGTGGTGATGAAAATGAAAACAATATGGATTGCGACTTCCAATATGCATAAAGTAGAAGAGTTTCAAAACATGTTACAAGGAAGGGCCAATGTAAAATGCTTAAAAGATCTTGATAAGAAGATTGAAATTGTAGAAGATGGAAAGACATTTGAAGAAAATGCACTGATCAAGGCACGTTGCTTATACCAGGTTTTAAAGGAACCAGTAATTAGTGATGACAGTGGGATTGAAGTCGATGCGATGGATAAAAGACCGGGTGTGTATTCAGCGCGCTTTATGGGCGAGGATACCGATTATGCGATCAAAAATCAGGCAATCATCGATGCGGTTAAAGGAAAAGTGAAGACAGCTCGTTATGTATGTGTGATTGCCTATATCGATGAAAATGGGCAGGAAAAAACATATAGGGCAACTATTGAGGGTGAGATCAATGATCGACCAGTCGGCAAAAAAGGCTTTGGGTATGATCCAATTTTTTATTATCCGCCGTTTCAAACAACTTTAGCCAGTGTTTCTGAAGAAAAGAAAAACAGTGTTTCCCATCGCGGTAAAGCACTGCAGATGTTTTTAAAGGATTTGGAGGCAACCTTATGATTCATGTTGTATTGTATGAACCGGAAATTCCTCAGAATACCGGTAATATCATTCGTACCTGTATGGCGACAAACTCTGTATTGCATTTGATTGAGCCATTAGGCTTTAGTCTGGATGAAAAACATTTGCGCCGAAGCGGCATGGACTATATCAAAGATGCCGAAATTCACATTCATAAAAACTGGCAGGCATTTATCGAACAATATCCCAGCAAGCATTACTATTTTATGACGCGTTATGGACATAAGGCCCCCAGCCAGTTTGATTTCACAAAGGAAAAGGGCGATATCTTTCTGGTGTTGGGAAAAGAGAGTACCGGTGTAGATAAGCACATTTTAAAAGATCATTTAGATACGTGCATGCGCCTTCCCATGGTGGCTAATGCCAGAAGCTTAAATTTAAGCAATTGTACGGCTATCGTTGTATATGAAGTCTTACGACAGCTTGGATATCCGGGTTTGAGTACAAATGAAGAATTAAAAGGAGAAGATTTCCTTGAAACTTTATCGTTTGATTGATTCTTTATGGAACAGCTTTGAGAAAAGAAGAAGGATATTGAGTCTGTTTGTCTTCTTGTACTGGTTTCTACAATATGTACTACAGGCTTTGTTCTTTCTTTCGCTAGTGCAGGTTCATGACTATCATTCCTTGTTTGCGTTTATGAAGGATATGGATTCTTATACCGGATCGATCCTGATTCGTATCGCTTATCGGTTTATTACCATACCAACAGTTTCTATCACATCCTTTTTAAGCAGTCTATGGAATGCCATGAGTTTTTTTGATCTTTTTTTTATACTGTTAACGATTCTATGGTTTTTACAGGCCAATAAGAAAAAAGCCAGTCTTTTTACAGGTGGTAATGTCTTGATGCTTATTGTGCTGTTTATCGGATTGATGATTGGTATGCGTGCTGATTCTATACAAAGTCTGATTCAATGTCTTCATGTTCTTTCTTTATGGAGCTTGGTGGCACATATCGTATTTATCGTGATTTTGATGTTTAATCTTGTACAAAATTGCTTAAAATGGGTCAAAACAAAGTCATAAATTGTCTTTATATAGTGAACAAGTGTATTTTTCATAAAAATTTTAAAATTTTTTAAAAAATCACATAATATCCCATAAAATACAAAAATATGCTTTAAATAAAGCTTTATCGTATTTTTGTATCAAAAAATGCAACCCAAAAATGGGACGGAAATACAGTGATTTTTTTGAGATTGGTGTCGAATATGTTATTCTATGGTTGTTGTATGAGAGGTGACAGTAATGAATTTTATCGAGAAACACAGCAAAATCTTGGCCGTTGCCCTCTGTGCTTGTGCATGTGGTCCAGTGCTTTCTACGGTATATGCCTATGAAACACAGCCTGGATGGCATGGAGAGGGAAAGAATCGAAGCTATGTTTTAGAATCGACACGTCAAGAGGCAACAGGATTAACTGAGATCAACGATGAATTGTACTACTTTGACCAGGATGGAAAACTTCAGTTTGGATGGCAGACTGTCGGAAACGATGTTTACTACTTCACATCTGAAGGAACAGCCGCAACTGGAAAAACTTCTTTGCAGGGTACAACGTATAATTTCCAGGAAGATGGAATGCTTCTTCAAGGATGGCAGGATGACGGAACTTACTTTAATGATCAGGGTGAGCAAGTCAAAGCATCCTGGATGGAAATTGATGGCGTTAAGTACTATTTTGATGCAGAAGGATATTCCGTGACAGGTTGGCAGGACATCGAAGGTAAGAAATATTACTTTAACGAAGATGGTTCTATGGCAACAGGTCAGGTTACGGTAGATGGTACGACATACCATTTAACAGATGCCGGTGAATTGAAAACAGGATGGGTTACTGAAGGTGATAATTCATTCTACTACAATGAAAACGGTGAACAAGTCAAAGACCAGTCAATTGATATTGAAGGAAAGAAATATTTCTTTGATGCCAATGGTGTTATGTTGAAAGACACGACAAAAGATGGATATACAATTGCTTCTGATGGCGTAGCTACAGAAACAGTTGAAGAAAGTGCTCCGGTACAGGAAGAAACACAAACACAAGCACCTGCTCAATCACAAGAGCAGACACAGACTCCTGCACAGAGTACACCGCAGACTCCATCAAACAGTGGTTCTAACAATGGATCATCAAATAACAGTAGCGTACAGCAGCCACAAGCTCCATCAAACAGTGGTTCTGTAAGCTCCAGTGCAATTGCCAGTGCAGCTTTAGCACAGGTTGGTGTAAACCAGGATTGTACAATGTTAGTAACCAATGCATTAAAAGCAGTAGGAATCAACTTCCATGGTTGGCCAAGTGATTATGCTTCTTTAGGTAGCTGGACAAGCAATCCGGTACCAGGGGACATTATCATCTATAGTGGACATGTAGCCATTTATATTGGAAACGGTCAGGCCGTACATGGTGGATGGAACGGATATACAACAGTTGTATTCTCCGTTAACTGTTCCAATGCATTAGTTGGATATATCCACGTAGGATAGTCATCAAGTTCGAAAAGAAGGATTCGTTCCTTCTTTTTTTTGATCATGGAAGCTTTGTGCTTCCTTTTTCTTTTTGTAATGGATGAATAGAATGCAGAATCAATTGCGTCTAATGAATTTTATGGTAGAATACTTTTCATGAGGTTTATTAAAACAGATAAATTTGTTGACAATTCCATTTCGATTCGGATGTTTCTGCCATTTGAAAGAAAAACGATTACGGTTACAAATCTGGCATTACGAATGTTAAAGAGAAAGACGGAAGCCTTTCCTTCGTTACAGCAGGTTGCGTTAGCTTTAAATGAGGCATATAGCTTTCGTGTTTCCTTGCATATGACCGGTTTAGGAAACAGGTTAATGATCGAATACAGATTCCAATATCTTCAAAGCCAATACTGTCCGACAGGACTGGAGGATTCCGCCGTGTTAAAGATCATGGATCAGTTTTTGTTCCATCCATTGGTCGATGTGGCCAGTTTTGAAGAATGTAAAGCGCAATATGAGGACAAACTGCTTCGTCTGCAGGATGATCCGGATTATTTGAGCAGCTCACAATGTCTTTCTTTGTTGGATAAGGGACACACTAGCTCTATTTCGATTCAAGGCTATCAAAGTGATTTAGAAACACTTTCTTATCAAGATGTGCAAAAGAGGATTCACAAGATCATGTCTTTGAAAAAGCATGTTTATGTTTGTGGAAGGCCATCACAAGCCGTGTTGTCTTACCTGCAATCCATCGATGCTCCTTTAGAACCAGTGATGTCCATGCATCCATATCAGGGTACAGAATATAGAGAATCCTTTCTTCAAAAAGAGATTGCGCAGACTTCTTTGACAATGGCCTTTAAAACTAATATTACGATCAAGGAAAAGTTATCCTATCCATTAGTGCTTTTAAATTCTGTTTTAGGTCAATGTCCAAACAACCTTTTGTTTGATACGATTCGTGAAAAACATAGTTTGTGTTATGCGATTCATTCTTCACTGATTCGTTATGATGGTTTATTGTTGGTGCAGACAGGTTTATCCAAGGCAAATTTTGAACAGGTAAAGCTTTTGATACAGGATCAGATTCAAAGAATTCAATCGATGGATTATTCGGATGAACTTTTGGAAAATGCCAAAAAAGACTGGATCGATTCCATTCGAAGCATACAAGATCTGCCATTTTCGTGGATGGAACAAGTCTTTTCCGATGATTATTTACATCAAACAGCTTCCATTGCGCAAAGGATATCAAAGATTCAGCGGATCAAGAAAGAGGATATTGCTTTGGCAGCGCATAATTTATCGTTGTGTGCCTTAGCTTTGGTGGAGGAAAATGATGAAGAAGTATAATTTTGAATGGTTTTCAAAGACCTTGAAAAACGGGATGAAGGTGCTCCTTGTTCATAAGCCACAGTTTTCTCAGTCCTTTTTCTTGTTGGGGATAAAGGCCGGTGGTATGGATCTTTGTCAAAAGCGAGGGTTGGAACAATTGACATATCCCAGCGGATGCGCTCATTTTTTAGAACATCAGATGTTTCGTCTATATGGACAGGATGTGACAGATCAGTTTGCCGATCTGGGAGCCATGACCAATGCCTTTACCGGCTTGAGTGAGACGGCTTACTATTTTTCCACATCGTCCAATCCGGATAAACCATTATCTCTTTTAATGGATTTTGTGCAAAATCTGGATATTGATGAGGATAGTGTTGAAAAAGAAAAAGGCATTATTTTAAGTGAATACAATATGTATCAACAAAGTCCGGAAACAAGACTGATGAAGCTGGTATGGAATGCCTTATATCAAACGCATCCGATTCGGATTGATGTTTTAGGAAATCCGGAAGATATCGCATCCATGAAGGTTACAGATCTGGAAACGTTTTATAACGATCAGTATGATCCCCAAAATATGGTTCTGGTCGGGGTTACGGGAAAAGAGCCCTGTTTGTTGTTGAAAGAGATCGAGCAAAAACAGGAAAGCTATGATAAACACTTTTCACATCTAACAGAACGTGTTTTTTTAAAGGAACCGGATACGGTCGCCAAAGAGATCGTAGAAGATCGAATGGATATCAGTGTTCCTTATGTTGCTCTTGCCGTTAAGTTAAAACCGATCTTAGATCCTTTACAGGCAGCTTGTATAGATTTTGCGCTTCAAATGAGTTTAGATGCATGGTTTAGCTCTTTGAATCCGGACTTTCAATCATGGATGGATCAACGGATACTTACTACATCCTTTGGTGCAGAGTGTGAGATCACGTCGGACCATGCGTATTTGATGTTTTATGCGCAGACAAAGAAAACGGAAGAATTCTTTCAAATCGTAGAAGATGTTTTGTATAAGATGCAGACAAAAGCCATGGACGACTTAATTTTTAACAGTTTAAAGAATAAATCCTATGCACAGTCTTTACGCACCTTTGATCATTTTGAAAGTTTTGCGATCGACCTGTTTCAATCTGAGGTGCAGGGTGTCTCTTATTTTGAGCTTTTGGATACTATAGCTGCTGTAAAACGAGATGAGGTCTTTAAGATGGTTTCAAAGCTTGATCTATCTCATCAAAGCCGAGTTTATTTAAAAAACTATAATGAATGATAATTTGTATAAATCAATCCATATTACTTGTTTTTAGAGGACAATAGGTCTCTAATTTGACATAAAAACGAGCTGGTTAGAATAACTGGCTCGTTTGTTTTGTTTGATGAAAATGGCTATCCTATCCTCGAAGGCAGGTGATAAATATGGGAAGATACCCATACCGGATAGGGAGGTAAATGATGAATGTATTTTGTCTGGTAGGGCAGATCAAAGAGATGCCACAGCTTAGATCTATTCCTTCGGGAGAAAAGGTTTGTAATGTATTGTTGGAAGTAGAAAGACCGTATGCGAATGCTGATGGTGTGTATGAGTTGGATACATTTCAGATTGAGGTATGGCGAGGATTGGCAGAAACGCTTTGCAGTACGATGAAAACAGGCTCATGGATCACTGTAAAGGGAAGAATATCTTCACGCGCATATCACAAAGACGATAAAGTGTATTATAACAGTGTCTTTGTAGCTGAACATATTGGATTTATACATACTGCTTAAATAATTTTTACAATATAGGTCATAGGATTCACAGTTGTAATCTCCGTTTTTAAGTATTTAAAATTTGAAGATCAATAAAAAAATCTCTGCAGCAAGCAGAGATTTTTTATTAGCGGTTGTAGAACTCAACAACTAACAGTTCATTGATTGGCTGAGCTGTGAACAATTCGTTACGTTCAGGATAACGTGAATAAGTTCCTTTTTTAGCTTCTTTGTCAACATCAACGTAATCAACGATTGTAGTAGCGGCTTCTAATGCTTCGTTGATAGAAGCCATGTTTTTAGCACGTTCACGTACTTCGATCACCTGACCAGGTTTTACCTGGAAGCTAGGGATATCCACTTTCTTTCCATCTACAAAGATGTGTCCGTGGTTAACTAACTGACGGCTTCCGCGACGTGTACGGGCAAATCCCATACGGTAAACCAGGTTGTCCAAACGAGATTCCAACATGATCAAGAAGTTATGACCGGCAGAACCAGGTTTTTTACTTGCTTTCTTGTATGTGTTATAGAACTGTTTCTCGCTTAGCTGATACGTATGACGAATACGCTGTTTTTCCTGTAACTGAATACCATAGTTTGTTAATTTTACACGGCGACCTTTTCCGTGCTGACCTGGAGCATAAGGACGACGGTTCAGCTCTTCACCTGTTTCCAGGACGGAGAAGCCTAAACGACGAGACTTTTTCCAGATACTTCCTGTGTTTCTAGACATAATTTTCCTCCTATTGTTTTACTCTTCATAAAACAATAACAGTACAAATCACCACCAAGTGTGTTGTAACCGATCTTTTCCGCTATCAGCTATTAGCTTACTCACATCGCTATAAAGCTTACAACGCTGGCTTGACGGCTTTGTATGCTGCTATCAATTTATGCCTAGAAATCATACCAAATGTACCTTTATAAATCAAGAAAATTTGAAATGTTAATGCACAGAATATAAAGATTTGTTATAATATATGAGATTTATTTGGGAGGTACTGTCATGGATGCAGTTTTAGATATTTTTAATTCGTTCATTGATTTTATTAGTTCACATATATCAACGACCGTACTGGTATACATCGCCGTCGCTTTTTTGTTGTTGATCTTGATTTGGATCGTTTCCAGAATGATTCGTCGTCGTAAGGCAGAAAAACGTTTGACAGAGCTGGAAGTGGAAATCAATGAGATTCGCAATAACCAGTTGGCTTTTAAATTCAACAAAGCCAGTGCATTTGCCCGTGTCAATGATGATGTCATGGAACGTGTTAAGAATTTAACGACAAAATATAATACTTGCCAACAAAGTGTTTCTACAATTGAAGATTTATTTACGGATGCCGATCATCTGTTAGATTCTCGCCGTGCGAAAAAAGCCATGCGTAAAATGGATGAAATCGAATCTTTGATTGATGATACGAAAGAAAGAATTCGTATCGTGAACCAGAGCTTAGATCATATTTTGGAAAAGGAAAGCGAAGTTCGCGAGCTGGCCAGTGCTTTAAAAGAACGTTTCCGCAGTGTAAAAACTGTTTATCAGGATAATCGAAGCAGCTTCTATGGCGCTGCCGTTTTGATTGATGCCAAGTTGGAAGATATTGAGAATCAGTTTACAAATTTCGAAGAATGGATGTATGCTTCCGAGTTTAATAAGGCAAAAGATGAATGTGAAAAGATCAGTAAGCAGGTCGATACATTAAGCTCTGTGATCGCAGCCTATCCGGATCTGTATGAAAAGGCAAAGACCGTATTGCCTAGAGCCATTGAAGAAGTTGAACACAATGTTCAGACTATGGAGGCAAGCGGTTTAGATTTGAGCTATTTACAGCCAATGAATAAAGTAAGCGGATTTAAGGATCATGTGCAAAACGCATTGAGTTTATTAGATTCTGGTGAAGTAACCAAAGCTGATACATTGTTGAATGAAACAACCGATGCGGTTTTGGTATTACAGGATAACATTTCACAGGAACAGAGTGCTTATGAAGAAATTCATGGCGATTTAAATGCCAAGTTGGCCATCCTGGATCGTATTGAAGATGAATTATCTGAAATCAAAAGCTTGTATGCCAATATTAAAGATCGTTTTGGTCTCGAAGACTGGACGCAGCATTTCATGTTGGCGGATAAACAGTGTGCCACTTTAAAAGAGAAGAAACATTTGATTGAAACACAGTTGAATCAGGATGATAAAACAAGTGTGGATCTGATTCACAATTATCGTGCTTTTGTGCAGGAAGCTGATGAGTTTGAAAAACAGATTCAGTCCATGAAGAAAATGCTGGTAGGTGCCAGCAGTGATGAAAGTCGTGCGAAAAAGCAGTTGATCAAGCTACAGTTGATTTTAAATGAAGTTCGTTTGAATGCAGCGATTCGCCAGCTGCCAAGCATCTCCGGTCAATTTGATGATGATATCAAAGAAGGAGAACGCTTGATTCAAAGAGTGCGTGTAGTATTGGATCATAGTCCGTTAGATGTACAGACATTGAATGCAGATCTGCAGGATGCGATTGATTTTATCTATAAACTCTACAACAACGCTAATAACTTAACTGGTGTGGCAGTTATGGTGGAAAATGCGATCGTCTTTGGAAATCGTTTTAGAAGCAGCCATCCGGAAATGGATACAGAACTGACTAAGGCTGAATTGTATTTCCATAATGGTGAATATACAAAAGCCTTACGTATTGCGATTCAGGCCATTGAAAACATGCATCCGGGCATTTATGAAAAGCTGATTGCGAAAAAAGATCCGGCCGTGATGAATCAGGTGCAATAATATGATTTATTTTGATAATTCTTCGACAACCTCTGTACGTGCAGAGGTTTCTCGTATTTATGCCCAGTTGATACAGGAAGCGTATGCCAATCCGGATGCGATGCATACACCGGGGCGTGAGGTTTCAAAAATGATGGAAACATCTCGCAAAAAGATTGCCGAGATGTTGAAAGTTGCTTATGAAGAAGTGTTGTTTACTTCCAGCGCCAGTGAATCCAATTCATTGGCTATCATTGGTTACTGTTTGGCTAATTCACATCGAGGAAAGCACATTCTTTTATCCAATGCGGAACATGCCAGTGTGAGTCATTCTTTTGAATGGCTACAATCTATGGGCTTTGAAGTTGAATACTTGTCTATTGATGCCAGTGGCAAGGTTACACCGCAGGAGCTTAAAAACAAGATACGAAAAGATACGATTCTTGTATCTTGTATGCATGTCAACAATGAAATGGGAGCCATCAATCCAATCGATGAATTAGCCGATGTTGTTCATACGCATCCAACCTGCGTGTTTCATTGTGATTGTGTACAAAGCTTTTCTAAAATTGATATTCCTTTTGAAAAGCTAGATCTTGCGACATTTTCAATGCATAAGATCCACGGTTTAAAGGGAAGCGGTATCTTGATCAAAAAGAAGAAGGTTCAGCTTATGCCTTTGATTCAGGGGGGACAGCAGGAATTTGGCTTACGAGGCGGCACCAGCAATGCGCCTGTCAATATTTGTGCTGCCAAAACGATTCGTCTGGCTTTGCAGGAACAAAAAGCGTCTTATGATAAAGTTCAAAAGATCAATCAATATTTACGCAAAGAACTTGTAAAGATTCCCGGTGCGCACATCAATTCACCGGAAGATGCGATTCCTTATATCTTAAATGTGTCTTTTGATCAGATTACAAGCGAGGTTTTATTGAATGCCTTAAATCAGAAGGGTGTTTGTGTGAGCGCAAAAAGCACATGTTCTTCGCATTCAAAACATGCTAGTGCTATCTTGCTGCACATGGGATATGATGAAAAAATTGCGACACATATGATTCGTTTGTCTTTTGATAAGGACAACACGATAGAGCAGGCAAAAGAGTTTATAGAAATATGTAAGGAGATTTTAAAAAGTTATGGATTACAAATATGATCATATACTGATTCGATATGGGGAACTTTCTTTAAAGGGAAAGAACCGCAATACCTTTATAAAACAGCTTCATGAAAATATAAAAAAAGCAACGAAGGGTTTTCCGACATTGGAAATTGAACGCCAACATGATCGTATGTACATCTATTTACATGATGAGGATGCGAATCAAGTCAAAGATGTGATCGCAAAGGTGTTTGGTATTTCCTCGTTTAGTTTTGCGATCAAGACCAACAGCGATATGGATGAAATCATACAAGCATGTATGCAGACCCTGCCTTTGCAGGAAAAAAAGACTTTTAAAGTGGCGGCTCGTCGTTCGGATAAAAATTTCCCGATTATTTCGGATCAAATCAACCGTATGGTTGCAACATCGATCTTAAAAAACAGTGAATGGAAGGTCGATGTGCATAATCCTGATGTCAAGATTGTTATTGAGGTGCATGCGGATGCGACTTATATCATGACAGACAAGTATCCGGGGGCTGGTGGATATCCGGTTGGAGTGGGAGGAAAAGCCATGGTCCTTCTATCTGGTGGTATTGATTCGCCGGTCGCTTCGTATTTGATGATGAAACGTGGGGTTCGTATCGAATGCATTCATTATGCTTCACCACCTTATACCAGTGAGAATGCCAAAGAAAAAGTCATGGAACTCGCAAGACTGGTATCCGGCTATCAGGGCGATCTACTGGTGCATATTGTACCTTTTACTAACTTACAGCTTGCAATCTATCAAAATGCGGATGAAAGCTATGCCATTACATTGATGCGAAGGATGATGATGCGTATTGCGGCAGGTTTAGCACAAAACCGAAAAGCCCTGGCCATCTGTACCGGAGAGAGTGTAGGACAGGTTGCCAGTCAGACTTTGGAGAGCATGGTGGCCATCAATGAAGTTACAAACTTACCTATGATTCGTCCAGTCGTATGTATGGATAAAATTGAAATCATTGATCTGGCTAAAAAGATTGGTACATATGAAACCAGCATTTTACCTTATGAAGATTGTTGTACGATTTTCACACCGAAAAACCCTGTGACTAAACCAAGAGTGGATAAATGTAAACAATATGAAGCTCGTTTTGACTATGAAGCTTTAGTACAGGAATGTATTGAGAACGTGCAGTCGATCTGGGTACATCCTCAAAAAGAAGAGGGCGATTTATTTTAAGATTTCATCACAAGATGAAGTCTTTTTTCTTTTGTGGATTTGTTGTAAACTTTAGCTATGTTAATTTGTCCAAAATGTAAAGAGCCATTAGTTAAACAAGAAAAATGCTTTGTCTGTTCAAATCATCATGTCTATGATATCGCCAGGCAGAGCTATGTGAATTTATCAATGAAACAGAAAAAGCATTCCGGGGATAATGCGTTGATGGTTAAGGCGAGAAGCTCTTTTTTAGAAAGTGATGTTTATGATTTTATGCGTCAGTTTGTTTGTCAACAATTGTCAATATATGAAATCAAAACCTTACTGGATGCCGGCTGTGGGCAAGGTTATTATACAAAGGCATTTTCACAGATCGTACAAAGCTGTGTAGGTATCGATTTGAGTAAAGAAGCCATTCTATACGCTTCCAAACAAGATAAGAAGACACAATATATTGTCTCCAGCTTTTTTGATGCACCTTTTACCGATTCTTCTTTTGATGGTATCGTATCTATTTTTGTACCCCAGGCTGCTGATGAGTTTGCTCGTCTTCTACAAGAGAAAGGGATATGGATTGAAGTTGGGCCAGGTCCAAAACATTGTCTGGAATTAAAAGAAGTATTGTATCAAACGCCGTATCTCAATCCCATGTCGTCTAAAGAGCTTTCAAATTTTGAATTGGTAAAGGAAACTATTTTATCGCAGAAAAAATGGATAAAAGATTGTTGGAGCTTACTAGAGATGACACCGTATCGTTATAAAACACATCCTAAGGCTTTAGAAAAAGTAAAAGAACTACAAGGAATGGATGTGACTATAGAATTTTTAATTCGTATTTGGAGGAAAAAATGAAAACAACGATAAAAAAATGGGGAATCAATGCTGAAGGAATCGGTTATCTTCATCATAAACCGGTATTTATTAAAGGAGCACTTCCGGATGAAGTTGTTTCTTTTACGTTAGAAAAGGAAATGCCTCGATATAGTATCGGCCATCTGCAAAGCATTCTTAAAGAAAGTCCAAGGCGAAGAAAATCGCCATGTGCGTATGCCGACCAGTGTGATGGATGTGCCTTGATGCATGTAGATTATAAAGGCCAGTGTCTAATGAAGATGCAGATCTTAAAACAAACCTTAGCCAAGTATGCCGGTTATCGAGGAAAGATCAATCCTATAATCAAAAATGAGTCTGTATTAGGGTATCGAAACAGCTGTAAGATGCCAGTCAAACAAGTTGATGGAAAAATCAGATTGGGTATGTACAAAGCAGAATCTAATACTTTTGTTTCCATTCCACGATGTATTGTACATCAAAAAAGTTTGGAGCAAACCAGACAGATGCTGGAAAGTATTTTTAATACGTATTCGATGCAGGCGTATGATTTTCAAACAGAATCTGGATTACGCACCGTTGTCATCAAAGAATTTGAAGAAAAAATACAAGTTATTCTGGTAACGGGTCAAGATACTTTAGATGCAGAGATGTTAAAAGAAATCAGTCAACTTGAACAGGTTGTTTCTATATGGCAAAGTATTAAAACAGACAATAGTGTAGATATCTATGGGAAAGAAATGCGCTTATTGTATGGACAGAAAACAATGGAGTTGCATTTGGATGACTTGGTTCTGCAGCTTCTTCCACGTTCTTTTTTCCAGTTGAATACAAGACAAGCCTATCGTCTTTACCATTATGTCAAAGATTTGATACAGCCTTGTGATGTTTTAGTAGAAGCCTATAGCGGGATTGGAGCCATGAGCTTGATGCTTGCCAAAAAAGCTAAAAAGGTAATCGGTATTGAATATATTGAGGATGCCGTACAAAACGCAAATGAAAACGCACAGCGAAATCATTTGAAACATGTGTCTTTTGTTTGCGAGGACGCCGGAAAAGCTTTAAGGGACATGAAAGAAACTATAGATGCTTTGGTGGTAGATCCACCAAGAGCAGGACTAGATGCATTGATGAAGGAAGTCATCTTAAAAAAACAACCTAACCAGATTGTTTATGTTTCCTGTAATCCCAGTACATTGGCAAAAGATCTAAAGCAGCTACAAGAAGTCTATCAAATCAAATCTGTGCAGCCATTTGATATGTTCTCGCAGACTCAACATGTTGAGAGTGTTGTATTGATGGCGAAAAAAGAGGTTAAATAAATTACTGGTTTTGATTTGATAAAGAAATATTCAAGTAGGAGCAATCATTACAATAGGTTTACATTTTAATATGAAAAAAATTAAGATATATATAGGAAAAACGCTGATTTCTGCTTTAGAATCGATTTTTAGTTGAGGAGAATTACAGATGAAAGAGCTTAAAATTATAAAATAACGAAGTTTTAATGTATGGCTCAACTAAAAAAGTATTGTGCTTATCTAAAAGAATTCAAAGTGTGATGTAGCACTTATGATCGAATGTAAAAGAGGCAAAACATAGCTTCATTTTCTTTTCAGGCTAGCTTTTATGATCAATAATGTTAGAGTGAGATTAAAAATAGATACGAGGATAAAGTTTTGATATGATCTAGAATAAGAACGTGATGAAAGGAAAATGCATATGAAAACAATTTTGGTACATGGAACCGGTCATAGGGCTGATAGCTGGAATCAAACAGTTTGTTTAATGGATGAAAAGCTTGATATTGTTTGTCCGGATCTGAATACTTTATTACATCATCAAGAAACAAGCTACGCAAATTTGTATTCTGCCTTTTCCAGATATTGTCGAAGCTTTAATGATTCACTATGCATATGCGGGCTTTCTCTAGGTGGTGTATTGGCGTTAGATTTTGCACTGGAGTATCCGGATCAAGTAAAGAAGCTGGTTTTGATTGGTACACCGCATAAGGTTCCAAAATTCTTGTTTCATCTACAAAATCTGGTATTTCACTTTTTGCCAAGATCAATATTCAAAAACATGGCCTTTGATAAGAAAGAAACACTGTCTTTGACAAAATCTATGGTGGATATAAATTTTGAAAATCGTATTCATAATTTCTCGATACCTACAATACTTTTATGTGGAGATCAGGATAAAACAAACATTAAATCGGCACAATATTTTAATGATCATATGAAGAATGTTAGGCAAATTATCCTTTCAAATACCGGACATATCGTCAATGAAGAAAATCCACAGGAACTCGCAAAACTTTTAAATGATTTTTTTGTCAATTAAAAAGAAATGAATAAACGGATGACAAGTATTCGTTTTCTTGACAAGATGGATTTTTCTCCTAAAATTAGTAGTGGTAAAAGATAAGGAGAGAAAAGAATGATCAGTTCAAATGATTTGAAACCAGGACAGACAATTCAGGTCGATGGTGATATTTATGTGGTATTAGATGTTTCACAGAATAAAACAGCTCGTAGTGCGATGGTTGTAAAGGCAAAAGTTCGCAATCTGCGTACCGGAAGTAACGTAGAATTATCATGGGGTGGGGGCGAAAAAGTGGAACCAGCTCAAATTGAAAAACGTGAAATGCAGTATTTATATGATACTGATGATGCTTTGGTATTCATGGATAATGAGACATATGAACAGATTGAAATCCCTGCCGATCGTTTGGAATGGGAAAAGAAATTTATCAAGGCGAATGATAATGTATCCATTTCATCTTATGAAGGAGAAATTTTAGGTATTGTCTTACCAGATAAGGCTACGTTAAAGGTTATCGAATGTGAGCCGGCTGTAAAGGGAGATACCGCAACTTCAGCCAGTAAAAATGCGGTATTGGAGACGGGATTGGAAGTTAAAGTTCCTTTGTTTATCAACCAGGATGAAATGATCGTTGTAAATACAAGCGATGGTAAATATTCTGGTCGAGCTAAGTAATTGCTTAGCTCTTTTTTATTAATTTATGGGAATGCTCATTACAAAAGAGAGTTTATGCTTACAAAGATCAAAAAATAAGTCTTACAGCTTTTCATGCGATGGTCACATGTAGTAGGGATGGCCATACTATCAGGGATTATTACAGGTGTATTGGCACAAACTTCATTTTTAGCCGATACAATTTTTACCGACATTACAGTCACTTATGAATGGTGGAGTGATGGAAGTATCGTCCGATTTTGAATATAATAAGGATAAAGATATCATTCTATC
This sequence comes from Faecalicoccus pleomorphus DSM 20574, assembly GCF_000420345.1. Lineage (GTDB taxonomy): Bacteria > Bacillota_I > Bacilli_A > Erysipelotrichales > Erysipelotrichaceae > Faecalicoccus > Faecalicoccus pleomorphus. Next base: position 16,614 of record NZ_ATUT01000009.1, on the reverse strand, counting down.
TCAAAAACAGCACACCTTGATTACGGTTTCGGATCAAAATACGTATGATCAAATGGTACAGACGTTTCAAGCTTCCCAACAGGCGAATGATTATAAGGATATAAAAGGTGTTTCGTATTCATTTGAAAATAACGATGAAAACTTATCTATTGATGAAACCATTGATATTAATTTTAATACCATTTCCAGTGATGACTATCATGTTATGGTAAACGGACAAACAGATGTTAAGGGAACATCCAGTCCAATCATCAGTGCCACAAAGACAAAAGAGAATCTGGAGTCGATGGGATTTGTGTGCGATATGCAGTGATCGTTAGAGAAGTCGATTGACTTCTTTTTTTTGTTGAATATTTGTTGTATAATAAGTATCGTCTATTTCTGTATATAATTTATGCAGAACAAAAAGAAAGATAAGGAGAATCGGGAATGAAAGTACATGACTTTAATGAAGTAGTGAATCATATGAAAACCTCTGGTTTTGTCTATCAGGGATCAGAAATTTATGGCGGTCTTGCCAATACATGGGATTTTGGTCCTTTAGGTGTGGAATTGAAACAGAACATCAAAAATGCATGGTGGAAGCGTTTTATTCAGGAAGATCCAAACAACGTTGGAATCCAGAGTGCCATTTTAATGAACCCGAATGTATGGGTAGCTTCTGGTCATGTTGGAGGCTTTAGCGATCCGTTGATGGATTGTAAAGAGTGTAAATCCAGATTTCGCGCAGACCAGCTGATTGAAGAGGCAACACACAATGAAGTAAGTCCAAACGGCTGGAGCAATGAAGAGATGGAAAACTATATCCGTGAACATGAAATTGCCTGTCCAAAGTGCGGGGCCAAAAACTTTACGGATATTCGTCAGTTCAACTTGATGTTTAAAACCTTTCAGGGTGTTTTGGAAGATGCGAAAAGTACGATCTATCTGCGTCCGGAAACGGCTCAGGGTATCTTTGTCAACTTTAAAAATGTACAAAGAACGATGCGTAAAAAATTGCCGTTTGGTATCGGTCAGATAGGAAAAAGCTTCCGTAATGAAATTACACCGGGAAACTTTATTTTCCGTACTCGTGAATTTGAACAGATGGAGTTGGAATTCTTCTGTAAGCCGGGAACGGATTTGGAATGGTTTAAAACGTACTGTAATGCCTGTGTGCAGTTCTTAAAGGATTTGGGATTGGATGAACAAAACATTCGTCTTCGTGAACATGCCAAAGAGGAATTGGCGCATTATTCAAATGGAACCAGCGATATCGAGTATAACTTTGCCGATCCGATTGGATGGGGCGAGCTGTGGGGTATCGCCGACCGTACCGATTTTGACTTGAAGGCGCATCAGACAACAAGTAAGCAGAGCCTGGAATATTTTGATCCGGAAACCAATGAAAAATATATTCCTTATGTCATTGAACCAAGTGTTGGTGTCGAACGTCTGCTTCTGGCTTTAATGTGCGAAGCTTATACGGTTGAAGAATTAGAAAGAGATACGCGTGTGGTTCTGAAACTTCATCCTTATCTGGCCCCTTATAAAGTAGCAGTCTTACCGTTATCGAAAAAGTTGCAGGATAAGGCCGGTGAAGTGTTTAATATGTTATCTAAGCATTTTGCCTGTACATATGATGAAAACCAGAACATCGGTAAGCGCTATCGTCGTCAGGATGCAATCGGAACACCATATTGTGTAACGGTTGACTTTGATACGATGGAGGATGGATGTGTGACGGTTCGTGATCGTGATACAATGGAACAGGAGCGCATCAAAATTGAGGATCTAAAAGATTATATTGAAAAACGAATACAGTTTTAGTAGGTGATAATTTGAGCTGGATCAAAGAAGAAGATATGCGCGCTATCCGTCAGCAGGCGGATATCGTCGATGTCTTATCTCGTTATCTTTCATTAAATAAAAAAGGAAAGAATTATATGGCGGTCTGTCCTTTTCATGATGACCATGATCCCAGTCTATCAATTTCTACCGATAAGCAGATTTTTAAGTGCTTTGTTTGTGGAACGGGGGGCAATGTCTTTACATTTGTACAGAAGATTGAAAACATCTCTTTTCCGGAAGCAGTCGTCAAAGTAGCAGAGATGATTGGCTATCCACTACGAATCGAAGCACCGGTCAAGAAAGAACAAAGTGCAGAGCAGCCGTACTATGATTTGATGCAGTCGTATATTCAATTTTGTGCCTATGAGCTACAAAGCGAGGATGGCTTTTTATGCATGCAGTATCTGCAGAAACGACATATCCATGAAGATATTCGCAAACGTTTTGAAATTGGTTATGCACCTATGGACGAGCGATCTTTGCACTATTTTAAAGCGAAAAATTATGCCACAAAGGATTTGTTGGATACGGGTCTGGTGCATGAAGGCCAACAGGGAATGCGAGCTACGTTTTTTAACCGCCTGATGATTCCAATCCATGATGATCAGGGACATCCTGTCGGCTTTACGGCTCGTAAGCTTTCTGATATTGATCAAGGACCTAAGTATATCAATACAGCCCAAACCAAGATTTATGAAAAGGGAAATCTGATCTTTAACTATCATCGGGCCAAGAATTTTGCCCGTAAAAACGAGCGTGTGATCTTGGTGGAAGGCGCTATGGATGTACTGGCTTTTGAAAAGGCGGAAATTCATGAGAGTATCGCTTGTTTGGGGACAGCCTGTACCAAGGCGCAGGTTTTATTGATCAAAGCACTAAAGGTTCCTGTGATCGTATGTTATGACGGAGATCGTGCCGGTCGGGATGCCACATACAAATTTTCTGTATTGGCTCTAGAGAACAATGTTGCGATGCAGATTGTCAAGAATCCGACCGAGAAAGACCCGGATGAAATCTTTGAAAGCGGTGGAGCGTCGGCTCTCAAGAATTTGGTGCATAAAACTATTTCTTTAGCTGAGTTTTATCTGGATTATTTAAGTCGTAAATATGATCTGGAGAATTATGAGGATAAACGAAAATTTGTACAGATCATGGAAAACTGTATTCGTAAGACATGTACAGATTTTGAAAAGAGCACGTACTTTGCCCGTATTAAGGAGATGACAGGATTTGATCTTTCGCTGAACGAGCCTAAAAATACATTCCGGCCGGAAGTTAAATATCGAAAAGTACCAATGTTGTTGGAGCGTCCCAAGGATGGGCGTAAACAGGCTGAACAAAGCTGTCTGAACATGATCTTACTCAGTAAAGAAGCTGCTTTGCGCTTTAAGGAAGAGATAGGGTTCTTTAAAGATGAGCTTTGTAATCAGCTGTCTTATTATTGTTATGACATATATCGATATCAGAATCGAATTGATTTTGATGAACTGATATCAAAAATAGATGAAGAAGATGTGCGGAATTTTCTGCTTGCCCTCTTGTCAGATCCATTTCGTTTGACAAAATATGATGAAAAGTTTTTTCTGGATAGTGTGAACAAGATTCGGGAATGTACTTATCAAGAGCAGATTGATTTAATTAATCAAAAGATCATACGAAGTGTGGATAATCAGGAGAAGCTTGAACTGGCAAGGCAGAAAAGAGAATGGATCATCAAGAAAAATGGTCTGCGAAAGGAAGGGTAACTATGGTGGAAACATTAAAGACAAACGTAAAGAAAAAATTTAAAAGTCTTGAAGAGGCAAAAGAGTTTTTGATTGAAACCCGCGATAACGATACGGATATTTCTCAGAACCAGTTTATGGATGCGATTGCGGATCTGGGACTGGATGATGATGCGATGGATGATTTGTTTTCCTGGTGTGACGACAATGACATTACATTTATGGATGAGACAATGGATGATGAAGAGTTTGAACTGGATGATGAAACCGATGATCTGGATTCGAATATTGATGATGCCAGAGATGACGATGAAAGTTCGATCGAGGATGAAATTTCTCATCTGGAACAATCGTTTGCCAATGCATCTCATGCCAAGATCAATGATCCGGTTAAAATGTATCTAAAAGAGATCGGTCAGATTCCTTTGTTAGATCCAAAGGATGAGCCAATTATTGCCAAGCGAATCCAGGAAGGTGACGAAGAAGCCAAACAACAACTGATTTCCAGTAACTTGCGTCTGGTTGTTTCCATTGCGAAAAAATATGTCGGACGTGGTATGTTGTTTCTGGATTTGATCCAGGAAGGAAACTGTGGTTTGATCAAGGCTGTTGAAAAGTTTGACTATACCAAAGGATTTAAGTTTTCAACCTATGCGACATGGTGGATTCGCCAGTCCATCACACGTGCGATTGCCGATCAGGCTAGAACGATCCGTATTCCGGTACACATGGTTGAAACAATCAATAAATTAACGCGTATCCAGCGACAACTGGTACAAGATTTAGGCCGTGATCCTCTACCGGAGGAAATTGCCGAAAAGATGGAAAATATTACGGCTGAAAAGGTTCGCGAGATTCAAAAGATTGCTTTAGATCCGGTTAGTTTGGAAACACCGATCGGAGAAGAAGATGATTCGCATTTAGGTGACTTTATTGAAGATAAGGAAACTTTGTCACCCGATGATTATACAAACAATCAGTTGTTGAAGGATGAAATCAACAATGTACTGCAGGGATTGACAGAACGTGAAGAAAAAGTCCTTCGTCTTCGTTTTGGCTTGCAGGATGGAAGAACACGCACTTTGGAAGAAGTCGGTAAAGAATTTAATGTCACTAGAGAGCGGATTCGTCAGATCGAAGCAAAAGCACTGCGGAAGTTAAAACATCCAAATCGTTCTAAACGTCTAAAGGATTTTGTGAAGTCTTAATGGCTGTATCCAAACGTTTACAGGCGATTGTTTCCTTGATTGAAGGACATTGCTTAGCGGATATTGGCTGTGATCATGGTTATGTGATCATGGAAGCACTTCAGCAAAAGCGCATCCAAAAAGCTTATGCCTGTGATGTCGCACCGGGGCCTTTGGATAATGCCAAAAGGAATATTCATCTACATCATTTGGAAGAACAGGTTACCTGTCTTTTAATGGATGGAATAAAAGAACTTCCTTCGGATGTGGACTCTATCGTAATTGCGGGAATGGGTGCTTCTTTGATGATCAATATTTTAGAACAAGGAAAATCGCATATAAAAAAGGGTATGCACTTTTATTTCTGTCCGCATAAGGATGCTTCTTTGTTGCGGGAATATGTATCTAAACAAGGTTTTAGGATCGAACAAGAGTGTGTTGTGGAAGAAGATGGTCATTTTTATCCGATCATGAAGCTTGTCTATACCAATACACCGTATTCTTTAACGCAGAGTGAAATTCTTTATGGGGTTTCCTGCAGAAAAGATGCGACGTATTCTTCGTTTCTTCAAAAAGAGCAGGAAAAGTGGAAACAGATCGTAGCACATATGCCTAAGGATAAGCGTACCGAAGCCAATCAACGACTGCAAATTTTAGAAAACATGAGGAGGCAAAGCTGAGGCCTCCTTTTTGTTATAGAAGGGTGTTAAAAAAGCTGGCAATTTGATGTCAGCCTTATTGATGGATCAGTCGAGAATTTTATGTAAATCAATGTCTTCTTTTTGACATGGATATTGACAGAGATAGGAATAAATCTGTTCCATTAGATACGTTGGTGTACTTGCTCCGCTGGTGATGGCAATATGCTTGGATTTTTTTATGGATGTTGTATCAAGCTGCTGCAGATCCTGAACTTGTAGTACAGTTTGGATGCCGGCTGTTTTTCCAATGGCAGCCAGCTTTTGGGTGTTGTTGCTGGTGGGATCACCTACAACGATCAGCGTATCTACATCGGAATCCTTTAGATCCAATATCGCCTGTTGACGCACTCTTGTCGCATTACAAATCTCATCATGGATCTGGGCATTCGGATAGACTTTACGAATTGCCTGAAAAAGCGTATTGATTTCCAATACCGACATGGTAGTTTGGTTGGTGACAAAGATAGGAGTCTGGATGTTGATTGGTATATCGTTTTCCGTTTCAATCAGGATCACATTGTCGCTGGTTAAATAAATAGCTTCAGCCTCGGGATGTCCTTTTTTTCCAATATAGAAAACAGTATAACCTTGTTCCAGCTTATCCTTGACGATGCTTTGTGTCTGTAAGACAAATGGGCAGGAGGCATCTACAATTTGTAAGCCTTTTTCTTTTGCCTTTTGGACAACTTTTGAACTGACTCCATGAGCTGTAAAGATGACGATTCCTTCCAGTATCTGATCTAATAATTCCCATCTGGTTTTGGAAGGATCTTCGATAGTTTTAAGATCATAAAGCTGCAGCGCTTTCTTGACATAGCTGTTATGAACCAGATTTCCCAAGATCGTAATCGGCATATCCGGGTTTTGTTTTCGACATTCTTTTGCGGTTTGAATCGCTTTTAGGACTCCACCACAATATCCTTGTGGTTTTACTTTTGTGACTTTATATTTCATACTCTTTATTATAGCGTTTGATGTTTGTTTTGAAAAATGATTTATGGTATTATGAGTTGGCTTTGAGGTGATAAACATGGCAAATACAAATATCGTTAAGGAAATTATGGAGTTAGAACATTTTAAAATACTAACGCCAATTCAAAAACAAGTGATGGATCGCAAGAATAAGACAAGAGATCTTATCGGTATCTCCAGTACAGGTTCTGGAAAAAGTCATGCCTTTTTCATGGCTATTTTTGAGCAGGTTGATCCGGCTGTCGATGCGGTACAGGCGGTAATCTCTACACCGACAAGAGAACTTGCTTTTCAGCTGTACGAGCGTTGTAAGAAATTGGCAGCGCATTTTGGTGTACGTGTAAAGCTTGTGACCGGTGGGATGGATCGCAAGGTTTCTGATGTACAGCCACAGATTGTAATCGGTACACCCGGACGTATGAAGGATTTGTTTGTTCAGGAAAATACATTGCGTCTGGATACTGCCAAAATGGTCATTATCGATGAAGCTGATATGACACTGGAATTTGGCTTTTTAGAAGATATCGATGAAGTTCTTTCCAAAATGAATAAAAAAGTACAGCTGATGGTTTTTTCCGCTACTATACCGGAAGCTTTACAGCCATTTTTAAAGAAATACTTGTTTGATCCTTTTATGATCTCTATTGAAGATAGTGAAAATTTCCAAAGTGATGTTCGTCATGTCTTGGTGCCTTGTAAACATAAAACCTATGAAGAAAAGCTGTTGGATGTACTATCCCATATCAATCCATATGTCTGTTTGATCTTTGCCAATACCAATCAGGAAGCTGCCAAGATTGCCGCTTTTTTAAGAGAACATCAATATGATCTGGTAGAGCTTCATGGTGATTTGGAATCCAGAGAGCGAATGCAGGCCATCAAAGCGATTCAGTCACAGAAAAAAAGCTATATCGTTGCCAGTGATATTGCCAGCCGTGGTATTGACTTAGAGGGAATTACACATGTTATTTCCTGTGGCTTTCCAAAAGATCTAAAGTTTTACGTGCATCGTTCCGGACGTACCGGTCGTGCCAATCGTGACGGTGTATGTTACGCCTTATATCATGAAAAAGACGAGGTAGCCATTAAGGATCTGATGCATCAGGGAATCGTTTTTGAACATCAGGATATTCGTCATGGACAATGGGTCGATCTCAAACCATTCGGTCAAAAAAGAAAGCGTTCCAAAGATCCATTGCAGCAGGAAATTGAAAAAATCGTATCGAAAAAGGCAAAGAAGGTAAAACCAAATTATAAAAAGAAACAGCGTCAGGAAATTGAAAAGCTAAAACGAAAGAGAAAAAGAGAAATCATTCAAAAGGACATTCAACGTCAGAAAAAAGAAAGAGCCAAAGAAAAACAACGCCAGAAGAGGTTTGAATCATGATCTATTTAGGATCGCATGTATCCTTAAAGGCGCCGAAGTATTTTTTGGGAAGTATTGAAGAATCACTCTCATACGGAGCCAATGCCTGCATGATCTATACGGGTGCTCCCAGCAATACCCGACGCGTTTCATTAGATCAGTTTCGAATCGCAGAAGCTAAGGAATTGATGGCAAAGCATGACTTTTGTATGGATCGTGTAGTCGTACATGCGCCCTATCTGATCAATCTAGCCAATACCATCAAACCGGAAACCGCACAGTTTGGTGTCGAATTTTTATCGCAGGAATTAAAAAGAGTGGATGCGCTGGGGGCAAAAACATTAGTTTTGCATCCCGGAAGTCACTTAAAAGCTGGCGTGGATGTGGGAATCGCATCCATCCAGAAGGGCCTAAATGCAGTTTTAGATGCGGATCAAAGCGATGTTTGTATCGCTTTGGAGACAATGGCCGGAAAGGGCAGTGAGATCGGTCGTACTTTTGAAGAATTGTATCAAATTATTGATGGTGTTCATAAAAAAGAGCGTATCAGAATTTGTATGGATACTTGTCATATACATGATGCGGGGTATGATCTTTCGGATTTTGATGAAATATTAAATCAATTTGATTCCATCTTAGGTCTAGATCGACTGGCTGTTTTGCATATCAATGATTCTAAAAATGAAAAGGGTGCCCACAAGGATCGCCATGCCAATATTGATCAGGGACATATCGGTTATTTCTTACTGGCAAAGATCGTTCATCACCCTAAACTGGAATCTATTACGAAAATTCTGGAGACGCCGTATATTGATAGTAAACCACCTTATAAAGAAGAAATCGCTTGGCTCAAAGCCTATAAAAGTGAATAAGATGTAAAAAGCCGGAGTTTTCCGGCTTTTTGTGTTAGAAGGCTGCAATTTCCTGTTTTAAGCGTTGTACCATTTCCTGCTGTGGGATCTTTTCGATGATTTCTCCTTTTTTGATCAAAAGACCTTCATTTTTACCGCCGGCAATGGCAATATCCGCATGTTTTGCCTCGCCAGGCCCATTGACGGCACATCCCATGATGGCCACGGTAATATTTTTATGAACGGTCTGCAGGTATTGTTCAATTTCATTAACGACTGGTTCCATATCCCATTGTGTACGACCACATGTCGGACAGGCAATTAGATTCGGCACATTTTGAATTAAGTTGCACGATTTTAAAAGCTCTTTAACGATGGGAATTTCTTTTTGCGGGGCACCGTTTACGCTGATACGAATGGTATTGCCAATACCATCTAATAGAAGATTTCCTAAGGCTAATGTGCTTTTGATAGCGCTGGTCATCATGGTTCCGGCTTCAGTAACTCCTAAGTGTAAAGGGTAGTCAAACATTTCCGAGGCTTTTTTATAGGCTTCGATGCATAAGAGGGGATCACTGGATTTAAATGAAAGTACTGTATCATAGAAATGAAGATCTTCCAAGATCTGAACATGCCTTTGTGCACTTTCCATCATTCCCTGTGCTGTAGGTTTTCCATATTTTTGATGAATCTCTTTTTCCAAAGAACCGCTGTTGATACCAATTCGTATCGGAATATGTTTTTCTTTACATTTTTTGACCACAGCTTCAACGTTTGTCCGGGCACCGATATTTCCCGGATTTAAGCGAATTTTATTCGCTCCGGCATCGATACATGCTAAAGCCAGTCGGTAGTCAAAGTGAATATCGGCTACCAGTGGAATATGGATATTCGATACGATTTCTGCAATAGCTTTGGCATCGTTTAGATCCATACAGCTGACACGAATGATTTCGCAGCCCATCGTTTCCAGTTCTAAAATTTGTTCGATCACTTCTTTTGCATGTGAAGTCTTGATATTACACATGGATTGAATATATACATGATCGTTTCCACCTAAGACTAAATCTTTCACTTGTACAGAACGAGTCTGATTTCTTTTCATTTTGATCACTCCTACATGAAAGTATATAAGCTTCCCGCAAGAAGAACAAGTGACAAAACCTGACAAATGTGATTAAATGATACAAGATAGGGGGATTGCATGCGCCAGTTTTTTAAAAACATCAAGAAAAGGATCCTGCGTTTCTTTCATCAAGGGTTGGATGCGCCCTTAGATCAGGTCATATCCAGACGTATTATCGGTTTTGCCAGTCTGGTGACGGTTTTCTTTTTGATCATTTTTTTTAGGCTCGTTTATATACAAGTCTTTTCCAATGAACGCTATACGCAACTGACAAATGATTATACCAGTGTTACACAATATATCAGTGCGCCTAGAGGTCAGATATTCGATACGAATGGCAATGTCCTTGCGAAAACTACGGTTAGCCACAATATCGTCTATACATCGCCAAACAACATGACAACGGATGATTATTTATTGTATGCCGATCGAATTGTTTCGGTATTTGATATCAGAGCGGATGAATTTTCATCTTCGGATTTAAAGAATGCGTACATTGCCTATACCTCTTTATTGGACACGGATGATCCACATTATGGATGTCGGCATCTATTCAGTGAGTCGGAATGGAACAGTATTCAAAATGGGTCTATGACATCCTCCAAACAAACACAACTTTTGTATGAACGAATCACCGATGAAGATATCGATGAACTTTCGAATAAAGAAAAGGCAACCTATGTGATTTACAGTCGTATGACAACAGTGAATTCTTCCTCTTTACAGAATGTCATTCTGGAGGATATCAGTGATGATGATGTTGCCTATCTAGTTGAACATAAAACAGAATTCCCGGGCTTTGATGTCGATTTTGGTGGTTGGAAACGAGAGTATCCATATGGTGAAACATTATCCGATGTACTGGGAACGGTGACGACAAGCACGCAAGGTCTTCCCAGCGAAAATGTAGATTATTACCTGCAAAGGGGCTTTCAGTATAATTCACCGGTAGGTGCCTCCGGTTTAGAGCTTTACTACAATGACTATCTGTCCGGTGTCAGTGAAGAATCGGTTGTAACATATGACTCAAATGGATTGGCTCATAAGGAAGTTACTCGTTCTGCGCAAAAAGGCTTGGATCTGTATTTAACGATTGATATAGAACTGCAGGAAAAGCTCGATAATACGCTCAAAACGGTCTTACAGCGTGAAGGCGGAACGGAAGGCCGTGAGGAATTCAACAGCTTATTTACCTGTATGATGGATCCAACGACGGGTGGTGTTTTGGCCATGTCCGGCTATACGATGGATCTTGAAACCAAAGAAATGACATATTTTGCCTCCGGTAACTATGTTTCTTTAGTCAATCCAGGTTCCTGTATCAAAGGAGCGACTTTGTATATGGGGCAAAGTGAAGGTGTGGTAGAGCCTGGAGAAGTTATTAACGATGCGATCATGAATATCGGCGGTGAGGAATTTGGTTCGTATGAAAATCACGGCCCTGTCAACGATATACAGGCTTTGTCGGTTTCCAGTAACGTTTATATGTTTAACATCGCCATTCGTTTAGGTGGAGCAACCTATGAAGAAGGCCAGCCTTTAGTTATGGAAGATGTGGGTCAGACTTTAGATAAAATGCGCAGTTATTTTTCACGCTTTGGTTTAGGAAATGTGACCGGTGTGGATGCACCGGGTGAAGTCAGCGGCTATATGGGCTTTGGTAATTTGCCGGGGATGACATTAAACTATTCCATTGGCCAGTTGGATATGTACACGCCGCTGCAGCTGTTACAATATGTTTCGGTGATTGCGACATCCGGCAGCATGTATCAGATTCATCTGATGGATCGCATTACCGAAAGCAACACCCAAAATGTAGTCGAAGAGTATCCAGCCAAGCTTAAATCGACCTTGTCCAATACAGAATCGCTTTCACGGATTCAACAAGGCTTCAGAGCTTGTGTTACGGATGAAAACTGTGGAACCCAGATCAATGCGTTATCACAGGATGTTGCGGGAAAAACCGGTACGGCTGAAGTCGGAGATGCGACGACCGCTAACTTTGTCGGCTATGCACCATATGAGAATCCTAGTGTTGCGTTTGCCTGCTCGGCACCAACCAGTGCGGAAAACACTCAAAACCTCAAAAGCAACATCTGTGTTTATAATGTGATGCCGGAGGTTTTACAGACATATTTTGAATTGTATCCGCAGGATCAATAATCTTCTTGCACCAAAAAAATATATATGTTACAATTCATTCGCATATTTGTTAAGGAGGACAGTCCATGAGAGATCGTATTACATTTAAATGCTCTGTTTGTGGAGAAGAAAACTACATCGGAACTCGAAATAAAAAGAAACATCCTGAACGTATGACAATTAAAAAATATTGTCCAAAATGTAATCAAAAAACGGATCATAAGGAGAAGAAATAAAAAAGACCGGTATATCGGTCTTTTTTACTAGCAGATCATGATAGAAATTTATACATATCCATTAGGAATGGTGCAGGCAAACTGTTATGTGGTGGTCAAGGAAGATTCTTGTCTGGTAATCGATCCCGGCGATGTGTTGAATCTTCAGCCTTTTTTAGAACAGAATCATTTACATTTGGAAGCAGTATTACTGACACATGCTCATTTTGATCATATCAAAGGTGTTGATTCGATTACAGAAATGTATTCGGTACCGGTTTATGTTCATCAAAGTGAAGTTTCTTTTTTACAGGATCCGGCTTTGAATGCTTCTTTATCGTTTTATGAAACGATCGTTTGTCATTCCAAGGCAATCGGAATTCAGGAAGGCAAGCTTTCAATTGGAAAATTTGATATCGATGTTTATCATACTCCCGGACATACTTGCGGTTCTTGTTGTTTTCGTATAGAAGATCATTTGTTTTCCGGGGATACCCTGTTTCAAGGCTCTATTGGAAGAATGGATCTTCCAACGGGCAGCGTCATGCAGATGAAAGAGTCTTTGCGTAAACTGTCGGCTCTGGAAGATGATTTACCGGTATATCCGGGGCACGGCCCAGCTACAACTATCGGTTTTGAAAAACAGTGGAACTACGAAATGAAACATCTATGATCTTTAAAGAAAGTCCATGTCGAAGATACCCTGAGTATCATAATAAATTCGCATGTGGACTTTCTTTTCTTTTTTCTCATACATACAATCGATGAATGTATTTTCATCACGAAACGTCACGAATACATCGTTTATCACTTCACTCTTTTCCAGAATCAAATCCTTTGGGTCAAAATGACACTGACGAATTCTTTCATTATGTTGGATCATAGCTTTGGCATAGGAAATACAGGAAAGATCGATCGTACTTTGTTTGTTGGCTTCTATCAGATAGGCATGATCTAACAGATATAAACTGATCAGGCTTGTCACCTGCAACAGAATAAAGAAACAGACCAGAGCCCCTGAGCTGATATACCCGTTAATAGATCTGTACGTTGTATTCTCTCTCTGCTTTTGAATAGGATAAAAAAATTTCTTCTTCTTGTTGGTAAAACTCAACATTTTTAACTCCTTCCATAAGAATCTCATATCCCTCTTTTTTGACAAGTCGATCTTTATCCTGGCCGATCCAGATCGATTCATGCTTATAGTTCATCGTTAATTCATGACTTTGTACTTCGATGGCTTTGGAAAGAGAGAGGATTTCTCGAAGCTGGATCACTGCCATTTGTTCCTGTTGAAGCATATCCATGTTTAACATTTTGAGAGAAGTCTGCAAAAAGACGAGCATGCATAAAGTAACGATACTGAAAACAAGCAAAGATAAAAGGGCATCAATCATGGTAAAACCATTCTTTATTGATCTTTTCATCGATGATCCATCCTTTACTATTGAATACGATCTCTATGTTGTTCCATAATAGACTAATACACAGAAGCAAGATAAAGAGGGCAAACAATGCTTCTGTCATTAAAAATCCGTTTTTATTCAATGCGAACACGCCCACTTCCTAATTGATAGATCAATTGGATGGTACGAACTTTGTCTGTACAATGAATGGTATGTGCCTGAGAAATGTTGCCTTTGGCATTGTAGTGAAACGCAAATGGTGTACAAGAGATGGACGGTGGATATTGAAATTCGATATCCGCAAAATAAGCTCTGTCTTTTTCAATACGCACATCTTTGTTCTCTTTTGCGATAAACGCTTTTTCCTGAGTCAAAACAGAATAAGCTGCCATTTTTCGAGAGAAGTACTCCAGGTGAGAAATAGAAGGCTTTAAGCTGATCAGTGTCAACAAGCTTATGATCAGAAGTGTTAATAGAGCTTCCATCAAGGTAAAGGCATTATTGGCTGGTGGCTTGTCCATTGATGATCTCCACAGATTTTCCGTTAGGACATTTGGCTTGTTCTTCTTTCAGATAGCCATCATTGATCAAATCTTGAATGGAAGGGACTTCATCCTTTTCAATTTGATACAGTAAGATTTGTGAATCAATGACACTTAAAAGAGATTTACAGCCTTTTTCACGAATGATCGTTTCTTTTTGTGTAATATTTGGCAAGGTGATCAAAAGAATGATGGTGATGATCAATAATACGATCATCATTTCTAAAAGGGTAAACGCATTTTTTGTTTTCATAAAATTCCTTTCTACAGTGTGTTTAATACATTCATAGGCACTAATAAAATTTGATAAACCGTCAATACGACTATACCGACACTGATATAGCTGCCAATTTGAATATAAAGTGATAGCTTCTTTATTTTTTGTTCCAACTCTTTTTGTACTTTTTGTTGGTACAGATGTAAAAGTTCTTTGATGGATGAAGTGTGCAGTCCCATGGTAAAAAAGCGTATGAACTCTTCATCCATATGACATAGCTGCAAAGCCTGTATCATCGTATTTCCCTGATGAAGAGCTTTTTGTATTTGTATGGCCAAAGGATGATACAAGCTTTTTGGATGAATCTTACAAAGCATATCGATGCATTCCATTGTGGAAAGACCATAGCCTAAAAAAGCGGACATTAAAAGAGAAAAATGCAAAGAAATAACTTTACGAAAGAGCGTAAATCGACAGAAAATGTTGTATAAAAGTTCTGTTTTCTTTTGCGTATAAACGATCAAGAAAAATATTAAAAATACAAAGATCAAAAAGAGAAGCAGAGAAAACACAAATTGTAAGATCGATAAAAACAGGAAAGCTTGTTTTGATGTCAGTTGAGATATAGCCGGAAGGATTATTTCTTGAAAAAAGAGGATCATTCCAAAGCTGAATAAAAACAGAAAAGCCGGATAGATACTTGTCTTTATCAGTTCTTTGATCCAACCTTTGCCAACATCATCAATTTCATTGGTACAATGAATGGCTTCTTTAAAGGGCAGTCGATCCTTTAGAATTCTTAAGATCTGAAAGTAACTTTCTTTTCCGTTTGTCAGGATAGAAACTAGTTTTTCTCCTTCGTTTAATTTTGCCAGAATGTTTTTATGGCATCGAAAACAAATCTCGATCATAAATGTTGTATCCAATCCCTTATTTAATAAAAGACTGAATTGAGCAAGTTCTTCTTTAGAGATTTTGCAGGTCAAATCGTGCTTGTGGATCTTGAATTCTTTGGGTATCCAAAGCTTCCTGAATCTCGTTAGAGAGCGTTTTAAAGCCTTTAGGATAGGCTTTATGTTCCAGAGCGTATTGAAGATCTTGTCCGGATAAAATTTCATAGATACACTCCTTTCCCTTGGGGCTTTGATATAGTCTTTGTCCGATCAATGCCGTCAATGTTTTTTTTAAATCATAGGTGGATACAGATAGATCTTCTAAGCGTTGTATGGCCTCTAACGTATTGGATGCATGCAGTGTGGTAAAGGCAAGCGAGCCTGTTAGAGCACAGCGAACAACCATTTTGGCTGTATAACTGTTTCGGGTTTCTCCGATAAAGATCACATCCGGATCGTGACGAAGAAGCTCTTCAATTCCTTTTTCATATGTAAAGCCTAATTCTTCATTGATCTGTAACTGTAAATAAGATGGATCCTGAATTTCGATTGGGTCTTCCAACGATACGACCTTGTGCATGGAACGTTGTGCAATCGCATGTAAAATGGCATGTAACGTTGTGGTTTTACCAGAATTGGTCGGTCCACAGGCAATTACCAGTCCTCGTCTTGCGTGAATCAGGCCTTTCAAGAACGTTTGATGTTCCTTTTTTGAAGTCAGTCTTTCTATCGGAAGATGAATGCCTGTATGCAAAAGACGAATAACTCCGGTCTGCAGATGTTTATTGGGAATTAAGCTAAAGCGACAGTATAAAACCTGAGAACCAAGCTTCCAGCTGAATTGGCCGTTTTGGGGGATGTACGGATTTGTCAGATCAAGACCGGATTTAAACTTCACATACTCAAAAAGGGATTCATCCCAGAGATCTTGTACAAGCTCTACCATCTGTTCATAGATGCGTAACTGAATGGATAAAGTATGCCGATGGAGCGTTAAATGGATATCACTTGCTTTTTTTTGTGTGGCATACGTTAAAAGTTGTTCTAATCTTTCTTGCATGTTCATACTATTTAATACGTAAAAAAATCGAAAAACTATGAAAAAAATCGCTAAGTTCAACTAAAAAGTTGATGCAGAGAATTAAAAATGATGTTTTTAATTTTGATAGAGCGTAAGCACATTAATTGGCAACTCAAAAGAACATATGTCTTTTGTCACAAAGGAAACAGATCCTTTCATAGCCAACATATAAGCTTTTGTTTTTCTGGCTTCCGCCCTGATTTGGTATTTCATCTGTTTACGGAATACAAGCCAATCCAAATAGTGCTGAAGATGTCTTATGGAGACTCCATGATAATGCTTGATCATTTGTTTGAATTCCTGATGCAGCTGATTCACTTCGCCCAGACTGTTTCCATTCCGACTTGTATAGTTTTTTTGG
>NZ_ATUT01000008.1 GCF_000420345.1 Faecalicoccus pleomorphus DSM 20574 | reverse complement strand
AATTTAACAATTTCATATCCAGTATTATACAAAGCGGTCAGTCTTTATGATTGGTCGCTTTTCAATATCTGGAAAGTACTGTTTTCATCCAATATAAGCGTAAAGTTGAATTATGTCAGAGTCAACAATATGTACCTCTATCTCCCTTTGTTTTAAGTATAGAAAATTTCTGAGGATATCAATCTAGTTTTGAGCTGAAGTAAAGAATTGCGTTTATGTTCCTTGAGCAAGCTATATAGCATTATAACTAGGCTTATTAAAAATGATATTATAAAATGTAAAAAAAACTCTATCTTTAAAGTCATTCGTAATAGAATATTAATAATATGCTTTATTTAAAGGACATTAATAACCACTCTAATTTAGAATATGTCCTGTTTATCTTATCATAATCAATTTACGATGCCATTTCAGATGATCCATGGGGATCTTCAGGCTGTCCGCCAGGGCCTGCGTCTGCGTCCGAAGCATATCCCGCCATCGGATGCCGGTATTGAAACCAAGGCGCTCCGCATCCTCCCGGCGCAGAGAAATGATAAGCGTCCACACATTTCCCTGATGAGCGTTCAGCTCCTGGGATACCTCTTTCAGCTTGACCTGGACACCATCATCCGTGAACAGCCCATGGCTGCCAAACCGTTCCGCACCAGGCCGGGTGCCGATGTAGTCGGCATAGGTTCTCTGGTTCAGGATCTTATGGGCATTATCCTCAATGGCACGGGTGATAAATTCAGAGGCAACTCCTACGGTCTTTTCTCTCTGGTAGTCCTCATACTCCAGCATCGTGGCACTATCCGGGAAATCCCGTAGGAGCTTTTCGATGAGCTTTTGTTGTTTCACTGTTGCGGGAGCCAGCTTGAAAGACTCATCGATCTTCTCCACACCTTCACGGGTGGCGATGTAGGTGGCTTACCCGCCGATGGGCTTTTCCTGATCCGGCTTCAGGTACTTAAATTTGGTGACCAGACGGGCCATGGGGAACCTCCTTCCGTTTTAGAGTAAAGAAAAAGCAGGAGACCTCGAAAGAGATTTCCTGCCGGATGCGAATCATATTCTGTTTTATATCATTTGATGGCTGATCAGAGGATTGCTGTAATCGCTCCCACTGCAAGAAAGGCGGGCAGGCCAAGAAGCATACCAATACAGGACTGCCTGATATGAAAACGATAGTCCTTATATTCTTCCATATCCTCTGTGCCTGGTATCCTGACTTTTTTCGAATAGCAAAACCAGATGCAATCAAGTATCAGAGCGTTATACCAATCAATGATCAGCCAGATCAGGTAGGAATCCCGAAACCCTTTCCAGAATGTATCCGCTCCATTAAACTGTTTCAGGACAACAGCGAAGATGAACACAAAAGCAAGCAGGGCGATCCCCTTTCGGAGGATATCTGCCCTGGTAAAGCGTTGTTCTCTTTTTTCGATCAATCCTAATTCCATACATTTCTCCCGTATGGCCGGGGGATAATCTCCCACTGAGGTAAGGGGATTTTTCAGCGTCAGTGACACAATCAGAACTGTGAATAATAAGATACCAATCAGACTTTCTATCATGACCGCCATATTCACTTTACCTCCGATATCCATTTTATCGTTTTATGGAAAGCGTCTTCACGGCTGCGCCTGCAATCTTCCGGATATTGTCTCTCAATTTTAAACATTTTCAGCTTAGATGGATTTAATGGAACAAGAATGTGGCTTGCTTTTTCATATTCCAAGACATCCACCCGGAAAGCAAACCGGTGTTTTTCCAGGCGGTTTACCATATATGCCACTGCCTCTTTGCTGGGCCACATGAGATCTTCCTTTGCGTAAATAAATAAAATGTTTCCCTGAATGTTCTCCACATGAATGGCTGTATCCTCATCAAAATGTTTCAGCGGTTCTTCGTAGATGTAGGATAACTCGAACTGCTGATGGAGGATGAGGTTCCGGATTGCCGGCCCATATTTCAGATGCGCTGTCATACACGGAAAATCTTTTCCCCTGTATGTGAATTCGGAGGCAGATGAAAAAGTTTTCGATGCCATGCTTTTATTCCCGTACATACCTCCCCATATACAGTGGATCGGGGAGAGGGCAACAACGCCGCAGATATCCGGCATAAGAGAAGCGCAAAGCAATACCAGTTCAGCGCCTTTTGAAATGCCATACATGATAATCTTTTCATATCCTTTGTTTTTCAGCCACAGGATCGCTTTTTCAAATGGATCGACAGGCACCCGAACCAGTTCTTTCGGCAGCCCGTCTACGTTCCAGTAACAAATACCTAACGCGGCGATGCCGCACCTGGCAAACATAGCACCCACATTCATCGGGATATTTTCATTCCCTTCGCTGCCGCCTACTACGATGACGACCTTTTTGGGATCATGATCCTTAACAGGGACATGATAAAGTCCATAGAAGCCCTCCTGTGCAACCGTCACATATTCCACTTTCCCAACTCTCCCTGTTTTTGCAGCTTGGATTGCTGTCCGTATTTTCTTTCTTTATCCCATTTAGAGTCCTTTTTGCAAACATAGAAATCACACTTTTCTGCGCCCTCTGCAAGTGTACCTGTCCTGTATAACACGCCGCCCATGAGATCAGCAGAAATAAAATCCATGGCACACATATAGGGTATCAGTTCTTCCAAATGCTCCTGTTTTCCAAGCGCACACAGGCCGCACCTGTGATAGTTGATGGTGTATTCGTCTGCATCCCTTCCGGGAATCGTCTCCGTCATCCAGTTGAATTCGCTGTCGGATATGGCATTTGCAATTCTGTCCTTCTTGACTTTCTTTTTTTGATATTCCATATCAAATGGATTTTTACTCCCGAAAGCTTTTTTAATGAGCGACGCCTGCATCGTGGCTGTCACCATTTCCCCGAACTGTTCATGGCTCATCGCCCCATCCATTGCCTTATAAACTGCCATCCAGACAATTCCGCCGGAAAGACAGATTCGCAGAGGATTTTTCGTAAAACCGCCTATGTCGGGTGTCCTCGCCAACATATCTTTAAAGTTTTTACGCGATTTCTTCTTCACCCTGAATGTATCCGTATTTTTGCAATTGGCTGCGATATATTTGAAAATAGCAGGTGTCATCGCTGACCACATCAGTTTTTCACAGATGGTGTTTTTCATATTCATGCTCCTTCAAAACGTACTCATAAACGAGGGACTGATTGCCGGAGCCATCCTGAAAGGGCTTCTCTGCCACTTTCTTAAATCCACGTTTTTCATAAAACTCCCACGATGCAAGAGTGTTTGTAAAAAGCCGCACACGGTCCGCTCCATCGCCTTTTGCCCGTTTCATAAACTGTGTAACCAATGCGGTTCCTAAACCCTTTCTGTAATTCCTTCTGGACGAAAGGGCAACGAGTTCCAGATCGCATATCCCAAAGATTTCCTTATCCCTTTCCTGTAGCTGACGGAAAAAGGCATCAAACTGCTTCTGGAATGGCGCTGACATTTTATATCTTTTCAGATAGAACTTGAGGAAAATTTTACACCAACGGCCATAATGCTTTTTTGTTTCATACTGAGTCGCCAGAGCCTTGCTGAAACGCTTATCATATTTTCCACAGATGAATCCTACGACCTGATGATCCTCCGTTTCCGCAACACAGGTGAAATTGCATTTTTCAATCAGGATCTGTGCGTAGTCACGCAAAAGTATTTTATCGTTCTGATCCACAGAGCATGAAAAGAATCCTTCGTAGAAGCAATCCCCGCAGGCCGCAGCATCTTCTTCCTTATATGGACGAACAGTAAACATGGATGTACCCTCCTATGCGCAAATAGGTTAGTGATAACTAACTAATATTATATTAGGAGACATGCAGGATTGCAATTCATTTAGTTCCCTTTCTTTCCAGACACGCAGAACATAAACTTATTTTTTGTAACCTTAACATCCATGAAACCAACGGCTTCCATCCTGGCAACCGTGACTTCCCGATTGAATCTGTATGCATCCAGTACGCTTCTGGACTTTATGTCAACCAATGAGATTGATCTTTCCCTGATTGGAAAAAAGAAGACGGTACTGTATCTGATTGTTGATGATCTTACCTCAACGTATGATCCGTTGATTGAAATCTTTTTACATCAGCTTTTTCAAAGCTTGGTGAAGGAAGCGGAAACAAGCCCCAATCATTGTCTACCTGTACCCGTGCATCTCTATCTGGATGATTTTGCGACATATTCTTTACCGGATATAGAAAGACTGATCGCATCATTGCGAAGCCGTGGAATTGGCATGAGCCTGATCCTGCAGTCGGAAACACAGCTTACTTCCGAATATGGAATGAATGCAGCAAAAACCATTATAAACGCCTGCGATACCTATCTGTATTTTGGTGGGACCGATATCGATACGGCAAGATCGATTGCCCTGCGATCGAACAATGATCTAAAGAATGTTTTGGAACTTCCTTACGGTATGGAATATGTATTTCAAAGAAATGAAAAAGCGATCCTGACACATGTTGTACCGATCGATACGGCTATGTTAGATTCTTTATCAAAAAATGAAGTGACGAACTTTAACGAGCATCTAAAGAAAGGTGCTTTCGGGCAAATACAGTTTCAAAAGTTTATCGACAGTATTTGTGTAGAAGATTTTGATGAAGAAAATGATTGTTTTCCTGATGTTGATGAAAGAATGTTAAATTAGCAAGACTCATCACGAATGAAGTTACTTTATAAAATTTGGATCTCATTTTCTTAGTTCTTTCAGAATTGAATCGTTATTTTTCTGAAAATTTCTAAAATATATAACTGAAAAATATCCAAACTGAAAAGAAGTTTTTTAAAATCACAGTCAAAATCACAGTCAACGATTGTATAAAAATAATGAAAAAGCACCAAATCTGCTTTATATAAAGTCGATTTAGTGCTTTTTTTTACAAACTGGCAGGGGTAGCAGGAGTTGAACCCACATCAGCGGTTTTGGAGACCGTTATTCTACCATTGAACTATACCCCTAAGTGCTCGTATATCTTATCACAGTTCTTGGTAAGTTTCAAATCTTTTTTAAAAGAAGACAGAGGCAAGGAAAGTCTTGCCTCTGTCTATTATGCGATATAATCTAAAAATGCTTTCACTTGACGCTTTAATTGATTTAATGGCAGACCTTCTATAACAAGCTGTCCTGTTTTAAAGCCTTCCATGCTGATTTGAATACCGGTATTTGGCATATTCATTGTATCCATCATCATTTGATTCAACAACAACATCATTAAATCGCGCACATTGGCACCACCGCTTCCGCCACCGGCAGCAGAGAAGGTAACTTTCTTATCTTTTAGTACGCTTGGTGCACCTCGGGACAACCAGTCTAGCAGATTCTTTAAAGGACCGGGAATCTGATGATTGTATTCTGGTGTAAAGATCCATAGTGCATCGCTTTCACGAACTTTATCTTTGACTTCTTGCACTTCAACAGGAAGATTGGCTTCCAAATCCTGATTAAAGAAAGGAACCTTAGACCAGTCTAAATATTC
This sequence comes from Faecalicoccus pleomorphus DSM 20574, assembly GCF_000420345.1. Classification (GTDB taxonomy): domain Bacteria; phylum Bacillota_I; class Bacilli_A; order Erysipelotrichales; family Erysipelotrichaceae; genus Faecalicoccus; species Faecalicoccus pleomorphus. The sequence continues at coordinate 73,245 of NZ_ATUT01000008.1, read as the reverse complement.
GACTTGTGCATTTTCTCCAATCAATTCTTCTGTTTTTTTAGCCAACTGTTCATTAAATCCATTTTTGCGTAAGGAACCTACAATAAAGAGTATTTTTTTCAATGGGTTCACCCTCTTTCTTTATTCACATTATAACAACACCCATTTCAAAATAAAACGAATTTGCTTTTAAAGTCAAAGCAGGTTCGATACAATAAAGATAAGTTAAATATTTAGGAGGATTGCATATGAATTACAGTATCTTTGGCGATTCAGATTGCCCAATCGTGCAGGCATCACTCAAAAGGGGTGAAACAATCAAGGTAGAACGTGGTTCCATGGTCTATATTTCCAATGTAGAATTGGAAGGTAAAATGAACAGTGGAAAAAAAGGCATTGGTGGTGTTTTAGGCGCTATTGGCCGCAGTATGACAAGTGGAGAAAGCATGTTTATTACGATGGCAACGGGTAAAGCGGATGATGGCTTTATTGGCGTTGCTCCTCCCATTCCTGGTAAGATCCATTGTTTAAGTGTAGAGGGCAATAAACAATATCGTTTAAATACCGGTGTATTTTTAGCCTGTGATCAAAGCGTTGAATATCTGATGAAAAAACAAGATTTAGGTAAAGCTGTTTTTGCGGGAACCGGTGGATTATTTGTGATGGAAACACAGGGTGAAGGCGATATTTTAGTGTCGGCTTTTGGTGATTTACTAGCCTTAAATATTACTGATGAGCATCCGATTACGATCGATAATGAGCATGTTGTGGCTTGGGATGCTAATCTACAATATGATATTCATGTGGCCTCGGGAACATTTGGATTTAAAACGGGTGAAGGTCTGGTCAATGAATTTCATGGCAATGGTACGGTATTGATCCAAACACGTAACCTACATAATTTTGCGGATTCAATTCGTCCATTCTTACCATCTTCTACAAGCAATTAGAATTGTGATTGAATGATAGAGCACAAATACCGGGATAAACGCTCGGTATTTTTTTATGTAAATCGGACTTATTATAAAGAAATCATAAAATACTATTCGACACATTTCGTTAAAGATGTATCGCGTTATATTGAAATATCGGAATCCACTTTATATCCGATCTTAAAACGTCTGGAAGTCAGCGGATGTGTAATTACTTATACAGAACAACATAAAAATCGGTTACGGAAATACTATCGAATCACAGATAAGGGAATAGAGTCGATTCGATGTTTCCTGGAGGAATGGGAAGAGATTCAATCTATTTATGAATATATCAAAGGAGAGATGGAAGATGAATAAGCATGAATTTTTAGATCATTTAGAGCGATTATTAAAAAGTCTGCCACGTCAGGAAAGACAGAAGATGTTGGCTTATTATGCAGAGATGATAGATGATCGTATGGAAGAAGGTATGAGTGAACAAGAAGCAGTGCAAGACTTAGGGGATGCAGGAATGTTAGCCGAACAGATTGTATCTGCACAACCATCTAAAGAAAAGAAACTTTCTAATCCAATGAAAGTGTTGATCATTGTTTTGATCGTCCTGGGCAGTCCTTTATGGGCATGTTTGTTGTTGGCATTGCTTGCTTTGATCTGTACCGGCATATTACTGATTTTGACAGGTTATATCATGATTTGGCTTATCCCTGTATTGTCAGCGACTATTATGGTTGCCAGTCTGATTCTTTGTATCATCAGTCTGATCGGATCTCCATTTTTGATGGTTTCCAGTTTTATGACAGGTCTTCTACAACTCGGTGTTGGTTTGATCGCGGCCGGACTTTCTATCTTATTAGGTTTGTTTACAATTTATGCTTCTCGCTACTTTATCAAGGCAACCATGTCCTTTAGTCACTGGTTAAAAGAACATTTGTTTTATCGTTTGAAGGAGGTTCATGTATGGCAAAGTTAAAAGTATTGGTTTTAGGTGCTTGCAGTTGTATTGTTTTAGGCTTATTATGTTGTGCATTTGTGTCTTTCTCGTATCAAGATACAGATTTTGAAAGTAATCAATGGTATCAAAGTGTACATACGGACGAAAACGGAAATCTCTTTCTTCATATTCAACTTGGCGATATCGTAATCACACAACTTGGTTAAGATCGCAACTTTATCTTGCATCCATCATCATTTTTGATTACAATGCAAGGGTAGAGTTCGGATGACGAATGCTAGAGAGAGTCGAAAGACCACCGAAGAATTCATTATTTCAGGTCAAAGGATAGTATTCTGACGAGCCTCTGGAGAGTTCCTTAAATGGACGCCGAAGGAGCAAGCCCGAAAGGGTGAAACTCTCAGGCAAAAGGACAGGGGATTAGGATTGTTTTTACTATTTTCTAATTCCTCTTTTGGTATAAAGGAGGATTTTTTTATGGCAACTCTTTCAAACGCATTAACACAGATCAATGAATGGATATGGGGATTACCCTTGATTTTCCTATTGTTGGGAACCGGGTTGTATTTTACATGTCGGTTAGGCTTATTACAGTTTTTCAGGTTACCACTTGCATTTCGTCTGATGTTTAAAAAAGATGATCAAAAGGAAGGAGACGTATCCAGCTTTCAAGCTTTATGTACGGCTTTATCTTCAACGATTGGAACGGGAAATATCGTAGGTGTGGCTACCGCCATTATTGCCGGTGGGCCGGGCGCTTTATTTTGGATGTGGATCTCCGCATTTTTAGGAATGGCAACTAAATATTCGGAAGGTTTATTGGCCATTGTATATCGCCAGCGCGATGAAAAAGGACAGATGTCCGGAGGTCCAATGTATTATCTGGAAAAAGGATTAAAGCATAAAACACTGGGAAAGATACTGGCACGTTGTTTTGCGGTTTTTGGTGTAGGGGTTGCCCTATTAGGGATAGGGACGTTTACACAAGTTCGTTCCATATCTGATGCTGCCAGTTTAACACTGCATATTCCTCCCTTTGTCACAGGGATCTTTTTGGTGATTACAGTTGGTTTTATTACCATTGGAGGAATTAAAAGAATCGCTTCGGTATCAGAAGTCATTGTTCCATTCATGAGTGTAGCTTATATTGTAAGCGTTATTTTGATCATGATCACGCATTATCAGGATATTCTTCCAACACTAGCTTTAGTGGTGCAGTCTGCTTTTACACCTTCTGCAGCGTTTGGAGGAAGTGTTGGAATTAGCATGCAGATGGCCATGCGCAGTGGAATCAGCCGGGGAATCTTCAGTAATGAATCCGGTTTGGGAAGTGCGCCGATTGCGGCAGCAGCAGCCAAAACAGATTCTTGTGTGGAGCAGGGATTAGTATCTATGACAGGTACCTTTATCGATACGATCTGCGTTTGCACGATGACCGGTTTGGCGATCATTATTACGCAATCTTATCTTTTAGGTGTAGAAGGCTCAGCCATGACAACATTAGCGTTTCAGAATGGTTTTCCTATTGGTGAAATCGGAATCTATGTTGTAAATATCGGTTTATTGTTCTTTGCGTTTACTACCATCATCGGCTGGAATTATTATGGCGAAAAATGTATTCAATACTTGTTGGGTGAAAAAGCAATCTTACCCTACAAAATTTTGTTCATCGTTTTAATTGGAATTGGTCCTTTTATGTCTTTGGACTTTGTATTTACATTAGCGGATATTGTGAATGGATGTATGGCATTTCCTAACTTGATCGGTTTAATCGCATTGCGAAAGGTCGTAGTCCGTGAAACCAGAGCTTATTTTAAAACGGCTTTGTCGAAAGAGAAAACAGAAGACGACATTAAAGTAAAACATAGTTTGGTAAATAATTCACAAATCAGTTGACAAAAAAAGCGAGAAAGAATACGATAAGGATGTACAAAAAACTTCAGGGTCGGGTGAAATTCCCAATCGGCGGTACACTCCGCGAGCCTTCGGGCACGAACCGGTGCAATTCCGGTAGCGACAGTTAAAGTCTGGATGGAAGAAGATTTTTTGAAATCCTTTTTTATCGTATATCCTGAGAGGTTTTTGTGACAAACCTCTTTTTCTTTTGAATAAAGAGGTGCTGATGATAAGGAGGAATATATATGTCAGCACAATCATTTGTCAGTTCGAAAACATCTCGTGTACAGTGGATTGCCAAGGTATCTATTTTGGCTGCCATTGCCTTTGTCTTGATGTTGTTCGAAATTCCATTGCCTTTCTTTCCACCTTTTTATAAGTTAGGCTTTGATGAAGTTGCCGTAATGATCAGCGGCTTTGCCTTAGGGCCTCTTGCCGGAGCTACGGTAGAAACTTTAAAAATTATTTTAAATCTTGTGTTTCAGGGAACCGATACTGCCTTTGTCGGGGAAATCTCCAATCTTTTGATTGGTTTATCTTTAGTTTTACCAAGTGCCATTTATTATAAAAAACATAAGACGATGAAAGGAGCATTTATAGCGATGCTCATCGGTGTCATTTCCATGGGGATAATTGGATGTTTTGCCAATTATTTTATTGCACTACCGGCTTATTCTTATTTCTATGGTATGCCAATGGATGTGATCGTAGGCATGGGAAGTTCTATTCTGCCTTTAGTAAAAGATACATTCACTTTCGTAGTCTTAATGACATTGCCGTTCAACCTTTTAAAAGGTGTTGTTGTGAGTTTGGTCGTAGGCATTTTATATAAAAGGATCTCACCTATTCTGCATCGTTAATATAGAGATCCGATGAAGTTCATGGATACGGAAAATTCGACTTCCGTATCTTTTTTTATAATTAATTAAAATAAAAAAGTCCTTTCGATAAAGGACTCATTGACTCATGGCGGAGACTAAGGGATTCGAACCCTTGGTGGCGTTAACCACACAGCCTTTCCAAGACTGCACCTTAAGCCGCTCGGACAAGTCTCCAATGCCTACTTATAATACTAAGGTTTTAGAAACTTGTCAAATAATTCTTAATATCATTCTATACTGAAAATAAAGGGAGATAGAGGTACATATTGTTGACTCTGACATAATTCAACTTTACGCTTATATTGGAGGAAAACAGTACTTTCCAGATATTGAAAAGCGGCCAATCATAAAGACTGACCGCTTTGTATAATACTGGATATGAAATTGTTAAATTAGGATTTATTTGTTTAACTAACTGGAACTTATTCCTCTTTAGAGTCGTCGATTACTTTTCCAATTCGGTCACCAATCATAAAACCTAAAAATCCTATAATTGAACACCAAACGCTTCCAGTAAAGTAAATAGCTACTCCGGTTCCTATTGCACCTACAAGGCTCCCTATCACAGAACAGATTCCTTCTGCTTTTTTCATATACAATCTCCTCTACAAATTCTAATTTTCCAATTTAACAAACTTGAATTTGACTTTCCTATTTTCTTAAAATCTCATGTGGAGCTTCTATTTCATTTGCCAAGGTATGCTCTGTTAATTCTGACATCAATTTCAATTTTTTATTAATCAATGGTCGCATACAATTAGGAACATGTTCCTGATGCGCTCTGTGGATTGCTACACATTCCTTACAGTTTCCGTGATAACGACAGGCTTTCAGGCAAGGACAGTGATCTTTGTCTTTATACTCCTTTCGAAATTCCGCTGCAAATTCTTCTTGCAGTCTCAGCCCCTCGACACGGTTTCCCTTATGAAATTCTACCATTGCATCCAGTTCTTTCTGGTTCCCTTCAATCTTCATGTTATTATAGCGCCTCCATTTCAACTATTCTTTATTTTCTGATAAATTCTGATTTATAGAGATATTATACATTTATTTTTACCCTATGTTTTATAAATTCTAAATTCTGAAGAAGAATCTATACTTCAATTAATAAAGGACAACACAATACTTTTAAAAAGGTATCACCCGATTTTTTCAGTATAGAATTCATATCATTCGATTTCAAAAACCGTAGATATACTCAATTTACAACTTTGTTTTTAAGAGCGCCTATCTCTTGTTGATTCGACTATATTTCATTTTATGCAGTAAACAACAATCATAAGAAACAATATTTAAAAGCTCTATACTTGGATGATGGCATGATGTTCTCTTGTTTGTCAATCTTTTTATCACTTTAAACTCATAGGAATTTTATGTGACTTATTCGTACTATAATATGGAAGTCGTTAGAATTATATGAAAATATGTGAAAATGCAAATTTTGAATGATTTTTTTGACAAAAATGTTAGAATAGCATGGTATATATAGGATGGAGGATGTTTACCGAACTATGAGAGATCCTTATGAAGTATTAGGCGTATCCAGAAGTGCCTCTCCGGATGAGATCAAATCAGCGTATCGTAAATTGGCAAAAAAATATCATCCGGATCTGCATCCGGGCGATGAAGAATGTGCAAAGAAGATGCAGGAAGTCAATGCGGCTTATGATCAGATCACCAATCCGGAAAAATATAGAAATACGGCCTATCAACAACAATCGAATCCGTATGGAAACACGTATCAGGATCCTTTTTCCTATTTCTATAACCAGCAGTCACAACAGAATTCGGACTTTAATTCGAATTTCTTCTTTTATGGGCCATTTGGCTTTGGTGGTACACAGTTTCAGAGAACACAAAGAAGCAACGGCTCCTTCCTTAGGAATTTTATTTTACTGATACTGATCATGAATCTTTTGACATATTGTTCCCGAATGTATTTTGCATCGAACTACTATGGTTCGCGTTATGACAATAGCGAAAGAATTCAGGAGGAACAAAGAGGATGGAATACAGATGAAGGCGTGAGAGCTTAATTTCCCACGCCTTTTTTTATTTGTTGATGAAGATAATCCTTGTTGCGATCTTTCTTTTTCGGAATGAAATTTTGAAGGAAGGTAAATCGCTCTTTATTTCGTGCATAAAAATAACTGAATAAAGAGAAGATTGTTGCGCCAACAAAATTCACAAATAAATCTTCCATCGTATCAATCAGACCGATATCAATATAGCCCTGATCGGAAATGACTTCGCCGTTAACGGTGACTTTATGAATATCATTTTCCTCAAATGGCGGAAGAATTTCATCTACACCGGCTGAATGAATAGAAGTGATTAGAGTATCTTTTTGGGTATCCATCGCAAAAAGTTGATCCATTGAAAATTCAAAGAACTCCCATAGCACCCCGATCGTCATGGAGAAGGTAAAAGAGACGATCGCAAGAAAGAGAGGAGAAACAAAAAATTGAATTTTTTCACTTCTGTTTAATAAGCTGACCATAGAGAAACCGACGGCAGCACAAACAAAGCCGTTAATGGTATGAAGTATGGTATCCCAATAAGGAATCGAAAAATAATAGTTATCAATCTCACCCAATATCTCCGCAGCATAGATAAAGACAAGAATCAAAATTTCCAAAAATATAGGAAGCTCTACTTTAAAGGTAAGCTGTACAAAGCTGGGCACCAGAAGTAATAACAGGGTTAAAAGGCATACAAAGATATTTTCGTAATTCTGCATCATGATCTGGCGAACTAAAACCAGAATGACTAAGGTACGCAAAATCAAATAAACCGCAAAGGAAGAGCGATGTTCTCTAACTTCCAGTTCCAGAGCCTTTTTTAGACTGATCATATAATGTTTCAAACGATTCATTTTCTTATCCTTTGTTTCTGTCAAACTCGTACATCAAGATGCCACCGGCAATCGCAACATTCAAACTTTCAAAGGCATGCATCTCGATTTTCACAATCACATCACAGGCATCGATCAATTCACGATGTACTCCATTGCCTTCGTTTCCTAAAACGATTCCATACGAAGTCTTCTTTTCCACTTTCGATAAGGGGAGCGATCTTTCATGCAGGCTGGTTCCGTAGATCGTAAGTCCTTCTGCCTGTTTTTTATGGATCAAAGACTTTAGATCGGTATAGCACACTGGAATGTGAAAAATGGCACCCTGTGATGCCTGAATCGTTTTGGGGTTATAAATATCGGCACACATCATAGAACAATAAACCTGATCGATACCAAACGCACAGGCTGTGCGCAACAAGGTTCCCATGTTTCCCGGGTCCTGAACAGAATCTAAAAGAAGAATCTGTTTTTCTTCTTTTTCATCCCATTCTTTCTTACGACACAAACCAATGATCTTTGCTTGTGAGCTTTGAACGGAAAGCTTGTTTAATACGGCATCGGAACAAAGCGTACTGGGAATCGATTCCTTCCATGAAGTGTCTTTATTGATGAAAACTTCCTGCAGGCATCCGGCACTAAATGCTTCCTTGACTAAATGTTCTCCTTCAACCAAAAAACAGCCGGTTTTATCGCGTTCTTTTTTTGTATGCAGGCGTGTCAATTCTTTGATTCGCTTGTTTTGAACAGATTCTATAAAATTCATGCACTTATTTTATCATGATTACCAGAAAATACCAGCTGATATAAAGTGATATTGACAAGTAGAGAAAACGAGGTTTGTGCAGCCGATGTGATATGACCGGGAACAAACAGTAAAAAGGTACAGAATACAAAGACTAGCACAAGAATCTTTTCATAAGAAATCAAAAGCATTTGTTTATAGAAATAATAGAGCCATTCCACGATGAATCCACCGACACAGCCAATCGCAAGCCAGATATGCAGATCATTTAACCATCCTGCATTTTGTAACTGATAAGGAATCAGACAGGATACAGGCATACCGATACAAAGAAACCGATGAAGGATAGATATATAGGAAAATTTTCTTTTTTGCCAATACAAGATGGACAGTTTATAAAATCCCCGGGCACTGCTGATTGCCCATAAAAAAAGATAGAGTGGATGATGCATCGCATTTCCAATGTGACTTTGATTGTCATAAAAGATATCGATCCAAAACCAGGGAAGGATGTTCAAAATAGGATTTAGAACCCAAATATGGATAAAAAACAGGTATTTTTTAAATTTCATAAAAAAATTTTAACTTTTTTTAATAGTTTTATCAAAATTTATCGTATCTAATAGTGAGGTTTTCAAAAAAGGAGGTTTTATGAACCAATGGATTCAAGTTTTATCTCAGGACTCTTCCATTTTAAAGGTTGCCCTAAAGGACCCTTCTAAAATGGATTTGACAGTCTTTGAAAAAATGGCTGGTGATGATTATTGCCTTCGCTGTGTTTTGGATGATCGACAAAAAGGTGTGATTGTGTATTCGGTAGAAAATTTGATCAACTTAAAAGATTTTCTGGAACAAGTGATCTTTGAGAAAAAAGAGGGGTATTTCTTTTTGAAGAAGTTATTCGAATGTGCGATCAGTGTCAATCGCAACAAACCTGTCTTATTCGATCCTTCTTTTGTGTTTGTTTCTCCTTATGGAGATACCTTCTATTTTCTTGTTGTTCCTTTAGTTTTGGATGAATGGATGTTTCAAAAAACACAGGTTGTATCATGGGTCCAGTATTTGGTAGAGCACTTTAAAACAACAACGGCTTATGAGATCTTAGGATTTATGATTCGATTCTGTCAAAGTGAAGAATTTTCCTTACCGAATTTGATTTCCGGTCTGGAGAATGTGAAACGAAATTATTATCCGTTAAAGCGTTGGGCCTTCTTCAAAGAAAGAGAAAGCTTTCGCTTAAAAGAACCGGTCTCTACTTTGTATTATGCAAAGATGCGCTTTGTACCAGATACACAGACTTCATCCGTTGAAAACAAGACACAGTTAATTGGTCAAGTCAATACGACAAAAGCGTATTTAGAAGAAAAAAAGACGGGAAGAAAATACGATCTTCAAACAGAAAGTGTACTGATTGGACGTTTAGTATCCTGCGACATACGATTACCCGACGAATCAATTTCCTTAAAACATGCCCTGATACTTTGCGAAAATGAACGTTACTACATCAAAGATCTGAAAAGCTTAAACAGGACCTTCCTCAATGATAAACAAGTGATTCGCAAGATGCGTCTGCATGATGGAATGAAGCTTACATTGGGAAGCGTAGATTTTATTTTTAGACAAGATGAAGATGGAAAGATATAAGGTCGTAAGGACTTTATCCTCCTCTTTCTGTACGACCTGTGCTTTGGTAGAAGACCAATGGACAGGAAAACGCTATTTCACCAAAACGTTGTTTCTTTCAAACGCAACGAAAATTCATATTCATCAGTTTCGAATGGAAATCCATGTTTTATCTTTGATGGATGATCCCTATATACCGCATCTGATCGATGTGATAGAAGAGGCAGATCAAATCATGATTATTGAAACGTGGATCCCGGGAAAGACATGGATGAAAATGATGGAAGAGAAAAGACAATTTCGATTGAAAAAACGATGGATTTTAGAACTCATGCACCTTTTAGAAAACCTCCATGCTCATGGGTTTCTTTATATGGATCTCAAGCTCGAAAACGTGATGGTGTACCAAGATCATGTATTTCTCATTGATTTTAATGCCTGTTTACCAGTCGGTTCTGTGCAAGTGTATATGTCTTCGCCATCGAATCAGACACCTGAGTCGCTTACACAAAAAAGAAAGGAGGTTTCTACGGATATCTATGCACTTGGAATCATGCTCAAACCTTTTTACAAGCTTTCTTTGTATCGGTTGTGGTGTCTTAAATGCACTAGAAAGAATGCGAAAAAGCGATTTCGGACGATGCGATCGGCAAGATTTTACTTTTTACTGGCGGGTCATATTCGAAAAGGTGTGTGTTTATTACTTTTTATTCTGTCTGTTTTCTTTTATAACATACTCTTTTTTCAAAGTGTTTCCCAAGATTTGATCCACGATTATCAGCTTCAACATCATCAAATACAAGGAGGGATTCAGGAAAAGACACAGAGGCTTTTATCCGAATGGATCGTGCAGAATCGATTGCGTAAAGAGGTATTATCGAACGAAGAGAACGCTAGCTTTTTTCTGGAACAGTCTATCTTTTCCAGAAGTCAGTCGATCGTGTCGTATTTGTTAGAGAACATACCAGAGTCCATACAAAAGAAAATGCCATTACAAATACAATTGGCGCATTGGATCACGCAACAAGAGCATAGTTATGATGCTTCTTTATTGATTAGAAGTTTACAGGCGATCCAGGAAGAAAAGGATATCTTCAACAAGGTATTACACATTTTGGTCGTGGAACAGCTTTTATTGGAAAAGGAAATCATTTTAGACAAAGAAGGACGTGTGCTTTTAGAAAACATTCATAAAAGCTGGACAATCAACGAAATACAGGAAAATAAAGAACTATTTAAAGAAGTCGCATGCATCCATGCCGAGTATTTGTTGTTTTTGCGATCCAGAGAAATTCAGACGAGTAGTCTTCCTCAGACTTTTATAGAAAGCTTTCAAGAGGAAGAAACATTTATGAAGCTATTTGAACTTTTCAATTAGAAGGGATGTGAGTATGAAGCGATGGTTTTTATGGATTAATATCGTATGGTTGTTTTTGCCGATGACGGTATATGCGTGGGAGCATCCACCGGATGCGATACAAGTTTATTATCAAAAGAAACCGGTTTTAGAACATGTAGAGTATGATGAAGCCGATTCATTTGAAATCATAAGCGATGATTCAAAAATACAAGTTCTTATAGATGATCGTGATGTGCCGATCGTGTGGGAAGAACATAAGGGAAGTGTTCCTTTCTCAAAACAAGCTCATCATGTCCAGATTGTAAAGGAGAAAACGATCATAAAGGAGTTTTGGATTCAAGAACCAAAACCTGTTTATGCCCATGCACAATTCGTTTCGACAACAGAAGGGCAATGGAGCTTACAGGTTACTTTTGATGCACCCATTGCCGATGAAATTTATATGCTGGTACAAAAAGAGGAACAGGTTATTGATGAAATCGCCTGTCAGAATCAAAAGGAGATCCCGTATAAGCTTCAGAATGGAGTATTCAAGGTGCACTTATATGATCGTCAAAATCCAAATCATGTTTTAAAGATCAATGATCAGGATACGTTTACCTTTCATTTTTCAGAGACAGAACCGGAAATTCAAACGGAAGTCAACGAAATTAGTGGTTCAAGAGATAAGGAACTTTTGATTCACTGGCCGGAGTTTGTCAAAGAAAAAAGTGTCATTGTAGATCAAATGGTTGTAGAAGCGGATGATCGATTCGTTTTAAAGGCAACAGAAGGACAGCAGAAGACAGTATCGGTTGTGTTAAAGGCGACGGATCTCTTTGGTCGAACAGCGCTTAAACCGGTCGATGTACTATTGGATGCCAAGCCTCCTGTTTTGACATTACTTCATGGTCAGCAACCTGTGATGGCCAATCAGTTGTATATCCTTTATGAGAAAAAAGAGTTTATCTTTTTTTGGGATGAGCCAATCGAACAACAATTGGATATCTATGTGAATGATCAAAAAATCCCATCGGGACAATTGAATACGCTCTGGCAGTCTTTAAAGAACAAGGATCGATTGAAGTTGGTTTGTCAGGGAAAAGATCTGCAGGGAAATATTTCTTCGTATTCGTATGAATTTCAGTATCAAACACAAATCGAAAGCTTACTTTTACAAGCTTCTACTGTGCAAAAAAAGTCGGAAAAAGTTGTTCAGGTACAGACAAAGGATCCTTATTTTGGATCGTATCTAGATTCCCGCAGTATTTGGAGAACTTGGAAAAAGAACGAGGATCAAAAAATCATTCTGGAGAAAAAAGAAGTTCATTTGCAGGATCGAACAAAACCTATGATGCGCTTTATGGCAGAAAATGGAGGATCACTGTCTCATTTACAAAAAGGAGATGTTCTGCGCTTAACATTATTGAATACAGAATCGTATTCAAACGATCATTTTACCGATATTCAAATCAATGGTAAAAAAATGGATGCGGATCAGATACACAAAGATGCCTTGCACAATGAATACGTTTTGATTACCTTAAAGGACAAAGAAACAAAAATTGTAGCCAGCGCAGAAGATAAAAGTGGCAATATCGCAGAAATTCAACAAACTTTTACGCTTGAAGAGACAAAATTTTATGGGTATTGGCTGCTTGTGATTCCTGGACTTGTAGGCATCCTTGGCTTGTTGTGGAAAGTGAAGCATGGAAAAATTAAAGGTTCTTAAAGAAGAACAGCTTTTCATTTATACATTGCAGGAGAACTTAAAAGTTGAAGGAGTCATTTTTCAAAAGCGAAAAGGACAGTGGTATTTGGTTGCGAATCAACAACGAATGTTGTTGAAAGAAGAAGGTATCATATGGAACCAGATTACCTTTGCCCTGTATCGTTTACCAAGTTGCTGGTCGGTAAAAAAGTTACAGCAGCACAATGTCATAGGACGAGATCCAACTTGTTCGATCGTTATAGAAGATGAGACAATTTCATCCTTTCACTTTCAAATAACCAACGATCACCTGGAAGATTTACAGAGTACAAACGGCACTTATTGTAACGATAAAAGAATCCGGAAACAAAAATTAAATGCTTTAGATCATTTATGGTTTGGAACCAAAGAAGCCTATTACTTACCGGGTTATTTGGTTTTAGGGGTTTTACAAAAACAGGAAAATGTCGTGTTTGACAAGATTCCTGAGCTTCCCAGGATTCAAGTCGTTTCGCAAACGGTCAAAACAGTACCGCAAGCATCTTTTTTGTTGCAGTCACCGCAACCATTAATGCCCATTCCCAAAGGGCACTGGTTTCAATCGATGGGCTCCTCTTTGTTGATATTGATTTCTGGTTTGGTCAGTGCCGGCGTTGTATGGATCAGTTCACCGCAACAAAGCTTTTCTGTGGTATCGCTGATGATTAATGCGGTATCTATGGGATTGGCCTTTGGTGCCTTTGGCTTGTGGAATCGAAAGATGACAGTTCGTGAAAAGAAAAAGGAAAATCAAGCTTTGATCGATCAATATTCGCAGTATTGTAAACGCAGTCAAAATGAGATGAAAAGGATGCAAAAGGCATATCAGAGCACAGTTTTACAATGGGTCGAGCAGTATCAGTTGCAACTTTCAAACTTTCAAAGAGAGGCAAAAAGAGATTATCGCTTGTGGATTGGCTATCAGAAACGTGAATGGATCCAACTTCAGTATCGAAAACCAAATTATCTGCAGGAGCAGGATCGTTTGTTTCAACAACAAGAAACCTTAATACACTCTATCAAAACCTATGAAGATACGCCGGTGTTTCTGGAACAGGGACAACAGATACATCTTCCCAAAGTAGCTTTTTCATGGATCGAGTCTTTATTTCTGGAATGGCTGCTGGTTGCTTATCAAGCCCATCGAAAATGGGTGTGGGTCGATGTATCTATGTCTAAAGAGCATCCTTTTTTCAATCATGAAGCTTGTATTAAGGATACAAAAAAGCTTTTGATTCAAACAAAAGAAGAATGGCTTAGCTTCATACAAGATTTAGATCAGAGCTATGAATATACATTTATAATCAATGAAGCGTTTGCTTTGGAATCTCTTCCTTCAGAAGAAACCTGTATTTGTTTTGATGCGACTGGCCCTATACTGCGGATGGCTGATTTTTGCCAGTCTGGTGATCTATTTAGAAAGCTCATGCTTCTTCATCAGGAAAAACGATGGGATCAAGGTCAGGAATGTAAAGCTCTTTTTGGTCAGAATATCTGGCATTTCTCTTTAGATTCGTGTCGTCAAAATCGTGTGAACTTAAAAGTATGTCTGGGTTTTGAAGAAAAAGGGACATTACTATATTTAGATTTGCAGGAATCTAAACAAGGGCCGCATGGATTTCTGGCTGGTAAAACCGGTAGTGGAAAAAGTGAAATGTTACGAAATATTCTTTTACAGCTGGTTGTACAGAACTCGCCTAAATTATTTCAATATATTCTGATTGATTTTAAAGGTGGAGCCTTTGGACAGTATTTTATGCACTTTCCTCATTGTCAGGGCATGTTGACCAATCTTGAAAAAGATCAAATGGAACGCTTTGATCAAAGTCTTCAGGCTTTTTTGGAAAAAAGACAAAAAATTCTTCAGCAATTTAACCAGGAGCATCCAGACCAAACAGCACATATCGATGTATATAACGCTTATAACATCAAAGATCCTTTAGCGCATGTATTTCTAATTGTCGATGAATTGGCACAGCTCAAACAAAGCTTTCCGGATTTCTTGATGAAAATCAAAGAAATCGCCCGTATCGGAAGGTCTTTGGGTGTGCATTGTATTCTTTCTACACAAAAGCCATTAGGTGTAATGGATGATCAAATCTGGGCCAATATGGATTTTAAGATCTGTATGAGTGTAGCAACAACTGCCGATTCTTATGAAGTTTTGCACTCTGATCATGCCTATGCCTTAAAACGACCGGGAGATTTCATTCTTCAAGATCAACAGGCTCATCAACGTATGGGCAGAGCATGGTATCTGCAAAAAGAAATCTATTTACATCCCAATGGATATTGTGAAGTTGATGAGAATGGAAAGATCGTGCAAAGCTATCACCAGGAAAAGACAACTTTGTTTCATTTTTTATCGCAACAAATAAACAAAGATGAAAGTGCAAAGGAATGGATCATACATCCGTTTGATCAAAGTGTTTTCAAATCGCAACAATTGGCATTGATCGATGAGCCGTCTATACAACAAGTCAGGGAATGGGCGCCTCAACCGGGACAATGTTCGTGTATCTATTGTACTTCCTATCAAAAAAGAAAAGAACTGATTCAAAGTATTGTCGGTTGGACGACTTTGCCGGTCTATGGTTTGGAAATCGAAGAAGATGGCTTGGATGCCTGCTTGTCTGAAAAAGAATTTGGAAGAATACAATCGATACGAAAATCATGTATATGGCTGGTAGATTACACAAACTTGAAACAGAAAGATTTGGATGTACTTAAAAACGATAACGTCATTTTATTTCTATTTCTAAGAACATGGGATAGACGATTAAAGGAATGGTTTTTGATTCGTTCGGACCGCATTTGTTACGACTTTAGTGACATTGAAGACTTGCGAGAATTCTTTGGATGTTTTATTCGAGCGGATCTGAACATGCGTTCGCATAAAGGATATATCTTTAGAAAGCAAAGCTTATATCCAATCTTATTTCAAAAAAGGGAAGGAATACTAAAACCGAAACGAAAGGAAAAAGCTTATACCCTTCATCATCAAAATCATGTCTTGCGTTTGGGGTGGGATTCAAAATCTCATCAGGAAGTTTTCTGGCAAAGAAAGCACCCTTTATTGATTTGTTATGTACAACGATCAATGGCCCAAACGATTGCCGATATGCTGGAAAAATGGCAAATACAAAAAACTTTGCATATCAGAGAAGACTTTTTAGAGGAAGCAGACATTTATGTTTTACATGCCATTTATAATGCGGATCAGTTTCAAACACCGGAATATCTTTCGAAGATCTATGATTTAGATGTGTGCTGGATCGGACAGGGAATACAAGATTATTTGTATGTTCTAAAACGTTCATTGCCACAAGATCATTCATCCTATGGCGCGTATTGGACAGAACAGGAGGTGTATTCATTTAATAGGTAACAATATGCAGGATATATTCATTCATATCAAGATTTTTACACAGTCAAAATTTCATCATGTCTGGATTCGTGATACGTATGTCATTGAGGACTTTATTCAAGATATAGAAAAGTCGTGGCCTTTGGAAAGAACGACATTTGCTCATTTTTTCTATCATACCGAATCAGGACGTATTTTAAATTCCGGAAAAACATTTAGAGAAAATGCCGTGATCTCCGGCGATCATTTTATCTTATTTTAAGCAGGAGGATTTATGCAAATAACAGTTAATTATCAGGAATTGGCACAGGGTGCCCATTATCTGGAACAAAAATCAAATGATTATCAACAAGTAATCAATCAGATCTATGCTCGTATGCAACAGATGCAAAGCGTATGGCAGGGGCAGGATCATCAGGCGTTTATTGCGCAGTTGGAACAGTTTCGACCACAGCTGCAGAAGATTGTCGCCATTATTGAAACTTATGCGCATTTCTTGTTATATTGCGCTAATGAATATCAAAAGCTTCAGCAGGAGCGCATCGCAAGAGCCAGAAATTTAGTGTAAAAGGAGGAAACTATGGCAAATATTCAAATATCTTCGCAGGAGGTCTTTCAATATTCCGCACAATTAAAAGGAATGAACACGCAGGTGCAGCAAATCTTTGAGGAAATTAAAAACAAGGTCCAGCAATTAGAGTCTGTATGGCAGTCACCCACCGCTAACAAACTGATGGAACAGTTTCATTCTTTAGATCCGGTATTTCGCTCCTATGTGCAATCCCTGGATCAGTATGCCCAATATCTACAACAGACAGCACAGGCCTATCAGGAAAATGAACAAATGCTGTCGCAAGGCGTACAAGTATGATGGAGATGGTAGCCTATTATCAGGCATTATCATCCTATATCACTACGATCTGCAGTGAGGTCGCCAGCTGCTGCCAGGCAGAGGAAGCCATTCATCTTCAAAACGGACTGCAGGCATTGCAGGCACAGATTCAAAGACAGCTGATGGAAGTGAAGCTGCATGCCCATTGATACCGCTGTTTATCGAAGAATCGCAAATGGTCTGGCATCCAGAAGAAAATATGCAGCCTTTCCAGGAAACCTTCCTTTAAAAAAGGAACACGATCGTATTCAAAATACACTAGATACCTATATTGATTATTTTCGAAAAAGTGCAGATGCCTATGAGAATACTGAGAATCATTTAATGTATAAAAGTGGACAGAGCTTTTCTTACTTAAAGGATGGAACATTTCGCTTCTATCACCAGGAGGATTGGAATGCATTAGCACAGCTGACCAAGAAAGAAAAAAATACGCATCTATCGATAGGAGCCGAATATAGCTTGAAAGAAGCCGGAGCCCTTTATCGCGATGAGCTTTTAGATGCCGGTATTCAGGCACACTTAGGAAATGTTCAGGCTAAAGGATCGTGTGAGCTGGGATTGTGGAAAGAGGAAGAATTTGATCCCAGACTAGAACTGAGTCTGCAAGCACAGGCTTCTCTTTTATCCTTGCAGGGGCAGGCTAAAATCGGTACGAAGAATATGTACTTGCAGGCAAGAGGCGATGTGGATGTTGGAAGCGTCTATGCACAGGCTACCTGCATATTTAATAAAGAAGAACAAAATTTGGAAGCTTCCATCGGAGCAGCTGCCGTACAAGGAGAGGGAAGTATCGCTTTTCATCTTTTTGGAGCGAAAGTAACCGTGAGTGCGCAGGGATCCTTAGGCAGTGCCGAAGCCAGCCTAACCTATCGTTATGCAAATAAAGAATGGGAGTTTGGAAGTAAGTTGGGCTTTATTGCAGGTTTAGGCTTTAAAATCAAGGTGAGTTATTAGAAAGGAGGAAAGATTTGAAAGAGTTATTACCCATCGGAACGGTTGTTACGTTACATCAGGGAACAAAAAAGCTTATGATCATAGGACGAATCCAAAGAGAAAAAACAACCGGAAAAATCTATGATTATGCGGCTTGTCTCTGGCCGGAAGGCAGTATTGACACCCAGCATTTTTATTTATTCAATACTGAAGATGTACATATTTTATATCATATTGGTTTACAAAGCGTTGAAGAATTTCGCTTTCGAAGCATATTGGATGAACAAATAAAAAAATTAGAGGAAGATCATTGATCTTCCTCTGCCAATTCTGGGTGATTGATCAGATATTCTGGATTGCTGGTGCGCAAGGCATCAAAAATATCTTGATCATGGATTTCTAAATTGTGTTTTTTCATATAGTAAACATTACATTCCTTGGCAATATCACTGCTGGCTTTTGATACAAGATCTTCCTGTATTTTTGCTCGGTTTTCATCATAATCATTGCTTGTAAGGATCGCAATATAATAGGCGCCACTGGAATCGTTATCATCGCTCATAACTTCATCGATTACACCGGTTTCCTTGGCGGAATATAAAGTATTGATGACATAAGTTGGAATGGAATCTTCTAAAAGGGTAGAAACTACTATCTCTTCATTTCCGTAAGTGGCACTTTCACTAGCGTATTGATCAAATACTGTCTGTGCATCTGTTCCATCCTTGAGTGCCTGTAAAGCGTTATTGGCATCATCTTTATTGTCACACATCAAAATCTTGGCAATGCTTGGCTTGTATTCTTTTTTAATGGCTTTGGCATTGTCTTCAAAATACTTATCCAATAGCTTTTCCTGTTGGATTGTTGGGATGATAACTTTTTCAATATAGTCATCTTTATCCTTATACCCGGCATCGATCAAACTTTGTTCAAATTCTTCGCTTCCGGATGTATTTGTTTCATACTGCTTTTCTGCCTGTTTTTTAATATCATCTCCACGGCCGACTTCTTCATCCATGATTGCCTGTTCAATCAAAGTGACCGCCATGGTGGAACCATTGGATTTTTTGATCAGTTCATATTCTGTACCACGTGTAACCGATACATCACCGACCTGGAATAGTACATCACTGGCGTTGCTGATCTGAGCCGTTGCACCGGAGCAGGCTGTCAACATCAACAAAGAACAGCCGGCAAATACAGCCGCTTTTTTCAAATTAC
Organism: Faecalicoccus pleomorphus DSM 20574; assembly: GCF_000420345.1. Classification (GTDB taxonomy): domain Bacteria; phylum Bacillota_I; class Bacilli_A; order Erysipelotrichales; family Erysipelotrichaceae; genus Faecalicoccus; species Faecalicoccus pleomorphus. Next base: position 53,875 of record NZ_ATUT01000008.1, on the reverse strand, counting down.
TCTTCATTGCTGTTTCCTCCTGTCTGATCGTTGATATAGTCTTCAATGCGTTTTTGTACATCTTTATCTTTAAACTCGATATCAAGATCTTTTGCGTTTTCCTGCACGATTTTAACGCTTAACCCCTGGTTGGCTGTTAAGAAAGCCGATAAGATGTTATTGGAAACAGTCTCGTTTTTAGAATCCCAGATGCTTTGAATATCCGTTTCATCTACATGTACCTTATATAAATATTTCAGCCCGGAGCTTGAATCTGTGACTTCGATCCAGTCACTTGTCTGATCTTTTTCCAGATTTAAGGCAGCCTGAATGACTTGTGCATTCAGTGTGCTGTATTGGCTATTGACAGAATTTGCATCGACATAGCCATAAAAGCCATCATCCGAAGCCGTAGCTGTGTCTTCTGAATAAGCGGTTGCCGCATCCGCAAAAGAACCGCTGGATAAAGCTGAGTCGATATTGTCTTTTTTCTTTTGTTCATCTTCAGTTAAGGCTGCCAGATCTTGTACCTGCATCGAGATGATCGAAATCGTTCGTGGCTTGTTCTCCTGCAGGGCCGGTGTCACTTCATCGAAATGATCTTCAATGTAATCACGTTGCATCTTGGCTTCCTTTACGGTCATCAAACAATAATCATATAACTGATCTATACCATTATAACCAAAAGAAGCCAGCTCAGTTTCAATCTGTGATTCGCTATTTTGAGAAGAACTGGAAGAAACATTTTGTTCGATCGTTTTTTTCAGATCTTTTGCCTTTTCATCTAAATCATCTGTGGTCTTTACACTCTGATCTACTACCTGGTTATGATACAAGTTATAAAGCAGCGCTGTATCAAATGGAGCCGACTGATCATAGATGTCATTAGCGGTGATATCTTTCTTATCGATACTGGCAACGACTTGGTTGCCATCACTATCGGATTTTGCACTGACATTGTACTTATTTTCGTCATATATAAAATAGGAAACAAAAGCAATGATGATCACTGCAATCACAACTACAAACCAGTTGTTTCTAAGGAATTCAGACATTGTAATCCTCCTTTAAAAATCTTTCTCAATTATAGCCAATATCGATTGAAAAAGCAATGAATCTTCATAATCGTCTGAATTGAGATTTATAACCTTTTTTGTTACTATAGTACCGGAAAAGAGGAATAGATATGACAGAACTCGTTATTAAAGACTTACATGTATCTGTAGAAGATAAAGAAATATTAAAAGGACTGAATCTGACGATTCGCTCCGGGGAGCGTCATGCTCTGATGGGACCAAACGGAAATGGTAAAAGTACACTGTTGGCTGCCATTATGGGAAATCCAAAATATACCGTTACACAGGGTTCTATTAAACTTGATGGACAGGATGTTTTGGCAATGGAAGTGGATGAAAGAAGCAAAGCCGGTTTGTTTTTAGGGATGCAGTATCCCAGTGAAATCAGCGGTGTGACCAATTCGGACTTCCTGCGTTCCTGTATCAATGCTCGTCAGGAAAAGCCAATCAGTTTATTTAAGTTCATCAAGGAGATGGATAAAGCTATTCAGCAGTTGGAAATGAAGCCGGATTTGGCACATCGTTTCTTAAACGATGGTTTTTCCGGTGGTGAAAAGAAACGAAATGAGATCGTACAGATGATGATGTTAAAGCCATCCATTGCCATGCTGGATGAAATCGATTCCGGTTTGGATGTGGATGCGTTAAAGATCGTAAGTGAAGCCATCAATCAATGCCAGAAAGAAACAGATATGGGGCTTTTGGTCGTATCTCACTACGCCCGCTTTTACGAATATCTGCATCCGACTCATGCGCATGTCTTAGTCGATGGACAAATCGTTGTATCGGGCGATCAAGAGCTGATTGATAAGATTGACAAAGAAGGATATGAATGGCTGGAAACAGAATACCATGTATCCGCCAGAAAGGAAGAAACAAAAAAACGACCTACCAGTATCGGGCTTTGCGGAGCTAAAAGAGGATAATTATGGAAAAGGTTTATGAAAAGGAATTTAACGAAACGATTTATTTTGATCAGGATGAAATAGCCACGATCACGATTCAGAAAACCGGTTCGTTACTAATGGTCCTTCGCAAAGGGATTTCCAGCTTAAAGCTGCATCTAAAGCTGGAAACCGACAGTCAATCTAAGATCCTTTTATATAATCAGAGTGCCTCGACACTTTCTGTTGATCTGGAAGTAGAGGTAAAAAAAGATGCCAAGAGTAAAATTGGCTTTCTGGACATGGAAGAAAGTGACGTAACGTTTAAACAAAAGGCGTTTTTAAAAGAGTCTGGCGCTGATATCAAATTGATGAGCGCTCAATTGGGACAAGTGGACACTTCAAAGTTAAACGATATTGAAATTCTTCATGAAGCGCCACATACATTTGGTTATATGGAAAATTTCTCTGTACTTTTCGATCGTGCACATTATGAAATGGTGGCCAATGGTAATATTCAAAAGGGATGTTACGGATCACAATCGCATCAGACAACACGTGTCTTGACATTGGGAAAAGATCATAAAGCGCAAGTCATACCGTTATTGTTGATTGATGAAAATGACGTCAAGGCATCTCATGCTCAAACGATCGGACAACCGGACGAAGAACAGTTATACTATCTAAAATCACGCGGACTTTCACAGCGTCAGGCTATGGGCCTTTTAAGTATCGGGTATCTGTTGCCGATTCTGGAGCTGGTCAGTGATGAAGCAACCAAAGAAAAGATGCGTGAAGAAATGGAAAGCAAGGTGGGATTATATGGACACGGAAAGAATTCGTAAAGATTTTCCCATTCTGTCCAGGACGATGTCCGATAAACCATTAGTCTATCTGGATAATGGAGCAACGACATTAAAGCCACAGCCGGTGATCGATGCGGTTGTCAATTATTATACGTATTTAGGAGCCAATGCTCATCGTGGCGATTATGAGATGAGCGCTCAAGTCGATGCGGCGTATGAAGGTTGTCGAAAGAAGGTTGCGGATTATTTACACGCTACTTCTTCCAAAGAAATCATCTTTAATTCCGGCAGTTCTGAAGGGTTAAACCAGGTAGCCCTGATGGTTTGTCAGCAGTTGTTGAAGCCGGGTGATGTGATCTTAAGTGATGAAAGTGAGCATGCCAGCAGTATTCTGCCGTGGATGCAGGCTGCAAAACAAAAGGGATGTAAGATCGAATATATTCCTTTAGATGAAGAAGGCAAGATCACGGTTGAAAACTTTAAAAAGGCTGTTCATGAAAATGTAAAAGTCGTTTGTCTGGCACAAGTATCGAATGTTTTGGGTTTTGAAGCACCCGTCAAGGAAATTGCGAAAATCGCTCATCAAAATGATATGCTTGTCGTAGTCGATGGTGCCCAGAGCACACCGCATATTGATATCGATGTACAAGATTTGGATGTTGATTTTTTTGTGTTCAGTGCGCATAAAATGTGTGGACCGACCGGTGTCGGGGTACTCTATGGCAAAAAAGCTTTGTTGGATAAACTGGAGCCTATTTATTATGGTGGTGAAAGCAATGCTCGCTTTAACAGCTGTGGTGATTTGATTTTAAAGGAAACACCTTTAAAATATGAAAGCGGAACACAGCCTATTGAAGGGGTGCTTGGCTTAGGGGCTGCCATTGATTATATTCAGGCTATCGGCAAAGAGGCAATTCATGCTTACGAACTGGAATTAAAATCGTATTTTGTACAGAAGGTTAAAGAACTGAAAACAATTCATCTTTATAACGAAAACGCACAAAGTGGAATCTGTACCTTTAATGTTTTTGATCAGGGACAGATGATTCCGGCTCAGGATGTGGCCAGCTTTTTGAACACCAAAGGAATTGCGGTACGCTCCGGTACACATTGTGCCAAGATGTTAGTGGATGTATTAAAGGTCAGTGGTACTTGCCGTGCCAGCTTTTACTTTTATAACAAAAAAGAAGAAATCGATCAGTTGGTTGCTGCTTTACAGGAAGCAACATTAGAAAACTGTATCAATATATTTTTTTAGAGGAGGATGAAACATGAGTGAGATCGATCCAAATTTGTTAAGAGATATTATCATGGATCATTACCAATATCCCAGAAATCATGAACTGACAAAGGAAGAAGGATATCATTCTCGTCATATGGCCAGTGATTCTTGTATCGATGATATTACCGTACAAGCAAAATTTAATGGCAATCGCATTGAAGATGTGCGTTTTGATGGGGAAGCCTGCACGATTTCTACAGCCAGCACAAGCATTATGAGTGAACTGGTCAAAGGAAAGACAAAAGAAGAAGCCATGGAGATCATTCAGAATTATTTTGCCATGGTGGATCAGAAAGAGTATGATGAAGATCTTTTGGAAGAAGCCGTTGCGTTTCAAAATGTAGGCAAGCAGGCCAATCGTATCAATTGTGCAACGATTGGCTGGAAAGCATTGCGTGATATGATCAAAGAAAGTGAAGGTCAATAATGCCAGAAGAAAAAGAGTTAAATTTATCCAATGAATATGAATATGGCTTTCATGATGAAGATACCAGTGTATTCAAGACACAAAAAGGATTAAATGAAGAGGTCGTTCGCACGATCTCCAAGATCAAGAAAGAACCTGAATGGATGTTGGAGCTTCGATTGAAAGCATACCATTCTTTTGTGGAACAAAAGAATCCAAAATGGGGACCGGATTTAAGCCAAATTGATTTTAATGACTATACGTACTATATCAAACCCAGTGAAAAGCAGGAACAATCTTGGGATGAAGTACCGGATACGATCCGTAATACCTTTGATAAACTGGGAATTCCGGAAGCGGAACAAAAGTTTTTGGCCGGTGTCAGCACTCAGTATGAAAGCGAAGTTGTATATCACAATATGTTGGAAGAGGTGGAGGAAAAAGGTGTATTGTTCTTTGATACCGATACCGCATTGCGTGAATGTCCAGAGCTTTTCAAAAAGTACTTTGGAAAGATCGTTCCTTATACTGATAATAAATATGCAGCTTTGAATACAGCCGTATGGTCTGGTGGTTCTTTCATCTATGTGCCAAAGGGAGTATCCTTAGATAAGCCGCTACAGTCTTATTTCCGAATCAATTCGATGAGCATGGGACAGTTTGAGCGTACCTTGATTATCGTGGATGAAGGTGCGGATGTCCATTATGTGGAAGGTTGTACAGCACCGGTCTATTCGAAAGATTCTTTACATGCCGCTGTTGTTGAGATCTTTGTACATAAAAATGCCAAGTGTCGATACAGCACAGTACAAAACTGGTCCAACAATATCATCAATCTTGTGACCAAACGCGCCAAGGTATTTGAAAACGGACATATGGAATGGATCGATGGAAATATCGGTTCGCATATCAATATGAAGTATCCAGCTTGTATTTTGGCAGAACCTTATGCCAAAGGTACGACAGTTTCGATTGCCGTTGGCAGCAAAGGACAGAAGCAGGATGCCGGCAGCAAGATGATTCATCTGGCTCCACATACGACCAGTACGATCATTTCAAAATCTGTGGCTCGCCAGGGTGGGGAAGTGAATTATCGCGGCTGGGTCAAACATTCCAAAAATGCGCAGTATGCCAAAAGCAAAGTGGAATGTGACACCCTTATTTTAGATAAACTGTCACGCAGTGATACGATTCCTTTAAACTTTTCTCAAAATGATACTTCACAGATCGAGCATGAGGCTACAGTCTCTAATATTTCGGAAGAACAGCTTTTCTATTTGATGAGTCGTGGACTTTCCCGGGCACAGGCTACGGAAATGATAGTTATGGGATTCTTAGAACCATTCACCCGAGAATTACCGATGGAATATGCGGTCGAACTCAATCAGATGTTAAAGCTGGATATGAGTGATTCCATTGGGTAGAAAAGAATGTATTGAAAGACGAAAAAGTCTTTCATGGGAACAAAGAGAAAAGAAAGAAAAGGCAATAGTCGAAAAGCTCTTGCCTTTTTTAAAAGGAAATATCGCTGCTTATGTACCGATCAAGGGAGAAGTAAACATATTTGATATCTGCTTAGAAAGTGGAACTGTCTATTTACCGAAAATGATTGAGAATTATGAATTGGAATTTATACCATATACAGGAAATCTGGTTCAAGGGTCTTTTCAGACCCAAGAGCCTGTAGGAAAGGCATGTGATCCCAATAATCTAGATGTAATCATCGTACCTATGGTCAGCTTTTGCGGATTGCATCGAAAAGGCTATGGAAAAGGTTATTATGATCGCTATCTGCAAAAGACAAACGCATTGAAGATCGGGGTAGCCTTTGATGTACAGGAAGAAGAATTTGAATCGCAGCCACATGATATAGATATGGATATTTTGATTACAGAATCAAAGCTTTGGAGGAAAGAATGATGCGAATCTTATTTTATGGAGACAGTAATACATGGGGATATAATACACATACAGGGATGCGCTATGCGAATCGTTTTACCAAACAGATTCAAAAAGCATTTCCGGAAGATGAAATTCTGGAAGAAGGACTTTGCGGACGTACACTTTGTCACAGTGATCCTTACAGTCTGGAAGAAAGAAACGGTTCTAAAACCATTTCCATGGTCTTAAAAACACATGAGCCTTTAGATCTGGTCGTCATTCTTTTGGGAACCAATGATGCCAAAAGAGCCTATGGAACCAATGCCTTAACATCCCTGGAAAAGGGAATGGATCTCTTTATGCATGAAGCTATGGATCCGGATAACTTTAAACGTTCTATTCAAACACCTCGTTTCTTAATGGTAACGCCACCGAAACTGCATAAAGAATATGCTTCCTGTACGCGTACCAGAATCCATTTTGGGCAAGAGGGGTATGAAATGTTAGAGCAGTCTGCCATGCCTTTAAAAAAGATGGCCGATAAATGGCAATGTGATTTTTTAGACTTGGAGGACATACGAGCCGGTAAACTGGATGCCATTCATTTGGATGAAGAAGGGCATTGTCAGGTTGCCGAAAAGCTGATCAAAAAGTTAGGAGAATATCGATGAGTGCACGAAAAAACGCAATAGAGTTCTGGAAAGAATTTGAAAAAGTGGAACATTCCATTCGAGATTTATTAAATCGTGAAAACTATGAAGAATGTATGAAACTGGTGGAGCCACTCGATAGCTATGCCTATGAAAGCTTTGGCTGCCATTTCTTTGTGGATAATGCGTATGGTGATTATGAACTGACATGGGATACCGGCCCCAACAAGACGACACAGTATCTGGCGGCCATGGTTTGTCAAATGGCTCCGAAAGCCATCAAAAAATCGTGGATCTTAAATGCCTGTTTGCCGCCTTTATCACAAAAAGCCATCCAGGCACAGGTGCAGATCAAAGATCAAATTTATACCTTAACTGATTTTATGTTGTTTTATACGGCAGATGAAACACAACAATCCTGGCACTGCGAAGTCTATTGTCCTGGTTTTTCTTTGATCACGAATACCGAAAATAAAAAAGAAATGTCCATGTATTTGTTGGAGTTAGCTTTAGGGCAGTGTGCTTATGAAGCCTATATCGGCAGCGTTGACTTTTTGGATGCCCCTAAAATGGATGAATCGTTTTGTAACTTGGTGGATGCTTATGAGAAATTGATGGATCATGTCGAAACAAAGGGTTGGAAGACATACCAGTCACCGTTAGAGATTTACAGTGTTTTTCAACCGGTACAAGATTTTGCCCATGATGCATTGCGCAAGGATATGAAATTTATTTTTACGACCCATCCTTTACTGATCGAAGAAACGTTGGAGGAGAAAACTGATGTGCTCAAAGATCTGGAGGTCAAGCAGGGCGAATTTGATTATATCTACTATAACAATCTTTTCAATACTCGTGAGGATGCATTATTTCGTCAGGAGCTTTCAAAACAGTTTGATCAGGCCTTCCAAAAGAGCGAATGTGCCCGCGTGATAGGAGGCGCCATCGGTAAAAGCTATTCGTATATTGATTGCATCGTTTTTGATGTTCATCGTTTTCAAAGCATATTAGGCCAAATAAAAAAGCAGCTGGATTCAAAAGTAAAGCTGCATGTTCAAAAGTTTTAGTTATTGATATCGGCCAGTGCATCAATCAGTCGCTGGCGGGCGATGCCGGTCAATGGTTTGTTGGGATCTTCCAGAAAACGAGCCAGAATATCGGCATCTTTTAATAATTCGCATAAAGGAGAGTCAAAAATCTCCTTTTTGGAATGTTGGGCAATCGCAAAACAAATATCATCAACCTCATACACCTTAAACTCCTTGGCTTGGGTTAAATATTGGTGGGCGTGCAGACTGGAAAGTCTTGCGTGTTCACTATGAGCACAATTGTCGATATATTGTGCATAATCATGAAATAAAGCGGCAATTTTAGCCTTTTCCAAAGCACTGCTTCTGGAGATTGCCAATAAGGTGATACAAGAATCGACCATGGCGGTATGAGTCAAAGCTGCGATCCGTAAAGGCTCATTGTTGATCTTGGCAAACTGTTCATATACATAGGCTTTTGCCTTTTCATATCGTTGTAGTTCCATGTTTCTATTATACACTATTGAAAACATAAAAAAAACGCACCGTGTGCGCTTTTTTAGACAAGACTATTCAGCGTTGTCTTCTGCAACAGTTACATTACTGGCTTGTTTTCCACGGTCGCTTTCGATGATGTCGTAAGTAACTGTCTGACCCTCGTCAAGAGTTTTAAATCCTTCAGCGTTGATTGATGAGTAATGAACGAAAACGTCTTTTCCATCTTCACCGGTGATGAATCCATACCCTTTTTCGGCATTAAACCATTTTACTTTACCTGTGTTCATGAATACCTCCTGAATCACTATCTTCTGTTGTTAACTGGGGTATGCCGTATTCATACTCGCAATCACTCAAGACGATATTGTGATTAACCGGTTTCATTGTAACACTTTTAGACCAATTTGTCCATTTTTAAAGGGGACAACGGCTTTTGTACAGAGCTGGATACAATGGATTTATGAATGTAAAAATTCGGTAAGGAAAGTGGATTTTCTTTGTTTTTGATAGCATATCTTCTTTGTTTTGTTGTATTATTAAAGTGACAGATTGAGAGGGTTTTAGTATGTTGATCAAGGATGATGTATTACGACAAGTAACCGCACGTACTTTGCGTGTAAAAGAAGAAGATTTAACACCGGAAATTATGTTAGAGCTGACCCATCTGGAAGCGCCGGATTATGAAATAAAAAGCCTGGAAGGATTGGAATACGCCGAAAATCTCGTTGTACTCAATGTTTCTAATAACCTGCTGGAAGAGTTGGATCCGATCCGTGACTTGAGAAACCTGGAAGTTTTGGATGTATCTCGAAATCAGCTTCGTGATCTGCAGGCTTTGCACGGTTTTCGACAGTTAAAACGATTGAATTTGAGTCGAAATAAATTATATACCATGGATATAAGCAGTATTGCGGCCATGATCGATCTGGAATATTTGAATTTGGAACGAGCCAAAGTAGATAGTCTGGAGTATTTGGAACGTTGTAAGAAACTGGAAGAAGTTTATATCAATACCGAAAACGGACCGTTTAGTTTTGCAATCTTAGGTTCTTTGAAAAAGTTGAAAAAACTGCATATGGCTGGCATGCGTCTATTCAATATTCAGGATCTTTCTTACTTGGAAAATATTGAAGAATTGGATCTATCTACAAATTTGATGAGCGATATTTCACCATTGATGATGATGAAAAATTTAAAGCGCCTGAACTTGTCCAATTGTCCATATATTCATAATTATGATGTTTTAAAAGAATTCCCGAATTTGACATCGATCAATATTGCGTTTAATAAAGCCGATGATTTTGGTTTCTTAAAAGATTTGATTCATTGTGAATCTTTACATCTGCAGCAGACAGGCTTTACAGATCTGACACTTTTAAATAAGATGAAAGGCTTAAAACGCCTGAACGTTTCTAAAAACGAGATCAGGAATATGGATCGTTTTAAAGCCGTAGAAGCGTTGGAAATCTTTAAAGCACAATTCTGTCAGCTAGAAAACATTAAATTTTTAAGAAAAGCTACCAAGCTTGTTTATCTGGATCTTTATACAAACCGAATCAAAGATATCTCCATATTGAAAAATATGAAGAACATGGTTAACTTGAATGTGGGACGAAATGAAATCAAAGATATCACATGTCTAAAAGACATGAAGCAGCTACAGATCTTATCGCTGGAAAATAACGATGTCAAAGATTTGACACCATTAAAGGATCTTGAGGATTTGTGCAATGTCGATCTCTACAACAATGTGATTTCCGACCTAAAACCATTAGAGCATTTAGGTTTCATCTCCTATTTGCGACTGGATCACAATGCGATTACGGATCTTACACCGCTTGCTCATTTGAAATTCTTGCGATCTTTGACGCTAAAGGCCAATTACATCACTGATGTCACACCACTAAAAGATTTACAGCTATTAGAAGCCTTGCGTTTGGATGATAATCCAATTGAAGATACCAGCGTTCTGGAAAGTATGGAATTTTATAATAAGTTTACGGACTAGGGAAATCCCCTGGTCTTTTTTTGTCAATATTACGAAAAAGAAAGGTTTTGTTTAAAAAAAGTTAAGAAATATAAGGTATTCTATAAATGTCTTAGTCATGGATTCTTATACATTTGTAAAAACGAATATAAAATATGTTAAAATAACAAATGAGGTATTGATAATGAAGATACAGGATCCAAACTGGGAGAAATTACTCATTGAAAATTTTGATTTCAGCAGTAAATGTTTAAAAAATGCGATTGGTCAATCTGTAAAGTGGATGCGCTCATGGTTGCATACGGAAAACGTAACCAATACGCCGTTACATCGAAAGAAGGATATGTATGAAAAGCACGAGTAAGATTTCAACACGCGCACGTTTCATGCAGATTTTGCGTATCTTACGGAAGTATCAGATTCGCAAGGGAATGGATCCTGTTAAATTTCGAAGGATATTGGAAGATTTAGGACCGACATTTGTCAAGATTGGACAGATTATGTCTACTCGACAAGATATGTTTTCGGAGCGTTACTGCAAAGAGTTGATGAAGCTGCGTTCCCGTGTTACGCCGATGTCCTTTGATACGGTCAAGGAACAAATTGAGAAGTCATATCATAAACCTATGTCGGAAGTGTTTTCCTCATTTGAACCGATTCCGTTAGGTTCTGCCTCGATAGCGCAGGTTCATGAGGCTACCTTACGCGATGGTACACGTGTTGTGGCTAAGGTACAACGTCCATATATTTACGAATGGATGGAACGTGATGTCGGCTTGTTAAGAAAGGCAATTCGTGTCTTAAATTTAAGCGATATCGTCAGCAGTGTTGTGGATCTAAATATGGTGATCGATGAATTCTGGACGGCAGCTAAACAGGAAATGGATTTTACCAATGAAGCTGCCTTTGCCAAACGATTTCGCAAGACATACGAGGATTGTAACTTTATTGATGCACCGCAGATCATCGATGCGTTTACGACAAAAGAAGTCCTGGTCATGGAGTACATCGACGGGTATGAGATCAATGATGTGCATACTTTAGAAAAAGAAGGGTACGATGTTAAGGAAATTGCGGATAAATTAGCGTATAATTATATTTCGCAGATCATTGAGCATGGTTTTTTCCATGCCGATCCGCATTCCGGAAATATTCGAATCCGTCAGGATAAGATTGTCTGGATCGATTTTGGCATGATGGGAATCTTGGAGAATCGGGATCGTCAGATTATGAAACAAGCCATTCGTGCTTTAGCTTTAGGTGATGTTGCCAATGTGGTGGATTCCATTCTTGCGATTGGTATTGTACAAAAGGAAATTGATTACATTGCGTTTACCAATGCGATTGAATCGTTCATGGCGCAATATATGAGTGAGTCTTTTGCGGATATGGATCTGGCAAAAATGGTGCAGGATATCTTTACCATCTGTCATCAGTTTCGCATCGGATTACCCAAAGGAATCTCCATGCTTGCCCGAAGTATGATGACGATGAACGGAACTTTGATCGATCTCGACCCAACTACCAGCATGGCCAAGATCGTCAGTCAGCATAAGGCGACTTTAACGCAGATCGATCCTTCAAAAGAGATTCAGAAAACAATCAAGCGCAGCATAGAAGGGATTAGCCGTAGCCTGGATCTTCCTGTGCAGACCAGTGATGTACTCAAATTGATCCAGCATGGTCAGATCAAAGTGAATTTGAATTTGATGGGCAGTGAAGCGCCGATTGCCAAAATTGATCGTATGGTCAATCGACTGATTGTCTGTATCTTGATTGCGGCTTTATTAGTGGGATCCTGTCTGATCTGTACCACGGATATGGAACCGCATATCATGGGGATTCCGGCTATTGGATTTTTTATGTTACTGATTGCTTTGGTCATGAGCATTTGGCTGTTTATCAAAATGTTTTTCTTACACCGAAAGAATAAAGCGTTTTAAAGGAAGGAAATCATGAAAAATAAAATTATTTCAATCTGTGTTTCACTGGTGATCGTCTTTTTGACATTGGGACTGGATCAGTGGACAAAATGGGCAATTACTAAAACATTTGCGTTGCACGAACGAATGGAGATCATTTCTCATTTCTTTTCGTTGACTTATGTACAAAATACCGGAGCCGGTTTCAGTCTTTTTGAAGATTTTGGTATTTTGTTTTTTGCCCTGTTGACGATTGCGGCTCTTGTGGTGATTATCTATATGTTTGTTCGCAGTAGTGATGTTCGCGCTCAGTTATGCCTGGCTCTTGTGTTTTCCGGTGCTTTAGGGAATTTTATCGATCGCCTGCGGTTTGGCTATGTGCGTGACTTTTTGAGTTTTCGTATATTCGGCTGGGATTTCCCCGTTTTCAATATTGCGGATATATGTATTACTGTAGGTTTTGGTTGTTTGATCGCATGCATGATTTATGATGAAGTACAGGAGAGGAAACGATGGAGAACATAGTTTATACAATTGATGAAAAGAATCAGGGAGGTCGTCTTGATAAATTTGTTTCCACCACGATGGAATTGTCAAGGAAGCGTGTTAAGGACCTTTTAGATCAAAACCAGATTCAAGTGAATGGAAAAGTCGAGAAGGCAAGCTATTCTCTTCAAATACAAGATCAGGTATCCATCACTTTACCACCGTTACAGGAAGTGACAATAGAGCCGGAAGCGATGAATCTGGATATTCTTTATGAGGATTCGGATCTTTTGGTGATCAATAAGCCCAAAGGATTGGTCGTACATCCGGCTCCCGGACATACATCCAATACTTTGGTCAACGGCTTACTCTATCATTGCAAGGATCTTAGCGGGATCAATGGAGAAATGCGCCCTGGTATCGTGCATCGAATCGATAAGGATACCAGTGGCCTTTTGATCGTCTGTAAAAACGATAAAGCTCATCAAGCCATTTCCCAGCAACTATCCGATAAGACGTGTCACAGGGATTATCTTGCGATCGTACATCATCCTTTTTCGCATTCTCATGGTACGATCAATGCACCGATTGGGCGTGATGAAAAGGACAGACAGAAAATGGCGGTGACTGCCAAAAATTCCAAAGATGCTGTTACACATTTTACGGCATTGAAGAACTTTAAGGATTTTGCGTATATTCGCTGTTCTTTAGAGACAGGAAGAACACACCAGATTCGTGTACATATGCAGTATATTGGACATCCGATTGCCGGTGATCCAAAATATAGTTATAAAAAGACATTGGATACCAACGGACAGCTTTTGCATGCCTGCCATATCGAATTTATACATCCGACCACAAAGGAAAAGATGACCTTTGATGCACCGTTAGATCCAATATTCAAAGAAATTTTAGGACGTTTAGAAAGGGAAGAATCTGTATGAAACGATCAAATGTATTAAGCTGGGATCAATATTTTATGGCCATGGCACATTTGAGTGCCAAACGAAGCAAAGATCCTAACACACAAGTGGGAGCCTGTATTGTCAATGCACAAAAACGAGTTGTTGGCTTAGGTTACAACGGCTTTCCCAAAGGCTGTGACGACGATGAATTTCCATGGGAAAGAGATGGCGAATTTTTAAAAACAAAGTATCCATATGTAGTGCATGCCGAGCTGAATGCGATTCTAAACAGTATTCAAGATTTAAATGGTTGTACGATCTATGTCTCTTTATTTCCATGTAATGAATGTGCCAAAGCCATCATTCAATCCGGTATTCGTTGTGTTGTCTATGAGAGTGATAAATACAATGGAACGGATGAAAACATTGCGAGTAAAAGGATGTTTCGTGATGCCGGTGTAGAACTGGTACAGTTAACCTATGAAACAAGTGTAGATGTTCAAGTTAATCGATCGATGACAGAAGCAAAAGATGCCGCAGACTAGTTTGCGGTATTTTTTTTTGGATTCCAAAATTAGATGGAAGTTGCATCAATTAAACATTCATATAACGTGAGAAGAATCCTTTCTCATGTTTTTATTTAGGCTTCTCCAGGTTGATCTTTCTTCTCTGATTTGACAAATAAATGATTAAAGTTACATAAGTCTATATACAAATATCAATGCAAAGGAAGGGCTCGGCTTTTTATGTGGCAATAAGTGTTGTAAATTAGTTTAAACTTTGATAGAAAAATGTTATTGACTTATAATGAAGGGGAGGGTTATGATTCGGTTATGTACGGAGAAAGAGGTTAGAGATATGAAAAAGTACGTTAAATTATTTTTCACTCTGATGGTTTGTTTTACATTGAGTTTCTCTTTGTATTCCGTCGTATCGGCTCAGGAAAAGCCGACTGTTACGGATGATTCCGAAACCGTTGTCGAGGAAATTCCGGGAGATCCGACATTAACGGATGAACCAGAAGAAACTACAGAAATCACAACATCAGAGAAAACAGAACCTTCTACAGAAGAGACAACTGCGCTTTCTGAAGAAGAAAACAATAACGAGGAGGAAGCGACGACTGAAGAGGAAGAGTCTTCTGATCCCAAAACGAACACAGGAACACCGGTTCCAGGTATTGGAAATGTAAAGTATGCGATTTCTAAATCAAAAACCGCAACACAGCTGGACGAAAACTTTGAAACAAAAGTAACTTTGTCTTTACCTGCTGGTGAAGAAAAACTTGCCACGGATATTGTGTTTGTGTTAGACAAATCTACCAGTGCTGAAATTGAAGCACAGGCTTTAAATATGCTAACCGATTTACAAAACACAGCACAAACTACAGGTGCGGATATTAATGTCGGTGTAGTGATTTTTAATCAACAGGCTAATACGACTGGTTTCCATGATTTAGCTACCGAGTATTCTGTGATTGAATCCGAAATCAAACGAGATATTTCTTCAGGAACGAATACACATGCTGGTTTGTTGGCGGCAGAACAG
The DNA here is from genome assembly GCF_000420345.1 of Faecalicoccus pleomorphus DSM 20574. Classification (GTDB taxonomy): domain Bacteria; phylum Bacillota_I; class Bacilli_A; order Erysipelotrichales; family Erysipelotrichaceae; genus Faecalicoccus; species Faecalicoccus pleomorphus. The sequence goes on along the minus strand of NZ_ATUT01000008.1, from coordinate 38,537 downwards.
ATGTTAAGTGGTGATACTGCTGTTGCCGATAGTCGTAAATATATGATTTTTGTCAGTGACGGAATTACTTATATGTACAATGAAACACCTACTGCTATTGGATTAGAAAATGCAGATAAAACGAATGTTTTCGCAGGGCCGGATAACTGGGCCACAAAATATGGTTCAAATGCAGCACCTTCAGAAGGCTGGAACCAGTATTTAGGCAATGTGGCAGCGCAGTATGAAGCAGATGGCGGTGCCTATGAACATGCTTATGGGGTTGCATATGATACGAATACATACATTTCCTATGATGAAAAAGCAGATCATGCGATGTCTGTGGATGTAGCGCTTTTGAAAACCTATCAGACATACCAAGTTCTGGCAAGCAAATATCATTGTTATGCGATGACGGCTGGTACTTCTTCCGGTGGGGAATATACATGGGGACCAAACTTTATGAATTTCCTGGCCAATGGCGAAACGTATAGCTTTGATTCTATTAAAAATGATATTTATTATCTAGTTGATGCCGGTTCTACTGTAACGGATTATATCGGCTATACAGAAGATTATAACTTTGACTTTATCAATGACGCGGAAGCTCTATCATTAAAAGTGGGTGACCAAACTTATCAAGCGGTTGAAACGGCAGAAAATACGTATTCTTTTGCCGAGGGTAATTATGTTGTAGCTTATGAACCGGGTGATATGGCCAATGGTGAGATGTTTACATTGACCACAAATGTCCCAATCTCTCAATTTGAACCGGTTCAGTTGACTTATACATTAAAATTGACAAATCCAAAAACAGAACCAGGAACATATGGTCAATATGATGCCAATGGAAGCTTAGGTTATGATGGTCTTTATACAAATAATTCCGCTACATTGTATCCGGTTGATACCAATGGACAACCAGGGGCAGCGGAAGAATTTGCAAAACCAACCGTATCCTATACGGTAGAAGAAGAACCGAAAGAACCAACGAAACCTGAAGAAGAAAAACCGGACAAAAAAGATCCGGAAAAGAATAAGGGAGCAGATACGGCAACTCAAACGAATATGGGATTGATGTTATCGCTGGCAAGTATGGCTATTTCGGGTGCGTTCATACTTGTCATCCTGCAGAAAAAAAGAGCATAGATAGCGGATTTAAAAAATTCGGTCATATAAAAAGAAGGAAATAAAACAAGTAAATTTCCTTCTTTTATTTTGTTTCGAATAAGAAAATGATGATATAGATGTGTTAGCTTATTAGGATATATTTTCTAAGGAAACCACAAAACCGGTGAAGGGATAATACTCCAATTGAATTGTTTCTCCTGGTAAAGTAATTTGTCCTTTTTGAAGTGGAAGATTCATTAATAAGGTGGTTTCCAGTTTAAAGCTTCGTGTTTTTTTATGTTTGTCTTGTCCTTGTATCGTAAAGCGTGAAAAATCTTGACTGTGGGATAATTGAGCATCGTAGAGAATTACCGTTTGTGGATCCTGCAAGTAGAAAAGATCAAGAGCTGGCAAAATTCCTTTCGTAAAACCAGCCCATGCTCCTAGTAGGATTATACACAAGCATAAGGCAGAATGAACTACTTTTTTAACTTTAGTATAGGCGATATCCTTTTGAATGTGGATGATCTTGGCAAATGCATTTATCATAAACCATATGGCAGCCGGCAGAACAGCGGCTATGGTTAGAAAATGAAATAGTATGTCTGTATCTATTCCCGGAGATAATGATTGTCGCAAGAAGAAAATTAAGATACAAAATAGTAAATAATAGACACAGATTGAGGTGGTTATCCATTTCATTAAGAATGGCTTTGGCTTCATAGAATCTCCTTTTTTATATTTTTAATTGTATAAAAAATAATAACGAAGCCAAGTTAAAAAGCTGTAAAATGAAGATCAAAGGGATAAGGCTTTAGCGGTATTTTTAAAATGCAGTTTAGCCACTTTGGTCAGTTCTTTTTGTCCAAAACGTTCAATAAAAGACTTGGCACAAATATCTACAGATGAACCGGCACCTTTTTCAAAATGAAAGTCATATTTTGCTTCCATCGCATCCCATGTTTCTAAAAAGGCATTACGGGCTAATATACTGGCACAGGCTACAGAAAGATATTTGTTTTCGGCTTTGGTTTCAAAATGAATGTTTGAAATGACCTCTTTTTCATTTTTTAAATAACGATAGTAACTGTTTTTTTGTACGAACTGATCAATGATTATAAAATCTGGTAGAGTATATCCTTTATGCACTAGATTGACATAAGCTTGATTATGCAGGCGACACTTGATATCAACCATATTATGATTTTGATGCACATCGTTGTACTTTGCGTTTTGCACGATCAATATCGAATGTGGACAAACAGCTTTAATTTCAGGGGCCAGTCTGCGAATTTGATCATCCTTGATTTGTTTTGAATCTTGTATTTTTAAAGAAGATAGTTTTTGTGCTGCTTCTTTGGAAACGATACAGGCAGCTACCACAACCGGGCCAAAATAGTCACCGGTTCCTACTTCATCGCTTCCTGCCTGGGGATACGTATTGTTCTCAGACTCTGTTTCTTCCATCCAGGAAAGATCCTGTCCCTGAAACACAACTTTACCACTGGTATAAGCTGTAATGGTCATAGAATCGGTTTTAATTTGATAATATGTATAATCTGGCTTCGTTTCTTTTACGATATGAGAGGATAGCTTTTGTCTTAAATCCAGTATTTCCTGTTTTGTCATTTTTTTTGTAAGAGATGCCATAAAATCACCATCATGAGTGTATCATAGATTTCTTTGTTTATAAAAAGATTCCTATTTAGAAAAAAATCAACTTTTTTTCATAGTTTTATGAATTTTTATCGTAACTAATAGTAGGAAGGTTTCCAAATTCCATCTGTGTGTAACGAAAGAGAGGTGAAAAACAATGCAAGAAAGAAAAGCTTGGGAAGCTTTGTTGAAGGATCCCAACGATCCTATGATGCCCAGTGCAAGAAGATCCTGTCTCTGAAAAAGATCCTGGCCTATCTCTATAAAGAGTGTTTATCCGAATACAGGTATCTTTTCTCAAAATAGATTTATGACCGGCTGGATACGGATCCAACATCGAATAAAATGGTCAGCCAAAATGTAGAGGATCTCAAGATACCGGATAGTAAGGTTTGCTATGACCTGCTGTTTAAGCTTGCCCATCCAAAGGATCCGAAAAGAAGGCTCTGGGTCGATATGGAACCGCAGGGAATCGATCTGGGAAAGGGCAAAACAAAACGAAGAGGTAAGGATACGATGGAAGTCCTGATCCTGTATCCCCGGAGACGATATTGATACGATTTGTACTGAAGAGATCATGAAGCGCCCCAGAGATGTGATGGAGTTCATACAGCTGATCTTTCTGTCAAACAGGAAGGCGGAGCAGATCCTGGAAATCCTAGAGAAGAAATATGATATTCTATTAGAAAAAGAGGAAGAGAAGGAGGCCAGGAAGATTTGTACATTTAGCGAGGCATTGATCGAGAAAAGTGAGCTGAGAGGAAAGGCAAATAGTGTTCTACAACTGGTCAAGAATCATATTGCAACCAATGTTGAGCAGGCAATGGATATGTTGTCAGTGGAGCCATCCTCAAGAGAGGATATTATGAAGATTTTGGAACAGAAGCTGTAATGTGGCTTTTTATAGATGCTGTTTCATTTGACTAAAATCACACTTAACGGGGAAACACATAAATTCTTTGATGTATTTAGACTTGTAGGAATGCAAGTCTTTTTATGTTAGGGATTTGTCAAATGTGATAGAATGTTTCTATGGTTTTAGATACAAGTTATTTTGATATTTACAATGTTGTTTTGATGGGGCTTGCCCTATTGATTTTGTTCTTTGCGTATCGCAAAGGATTTGTTTGTCAATTGTTGGATGTCCTGACTTATTTTGGAAGCTTTATTCTTGCGATAGTATTGAGTCCGATCATGGCACAGAGATTTCTTTTGTTGGGGCATATTTCCCATTCGGAGATCTTGACGCCCTTAGATGCTTTGGCCATGCATATCGCAAATGTTGGCGTATGGTTTTTGTTGTTATTTGTGGGATTGCGCATCGTATATCGAATTCTGGTTATCTTGTTTCACAAAAGGAAAAAGACGAAGCTTTCGCTCATCAATCATATGTTGGGGCTGGGCTTAGGCGTCATCAAAGTCTTGTTGTTGGCGATGACCTTATCTCTGGTTTTACGGTTTCCGTTGATTCAATATGGCGATGTATTTGTGGAACATTCTGTTTTATCGTTTACACAACCGATGATGGAGTGTTTATTCACGTATTGGGAAGGATGAGAACATGCGAAAGGATTTAGGAGCTTATAGAAATGAATTGAATCAGGCGATTGACTTTGATCGAGTATTGGATCAGTTTGCGGCCCACACCTCTTTTTCTTTGAGCCGATCACAAATTCAAAACGCCTTGCCGCTACAAGATCGGTATCAGATGCAGGAAAAGTTAGATTTGGTGCGTGAATCCATTGGATTGTTTCAGTCTGGAAGTACACTATCCTTACACGGCTGTCATGATATTGAGCCTGCTGTCAAAAAAGCGGTACGGCAAATGGTCTTGAGTCCTCAGGAACTGTTGGAAATTGCTTCTTTTTTAATGGCCTGTCAAAGAGTACAGAATACGCTTCGTGATGAATCGTATGAAAAGCTTGTCGCTTACAGTGAGACCATGCAGACTTGTAAGTCATTGATGACCAAGATTCAGGACTGTATTGATATGTCTGGCTCTGTCAAAGACGATGCTTCTGCCTTATTAGTACAAAAGCACCAGCAATTAGTGCATGCCAGACAAGCGTTGATTAGCCGTTCGCGCGATTTTGTTAAGAAAAACGCATCCAAACTGATGGAGGCTTTGACGACAACCATTGCCGGACGAACTTGTGTCCTTGTGAAGGCAGGTGAAAAGAATGCTTTTGGCGGTATGATCCACGGTCAGTCACAAAGTGGCCTTGCGTTCTATGTAGAGCCATCTTCTTTTGTATCTTTGAATAATGAAGTGCAGCTTGCTTTATCGCAGATTGAAGAAGAAAAACATCGCATTTGTAAAGAACTCAGTCGGTTGACTGCTTCTTTTGAAGTGGCTCTGTTATCGAACTTGGAGACTATGACGATTTTAGATTGTGCTTTTGCCAAAGCACATTGGGCGATTGAAAAAGATGGCTGTGTTCCTTTGATCCAGACACAGGATCGTTCCATGACCTTAGAATTTGCCAGACATCCATTGATCGATGTAAACAAGGTAGTCGCCAATACATACAAGCTTTTAAAAGATCAGCGCGTATTGATGATTACCGGACCGAATATGGGTGGAAAGACAGTCACCTTAAAGACAATGGGGCTTTGTGTGGCGCTCAGTCATGCCGGCTTTCCGGTTTGTTGTCATCGTGCAGTTTTACCTTATTATCGTTCTGTCTGGTTTGATATCGGTGATCAACAGTCTATTGAAAACAATCTATCGACTTTTTCCAGTCATGTATCTTCTTTGGCGATGATCTGTTCAAAATGTGATCCGTTTTCCTTTATTCTATTGGATGAGATTGGCAATGGTACCGATCCGGCCGAAGGAAGTGCTTTGGCCATTGCGATTTTGGAATATCTGATTCAAAAAAAGGCAACGATCATCACAAGTACGCACTATAATGCCGTAAAATCGTATGGTAAGACACATGAAAACATTCTTGTCGCGAGCATGCAGTTTGATAAAGAGAGCTTGATGCCGACTTATAAATATTTACCGGGTGTTTCCGGTGCCAGTTATGCGTTTTCGATTGCCCGTCAATATCATCTGGATTCATGGATTCTTGACAAGGCAAAGCAGATTAAAGAAGAAACAGAGGATTCTCGAAACAAGGAATTAGAGAAGTTGGAAAAGCTGCAGAACGAAGTGGTTTTAGAAAAAGAACGTTTTGAAAAGCTGATTCGTGATGCTCATCAGCTACAAAAAGAAGCACAGGAAACCAAAGAGAAATTGGCGCATCGAAAAGAAGTGTTCGAAAAAGAGTACCAGCAGCGACTGGAAGAGCTTCTTATCAAAAAGGAACAAGAAGCGGATGCGTTAATTGAAAAGTTAAATAAAACTACCATGGTACGTCCTCATGAAAAAACACAGTTAATGCACGATTTGGAAGCTTTACAGCCGGAAACCAAAGAAAAAGAAGAAAAGGATTCTTTTGCGGTCGGTGACTATGTGCAGATTCAGGATCTGAATTCGCATGGAGAAATCATAGAACTTCGTAAAAAAGAAGCGGTTGTTTTGACAAATGGCATGAAAATGAAAGTCAAAACCAATCGTTTAAAGAAGATGAAACGTCCAAGGCTTGAAAAGACACAGCCAAAGGCGCACAGAGATAAGACTTTTGTGCGCGTACCTTTGGAATTGAATATTATCGGGTGTCGCGTAGAAGAAGGGTTACGCAGCATGGATCATTATTTGGATCAATGTGTGGCTCATCACATCAAGCAGGTTCGTATCATTCATGGAATGGGAACAGGAAAGCTTAGAAGCGCCGTTTGGCAGGATTTGAAAAAACATCCGATGGTCAAAGAATATACCAGTGCCGGTCCCAGTGATGGAGGACTAGGCGCAACAATCATAACATTGAAATAACAGAAGGGAGGAATCTGATGGCTATATCCGAGCTTTTAAAAAATAAACTGGCTTTGTTGCCAGATAAACCTGGCTGTTATATCATGAAGGATAAAAAAGGACGTATTCTGTATGTCGGTAAGGCAAAAGTATTAAAAAACAGAGTACGAAGCTATTTTCATGGTGTTCATGATAATAAGACAACACGGCTTGTATCCAAGATCTATGATTTTGAATTTATCGTAACCGGAAGTGAAAAGGAAGCTTTACTGTTGGAGATCAATTTGATCAAAAAGAATCATCCACCGTTTAATATCATGTTCATGGATGATAAAAGTTATCCTTATATCGTAATGACCAGAGAAAAGTATTTTAGCGTTCGTATGACAAGACAAGTCAAAAACAAGAAAGATGAATACTTTGGTCCATACCCCAGCGCTCAGTCTTGTTTTGATATTGTAAAGCTGATCAATCGCTTGTTTCCGGTACGAAAATGTAAGACATTGCCAAAGATACCTTGCCTGTATTATCATATGCACCAATGTCTGGGGCCTTGTTTTCAGGAAATTGATCTTGCGGAAAATGAAAGATATCGCAAACAGATTCGTAAGTTTCTTCAGGGAGATGCCAAGGAGATCATTGATAAAGTCAAAGCGGACATGGAAAAGGCTTCTTTAAATCTGGAGTTTGAAAAAGCACAGGAATATTATGAGATTCTGCAGTCCATTGATCATGTGATGGAAAAACAGACAATCGATTTTAAGGATCAGAAAGTGCGGGATGTGTTTGGATTTTATGCCGATAAAGGATATATTTCTCTACAAGGTTTCTTTATTCGTAATGGAAAGCTTTTAGAAAGAACCCTGGCAATCCAGGAATTATATGAAGATGAAATGGATGCGTTTATCAGTTTTATCGTGCAATACTATCAAGATAATATGGTGCCATCGGAAATCTTGGTGCCGCAAGGTGTTCCAGTCGATCTTTTAGAGGATCTTTTACAAACACATGTGCGTATTCCGATTCGCGGAAATAAAAAAGCATTGGTGGACATGGTACAAAAAAATGCGAAAGAGGCACATGATCAAAAATTTGAACTGGCTTTGCGACGGGAGCAGGAGCTGGAGCAGGCCAATCAACGTCTGAGTGATTTATTTCATAAAGAGATCCACACGGTTGAGATTTTTGATAACTCGCATATTCAAGGGGCCTTCAATGTCAGTGCTCTAGTCGTTTATGAGGATGGTAAACCAGATAAAAGCCAGTATCGCCATTATAAGCTGGATACGTATCGAAGTGATGTTGACAGCATGAAAGAAGTATTATATCGACGCTATTTTCGGTTGTTGAGTGAAGATAGAGAATTTCCTGATCTTTTACTGGTGGATGGAGGTCGTCAACAAATTGAAGCGGCTAAAGAAATCAAGGAAGCTTTAGACTTGCCTTTAACGATTGCTGGTCTTGTCAAGGATGATAAGCATACGACAAGGGCTTTGATGGATGAATCGTTACAGGAAATGCCGTTGGATAAAAAAGAGCCTTTATTTTTTCTTTTGACAAGGATGCAGGATGAAGTGCATCGTTATGTCATTACCTATCATCGAAAGCTTCGCGGAAAAGCTATGACGCGTTCGGCCCTGGATACGATCGAGGGGGTTGGTCCTAAACGTAAGAAGGAATTATTAAAGCGCTTTAAAAGCATGAAGCAAATTCGTCAGGCATCTGTCGAACAATTGGAAGAGGTTTTGCCCAAAGCGGTGGCAAAGAGCGTATATGAGGCGTTTCATTCCGTAAATGATTCATGATATAATAGCCAAAGAGGTAAAACTTGTGCAAAATAAAAAAACGAACATAGAAGCAAGAGTGATTCTGATCTTGATTTGTTTAGGCGTATTTTGCGGCTGTTTCTGGGTTATGAACCAAACTTATGATCCTTTGGCGCGCTATCCTTATGCGACTGATGAAAACCGTGATATACTCCTACAATATTTAGACAGTGAAGATATCGATTACATTATCTCCAATCAGATTCAACCGGAGGAGTTTATTGAATTTATTGATGAAGAGGGTTTTAATATCCGCTATTGTCGTTTGTACTACACGGCAGCCAAGACGCAGGCGCAATCCAATGCTTATATCGTCAATTTTGTGAATCGCTTCCGTCAACATTTTTCGGCAAATACGTTGAAAACCTTGTTGGAGCATTATTCGTATGTGGATCTGACGACCTTTTATGAAAACGAGGCGATTCGGCAGCAACCTTTAAAGCTGGTAGCCAATCCCAGTCAGATGTTTGTGATCCTGAATGCAGATACCTCTGTTTATAAATATGCTCCGTTAAATCTGGTGCAGACAGGCTCACTGTCACTTCATGAAAATCTAGCCCAGGCCTGGGAGCGGATGGAAAATGCGTATCAGTCGATGTTAGGAAGTGATGCATCTTTAGGACTGGTCAAAGGTTATACGCCATATGATCAAGTCTTTACTGAATATACGACATTGAGTCAAATCAATCCGGAGCGTGTGGATCAGGTGTATTTGCCGGCTGGACAAAACGAGCTTCAACTGGGCTATACCATTGGTTTACAGGGATACCAAGAATGGATCAATGGACTACTGGCACAGGAAACGGTCGATTATGCTGCATTAAAGGAAGGGCTGGAGGAAAGCCTGAAGGTCAAGATCAGCTGGTTGGAAGAGAATGCTTACCGATATGGCTTTGTGATTCGTTATCCGCAGGATAAGGAGTCTGTAACAGGGCATTTATATAATCCGTTTTTATTGCGCTATGTCGGCACAGAGAATGCCAGAGCCATGCAGGAAAACAATAAGGTCATGGAAGAGATGAAATTGAGTGAGGAATAAGACAGATGCAGATCGTAATAGTGAGTGATACGCATTCGCAAAATGAAATTTTGGAATGTCTGGAGAAAAAATATAAGGATGCCTATGCCTATATCCATTGTGGGGACTTGGAAGACGATCCGCGCTTTTATCCCAATTGGCTGATTGTCAAAGGCAATAACGATTACTATGGAAAATTTAGAGAAGATTTTCGAATTCGTGTAGGAAGTCATCGGATTTATGTGACACATTCTCATCGTTGTTCTTACTTGTATCGCGAACAAAATTTGGTTCGGCTGGCTAAGGAATACGGCTGCGATATCGTGTGCTATGGACATACGCATGTCTCCAAGATCAAACAGGTAGAAGATGTTCTTTTGATCAATCCAGGTTCAGCCAGACTGCCTAGGGATGGAAAATCACCAAGCTATGCCCTGTTAGAGATTGATGGCGACAAGGTTGAAGCTAAGATCATTTATCAGGAAGATTGGGATTTTTAAATAAAGGGGTAGGTTCGCTTATAGTTTCGTTGTATAATACGAACAAGTTGTTTAGGAGAGAAAAGATATGGATAGTGGAGTACTTTCGGTCGTTGTGACCTTGGTTCTGATCGGTTTTGGGATCTATGAACTGTATAATGGCATCAAACAATTGGTGATTCATCACAAAAATAAACAGGAATATATGGAAAACCATGCGAAGAAATATGAGTTTTTTGAGGAGTACAAACTTTGGTTTGCCATCTATGTTTTGGTGGCTGTCGCAAGCTTTGCGGCTGCCTGTTATCAGATGTTTGTCAAAAATGACGGTATGTATGCGATTGGTTTCTGGGTGCTTTGTGCCTGCTGTATCAGCTTTGCGCTGGATTGCCTTGTCAAAAGAAGAGCATGGTTTTATGAAGATGGTTTCTTCTATGAGAAAAAATATTATCGTTATCGTAGTGTCATCAATGTATCAAAGACAAATAAACTGCGTCCAGGTTTCAATGTGAGCTTTTCGAAGGATCCTTCAATGATCGTCACCCGAAAGATGGCTTTAAAGATTAAAGAAAAGATGCAGGAAGCAAAAGAAAATAAGAAGAAGAGGAAGTAAGTATGGCAAAACGAGACAATAATGTACGTAAAACGGCAGCACGAATCATCATGGATACGTTTATCAAACGAAAGGCGACATCACCGGAAAAAGCCATTCCGATCGAAGAATTTAAAGATGTAAAGTTATCAACTTCGGTCATTTCTTATACGATTGCCAATTTCATGGAAGATGAAGTCGTGTATAAAACCGGTGATGATCGGTATTACTTCTCACAGGAAAACTGGAAAAAGCTGGAAAAGAAAGTAACACGTGGCTATTGGGTCATGGTAGCTATTCCAGTTGTTTGTTTAGTGGCCGTTTTATTGTTGGGACACATCAATGATTTAATGGGGCTATTTTGATTCATTGACACAAACATTATAATGTTATAATGTATTTGTGAAAGAGGTGAATAGGATGTATCCAATACAATTAAAACCCATCTATGATAAAACAATCTGGGCAAATGACAAATTAACAAGTCTTCGTCATATTGAGGAAGAAGGCTATGGTACATGCTGGGAGATCAGTGCCCATTCATATTGTACCAATGAAGTGATCAATGGAATCTATAAAGGAAAGACATTGATGGAGCTGATTCAGGAAAAACCAAAGGAAATGTTAGGAGAGGTGCCTTTTGAAAAGATGCTTCGACTGGCTTATCTGGATGCCAAAGAGGATCTTTCCATTCAGGTTCATCCATATAACAGCTATGCTCTGGAACATGAAAACGATTTAGGAAAAACGGAATCCTGGTATGTTTTGGATGCCAAACCGGGTGCAACTTTAGTGGCAGGTACGACAACTAGGGATAAAAGCGTCATTCAAAAAGCTGTGGAAGAAGAAAATTTAGAGCCGTATCTTCGTAAGGTAGATATCGAAGCCGGTGATTTTATCTTGATTCCTGCCGGGATGTTACATGCGTTAGGCGCTGGTATCTTTGCGATTGAGATTGGTACCAATTCAAATACGACATATCGTTTCTATGATTATAATCGTGTCGATGCCCAGGGAAACAAAAGAGAATTACATTTAAAGAAGAGCTTTGATGTAGCTGATTTTTCACTTCAATCACAAAAAATCAGTAATCCGTATATGGAAGGACAACACAAGATATTGGTGGATTGTGATGAATTTGTGGTGGAACTGTATGATATCAAAGACACTTTGACTTTAGATACAGAGGGGAAAAAGTTTCATACCCTGACATTTGTTCAAGAGGATGCAAAGATTCTTTATGGACAGAACAGCTTGTCGGTTAAGTACACAGAAAACGTGTTTATTCCCGCCAGTTTAGGCTCTTATACGATCCAGGGCCATGGTAGAGTTTTGGTGGCTTATTCAAAGATATAAATAAATACAATTGTCATTATTAAATGTTTTATAGCGACCCTTTAAAATAAATTGAAAAATGTGATTTTGTGTGATAGTATTACTTCGTTAAATAAAGCTATGTAAGGGCTTTAAAAGATGCCGATTCTGGCAGAAGGAGAAAATCATGAAATATGTAGTTATGGTTAGTCATGGTGAATTTGCACCGGGTCTTCATAGTGCAGTAAAGATGATGACAGGTGACAGAGATGACGTATTAAGCACTTCTTTAAAGGATGGAATGAGTGCTGATCAGTTTGCCGAAAACTTCCGTGAACTGGTATCCGGTTTCAACAGTGATGATGAAGTAATCTTGTTGGCTGATATCCTAAGTGGATCTCCATTTACAAATGCGTTAAGCGTATTGGATGAAAAAGGCTTATTGGCAAATACATTGGTAATTGCCGGTATGAATATGCCTTGTGCTATTTCTGCCGTATTGATGAAAGATAATATGGATAGAGATGCCTTGAAAGAAACCTTACTAAGCGAAGGTCGTGCCGGACTTTGTGAGTTCGTAACAGAGTCAAATGACGATGATGATGATCTATAAGAGGTCATATCATAAATTAAAGGAGGAATTATAATGATTAGTTTTGTTCGAGTGGATGATCGTATCATTCATGGTCAGATCGTTACACGTTGGTCTAAAGAGTACCCATGTGACGGAATCATCGCGGTTAATGACAAAGCCGCTACTACACCTGTTTTGAAACAGTCTTTCAAAGCAAGTACAGACAAAAAAGTATTTGTTTGGACAATGGAACACTTCCTGGAAAAAGCAGATGATGTTCTGAAGAGTTCTAAGAAGTATTTCTTGATCACAAAGAACCCTGTTGACATGAAGAAGATCCTTGTAGATCACGGATTTGTTCCAAGTGATGTAAAACAGGTTGTAATCGGTCCTTGTAATGACCGTCCAGGCGCTATCAAATTAGGATCAAACCAGTCTTTGATTCCAGAAGAAGCAGAAGCCTGTGAAGCTATGACAAATGCTGGATACGATGTATATTTCGCATTGTTAAGAGAAACAGCTATCGGATCATGGCCAAAATTCAGATCTAAATTCGGTTACTAATTGGGAGTAGTACTGAGTTAGATAAATAAAAAGGAGAGAAAGTATGACATTTTTTCAAGCAGCTTTAATTGGTATTATGAGCTGTACTGCAGCCAGTACCATTGCTTGTTTGGGAACAACCGTTGGTAACTATACATTGAACCGTCCATTGGTTGCATCCCTTATCGTTGGAATCATCCTTGGTGACGTTCAGGGATGTATTCTGGTTGGTATCCCAATGCAGATTATGTGGATCGCGCTAGTAACTCCAGGTGGAACTGTTGCATCTGACTTACGTGCCGTTTCTTACATTGGTATTCCATTGGCTTATGTTGGTGCCAAAGCCGCTGGCTGGGATTTCGGTGGTGCAGACGCTCAAGGTCTTGCCGGTACGATCTCTGCCATGACAGGTGTTATCGGTATCACATTGTTCTACGGAACAGCTATGATGAACTTGATCTGGCAGCACATTGGTTGGGCACAGCTGGACAAAGGAAACATGGAAATCGTTGGTAAAGTAGATTGCTTATTCCCATTGGTTTCTCACTTCGTATTGTCTTTCTTGCCATGTACATTATTGTGCTACTATGGTTCAGGCGCTGTACAGGAACTGTTCAGTGTATTGAACACAGATATGTGGTATGTTAAGGCTTTATTAACAGTTGGTTCCGTTTTACCAGCTGTAGGTATCGCTATCCTGTTAAAATCAGTTATTTCTAAACCAACAGACCTGATTTTCTTCGTATTTGGTTTCGCTTGTGCTAAATCAATGGGTCTGACATTGTTAGCTGCTACAGCTGTTGGTGCTGTATTCGCATTGATCAACTACCAGTTAATGATGATGAAAGCCGGAGGCGTTGCAACTGCTTCTGCTTCTGATGACGATGATGAGGAGGATATTTAATTATGAAAAAGATTTCTAAGAAGACATTAAATAAATCCTTCTGGCGTTGGTGGTATGGAAACCTGACAGGTTTCTCTCAAGAACACATGCAGACATTTGGTTATATGTGGGCTATGCTTCCTATCATCAAAGAACTGTATGAAACTCGTGAAGAACAACAGGAAAAGTTAACAACTTACTACCCATTCTTCAACACAGAACCTCAGATTGGTGCCATGGTTGTTGGTATCACTGCTGGTTTGGAAGAAGCTCGTGCTAATGGTGCTGAATCTATCGATGATGAAATGATCAACGGTATCCGTGCCGGTCTGATGGGACCTTTGGCAGGTATCGGTGACTCACTGATCGTTGGTACTTATATTCCTATCTTATTAGGTATTGCCGTTGGTTTGGCAGAAGGTGGATCTGCTATTGGTCCTCTGTTCTATATCGTTGTATGGAACATCACTTCTACTTGGTTCCAGAAATTTGTTTATGACAAAGGTTATGAATTAGGTGGATCTGCTGTTGAACTTATCGTTGGTCAGCAAGCTACTGCATTCCGTGAATCTGTAATCGTTATGGGTCAGGTTATCGTTGGTGCAATGGCAGCCAGCTGGGTAAACGTTTCTACAAGTGTACAGATTGCTACGAACTCTGAAGGTGAACCAGTAATGTTGCAAGGTCAGTTAGACGGCGCATTCCCTGGAATCCTGACAATGCTGTTCGTATTGTTCGCTTGGTTCTTAATGGCTAAGAAGAACATGTCTCCAATCAAAGTATTATTACTGTTCGTTGTTATCGCCATCGTTGGTAACATCATCGGTAGTGATATCTTGTTCGGATTCGGTTCTTTGATCGGATAAGCTATTCGAAAAGGACACTTTCAAGATCATCCCTTTCTCCCAAGAGGGATGATTTTGTTTATTAGGTAAAGGAGCGCAGAATGAGAAAAAAAGAGCGAGAAGATTTAAAAAATGAGATTGCTTATAGAAATATGATGACAAAGAAATTAGGACGCTCAATGAAAATGTTCTTTTTTATCTTTCTATTATTTGCCGCTATTGCGATTTGGGGATTTTCAGGATTGCATGATAACTTTCTAACCGTTAGTGCTTCGGTACGCGATGTGTTAAAGTGGATCGGCTTAATTTTAGGAATCATTTTCGGTGTCTTGACACTGATGTATTTTTTAAGCTTTCAAAATTCAAAAAAATATACATTATCTTTGATCGATAAGCTCCAGAAAAAATAACTGGTGCTTTTTTTATTTCCATTTCAGGTCACAAACAATGCTTTTCACTGTACACTTCATACAAAGTTTTCTAGATACTACATTCTTCTTTTTATAGAAGAAGATCACATAGCGTTGAAAAGTATTCTCATCTTCTTTCGGTGTGTATGAATGATTGATAAAGTATTGTATGCTGCATATGTTTGTTTTGAGCATCTTTAGACTAAAAAAGAAGACATGCGTCTTCTTAGTCTTGTCGATTTTCTTTTGCCTTTCTCAAGGAATCTAAGATCAATGCCGGATCAATAAAAGTCTTTTCTTTTTCTTTTTCTACTTCGCTGATCATTGTGTTATAAATATCGAAATAATCTTGATATACATCTAAGTTATCCTCGGTTGTGATCTTAGCACCAAATAAAGCTTCCGGATGACTCGCAATTAATTCTGCAGTGATGGGTTTGGCTCCACTGCTTGCTTGCCAGCTTCCATCTGGTCCTATTAATCGATAATCGTTATTGATATGATCATCGGCACGATCAGTATAGATGAATTTTTCCATCATCATGGGAATATACATCTCTTCCGGATACCAGGCCATTTTAAATGTATTGGATACATATTCAAAGTGAACCACCAGTTTTTTAACCGTTTCATTGGATAACATAAACCAGGGACTTCCAATTTGATACGCATCATCGACTTTTCGCTTAAGTCCTAACTTAGAAAATAGAACGGCATTGCCTCGAGTCAGTCCACGAATAAATTTACTGGTTGGAAAAGCTAAAAGGTTTGTGAACATATAATAACGTTCCGCTTTCTTTTTGAGTTCCGGGGTTTCTTTAGAGGCTACATAATAATAGTCTTTACCCGGTTGTTTCTCTAAAAATTCTACGATTTCTTTTCGACTCTTTAAGGGCATCATGCCATCAGTTAGATTGATAAAATAGTCGAATTGATCGTATTCCAGCGCTTCCTTCATCTGTATGATCGTACCCCTGGCTAGTGACAGATCTCCTTCCTGTGCAAATTCTTGTGTATGTGAAATATGAACTCTTGGATGATCGGCAAATACAAAGGCAACTTTATCTCTTAAATCGTTGTCATTGATCATGATAAAGGCATGATCGTTTTGTTTGACAAGCTGGTTCAATGTCTCAATGACTTCATCATAGTCTCTTTCCGAATGTATTAAATAGGCTATTTTCATATTGTTTACCACCTTTTACAAAGGGTATTATAACATAAAAAAGAAGGGTTCCAATACAAACTCATTGACTTAAACATTATAATGTTATAATCTTTGTGTAGGAGGAATATATGAAGATCACAGAGGCAAAATGGATAGAAAATTTTAAGCAGGGAAAGATCGATGGAGAATCAGTCGAAGTTTCCTACAAAATGTATGCGCAGGCAAAATCATTTTATGCCAGTGAAGATGCATCATTGCCACAGGATACATTGATGTATACGGTTTATACATGCCAGACAAAAAATGATCATACGCAAAATCTAAACTGGGGTCTGACGGTTATGGAGCCTGTTTGTGTCCATCAGGAATGTAATGTGACAAGAGGTCATTTTCATGAAGATGAGCAGTGTGATGAAATCTATGTTTGTCAAAAAGGAGAAGGACTTTTACTTTTAATGGATGAAAAAGGACAATGTCATGCCGAAACAATGCGGGAAGGAAGTATTCATCACATCGATGGAACTTTAGCGCATCGTCTGGTGAACACATCGGATTCTAAGCTGGAAGTGATGTGTTGTTGGCCGGTAAATGCCGGACATGATTATAAACGTGTAGAAGAGATGCCTTTTTCCGTACGTGTATTTCGTGAGAATGGTAAGATAACAATAAAGGAGAACAGATAAAATGAGCTATTTAAATTTTGAATCAAAATATGATAAGTTTCCCAAAACAAAAATAAAAAATCATAAGGCCATTCGTGGCTATGATGCGATCTATGAAGAATTGTCTTCCAAGATCAAAGAGAATTGTACATTGGTATTTGATTATTACCCGGGTGTTGATGAAGAAGAAGTAATGCAGCTGATTCATCGTTTTGATGCTTCCTGTCTTATCGCAAGTTATGATTTATTTAAAGAAGAAGCGGTAATTACAGAGCAGATGAAATATCATCTGACGGATGATCGTGTTTTTGGAAAGATGTATTATGGTGACTTTATTGATTTTATCGATAAAGATAAATTGAAGGAAGCCCAGGAAAAGGTGCAACAAGCCAACGGTTTTACCATCGTATATGGCGTAGGGGCCTCTTTAGTGACGACTGGCGATATCCTGGTGTATTTTGATATGGCTCGATGGGAAATCCAGCTGCGTTATCGAAAAGGCATGACCAATTATAAAACCAACAATCCGGATGAAGATATTTTGCGTAAGTACAAAAGAGCTTATTTTATTGAATGGCGTATTGCGGATAAACACAAGGCAAGACTTTTTGAAAAATTCGATTATGTGGTGGATACCAACAAACAAAATGATCCAAAGATGATTACCGGACAAGCGTTCTGTGACAGTCTGGCACAATTGGCTACGAGACCGTTTAGAACTGTTCCTTATTTTGATCCAGGTGTATGGGGCGGACAATGGATGAAAGAAGTTTGTCATCTGGATAAAGAACAAAAGAATTTCGCATGGAGTTTTGATGGCGTACCGGAAGAAAACAGCATTCTCTTTGATTATGATGGCATTGTCGTAGAACTGCCGTGTATGGATTTGGTGTTGTATCAGCCAAAGGCACTGTTAGGGGAACAGATTTATGCTCGTTTTGGGGCAGAATTCCCGATTCGTTTTGACTTTTTGGATACGATGGGTGGCCAAAACCTTTCTTTACAAGTCCATCCGGTCACAGAATATATCAAGAAGAATTTTGGGATGACTTATACACAGGATGAAAGCTACTATATCTTAGATGCCGGTGAAGGCGCCTGTGTCTATCTAGGGTTAAAAGAAAATATTGACAAAGAACAGATGATCGAAGACCTGCGTAAAGCGCAAAAGGGAGAGATCGTATTTGATGCCGAAAAATACATCAACAAATTTCCGGCAAAAAAACATGATCATTTCTTAATTCCGGCCGGTACTTGTCATTGTTCCGGAAACAATGCGATGGTCTTGGAAATCAGTGCCACACCTTATATCTTTACTTTCAAGCTTTGGGATTGGGAGCGTTTAGGATTGGATGGAAAACCACGCCCGGTTCATGTAGAGCATGGAAAAGAAGTGATTCAATGGTATCGTACAACTCCTTGGGTTAAAGAAAATCTGGTTAATGCGGTTTATGAAGTCAAAGAAGAAGCAAATGATTGTAAAGTGGAACATACCGGTCTTCATGCCCTGGAATTTATTGAAACCAGACGTTATACAACGGATCATATCACAAATCATGATACACAGGGAACGGTTCATGTGTTAAACTTAATTGATGGTAAAGAGGCAATCGTGGAAAGTCCGGATCATGCCTTTGAACCATTTGTCGTACATTATGCCGAAACCTTCATCATTCCGGCTCAGGTAGGAGCCTACACGATTCGTCCTTATGGTGAGAGTGAGAATGAGGAAATCAAATTGATTAAAGCCTACGTACGTTAGGAGGAATCTTATGAATATTGACAGAGAGTCGCTTCCTCTCTATCTGCAAGTCAAGATGACATTAAAGGAAGAGATAGAAAATGATAAATATCCTCGCGGCAGCTTAATTCCCGCCGAGCCTCAGCTGGAAAAGATCTTTCATGTCAGTCGGATTACGATTCGACAGGCTATTACGGAATTGGAAGCGGAAGGTTATGTCAAAAAAGCACGGGGAAAAGGAACAACGGTCACTTACAGTTCTCGTATCAATGAAAGTGCCAATGCGATTCGCAGCTTCACAACTGAAATTTTGGAACGTAAGATGAAACCGGGAACATCATATGTCACGCTAAAAAAGATGAAACCATCTAAGAGCATTCAAGATATGTTGGAGTTGGAAGCTAAAGAAGATGTTTATCAGTTGATTCGTATTCGTACGGCCAACGATAAACCGATCGTTCTTTTTGAAACTTATATTCCGGGGCATTTTGAATTACCGATGGATCCAAAAGCTTTTGAGGATTCAATGTATGGTCAATTTGAAAAAGCGAATATTGGAAAACCGATCGTGATCAAAGAAACGTTTTCCAGTATGTTGGCTGACGTGGCATTGTCCAAAGCTCTTCATATCAGTAAAGGAAGGCCGATTTTAAAGCGTATTCGTCTGTCGTTAAACGATCGTAACGAACCTATCGAATATACGATTTCTTATTACGATGGCCAAACGTACGAGTATTCGATTGAACTGCATCAGAGATAAAAAGAAAAGAGAAATCAACTTTCTTCCGGTTGATTTCTCTTTTTAATAAGATAGGCTTCCACATCATGAAGTCTTTTCTTTAACTTTCTTTCCAGGATCATTTTCTTGAGCCCCTGAAATTCTAATTCTTTGTGGTGGGCATCAAAGTTAGATTCTATATAAGTCACTTCACATTTTTGATCATCGATCGGCTTGAGTTTGTATTCGGTGGCACTGGAAACCGATGTCGATGAGTAGGTCGTTCGAATATGTTCCGGTTCTTTTAAATGTGTGACTTTGACCTTTGTCTTTTCTTGTTGTTTAGAGGTGGTCTTCATACTTGTCTTATACGAAGTGCCTTCTTTTACCTCTTTATCGCTGGAACTATCTGCCATTTCTAAACTTGCCTGGATGCTGGAAACGACAAAATCATAGAATTCTTGGGCACTGACTTTTAACGTCATTTGAATCTGCATACTAAACACTCCATTCCTAGTCAATATCATAACATGGTTCGAGCGAGATTTCAGTATGTCATTTGATTTCAGTGAGGGAATATGGTATAAATGAAAAGACTGGTTTTTATGTTCCTCCCAGTATAATAATAGGCGACAGACAGAAAATTTCTTTTTTGTGTGGTTTTGTCTAGGGAGGCAAAGCTTTTTTTATGCAAAGGAGAGATGACATGAAACGTAAAGTTATATTGGATTGTGATCCGGGCATTGATGACAGTCTGGCGATCATGTTGGCATTATGCAGTCCGGAAATCGAAGTGATTGCGATTACGATCGTAGCCGGGAATGCTCCGGTAAGAATGGGATACCAAAATGCCAAAAAGGTGCTCAGACATATGAATCGTTTGGACATTCCGGTTTATATAGGGGAAGAAAAGCCTTTGATCAAAGACTTTGTGAATGCTTTGGATACGCACGGGAGCGATGGTTTGGGAGAAAGCTTTCTGCCAGAGGTGATGGATCAACCTCCTTTAAAAAACGCAATTGATTTTTTTCGGGAAACCTTTTCTGAAAAAGGGATTTCTGTCATCGCATTAGGACCTTTGACCAATCTGGCCAGGCTAATTGAAGTCGATGCCAGTGCTTTTGCGCACATCGAGAAGATTGTGTCGATGGGAGGCAGCTATAAAGCACATGGGAATTGCTCACCGGTGGCCGAATATAATTATTGGGAAGATCCCGAGGCAGCGCAAATCGTTTTTAACCACATGAAAATGTTGCATAAACAAATTCATATGGTCGGTCTGGATGTCACCAGAAAGATAGTTTTAACACCGACCTTGTTAGAGTATATCAAAAGACTGGATGCAAAACAGGGTGAATTTATATCGAAGATTACCAGGTTTTACTTTGACTTTCATTGGAACTGGGAACATATCATCGGCTGTGTGATCAATGATCCTTTAGCGGTAGCTTATTTCTTAAAACCGGATCTTTGCCAAGGCTTTGAAGCCTATACGGATATTGAAACGCAGGGAATAGCCCGAGGACAAAGTATTGTCGATGCCTATGATTTCTACAAAGAAGAGAAGAATGCGTGGATTTTGACTAGTGTAGAGGTGAAAGAGTTCTTTTATTTCTTTCTTGAACGCATACTACATTTAAAACGAGAAGAACTTTCGTATTTGGAAGAAATCTTTCAGGAGGAAACCGCATGAAAAAAACAAATTCAGTCTATAAAATTTGTTTGATTGCATTGGCGGTCGTGATCAATATCGTAGGAGGAAATATCGCTCTTTGGCTCCATCTTCCGATTTATTTAGATAGTATGGGTACC
Organism: Faecalicoccus pleomorphus DSM 20574; assembly: GCF_000420345.1. Taxonomy (GTDB): domain Bacteria; phylum Bacillota_I; class Bacilli_A; order Erysipelotrichales; family Erysipelotrichaceae; genus Faecalicoccus; species Faecalicoccus pleomorphus. The sequence goes on along the minus strand of NZ_ATUT01000008.1, from coordinate 17,348 downwards.
ATCTTGATAGCGATTTTATTAGGACCGTTTTATGGAATGCTTCCGAACGTATTAAGTGGTTTTATCTTTGGACTGACAACGGACATCTATTCTCTGTATTATGCACCGGTAGGGATCATGCTTGGATTTATGACCGGTATGATCGTAAAAGATCAAAAGAAGAGATCTATAGGTTCTCTTACCCTGCAGGCTTTTTGGATCAGTATTCCGGTTTCTTTGTTAAGTGCCTGTATTACAGCTGCTTTGTTTGGCGGGATTACTTCATCTGGCTCTACAGTCCTTGTGCAGATATTGGCCAAAACACCGTTAGGATTGATGGGCAGTTGCTTTGTGGTTCAGTTTGTCACCGATTATGCAGATCGCTTGATCAGCTTATGGCTGATGATGCTGGTCATTCAAAAGCTTCCGTCATCAATTCTTATGCGATTTCAACAAAATAAGGTATAGCGAGCTTGTGAGGCTCGTTTTTTATTGGATTTTATACAAATTTAAGATTGTATTTTAAATTTGTATAAAATTGAGTGAAAGAATGGTTAAGCATATTTCTATGAGAATATGCAAAAGGGTTTATCTATATTTTTGATTGTGGTGTCTAATTTAGTTTGAGCCATGTTATAGTTTACTTGTTAATTGGTTGCCTTGTTAGATTTTGAGTACGTCTAAGCAAAGTTTTTTTGTTTATGTTGTCAGTGGTTTTGCACAAATTATATAACTAGTTTTAATATATAAGCGTTTTATTGTTTTTAAGTGTTCAAACTTGTTCGAGATATCGATTTCTTTTTTAGGTACACGGACAATCATTCATTTATATTTTTTCATATTTTTGAATATGTTTTGTCTGATTAAGATTGTTATTTTTACTTTTTTGCATGCTTGATTTGCTATTATTGAAAAGGTCTTGAAATAGTATTATACTCTAAGCGTTGATGTGTTGCCCTTTTTTATATCCTACATACAATTGGGCTTTTTTTTCTTGTCAAATTGATCTTTTTTTCGATTCGATAAGATAGCACATGAACAATCATTTTTAATTGAATCATCCGCACAACCTCCTGCAAATAATATTGATGTGTTTGATTAGTGGTGTGCATTAATTCTTTCACCATTTCAAAGACCTATCATGCAAGGTAGTTATCTACCTCACACCTTTATTATGCATATTAAATGACTAAAAATGTTTATCATTCATAAAATATTAAACCTTATATTTTGATGTTGCCAGAAAACAAAAAACCACTCAAATCTCCTTTATATAAAGCAGATTCAAGTGGTTTACAATACCAACCTATAAAAAAATGGCGTCCTCGGAGGGATTCGAACCCCCGACCGTGCGCTTAGAAGGCGCATGCTCTATCCAGCTGAGCTACGAGGACAGCAACGATATATTACCACATTTGTGGTATAATTACAATTGTGAGGGAAGAAAAAAATGGAGAAAGAACAAGAACATAGAAAGGGCTATCTGTTTGGCGGCTGGTATATTGATGAAGAGTGTACAAAACGCTTAAATCCAGGCGGAATTTTGCCTACAACAATGACATTATATGATAAATGGATTCCGATATGGTATAAGATACATTATGATCTGGATGGAGGAATGAACTCTCGTTTAAATCCACAATTTTTAAATATTGAGTCTGGTGTTTTACGTTTATATCCTGCCAAAAAATCAGGAATGGTATTTGATTATTGGAGCTTGAATGGTCAAAAGATCCACGTGATTCCGGAAGGACAAAGTGAAGAAATTACTTTGAAGGCGCATTATCGTTCCAGAAGCAAAGTTTCTTTTGAATCCAATGGCGGAGGCAATATTGAACCTAAACTGGTGGATTCTAATGGATATCTTAAACCATTTCGACATCCATTAAAATTGGGACATGAGTTTTGTGGATGGTATTATGATTCTAAGTTTAAAAATCCATTCTCCTTTGATCAAGTGATCAAAGAATCTTGTACTTTATATGCGAAATGGGAGGTTGCGATATACCACATACGTTATAATGCCAATGGTGGTATATCATCACGTAAAAATCCACACGTCTATACTTATTTCAATTCTGATATAGAACTTTTGCCAGCATATAAAAAAGGGTATGTTTTTGATGGATGGTTTGATCAAAGAGGAAATCCGTTAAAGAAAATCTATGCACATAGTATTGGAGATAAGTTTCTAATTGCACATTTTCATAAAGAAAATCAAGAAGTAGGAACAGGATAGGATGTTAAAAATTTGACATCCTATCTTTTTGTATTGAAAAGTCATGGATGCAGACTAGAAATTTCTATTGAAAAGATGATGATTGTTTTGGCAAAGATTATTAATGCTTGAGATGGATATACTATTTGGAAATTAATTTATAAAAATCAATATATGGATAAAAATCACCACTTTCAGTTATAAAACGGATATATATCCCCACCTTTTACCTTTATTTAGTTATAAAATAGCTATTCATTGACACTTCTATACGGGGGAAGGTAAGATTTTAATGACTTAGATTAGATTCGTACAGAAAGGGAGATTTTTATGCGATTAAAAAGACGAAGAAAAGTCAGAAAGTTAGTGGCAGGAACACTAGCCTTTATTGCGTGTCTGGCAATGGGGATGACGATGTTTTTTTATCAATCCAATGCTGTATACGCAAGTGAAAATACAGCAGACCCATCAACTGCTATGAATTATCAAGAAACGTATAACCAGGGATCTACACAGTATGCAGGTCGCATATGGACTGATAAGAGTGTAGGTACTACGGCAGATTATGGAGGTAAGAATTTCGAACTTGAAGATGGAGAAGATTTTCTAGTAACTTTTTCTGCTTTATCAAGTGCTCAAACAATTAAATCACAAACAGCATCTCCAATTGATGTCGTTTTTGTATTGGATTTTTCTGCAAGTATGACATGGGGTGTTGATAGCCAAAAAGTTTCGAATCCGGATGGCTCAGACTCTCGAATTAAATATTTAGTGGATTCTTTAAACAATACAATTGATACCTTAGTGAATGCGAATGAAAATAACCGTATAGGCATAGTGACATTTAATCGTGTTGGTCAGGTTTTTATGGATTTGACATCTGCAAAAGAGATTAAAGCTAAGAATATCAAGAATAAGAACTATTTAGAATTGGTTAATTTTTCTGGAACAAATGGTCAAGATGATGGACAATCAACAGTTGAAAATCATATAAACAATGATAGTAGAAAAACAGATTCTAAGACAAATATTCATTATGGTTTGAACGAAGCTATGCAGATGTTAATGGGTGTAGAAGATACAACAGTGATTATTGAAGGAAAAAACGTTCAAAGAATTCCGAATGTAGTATTGATGTCTGATGGTGCACCAACGACTATATTTAGTGATCGAGGAGAGATAGACTGGTGGGAAAATCTAGATAACAGTGATGATTCTATAGGCTGGGGTGATAATTCTAATGCGTGGTCAGCCAATGGAATGTTGCCTATGATGACAGCTTCTTATATGAAAAATGTTGTGACTGAACATTATTTTAATGATCAGATGAATATCTATACGATTGGATTTAGTACAAATCAACAAACGGATGAAATGGTAGAGTTGGCCAATTTGGTTTTAAATCCTGATGATAATTTAGATCAGGCTAGCAAGTCTGGTACCGCTGAAATCAGATTACTTGCTGAAGCATGGGAGGAATATTCAACTGGTGGTGATCCGAGTGTTCACTATGTTACAGAAAGTAGTAGGGAATCACATAATTATAGACTTACACATCCAAACTCAAATGATATTACTACTTTAAAATACAATACTGAATATTATCCGGCAAACAATTCTAGTGAATTAGATCAAGCTTTTGAATCTATTACCAATTCCATGGTCGATCAAGGGAAAGCACCTACAGAAGTCACAGGTGGCTTAACGAATAGTGGGTACATTACATATACCGATACTATTGGGGATTACATGGAATTAAAAGATGTAAAAGGATTGGTGATTGGAGATAAATTCTTTGAAGGAAATTACAATAAAGAGACAAACTCTATTACTTTAGATACGGCAAATGACACATTTATAAACAATGTTTATGGTGAACAAGATTTACGCAATCTTCAAATTACTTTGTCTGAACCTGAAGAAAACGGAAGACAAGTTTTGACGATGAAAATTCCAGCTTCTTTGATTCCGCTTGTACATGATACAATTGAACTCAATAATGATGGAACTGTTAAAACGTTTGATGAACAAACAATGTATCCGATGCGATTAGTCTATAGTGTTGGATTACAATCGAGCATTAAAGATGATGATGGAAATATTAATTATTCTAAAATTTCTCCAGAGTATCTGGCAGATACAATTCATCAAGATGGAAATGGAAACATATTATTCTTCAGTAACTATTATGACGGAACAAAATTAAGCTTAACCGATGATAAAACTGCAGGAAATGCATATGTGGAATATGAACCGGCTCATGACAATAGTTACTATTTCTTACAGGAAGATACACCGATTTATGAAAATGGTGGAAATGGCTTAACGCAAGTTGAGGCAGGTACTTTTGATCCAACAAAAACATATTATGTTCCATTCACATATTATCAAAAAGATGAAATGGAGCCAGTTACTAAATATGAGGAACGATTGGGATCAGTAATGAGTGAATATGTAATATCAGATGTAGATGGGAAGGTCTATCTAAAGGCTGGTTCTCCGCGTTTGGGAAATATTGCAGCTTTTACAAGGGATAAAACAAGTAATGAAACCAATACAGCGATTACTTCTTTTGCACCAACATTTAATTTCCGTACTTCTGGTGATGCACAGAGTGGATCTTTCTGCGTATATTTAGGAAATAATGGTGTAGTAAAAGTGCCATCGGCTTCCTTGATTATTCAAAAACAAGTGACTGCAGAACAGGGATTCACTGCTCCAACAGATGCAACATTTACTTTTGAAATTGCTTCGCAAATAAAGAAAAACACTAAGGTTTCTGGTATTATTTCTACCAATGATAAAGAAGAAACAACAGAGATTGATTTTAATGAAAATGGCACGGCAACCGTTACATTGAAGGCAAATCAATCCATTGAACTATTAGGAATGGGTAATGCTGATTACAGCATTCAAGAAATCAATAATCCAACTGGATTTACGTTATCAAATATAACGGGAGCAGATAAAATAGAGGATTCTATTGCCAGCGGAGATATTTCGATAGGAACAAATGAAAGTATAACTTTTACCAATACCTATAAACCAGAACCAGTTGTGATTGGAAAAAACACAGAAGCTAAAATTCAAGTTCAAAAATCATTAACCGGACGGAATTGGCAAGATGGTGATGCGTTTACTTTCACTTTAGATGCTTATGGACAAGAAACACAAGAAGCAATCAACAATAAAGATGTAATTGTACCAGACGATGCAAAGACAGTAACAATTACAAATGAAAGTGAAACAAAAGCTGATAGCTTTGGAGATATTACTTTTAATAAGCAGGGGGCATATACATTCATTGTACAAGAGACAAAAGAAAGTATTACAGGTATTACTTATGATGATGCTGCCTATTTAGTTACAATTTCTGTTACAGATGCAAAGGGACAATTAACAGTAGCTGAATCACAATTTGTAAAAGGTAAAATAGAAGAGGATGATTTTGTAAAAGATAATGATCAAACCGATGTTGATGCGATTACCTTTACGAATAACTTTACACCAACCCAGATTACAAAAACTCCAATTTCTTTGGTAAAGACATTATCCGGGGATCGAACAACACCGCTTCAGGCCGGAGAATTTACATTCAGTATGCAGCTGACAGAAGGTGATGAAACTGGCATAACTCTTCCAGAAACTTTGACAGCTACTAATGATGCGGAGGGTAATGTTCAATTCGGTGATTTAATATTTACCAAAGCAGGTATTTATGAAATCACAATGAAGGAAGATATTCCACAAGATGCTGAAAATAATATGTTGAATGGTGTTACATATGATTCGCATGAAGTTGTTGTGACTTATACCGTTTCTGACGAAAATGGTACTTTAACTGTTGAATCCAAAGTTGAAGGAAAAACTACTTTTGAAAATAAGTACAGTGCAACAGGATCGACAGGAGATACAAATCTGGTGGTAAATAAGACATTGACTGGCAGAGAATGGAAAAAGGGTGATGCGTTTACCTTTACTCTGGAAGCATATGATGATATCACAAAACAAGCTGTAAAGGATAAGAGTGTAGTATTGCCAGAAAATGCAGGTGCATTATTGATTACGTACGATGAAAATGATTCGTCTGCCACAAAGAGTGCACAATTTGGTGAAATTCAAATCACAAAAGAAGGAACATATATTTTTGAAGTCAAAGAAGATGCGACCAATAAAATTTCAGGCATCACTTATGATGCGACAAAGAAGTATGTGATTTTGACTGCTGAAGATCAAAGTGACGGTACGATGAAGGTAGATACTTCCATTAAGACAGAACCAGCCTTAGAATCAGAAGATACAGATTTGTCATTTACCAATACATATAGCACAACAGCCTTTACGGGAGTGCCGACAAGCTTTAATTTCTCAAAAGATTTGGCAGGCCGTGACTGGACAGAAAAAGATGTGTTCAACTTTACATTAACAGGTTTGGAAGGCGCACCAATGCCGGAAGGATCTACTGAACAATCCAAGACGATTGAAGTTACCAAGGATAATGCCGACAGCTTTAACTTTGGAAAAATCACTTATGACAAAGCAGGTAAATATCATTATACTGTTTCCGAAGTGATACCGGAAAACACTTATGGAATAACATATGATGATCATACAGCTGAAGTCGAAGTGGTTGTCACAGATAACGGTGATGGAACATTGAGTGCTGTAGCGCAAACACAACAAAATACGACATTTACCAATACGTATAGTACGACTTCGCTAGATTATAATGCAGTGGGAGCTTTACGTATTCAGAAGAACATGATCGGTAAATCTATTGATCAAGATGAGTTTACATTTACTGTTACGGCACAAGATAAAGAATCCAGTGAAAAAGCCGGTCAGGAAATCACAAAAGTTACCGTGCCGGCACAAGAACTAATCAATAGTGATGGTAGCTATACTTCTATAACAAGTGTATTTGATTCGATGAAATTTGATCAAAAGGATATCGGAAAAACATTTACATATTTAATCAAAGAAGTTATTCCGGATAACAAGCCTGGTTATACGTATGATCAAGTTGAACATACAGTGACAATCCGCGTATCAGATAATGGAAATGGTACACTTAGTGTTCAAACCACAGTGGATGACCAAGTCTTTGATCAAAATGCTGTTGTTGTGTTTAATAACCGTTATGATGCCAGTGGCACATTAGGCGGACAGGGTGCTACAAAAATTCAGACTACAAAAACGCTAAATGGACGTGACATGCTTGCTTCTGAATTTAACTTTGTCATAACGAACACAAAAGATGCCACTAAAACACCGGTATCGAGCGGTACAAACCAGTCTGCAGTGAATGGACAAGCAGCAAACATTGAATTTACACCGATAACTTATACAACCCAGCAGTTGAATGCAGATGTTGCCAATGGTTTAGCTATCAAAGAACAAAATATCTATACTTATAACTATACTGTGGAAGAAATGACACCACCTACTGGTGTTCAAAGTGTACGATCCAGCTTTACAATTCAGGTGCAAGTAACGGATCAAGGCGATGGCACATTAGCTATAGAAGTCATCTATCCGGAAGGTACGACAGCCTTAGACTTTGTCAATGTATATGGACAAAATGCCAAAGCATCCATTGATATGAAGGGAACTAAAGTCTTACAGGCCAATAGTGGAGCGAATCTACCGGATATCACAGGTAAATATCAATTTACGATTACCGGATCTGAGGGGGCACCGATGCCTTCAATCGCAACTGTGACCAATGATGCTTCTGGAAATGTTGATTTTGATTTGATCGAATATACGATGGAAAATGTATTCGGCAATGTCGAAGAGACAACAGAAGATACACAGGAAGTGGACGCATCTACACGCTCTAAGACATTTATCTATACCATTAGTGAATCGGGTGCTGTGGCTGGTGTAACCAATGATACAACTGTGAAGAACGTTACAGTTACAGTGACAGATAATGGAGATGGCACATTAAGTGTTGTTTCTACTCCGACACAAGGACCTAAATTCACATTTGTGAATGTATATCAAACTACGACTGTGACAAGTTCACCAACGGATGGCACAGTATCTATTCAAAAAGAATTGAAAGGTCAGAACTTAGAAGCTGGTCAATTTACATTCCAGATGAAGGATACGGCGGGAAATGTAGTCTCCGAAGCTACAAATGATGCCGATGGCAACGTTGCCTTTGTCCCAATCACCTTTGATAAAGCAGGTACATATCAATATTCCATCTCTGAGTTTAATACAGGAGTCTTGGGTATGAACTACGATACTTCTGTATATAATGCTGTGGCTACTGTTACGGATCAGGGTGATGGTACTTTAAAGGTAGAATGGACGGTTACTAAAGATCAAAAAGCAGTAGATTCTATCGTATTTAAAAATACGTATGCCCCAATCAGCAGTGCCAATGTACAGCTTGGTGCTATCAAGAAGTTAGAGGGTAAAGAGCTAAGCGATGGACAGTTTACTTTTGAGTTAAAAGATGAAGAAGGAAATGTCGTATCCAAAGCAACAAACAACGAAAAAGGAATGATCAACTTTGAACCAATTGACTTTGACAAAGCTGGTAACTATAGTTACACAATATCCGAAGTCAATGATGGACAAGAAGGTATTCAATACGATGAAAGTATCTATGATATCGTGATCCATGTAGAAGATGATCAAAAAGGACATATAGTTGTCACAACTTGTGACATCACGAAAGATGGAGAAGCACAAGAAGCTATCATCTTTACCAATGCATACCAGGAAAATGAGCAGCCAGGAAACGGAGGTCAAGAAGATCCAGGTCAGAATACAGATGGATCTGATACTGCTGCTAAGACAGGAGCGGGATTATTCATCAGCTTAATTGGCAGTGCTGTCTCTTTAATGGGGCTCTTATTGGTATGGCGTAAACGAGCTTAATAAACACAAACAAAGGGACTTCGGTCCCTTTTGTCATATATTCATTGTTACAAAATTGTTATATGAATGAAATTTCCAATTATACATCATATGGCTATTGTATTTGAATTTAAATACGTTAAAATAATGATTAGGTTATTAGAGGGTGAGATACAAGGAGGATTCCAATGAAAAAGGTGGAACGTATTTTGTATGTCACACTTTCTGTACTTTTAGTATTGTGTACAGGTTTTTTATTCTATGAATTGATCACATTGAAGGCAATACCTAATCAATTTTTGTTCTTAGCTATTGCCGTTTTTTGCGTGTTGGATGTTTTGTTGATCTTATTAGTTAATTTCTATTTTAAAAAGAAGGTTGGACGAATCATCAGTGCTATTTTTATGGTCTTGATCATGGTTGTCAGTGGAACTGTTGGTTATTATGTGCAGGCCACCAATTCTATGCTGGAAAAGATATCAACACCATCAAGAGGCGCAAATATGGTATCGGTCATTGTCAAGGAGAGCAGTGATTATGAAACCATACAAGATTTGAAAGAAAAGACGATTGGTATGCTTTCGACGATTTCCAAAGATCGAACAGAGACATGTGTCAAAGATATTGAATCACATCATGTCGATTTTGAAAGTCAGAAGTATGACTCTTTATCCGGTATGGTGGATGCGTTTTATAAATATGAAGTCGATGCCATCATCTTACCGGAGTCCAGTCGCTCGGCAATTACGGATATGGAAGACTTCGCCAACTTTAATATAAATACGCGTGTGATCTTTCAAACAGAGATTGAAGTGAATAATAATACGGAAGCAAAATCTGTCGATGACATCATGAGTCATTCGTTTAATGTACTGATAACGGGTAGTGATTCTCGTGTCGATATTGAAGAAAATGCACGCTCGGATGTGAATATGGTTGTAACAGTCAATCCGAATACGCAGACCATTTTATTGACAAGCATTCCTCGTGACTATTATGTGACAACCGTTTGTGATGCGGACGATGGCTGTCAAAATGGAGCTATGGATAAACTGACACATACAGGAATGAATGGTGTTAATACGACCAAGATGACAATTGAAAATCTTTTAGGGATCGAAATTAATTACACGTTTAAGGTAGGCTTTGACAGTGTAACTGAAGTAGTCAATGCTTTAGGTGGCATTGATGTTAATGTACCGGAAGAAGCCGCTGTTGCCAGTTCTACACAAACCAAAGGATTTAGTATTGCGGCAGGACAACAGCATATTGATGGAAAAACAGCCTTAAACTTCTCAAGAGAACGTTATGCTTATGTGGATGGTGATAGACAGCGAACCAGAAACCAGCAAATTGTTTTGATGGGGATCATTGATGCCGTGACTTCACCATCGGTTTTGATGAATTATACATCACTGTTGGAAGCCTTGGGCAACACCTTTGAAACCAATCTCTCCAGTGATGAAATTGCCAGCCTGGTGCAGTTTCAATTGGATAAAAATCCGTCATGGAAGATCGAACAATATATGTTGGATGGAACCGGTGATAGCTTGATGTGTGCAGAAATAGGGACAACAGCGTATGTCATGATTCCCGATCAGGCAACCGTCAAAGAAGCAAAGCAAAAGATTTCCGATGTATTGCATGCCGATACATCCACTAACGAATAAAAAAGAAGGAGTACATATAATGAATGAAAAAATGGAAATAAATCAGGATGAAATGGTGATTGATCTAAAAGATCTGTTTGCGGCATTGAAAAAACGAATTATACCGATTGCCTTTACTTCCATTGTCTTTGCGATAATTGGATTGGTGCTTGCCACATTTATCATTCCAAAGCAATATAGCAGTGAGGCGACGATTTATATTACACCGCGCATTAGTGAACAAGGAGCCATCGATTATAACAGTATTCAAACAAACTCTCGTATGGTCAATAACTATATTCAAATCTTACAGGGAGAGACAATTACGGCAGAAGTGGCAGAAAAAGTAGGCTTAGATAATTACCAAGCTGTTTTAAGTACCCTAAAAATCAGTAATGCCACAGATACCGAATTGATCGATATTCAATCGACGACAACAGATCCACAGCTAGCGTATGAAATTGTGGAAAACACCATTTCTGTATTTAATGAAGAAATGTTGGATGTACTTCGTATTGATAACTTAGCTGTCATCAATGAGCCAAAAGTCAATGAAAATCCGGTATCACCAAGCCGTTCAAAATTTACTCTAATGGGATTTATGATAGGTTTTGCACTTTCAGCAGGGATAGTCATTGTTCATTATTTGTTTGATAATCGTCTTCGTACAAGAGAAGCCGCTGAAAACTATTTAGGCATTCCAGTATTGGCTGCTGTACCTTATAAAAGGTAAGATTCCATGTCTTTTATAGATACGCACAATCATTGTACCTGGGGGATTGATGATGGCATACAAACGCTTGAAGAGTGTAAGATGTTGTTTCAAATGGCAAAAGAAGATGGCATTGATACCATTATTGCCACACCACATTTTATACCCGGAAGACAACAGTGGAACGAAGTGAGTCAAATGGCCAATCGAATGGTTGAAACAAGAGACTTGGCTCATACTTTTGGAATTGACTATTATTCCGGCTGTGAGCTGTTCTTAAATGAAGATTATTTAGAAATGATAGAAAACGAATGGTTTTATCCATTAGCCAATTCGAATTATGTTCTTTGTGAGTTTAATGTACAAGAAAAGCTACAAGATACAACACAGGTAGAAGATAGGTTGTATGAATTAATTATTCGTGGGTATACACCAATTGTAGCGCATGTAGAACGATATTTTCATACAAAGATTGATTTACAACGTGTGCAAGACTGGATCGATATGGGTTGTAAGATTCAAGTTAATCGCACCAGTCTATTGGGACATCATGGAAGAACCGTCCAGAAAAATGCTTATCAGTTATTTAAACATGGTATGGTGCATCTTGTGGCCAGTGATGCGCATCGGACAAGGGGTCATCGAATTTGTCAGCTATCGGATGCGTATCAATGGATACAAAAGAATGTAGGACAAGAAGCAGCAGATATAGTACTTCATAAAAATCCGGAGCATATTTTAAAAAATGAACCATTTGAAACGATAACAAAATCAGGATCTCATCGAAGATTCTGGAGAGGAAAGGAATCAATATGAAAAACAATACGACAAAGAAATCAAAGCAGTTTGATGAATTGGAAGTGTATCGCCATTTACGTACCAACATTGAATATTCTTCTGTAGATACAAAAGTGCAGGTTGTCAATATTACAAGTGCAAATTCTGGTGAGGGAAAAACGACAACCGCTTCGAATTTGGCTATTGTCAGCGCCAATCAATTTAGTAAAGTATTACTTGTGGATTGCGATATGCGAAAACCTTATATTCATAAAAAGTTTAATATCTCTAATCGTTTTGGATTAAGTAACGTATTAGCGCAGGAAGACATGAATATTCCTGATACTTTCTTTCAGAAATTCAAAGATAAAAAAGGAGATGGTATCTTGTATGTATTGCCGGCCGGCATTAAAGTACCTAACCCTTTGGAACTATTATCCAGTGATAAGTTCAAAGAATTTCTAGCCTATATGCGCCAACGTTTTGATTTTATCATTTTAGACTGTCCACCGGTTCTTTCTGTTTCTGATGCGATACCAGTATCTTGTGTAAGTGATGGAACCATCTTTGTCGTATCGGCTCAAGACACAGATAAAAAGGTGGCACGTACCGCTTTAACACAGCTGCAAAGAAATGGAGCCCATGTTATCGGTTCTGTTTTAAGCAAGACGGATCGAACAACTGAATCCTACTATAACTATTATTAGAGAAAAGGGGGATAAGTGATGGAAAGAGAAACCCGAAAGAATGAAAATAATGAATTTAAAGATCTTCCGGAGGTAAAGATCGATCCGGAAAAAGAATCACCCTTTAAAAAGAAATTCAGTAAAAAAATAAGTATATTGATCATACTCGTTCTTTTAATTGTTTTTGTCTTGATGGCTTTATATTTTGTGTTTGAATCCAAACAACAACCGAATAAACCACAAGAAAATCAAATACAGGAAGAAACAAAGAGTAAATCAGAAGATACAACACCACCAACGTTTGTAGGTATGCAGGATCGCATTGTCATTGAACAAAATGCCTTAGACGTTGATTTAACAAAATATTTCCTGGCTATTGATGAAGATGAACAAGCCAAGATTCAAGTGATAGGGGATGTGAATCTGGTAGCTGAAGGTGAATATCCGATTGTTGTCAGTGGTGTGGATGAAGAAGGCAATTCGGTAGAACACAATGTCACTGTACAAGTAGTCAATGAAAATACAATGAGTACTGGTATTGAGCTTTCCTGTTATATTGATGGAAGCATTCCACTGGAAGCTGGAACCAAACAGCGCTTGTTGGCTAATGTTATTTATTTCTATTATCAAGATCAAAATCCGGAGATCCAACAAAAGATCAATGAGCTCCAGATTGATGTCAGCCAATATCCAACACAAACTACATGGCATCCATCCATGCAACAAACAACACCGACAGTATAAAGTGAGAGCAGGTAACTCTCACTTTTTTTTAGATCTAGTGAAAATAAAAGAGAAATTCAGAATGATTTCAAGTATATCTGAAAAGATTACCAAATTTAGATTTGTTTCAGTTATACTTGAATTGTTTTGTTTATACCTAAGCATGATTTAAAAAACACAAAATATGTGATAATGGTTAAATTCTCCACTTAGTACTATAAAATTAGTTATAAAATGGTTATACTCACCATTTTTAACGCATGTTTGGTTATAAAATAGCTATTTGTTGACACTTATATATGGGGAGAGGGTAAGATTTATTTTGACTAATTTTAGTTAGAGTAAATGGAGAGAGAATATGATTATATTGGATGATAAGAATGCATAAAAATCAATTAACAAAAGAACAAGATATCTTATGTAAAATGATATCCAATGTAATGTTTCAGACAAAGTTTGATAAGAATCAATTTATTGACTTTGATAAAGTTTATGAATGTGCAAAAAAACAAGCTGTAATAACCCCAGCATTTCTAAATAGTAATGAATATCAAATCGATGATTTATTAAAGAATAAAATTTTTTCTAACTTAATTAGCCAAGCCGATTTAACCGCAAGGAATTATTCCTACCATGCTTATCTTCATAGTATCATGAAAAAGCATCATGTTGAGTACTGTGTTTTAAAGGGTGTTGCATCTGCACATTATTATCCACAACCGATGATTCGTCAAATGGGGGATGTAGATTTCATTATTAAACCGGAAGACACTAATAGAGTGGAAACCATACTAAAACAGGAAGGTTTTCATCGTTTAGACCAAAATCATTGTTGTCACAAAGTGTATATTAAAGAAGATATGTATTTTGAAATGCATTTTGATTTTCCGGGATTACCAGATCAAAAACACGAATCTGCAGTAAGAGATGTATTATCCAATTTTTTTGATGAAACACAAGAAATAACAGAAGATGGATTAACATGTGTGGTGCCAAGTGATTTCTATCATGGGCTAGTGATGTTGATGCATACACAAAAACATTTAATTTCAGAAGGTATAGGACTTAGACATTTATGCGATTGGGCAGTATTTATTCAGTCTGTAGATAATTTTGAGCAGCTCTTCAAAGATAGACTTCAAACAATAGGACTGTGGAAATACGCAACACTATTATCAAAAGCTTGTTCCATAGCGTTTGATTTACCTTTTCAATCTTATATGTCAAAAGACGACGATTTGGCATTTATGCTTTTGAAAGATATTTTGGATGGTGGCAATTTTGGAGCTAATAATAATCAACGATATGTAGAAAGCTTGTTTATAACAGACTATGAGAGAAAAAATATCGGACATAAAAGATTTGTGCAATTTATAAGAACCATGAATTCTATGATAAAAGATAAATGGCCTCAAGCACAAAAATTTCCCATACTTATCATCATAGGCTGGATTTATTTTCCTTGTAGAAGAATCAAAAAAATTTGTACAAAAGAAAAAGCTCCAATTCATTTAAAACAAGTATTTTCCGAAAGTAAAGATCGAAAAAAATTGTACGAAAAAATTGAGATTTATAAGTAAGTTTTGCGGGAGGAGAAGATGAAACTAAAAAAAGATTTAGTTTTAAGAAAAATTGCAGGAGAAAATATTGTAGTCCCCATTGGAAAACTTTCACAAATATCACCGATGATGCAGATTACAGATTCAACAGCCTGGTTATGGGAACAAATGAAAGATGAAGATTTTACAGAAGATAGTTTAGTACAAAAAGTTATGCAACATTTTTCAGGAGTGACACAAGAACAGGCACAAAAGGATATTCATGATTTTCTAGATTTATTAGATAAAAACTATATGTTGGAAAATGGAAGACCAGAACCTAAAGTAGGGGTTGCCAAAATAAAGTTGACAAAGGAACAAGCAAAAATGATAGAAAAAGGAAAAAAGTAAGAATGGCAATGCAACAAAATTTACATGGAATTTTGACCATGGCTAGGATTAAGAAAAGTGCTTTTGAACAAAAAATTCCTATTCATGCAACTTTTGAGTTAACTCCTCGATGTGGATTCAATTGTCAAATGTGTTATGTCCATCTTTCAAAGGAAGAAATTACAAATTTTGGAAAAGAATTAACAGGAGACCAATGGCTAGATGTAGCCAAACAAACACAAGAGATGGGTGTTCTTTCCCTTTGCATCACAGGTGGAGATCCCTTATTACATCCTGATTTTAAAGAGATTTGGATTGGCTTATCTAGAATGGGATTTAAAAGAATACTTCAGACAAATGCATCTTTAATCACAGATGAGATTTTAGAGTTATTTGAGGACTATCCGCCTGATTTGATAAAAATAACACTCTATGGTTCCAATGATGAAGTGTATAAAAGAGTCTGTGGTATAGAGAATGGGTTTGGCAAAGTTGATGCAGGTATCAAGAAACTACAAGAAAAAGGGTATCCAATCCAATTGGTTACTACCTTTACAAAACTGAATAAAGAAGATGCGCAAAATATTGCGAGATATGCCAAAGAGAATCAATTACCTTGGTATCACAGCAGCGCTTGTTATCCATCACTTCGTGGAGCTAAAAGTAAAGCAAATGAATGTGCTATTGATTTCTTTTCACCAGATTGTACAAGAGAAATGGCCGATCTCTGGACAAATTTGCCAGCACAAAAAGATGATTTACCAATAAAAAAATGTCAAGGTTATGGAACAGAATTTAATATCAGCTGGAATGGAAATATGATTTTCTGCCTGTTTGTTGAAGAACCTAAGTTATCAGTATTAGATTCTAGTTTAGAAGAATGTTGGCGAATATTTCTAGAATATTGTGAGCATCTTAGATGGCCAGAAGAATGTTCTACCTGTGAAGTAAGAGACAAGTGTAGAAGATGTCTAGCCCATTTAGCCTGTTTAAATGGTGGCTTAAATAAAGTAAATAAAGAATATTGTGAACAAGTAAAAAGAATGCTTGAACAAGCAGATAAATAAAGGAGGAAATAATTTATGTATGGAGAGACTGTAGTTTATGGTACAATTGGGGGTCAGAATCTTAGTAATAGTATGATGAGAGCTAGTATTAATGGATCAACAATTGAAGGTGAAGAATTAGAGGATGTAGTTGCTCCGACCTATGTAATTGCTTGGAATTTTCCAGGTGGAATTACAGGGCATTCTTTTTCTGAATATGGCTCATGGGGGTTTCTGTTAAATGTTGGAGAGCCATGCGATGATGTGCAGTTAGCTGAACGTTTAAATGCATTGGGTCTTATTTCTTATGAAGGAACAGATCTTTCAACTATAGAATTTCCAGAAGGGGAAGAAGCAGCAAAGAATGAAATTAACAGATTACTAAACCAATATTTACTTAGAATGATGAATTATACAACAAATAATCCTAGTGGTCCATATAATATTTATGCATTTCAGAATGCTTTTTCAGGATGTGTAACTGTTGTATCTGGACAGTAATAATTATGAAGACCTGGTACAAAGTGGTTAATAAAATAGGCATAGGTTTATCAAAAGATATATTGCCTTATTGGCAGCAATTTCAAATAGATAATCGAGGTTTGAACATTGCTGATTTAGATATATCAATTAACAATTTTTCACATTTTCAGTATGGGATTGATAGCATAAAATATCTTGTGTAAATTCGTTTTTCTGGAAATATAGAAAAAAAGGTATATCCTTAGTAAAATTAGTTCGACCAAAAACAATT
>NZ_ATUT01000007.1 GCF_000420345.1 Faecalicoccus pleomorphus DSM 20574 | reverse complement strand
CCGCAATCTCTGCAAAGATACTTTTGCCTGTGCTTTTTGTTAAATCCATTTTTCACAAAATGAAAAGATCCACAGTGCGGACAACGGGATACAGTAGATTCAATATTTTCTGAATTTGTTGTATCCAGAGTTATTTTGTCGCTTGTCAGTTTATAAATGAAGGCTTGAATGAATTCGAGTTCTACTGGTTTTAGATGGTTCAAGAATGTTTCATTAATCATAGGGAATCTCCTTTACATGTCAAAGAATATCCCTGAATCTGACGCTATTCATGTTAGGTCATCAACTTTTTAGTTGAATTTAGCGTAAAAAATGATAAAAATTGTAAAGCGAATAAAGCCAGAATCCATGCGGTGACAGTTTACTTTTCTTGATGTATATTCTATAATTTAGACGTTGAAAAAAAGGAGATCTAGTATGAAAATTTCATCATTACAAAAGGCAAGATATGAATATTCGCCAAAACTTCCTGGAATGTTAAGACATGGAATTTCAGCCATCTGTGTCAAGGAAGGTGAAGAAACACAAAGCGTTGCCGATCAGGAAACGATTAAAGCATTGTTCCCAAATACTTATGGGAAAAAAGAAATCACTTTTGAAAAAGGTGAAAATACATCGGAAGCTAAAAAACAGGTTGTCGGTGTTATCCTTTCTGGAGGTCAGGCTCCAGGTGGACACAATGTTATTTGTGGATTGTATGATGCTTTAAAGGCAACAAATCCGGAAAATGAATTATATGGATTTAAGAATGGTCCTAGTGGATTGATCGAAGATGATTATTTGATCTTTGATGATGAATATATTGATGAATACAGAAATACCGGAGGATTTGATATTATCGGTTCCGGACGTACCAAACTGGAAACACAGGAACAGTTTGCCGTAGCTGCCGAAGTCTGTAAAAAACATGGTATTACGGCTATCGTAATCATCGGTGGAGATGACTCTAACACCAATGCAGCTGTATTAGCCGAATATTTTGCAGCTAATAACACTGGTGTACAGGTTATCGGTTGTCCAAAAACAATTGATGGTGACTTGAAAAATGAAGATATCGAATGTTCTTTCGGTTTTGATACGGCCACTAAGACATATAGCGAACTAATTGGAAATATCGAACGTGATGCCAATTCTGCTAAGAAATATTGGCACTTCATTAAAGTTATGGGACGCTCTGCTTCTCATGTAGCTTTGGAATGTGCTTTGGAAACACAGCCTAATATCTGTCTGGTATCTGAAGAAGTTTCTGCCAAGAAAATGTCTTTATCACAGATTGCCGATTACATTGCTGATTCAGTAGAAAAACGTGCTGCCAAAGGTATGAACTTTGGTGTTGCCATCATTCCGGAAGGTGTAGTAGAATTTGTACCTGAATTCTCTAAATTGATTGCGGAAATTAATGAATTGTTAGCCGGAAGCAAAGCTGACGAATTTAATGCTTTACCTACATGGAAAGATAAATATGCTTTCATCGAAAATGGTTTGACAAAAGAATCGATGGACGTATTTGCAATTTTACCGGAAGGCATTCAGCAGCAGTTGTTCTTAGAACGTGACCCTCATGGAAACGTACAGGTTTCTTTGATTGAATCTGAAAAGTTGTTCTCTGCTTTAGTAGCTGATAAATTGGCAGAAAGAAAAGAAGCTGGTACTTATAAAGGAAAATTCAATGCATTACATCACTTCTTTGGTTATGAAGGACGTTGTGCATTCCCATCTAACTTTGATGCGGATTATTGTTATTCATTAGGATACAATGCCTTTATGCTAATTCAGTATGGTTACACGGGATACTTATCTAAGATTTCCAACTTGTCAAAACCAGCTAATGAATGGGTTGCCGGAGGTATGCCGATCACTAAGATGATGAACATCGAAAGACGCCATGGAGAAGACAAACCAGTTATCAAAAAAGCGCTGGTTGAATTGGAAGGAAAACCATTTAAATATTTTGAAGCACATCGTGAAGAATGGGCTGAAAACACATGTTATGTATATCCAGGTGCTATCCAGTATTATGGACCGGCTGATGTATGTGACATCACCACAAAAACTTTAGCTTTAGAACAAGGTGAATAAGTTTTACTTGTTTGTAAACAAAAACAGACTACAATGGCATTCTATGTCCGTGTAGTCTTTTTATTTCGTTTAAAATCTTGTCTGGTAAAGATAAAACAGTAGTGAAGTTTACAGAAACTTTGATTTTTTTGTAGAATATGCAGAAAATAACGTGTTTAAAAAAGTGATCATGATAGATCACCGTCATGGACCTGTTTAGTCTTTATAATTTTTGAGTATGGCCCGAATGACTTCGAATAAATAAGGTTTGTATTCCTGAAAAGGAAGCGGTTTTTGATACAGAATGGAGTTGTAACAAGTGCTGCCTACAGTTTCGATGATAATGAATAAGATAATATCCGGTCTTTTAAAGGTATAGCCACTTTTTTTGGCTAATAAAGTAAATTGTTGAAGCATACCGATTTCTTCATTATCCATGGTTGTCTGCAGTTGCTCATGAAAGATGCCCCAGGATA
The DNA here is from genome assembly GCF_000420345.1 of Faecalicoccus pleomorphus DSM 20574. Lineage (GTDB taxonomy): Bacteria > Bacillota_I > Bacilli_A > Erysipelotrichales > Erysipelotrichaceae > Faecalicoccus > Faecalicoccus pleomorphus. The sequence goes on along the minus strand of NZ_ATUT01000007.1, from coordinate 77,291 downwards.
GATTTCGTTCAATAAATTTTAAAATAGCTGGATTATCTTCTAAGCTCAACAAAACCTGATTGATGATGAAAATGATCGCATCTTCAAAATTTTGAATATCATTTTTCTCCAGTTTTTCTCTGGCTTCCTGAAACAAACGAGCCGCTTCTTTTTGAATAAGTACGTCACGAATCTGGTATTTATCTTTAAAGTACAGATAAAAGGTTCCTTTTGCTACATTGGCTTTTTTTACGATATCCTGAACGGTTACGGAATGGATATCTTTTTTTGTGAACAGGTCAAAAGCGCTGTTTAAAAGCGCAGTTTCCTTATTTCTCTTATTTTCCAGCACTTTGGATTTCATAGTATCACCACGTATAGTATAGACAAAAATATACGTTTGGTCAATTTTTATTTCTTAATATAAAGGTTATATTAAAAATTATATTAAATAATTGACTAAGAGTCATTTTTGTACTATACTTTTGTCCATGTTGAGAAAGGATAGAGAATATGGATAGAATTTCTAAGTTTATTGTCAGATACAGAAACAAGATTTTGCTTGTTGCTGTACTGCTCTTGATTCCCAGTGTGATCGGTTATTTAAATACGGGAATCAATTATGATATTCTTTCCTACCTGCCTAAAGAAGCGGAATCGATGAAGGGACAGGAAGTCCTGGATAAGGATTTTAATCTGGCCAGTGTAGGAATGATGGTAACCAATGATCTCTCGGATAAAGAGGTTGTTTCTTTAAAAGATAAGATTGAAAAGATCGACGGGGTCAAAAAAGTATTCTGGCGAGATGATGTTTTGGATATCACCTTTCCTAAGGAAATGATACCGGAAGCCCTTCAAAAACAGTTATATTCCAAAGATTCCACTTTGATGATCGTCACCTTTGAAGAAGATACAGCTTCGGAGAAAACCATGGATGCGATTGCGAAGATCAAAGAAGTATCGAACAAGGATTGTTATTTAGGGGGAATGAGTGCTATTGCGCAGGATACCAAGGATCTGGCTAATTCAGAGACTGTCAAATATGCTGTGATTGCCGTTTTGTTAAGTCTGGTTGTGCTGTATTTAGGACTTGAATCTTCCGTAGCACCTTTGATCTTTATGTTGGGTATGGCTTTTCCCATCATCTATAACTTTGGAACCAACATCTTCTTAGGAAAGATTTCTTATATTACACAGGCTTTGGCGATGATCTTACAATTAGCGGTGACAATGGATTATTCGATTTTCCTTTTACATCGCTATCAGGAAGAAAAGAAAAAAGCAGAGAATACGACCAATGACATGGCCATGGTCAAGGCCATTCAGGCTACTTTTACTTCCATCACATCCAGTTCGGTGACAACGATTGCCGGATTCTTATCGCTTTGTTTCATGCAACTAAGACTGGGTGGCGATATTGGTATCGTGATGGCTAAAGGGGTTGTGCTGGGAGTCATTTGTACGATTTTTGTTCTACCTAGTCTATTGATGATCTTTGATCGCCAAATTGAAAAATACACACATAGAACATTGATTCATGAACTCAAAAAAGTGCCTGGTTTTGTGGTTCGACATGCCAAGTTTTTGCTGTTGATCGGAATTTGTATCTTTATTCCTATGGGTTTTGCACAGGCCAATGTCAAGCAATACTATGATCTGACCAGTACATTGCCATCTGATCTTTCCAGTATGAAGGGAACGGAAGAACTAAAAGATAAATTTAATATGAATACGACTCACTTCATTTTGGTCAGCGATACATTACCGACAAAGGATATCCAGGAACTTTCCGGAAAGATTGAAAACATTGAGGGGATTGAAAATGTCTTGGCCTATGAAAATTTTGTCGGCGGTGGGGTTCCCGGCACATTTGAGCCGGAAGCCATTAAAGATATTTTTGAAAATGGCGGCTATAAACTGTTGATTGCCAACAGTGATTATCATGCGGCTACGGATGAAGAAAATAAGCAGTTGGACAAGATTCATGAAGTTTTGAGTCAATATGACAAAAAAGCGCTGATCACCGGTGAGGGCATGTTGTCAAAGGATTTGATTACCACGACCAACGAAGATTTTAAGGTCGTAAATGTATTATCGATTTTGGCAATTTTTGTGATCATCTTGATTACGTTTAAATCGATTGCGTTGCCGTTTATCTTAGTGCTGGCAATTGAATTGGCAATCACGATCAACATGGGTATTCCTTATCTGACACATACGACATTGCCATTTATTGCCGGCATTGTGATCGGTACGATTCAGTTAGGAGCCTGTGTGGATTATGCGATCTTGATGACAACGCGATTTAGAGAAGAACTCAGTTTAAATAAGAGCGGAAAAGAGGCCATACGAGTTGCGATTCAAAAGACATCTCCTTCGATCATTACCAGTGGCTGCTCCTTCTTTGCGGCTTGTATTGGAGTGTCTTTGATATCTCGTATGGATTTAATTTCCAGCCTTTGTGAGCTTTTGGCAAGAGGGGCCATCATTTCTGTCATCAGTATTATCTTCATCTTGCCTAGCATGCTTTTATTAGGACATAAGCTTATTGAAAAAACAACGAAAAAATGGCCGATAGCTAAGGAGGATCAGTATGAATAAAAATATTAAGGTAATGGGCAGTGTGATCTTAAGTGCCGTATTGGCACAATCCATGCTTCCGCTTCATGTTTATGCATTAGAGGATGAAAATCCGACACAGAAAACAGAAACTGTCTATGCGGTTTTAAATGCCGATGGATCGATCTCGGATACGATCGTATCCAGCTGGCTGCACGATGATGACAGCATCCATAACATCAAGGAGACGCTGGATGAAACCGATGTAGAAAATGTCAAAACTGATGAGGAGCCCGAAGTGGATGGCAATGTCTATACTTGGAACAGCAAGCATAACGATATTTACTATCAGGGTAAGACAACAAAGCAGCTTCCCATTGAAGTAAAAATTACATACGAGTTGGATGGACACCAATTGAGCGCAAAAGAAGTAGCCGGACAAAGCGGACATTTGAAATTGACAATTCACTTTGAAAATCTTGAATCAAAAACGGTCTATGCGGATGGAAAAGCCATTACCGTACATCCCAGCTTTTTAGCCGGAGGTCTTTTGACTCTGAATGCAGATCATTATGAGAATGTATCTTGTTCCAATGGAAAAATCGTGAATGATGGTACAAATGAAGTGCTGGCCTTTGCGAATGTACCGGGATTGGCTGATACTTTACAGGAAGCTGGATTAAATAAGATCATCGATCAGTTACATATCAGTGATGATACAGTGATTGAAACCGATGTAAAGGATTTTGATTTAGGATCGATCATGATCGCCATGACCAATGAAATCTCTTTAGATGAATTGGCTGGTCAATTATCCATTGGAGATCTGACAGGCGGTATCGATCAGCTGGTATCGGTTTCTGATCAGTTGTTAGATGGTTCTAAACAGTTGTATGAAGGTACGACAGAATTAAAGGAAGGTGCTAAACCTTTAACGAGTGCTACACCACAGATCCAACAGTTGGCCGATGCATCAACACAATTACATACAGGCTCCAGTTTGTTGTTGGATGGAATCAAAGCATATACACAGGGAGTAACACAGCTGGACAAGGGAAATCAAAAGTTAACAGCTATACCGGCCGCTATGCAGCAAACCGTACAGGGAAGTACATCTTTATCACAAGGGTCACAAAAGCTACAGGAAGGTCTGGCACAACTGGAAGAACAGGTGAATGGACTGGATAAAAATACTTTATCAAAGCTTACACAGGCGATGAATACGACCAAACAAGAATTAACTACGTTACAAACACAGCTTTCTACTTCTAAAGAAGCTTTGACTTCTTTAGAGAACAGTTTACAAACAGTTCAACAGGCTATGACTGGATTGGATACTTTCCAGACACAATTTGAGGCTCTTGTGGCTTCGGTAAATCAAACTGTGGAAAACGATCAAAGTAAGATTCAAAGTTTTAATGCCCAGTTAGAAAGCGCAAAAGAGGCACAGTTGCAGGCATTGCAATCATCCATCCAAGCTTTACAAACCAGCAAATCTGCAATTCCACAGGAGGATACAACAGGAGCCGCTTCTAAGATCGATGAACAGATTACCGGTCTGCAAACTCAATTACAAGTTGTTCAAAGTATTGATGTTCAGGGTTATACACTGGAAACGTTAGATGTACAAAAAGCGCAGCTACAAACCTTGCTTTCTCAGACTAAGCAGTCTTTGGAAGGCCTGTCAAAGGTCATGGAAGGTACAAAATCAGATATGCAAAAGCTGCAGACATCTATGCAGACAGCCGCTCAGTCCATGGCTGCCTTAGAACAAATCATGACAGGTGTTCATCAGAATATGAGCGATCAAGATTTTGTTCAACTCATCACAAAGCTGCAGGGTGGAGTCAGTCAGTTAAAAGAAGGCGCTGATCAGCTTCATACGGGTTCTGTAGCCTTGGAATCAGGACTTCAACAGCTTCAAAGTGAATCCAAGACAGCTGTTGATCAGTTAAATGCCGGTTCTCAACAAATTGTATCTAAAAATGAAGAATTGATCAGTGGTGCTTCCTTATTAAATGAAGGAACAGCGCAGTTGGAAGGACAAAAATCAAAATTAATGGAGATGAGCGATGGTCTTGTACAGCTACAAAGTGCTTTTGATACATTAGAGAATGGAGCTAAGCAGCTTTATGATGGACAAAGTCAATTCAATGAGCAGGGTATGAATAAACTAAAAGAAACGGCAGATTTGACAACATCGGAGTTTAACACACTACAAACTGTGTTTGATCAAATCGATGCATTGAACAAGGAACATAAATCATTTGCGGGTACACCGGATAATTCGGAAAACATTGTTCGATTTGTATTCCGAACCAAGGATATCGAATCAAAAGATGAATAAAAAAAGATCAGCTAGGTACAAAATCGTATCTAGCTGATCAATTTTTTTGTTATTTCTGTTTTTTCATATGAGGTTCTAAAAGCTTCATCATCAAAGGAACCAGAACGATACCCAGAATGAAGGTTGGAATCATATAAGTTGCCTGATATGTGATGGATCCCCAAAGTGGTGTTTCCCAAACCACAACACCGCTGATCGTGGAACAGATAAAGCGGATCGCATTTGTTACAAGTACACCGGAATAGAAATAACCAAAGTTTGGAAACAGGCTGGCTAAGCCATAGGCCGCAAAGGCAAGCAGATAATCCAAAAGGAATCCGATGAGTGTTGGTGTGTACATAGGTCCGGTGATAAATTGGGCAAATACCGCAACTACCGCAACAAATAATCCTTTTTGCCATCCTAAATGATAGCTAGCAATCAACAAAGCCAGTGTGGATACACCTAAGCTTCCACCATTAGGCATTTGCAGGATCGGCATGGTATTAATAAAAGTATCCAATACCATAAAGAGGGCTACATAAAAAGCCATCAACACAACATCTCTGACAGATAAATTCTTTCCCATAAAAAAACACCTCCATTTGAGGCGTAAGGAATTCAAAAAAAGCTTTGAAGACTCCCTACGCTAGAATTACCTAGATCAGGTCATAAGGGACCGTATAAATACATCTCAGCCTAAATAGGCGCCCCTGTCTTGACTTGTATATTATAATCGAAACAGATTTGATTTTAAAGTATTTTGTTTGAAGCTTTAGGATATTGGCTGTGTATTTTGTTATGGTATAATCACAATAGTAAATAAAGGGGCTTTCTGTATGCCGCAACAACCGATGTTTCGAAAAGCGCAAAGAGAGGATGTACCACTCATCTTAAACTTTATTCGTGAATTGGCAGAGTATGAGGGTATGTTGGATGAAGTGGTAGCTGATGAGACAACTTTAGAAACATGGATCTTTGATCATCAAAAAGCAGAAGTAATCTTTGTATTAGATCAAGGCCAAGAAGTCGGCTTTGCCTTGTTTTTCCATAATTTTTCGACTTTTTTAGGAAGAGCCGGAATTTATTTAGAGGATTTGTATGTCAAAGAAGAGTATCGTCATCAAGGGTATGGAAAAGCCATCTTAAAAGAATTGGCTCACATTGCGGTAGAGCGTGGATGTGGACGTTTGGAGTGGTGGTGCCTGGATTGGAACCAGCCAAGTATTGACTTTTACCTTTCCCTGGGAGCACAGCCTATGTCGGATTGGACGGTGTATCGGATCAGTGGTTCTACACTAAAATCCATGGCAGAAGAATGAGAACATCGATGTGATTCAAGACAAATAAAAAGGAGAATATATGTGGCTTTTATGTACAGCATTCAGCTTAGTATTTACAATAGCTCATATAGGGCATAGAGTTTCAAAAAGGAAAGGGTCTGTACTGTTGTTAGTTCTTTCGCTTTTATCTGTCATCTTGAATCTATTATCCATCTATATTCAGATTGCAGAATGGATCCGTTACCAGGATTGGTTGGCCTTGGAAGATGTAGTGCCAACGATGCAGCCGATATTGTTTATCTATGTACTGTGTGTTGTCCTGATAAATCTTTTTTTATACCATGGAAATAAAGGGTATAAAGCCTATAAATAGATATAGTAATGAAAGAATGTTACAATACAAAATACAGAAAAGAGGTTCAATATGAAATTTCAAAAATCAAAAGTTGTTGTTATAGGCGTTGGAAATGTAGGAGCGACTACGGCATATAGTATTATCAATCAAGGGCTTTGCGAAGAAATTGTGTTGATGGATGTCAATAAAGAAAAAGCTGTGGGAGAGACCCTGGATATGCAGCAGGCAATTCATTTTATGAATCGAAACATGGTGGTTCGAGCCGGAGACTATGTCGATTGTAAAGATGCGGATATTGTCATCATTACGGCTAGTGCACCAATGCCAAAAGATTCGAATGATCGTTTAGAAATGTTGCAGCCAAGCATTCATATTATGAAAGATATTGTTTCATCTGTGATGGAAAGCGGCTTCAATGGAATTTTTATTGTTGTGTCCAATCCGGTCGATATCATGACGTATCTGGTATGGAAATTTTCAGGACTTCCTGCCAGTCAGGTCATTGGAAGCGGCACCGCTTTAGATACGGCAAGGCTTTGCTGCAGCCTGGCTTCGATGTATGATCTGGATTCAAAAAGCGTACATGCCTATATTTTGGGCGAACATGGTGATAGTGAGATGGTTGCCTGGTCTTCATCTACGATCGGTGGAAAGCTGTTATCGGATGTATTGAGCGATAATGTGGAGCGTACCCAAAATGAGACAGAAGAGAGTTTATTGGAACAGACCAAACAGGCTGGTTGGGAAATTTTCAGCCGTAAAGGAAATACGTGCTATGGAATTGCCGCTTCTACGACAGCTATCGTAAAATCCATCTTATTTAATGAAAACCGAATTTTACCAGTCAGTGTTTTGGTCAATGGCATTTATGGTATTGAGAATGTGTATTTATCGGTACCGACCATTTTAAATGGTTCCGGCGCTAAGGAAACGGTTGAAATTCGTCTGGATGAAAAGGAAAAGAAAGCCTTGTTGGAATCGGCTACACTTTTGAAGTCTATTTATACAGATTTACAGGTGTAGAGTTTAAATTATTTGCGAAACAGACCGAAATGGATTAGAATAGTTTCATGAAAATTAATAGTGAAACCATTATATTAGACAGTGATCCAAGAATTCGTACAAAAAGTGAGAAAGTAGAACTGCCATTATCGGCGCAGGATCGTCAGTTATTGGAAGATATGCTGACCTATGTTCGTCATTCTCAGGATGATGAGATTGCGCAGGCAGAGGGATTACAGCCGGCTGTAGGGATTGCGGCGATCCAGCTGGGTATCCCTAAGCAGTTGATTGCGGTCGTTGTGCCGGAAGAAGATGGTGTACAGGAAGCTGCATTAGCCAATCCGAGAATCGTTTCCGAATCGGTACAAAACGGATATCTGGAAAATGGCGAAGGCTGTTTATCGGTAAAAGATGAGCATCCTGGACATGTGTTCCGTCACGCCCGCATCAAAGTACGTGGCTATGATCTGATTCAGGATAAAAATGTAACAATCAGTGCAGAAGGTTATTTTGCGATAGCCCTTCAACATGAAATTGATCATCTATCCGGTATTTTATTCTATGATCGCATTGATGAAAACGATCCATGGAAAGAAGATCCAGAAGCAGAAGTTATCTAATACTCTGCTTTTTTAATTGTTAAGGTATAGGGGTTTTGTTATAATTTAAGAAAGATTAACATATGTTTATTGTATAGAAAAGAGGAATTTATGCCAAAACAGATGAACAGTAGTTTTGGTCATGCTCAATCAAAGAAAACATATCATACAAAGAATCGTGTTGAAAAAAACGATACATTGATTTACGCCCTGGGGGGACTGGGCGAAGTCGGAAAAAATATGTATTGTTACGAACATGAGAATGAGATTTGTATCGTTGACTGTGGTGTGTTATTTCCCGGAGATGATCTTTTAGGTGTTGATTATGTCATTCCGGATTACCATCATTTGATTCGCATGAACAAAAAAAGAAAATTTTTAGTGATTACCCATGGTCATGAAGATCATATTGGAGGTATCCCTTTCTTATTAAAGCAGGTCAATATCGATGCTATTTATGCACCGCGGTTTGCCAAAGCATTGATACAGAAAAAGCTTTCGGAGCATAAAGGGCTGGAGCGTACAAAAATCATTGAGATAAATGATGAGTCCCGGATTCATACAAAGTATTTTACGGTAGGTTTCTTTAATACGATTCATTCTATTCCGGATTCTTTAGGTGTCTTGATCACAACGCCAAATGGTTCGATCGTACATACCGGTGACTTTAAATTTGACTTGACACCGGTTGGTACGAATGCCGACTATCAGAAAATGGCCTATATCGGTGTATTGAAGCCGGATCTTTTGATGTCGGATTCAACTAACTCCGGTGTAGAAGATTTTTCGATTTCGGAAAAGAAGGTCGCCAATGAAATTCTGGATATTATGCGTAAGACCAAACAGCGATTGATCGTTGCGACATTTGCTTCTAACGTTCATCGTGTTTCGCAAATATTAGAAGCGGCTATCAAGTGTGGACGTAAGGTCATTGTCTTTGGTCGAAGCATGGAAAATGTTGTCGATATTGGTCGAAAGATGGGTACGATCAAAGTAAAAAACAGTGATTTTTTAAGTCCGGATGAATTAGCCCATATTCCGGATGAGAAGGTCTGCATTATTTGTACCGGATCTCAGGGAGAACCGTTAGCCGCTTTAAGCCGTATTAGTAACGGAACACATCGCTATATCCATATCAAACCGGGAGATACGATCGTGTTCAGTTCCAATCCGATTCCGGGTAATGCTTCCAGTGTTAATAAAGTGATCGATAACTTGTTTAGAAGCGGTGCGACTGTATTGACAAAGTCGATCTTAAACAATCTGCATACAACAGGACATGCGTCCAAGGAAGAACAAAAGCTGATGTTGCAGCTGATCAAACCACGTTATTTTATGCCGATCCATGGCGAATATAAGATGTTGATGCAGCACCGGCAGACGGCTATGGAAGTCGGTGTTCCCAAAGAAAAGATCTTTGTCTGCGCCAATGGAGATATTCTGATTTTACGAAACCACGAGGTTCTTCAAAGTGATTGGCGATATCAAGGTGACGATATTTATGTAGATGGAAATGATATTTCCGGTTTATCAACAGCTGTATTAAAGGATCGTCGCATTTTGGCCGATAATGGTTTAGTGTCTGTTATTATTGCGATTGATTCGAAAACAAATAAAATTTTGATGCGTCCGGTTATAGTGAGCCGAGGCTTTGTCTTCATTAAAGACTCACAGGGGTTGATCAAAGAGGCTGAATTTATCGTACACAATTCCTTACAAGAGAAAATGAAGGAAAAGACGACGTTCTCAGAAATCAAAAACTGTGTTCGTTCTACCTTGGAACCTTATTTGTATAAGAAGACACATCGAAATCCAATCGTGATTCCGGTCATTATCAATTCACGCCAAACGATGGAAGAAATTCAACAGAAGCGTTTGGCAAAACAACGGGTTCGTAAGAAGGAAGAAGTATAAAATGAAGTTTAGGAGAGCAAGAAACGCTCTCCTTTTTAAAACTCGATTTTAATGAATATAAGCCTACAAATTAGAAAAAGAGATATTAAAATTTTATGTAGACAGAAAATGCATGACTAGATTCACCATGGTTTCTTTTTCTTCCGGCATAGATTGAGCAATCATCAAAGTAATCGCAACCAGAGTATTATTGGAAATGATTTGTTTGCCATTGACAAAAAGATGATGGTTCTTGTTTAAAAATTCTAGAAATATTGTCATCCCAATTCTTTTGCAACCATCCACAAACGGATGATCTTTGATCAAAAAATAGAGAAGGTGAGCCGCTTTTTCTTCCATGCTTGGATAAGCTCCTGACCAAAGACATTTTGATAGATCGCTTCAAGAATTCCTTTTAGTTTTCCTTCAAATTGAACTTGTGCGTTTTCCGCACATGTTGAAGTTTCATCAAGTTCTTTGTCATTATAAATGTTTCGAATGTGACGAGTGATTCTTGATCGATCTACATCAAATAGTGTGGCCATCTGGTCTTGTGATAGCCAAACATCCTCACGATTTTCACTTACAGTTACTTCTAATTCCAATTCACCATTTTTAAATAGTACAATATCCTTTGTCATGTGATTCTCCTTCTGGAAAATAAAAATTTTTTCTTAAAGAAAATTCTAAATAGAGAATCTTACTAAAAAATGACGGACAAGCCTTTTAAGGGTGTAAAGGTGGATAAAAGGCATCAAATCTGTCTATATTTTTTGGAATAAAATGAGAAATCAGTAGAAGTTTAGATTGACTTATAAAATCCATGCTTTTTCATTTTGCAGGTATATTCACATTCTTTTATTAAATCTATGGTAGAATGGATACTGGTGATAACATGACAACATTACAAAAACGACTTTTAGTTGTGATCAGTATTTTGACAGCTTTTATGGTTTTTGTCGCATCCAGTCTGTTTATGGCCTTTATGATCAATCCAGATCAGCTTTATGTACGCTATCAAAGCGTTGAAGATACAAAGATTTCGCAAGATATTGGCGTAGTTTCCATGGTGTATTTTACAGATGTGCAATATGGCAAATTTCAAGATGATGCCCGTATGGAAAAGTTGATTCATACGATACAGGATTTAGATCCTGGCATTGTGATCTTTGGTGGCGATCTCTATGATGATGCTTATACGCCCAGTGAAGAATCCAATCAAAAGTTGATACAGTATTTCAACCAGATCGAGGCACCATTAGGTAAGTTTTGTGTGCTGGGCGAAAAAGATCAGAATGAAACAAAGTCACAGTCTGTACAGAGCATCTTGAATAACAGTGGCTTTGAGATTCTATCCAATACATCTGTACGGCTTTTAAACTGTATTCGTTTGACCGGTTTAGCAACAACACCGGATTATTCCATTTTGAGCGCGAATGCGGCACAAGAATATAATATCGTAGTCAGTCACTATCCCGATGTTTTGTTGGATCAGAGCCTGCAATCGACTGCGATATCTTTGGCTTTAGCAGGACATGCACATGGTACGCAGTTAACGTATCCATGGATCGGCGCTTACCGAGGCGTAGAAGGAGCGACTTCCTTGAATCGGGCACAATCTGTGAATCTGCCATTTGAAACGATTCTTTCGGCTGGTGTGGGATGCACAAAGGTGGATGCTCGTTTAAATGCTGACCCGGAAATTCATTACTTCTTATTTTCACATAAGAACTGATAGGCTTTGGTTGTGCTTGGTATTGTGATAAAATGACCCAGTCAGGGGGATCTATGTTTAAAAGAAAAGTAAAAAAAGTGCAGAAGCAACAGAAAGAAAAAAAGAAGCGAAAACCGCAATGGGGGCTGTTTTTTGATAAAGTACGTCACTTTTTTTCTTTAACACCTAAAAGTGACAGAATCGTAACATTAGCGGTGCTTTTGTTAGTGTTGTGTGGAACGGTCATGATCATTTCCACCAATGTTGGTGGTACGACTTCAAATGCCAATATTGTTTTGATGACAACAATTCGACAAGTAGTCTATTTGGTCATATCATTTTTGTTTATGTGGGCAGCCAATCATATTTTTAACTTTAAATGGTTCAGCAAGGCACAAAATATGATTCTAATCTTTGCGTTTATTTTTATGTTGATGCCATTAGCGTTTGCCGCATCCGGAGGTTCCCATGCCTGGATCCGTTTGCCAGGAGGTGTGACGATACAGCCGGCAGAATTCGCAAAACCTTTGTTGATCCTTGTGTTCGCAACTTCCTTGTATCAGGCCAGAAAGGATGCGAGCATGACAAGACATTGGCAGATCTTGTTTCGAAAGCCGTTCATTTGCTGGGCGATGCTGATGGTAGGGATTGTCCTGCAACATGACTATGGAACCGGCTTTATCATTTCCTTTATATTCTTTATCTGTTTGATGATTCCGGCGTACCCGCAAATGGAGACATTTCAAAAATGGCTGCGACGGATCATCGGTACGGTTTTTATCGTGGCACTTGTTTTGTTCTGGGTGACGGACATCGGTACATCCATTTTGTCGCATACACCTTTGGCACATATTGCCACGCGTATTGAAAATGCGAAAAATCCTTATACAGATGTTTACGGAAGTGGATATCAGCCGGCTAATGCCTTATATGGAATTGGAAGCGGCGGCTTATTTGGTCGTGGAATTGGTGGTTCGCTGCGTAAATATGGGTATTTGACACAGGCAGATAATGATTATATTTTAGCGGTCATTATTGAAGAAACCGGAATTTTTGGTTTGGGCATTCTTTCTTTATTATATGGATTGTTGATCTACCGCTTTTTCTACTATGCATTTAAGACCAATGAATTTACCTACAAGACCGTGCTTGTGGGTTCCAGCGCTTATTTGTTTATCCATTTTGTACTGAATGTAGGTGGTGTTTCCGGCTTGATCCCATCGACCGGTGTTCCGCTTTTGTTTATCAGTAGTGGTGGTTCTTCCTTGATGGCGGCGTTTATCACTATAGGGTTATGCCAGCAGTGTATTTCCCAAATTCGGTTAAAGGAGATGAAATCGAATGCGTATCGTATCCGGTAAATTTGGCTCTCGAAAGCTGGTCAGCGTGGATGGAATGATGACCAGACCGACATCGGATAAAGTTAAGGGGGCCATTTTCTCCAGTTTAGGAAATCAATTTTCAGGCGGTACTATGTTGGATTGTTACAGCGGTACAGGAAATATGGCATTGGAAGCTATCTCACGAGGAATGGATCGTGCTGTATGTGTAGAAATTAATAAAAAGGCTGTGCAGGTGATTCGCACCAATGTCAAAAATCTGGGTGTATCGGATCAAGTTAAGGTGATTTCGGGAAATATCTTTTCTGTTTTATCACAGCTGCAAACGACATTTGATTTGGTCTATGTCGATCCACCTTATAAAAAAGAAGAAAATATGAAGCTATTGGAAGCACTGGATTCTTACAATCTGGTCAATGAAGATGGACACGTGGTTATTGAAAGCCTTGCCACACAAACTTGGCCGGATCAGGTAGGTCATTTTTATAAATATAAAGAAAAAACATATCGGGATACAAAAATAACGTATTATAGAAAGGAAACCAAATCATGACAAAAGCTTGTTTTTGCGGAACCTTTGATCCTTTGACCAAAGGCCATATAGATATAATTGAAAGAGCTGCCGGTATTTTTGAGGAAGTGATTGTCTTTGTATCCGTAAACAGTGAAAAGAAAGAGCAGTTTCCTAAGGAACAGCGGATGTATTGGATCAAACAGGCAACATCTCACTTAAAAAATGTGCGTTGTGCCATACAGACAGGCTTGGTCGTAGAAGCTTGTAGAAAAGAAGGTGCCAGAGTTTTGGTTCGCGGATTGCGTAACTCTATCGATTTTCAATATGAGCAGAATATGGAAGCGATGAATCATCAAATGGCGCCGGAGATCGAAACAGTATTTTTGATGAGCGATCCGGCACATCTGTATTGTTCCAGCTCTAATGTTCGTGAACTGCTTCGGTACGGACAAGATGTATCCCATATGGTGCCGGAATGTGTATGGCAAGATTTAGAGAAGGTGAAAAGATGAAAGAATTTACAGAATGGATGACAGAAAATGGATTTCAGATAAAGGATCCGCAAATTTATCAGGAAGCCTGTACACATTCAAGCTATGCCAATGAGCATCATAAAAAAGGCAAGGATAATGAGCGCCTGGAGTTTATGGGCGATGCGGTCTTACAGATATGGAGTGCAGATCAGTTGTTTCATATGGAGCCGATCATGCGGGAAGGGCAAATGACAACCTTGCGTGCTCAAACGGTTTGTGAAGCAACCCTGGCGAAGTTAAATCAGAAGCTGGGCTGGTATGAATATTTAAAGCTTGGTGTTGGTGAAGAAAAAAATGGAGGACGCCATCGTGCCAGTATTTTAGCGGATCAATTTGAGGCCTGTCTGGGTGCTATTTATATTGACCAAGGCTATGGTGCCTGCGATGCGATCTTAAAAGAGCATATGTCTCCTTTGTTCAAGGCAGAAAAAAGTGAAGATGTAAAGGATTATAAAACCCATTTACAGGAAGTCATTCAGGCAGATACACGTAAGACCATTCAATATCGCTGTCTGCAGGAAATTGGGCCAAGCAACGCTCCGACATTTACGATGGGTGTATATTTGGATGATATATTGTTGGGAACCGGAACAAGCTCGACAAAGAAAAAAGCCGAGCAGCTGGCGGCTAAAGATGCGTTTGACAAAATGGTCAGATAAGGAGTGATCCGATGGTTTGGGAAAGCATAGGCAATTTTTTGCCGGAAGAATTTAAAAGCTATTTTGAACATGCTCTTTTTGAAAAAGGTCCTGTATTTCATGTGAAAAAAGAACAGCTGGAAATGACGCTGTTACTGGAGCACGTGCTTCCATTTGAGGTGTATTCCCGCTTGTTGCATACATTAAAAGTAAAGACACATGTGCATGTGGATTTGATTGTTCATTCCAAAGATACACAGGTGGATATGGTCAATCTGGATCAATATGTCAGTTATTTTGTGGAAAAAGATACACAGTTTAAAGATTTTCGTTTTCTTCATCCGTTTATAGAAGAAGATATGGTATATTTTTCGACAAAAGATGAAACAAGACTTGCCAAGATGAATCGTAAACTCCCTTCATTGATTGAAAATCTTAAAAATGTCGGGATTCAAATGGAGATGATGTGTAAAAAGATCGAGGACGACAAGGTAATTGAAACTCAACATATTGAATTACCGGAAATCCATGCGCCTAAAGAAGAACCGGTGCGAAAGACATATCGCAAAGAAGAAGCCGTTTCCTGCGCCATTGCGGAGCTGCAGGTGGGCATGCGCTCGGTGATTATCGAAGGTCATATTTTCTCCGTTGATAATCGTGTCATGAAATCCGGTAAGACGTTACAGATGTTGTATGTATCGGATTATCAGGATGCGATCGTTTGTAAGCGATTTGAAAATGCGCGTTGTTCCATTGATGAGATCAACAGTGTGAAAAAAGGTATGAGCGTTCGCTTAAAAGGGGAAGTTGTCTATGACAGTTTTTCTAAATGTGATTCCTTTATGATCCAGAGCTTAGAAGAAATACAGCCGGCTAAGCGAAAGGATAAAGCAAGTGAAAAGCGTACGGAATGGCATGTGCATTCCAACTTTTCAGAAATGGATGGAGTATGTTCCATCGAGGAATACATTCAAGCTGCGTATGATTGGGGCATGGATGCGATTGGTATCTGTGATCATCAAGTCGTACAGGCTTTTCCTATGGCTCAGCATAAGGTCACAGCTTTAAATAAACAAGATCCGGACCGTAATTTTAAAATGTTGTATGGCTGTGAGATGAGCATGGTCGATCCAGAGTATAAGATCATTTTCAATAATGACCATCGTAAATTGGAAGATGCTACCTTTGTCGTGTTTGACTTGGAAACGACCGGTCTTTCCAATCGCTTAGATGAGATCATTGAATTCGGTGCTGTTAAGATGAAGCATCGCGAGGTCATTGATCGAAAACAGATGTTTATCGATCCCAAGCGAACCATTCCTGCCAGTATTACATCTTTAACGCATATTTCGCAACACGATGTGGATGGACAAAAGCCGATTGAACAAGCCATTGATGAATTGTTGGAGTTTATCGGCGATTCTATCTTGGTGGCCCATAACGCATCCTTTGACTTTGGTTTTATGAATGCAGCCTGTCAAAAGTGCAATAAAGAGCGTTTAACTAATCCTGTGATTGACACCTGGCCATTGGCCCAAGCCATGATTCCGGATGCAAAGCGTTACAACCTGGGAAGTGTATGTCGTCATTATGGTGTCAGCTATGATGGAGAGGGGGCCCACCGTGCCGATTATGATGCCGAGGTTCTATCGCAAGTTTTATGTCATATGCTAAACGAATATGACAGTGAAGTCACCTTGGATGATCTGGCGGTCTTAAAGAATGAAAACAGCTATACAAAAGTTAGAAATTATCATACGACGGTCTATGCCAAAAATAAGGATGGCTTAAAGGAACTGTTTGAATTGATCACGTTAAGTCATACCAAATATCTTTCTACAGAAACGGCAGCAGGTGAACCGAGAATTCCGCGGTTTGAACTGGAAGCCAAAAGAAAGAACGGAAACTTGTTGATTGGCTCCAGTTGTCAAAATGGAGAAATATTTGATTTGGCACATACAAGGGATGCCCAGATGCTGGAAGAGGCCATGGATTTTTATGATTACATTGAACTGCAGCCTTTGGATTGTTACCGAAATCTTCTTCAGATGCGGAGACGTGGTAAAGCCATCCAAAGCGTGGATGATCTAAAAAAGGTCATTGGTTTTATTTTGGATGCCGCCAAAAAGAAGAATAAGCTGGTGATTGCTTCCAGTGATGCACATTATGTACACCCACACCAAAAGAGAGTACGTGATATTTACATCAATGCCAAGGCCATAGGTAATGCCAGACATCCTTTATATCTGTATGATCAACAACAACGCAAGGCGACCAGTGCACCGAACCAGCATTTATTGACCACCGATGAAATGCTGCAGGCATTCTCATGGCTGGGGGAAGATCTGGCCTATGAAATCGTAGTAACAAATACCAACAAGCTCAAGAAAATGACAGAACCGATCTATCCGATCAAAGATAAACTGTATCCACCGGATATCGAAGGGTCTGATCAGAAATTGCGAGACATCTGTTTTGAAACGGCGCATAAAATGTATGGAGAACAATTACCGGAAATTGTAGAAAAGCGATTAAACCGTGAACTGGATAGTATCATTGGACACGGATACTACGTGGTTTATTATATTTCTCATTTGTTGGTGAAGAAAAGTAACGAAGATGGCTACCTTGTAGGAAGTCGAGGTTCGGTTGGCTCCAGTTTTGTGGCGACCATGAGCAACATTACCGAAGTGAATCCATTACAGCCACATTATGTTTGTCCAAAGTGTCACCATTATGAATTTATTGAAGGTGAGGAAGTCAAATCTGGCTTTGATTTGCCGGATAAGCCATGTCCTGAATGCGGAACCATCATGCGTGGAGATGGGCAGGATATTCCATTTGAAACCTTCCTTGGCTTTGAAGGCGATAAGGTTCCAGATATCGATTTGAACTTTTCCGGGGATTATCAGGCCAATGCGCATGCCTTCACCAAAGAGATTTTTGGGGAGGATCATGTTTTCCGAGCTGGTACGGTAGGTACGGTACAGGAAAAAACAGCTTATGGATATATCAAAGGCTATGAAGAAGAAATGGGAATCGAACCATTCAGTGAAGCAAAACGAATCGACCTTGCCAAAGAATGTGAAGGGGTAAAACGAACGACCGGTCAGCACCCGGGAGGAATCGTTGTAGTTCCACTGGATATGGATGTTCATGATTTCACACCGGTGCAGTATCCGGCCAACAACCCTCATGCAGAGTGGAAGACAACGCACTTCGATTTCCATCAGATTCATGATAATATCTTGAAATTTGATATTTTAGGCCATGTCGATCCAACCGCTATGAAAATGTTGGAAAGAATTACCGGAATAGATGTGCGAACGATTCCGATGAATGATGAAGCAACGATGGCAATTTTCTCCGGCTTGGATTCTTTGAATATCGATACGACACGCTACAATGAAGTAACCGGGGCGGCCGGTATTCCGGAGTTCGGCACCAAATTTGTCCGAGGTATCCTGGAAAAGACTAAACCGACGACATTTGCGGAGCTTGTCAGTATTTCCGGATTAAGCCATGGAACGGACGTATGGTTGGGCAATGCCGAAGAATTGATCAATAATGGAACGTGTGTGTTAAGTGAAGTTATCGGTTGTCGTGATGATATCATGGTCGATTTAATTCAAATGGGTCTGGAACCCAAACAAGCCTTTACGATCATGGAAAGTGTTCGTAAGGGAAAAGGCTTAAAAGATGAATGGATCGAATCGATGAAGGCCAATAATGTGCCGGACTGGTATATTGATTCCTGTTTAAAGATCAAGTACATGTTCCCAAAAGCACATGCGGTTGCGTATGTTATGATGGCTGTTCGTATCGCCTGGTTTAAGGTTCATATGCCAAGAGCTTACTACTGTATGTTCTTTAGTATTCGTTGTGATGCCTATGATATTTCGACGATGATTGCAGGAGAAGAGGCCATTCGACAACGGATGACTGATATTCGCAGAGCCAGAGAAGATAAGACACAGAAGGTCAGTGATAAGGAGCTTGCGATCTATGACACATTGGAGCTTGCCCTGGAGATGGCTTGTCGTGGTTATCGCTTTGCCAATGTTTCAATTAATCGTTCAGCTGCCAATGAATTTATCATGGATCCTGATGACGATAAAAGCATTATTCCGCCATTCACCAGTTTGGATGGTCTGGGGGATAACGTAGGAAAATCCATTGTAAAGGCAAGAGAAGAAAGACCGTTCTTATCGAAGGAAGATGTTTTAAAACGTACCCAGCTTTCAAAATCATTATTAGATCGCTTAGATATGATGAATGCTTTGGAAGGCCTGGACGATGAAAATCAGATGACATTGTTTTAATGGATGGAAAGACTAGGATAAAAAATCCTGGTCTTTTTTGATTCTATCGCTTGTTCAACTGATTCAGATATATTTATATATGATATAATCTTTGAAAATGAGGTGATCATATGAAAAACATACAATTTAAAACGAAAGGGGATTTAGATCATCTATTCTATGATTTTAATATTTTGTTTGCCTATCATTCAGGGAAAATAGAAAACGATAAGATTACTTATCACGATACAAGAGATATTTTTGAACAAGGCTCTGTGAAAGGATATTCCGGTGATCTGAAAACACTCATGGAAATTCAAAACCAAAAGATTTGTTTTGATGTTTTAAAATCCTATATTCTAAAAAAGGAACCCATTAGTATAGAATTATTAAAAAGAGTACATTATTTACTGACTAGAGGAACGTATGATGAATTTCGTTATACCATTCGAAAAGAACGGCCGGGAGAATTTAAGAAAAATGACTATGTGACAGGAGTTAATGAGGTAGGCTCTGATCCGGAAGAAGTTGCTTCGGATGTATTGTCGTTATTATCGGAGATAAAAGACGTATCTGATGAAAATGCATTTATCGCAGGAGTATATTTTCATGCACGTTTTGAAAACATTCACCCTTTTGCGGATGGAAACGGACGGGTAGGTCGAACATTGATGAACTACTATTTTATGATTCATGGCATCGCACCGATCATTGTGCATAATGAATATAGACAACTTTACTACAAGGCTTTGGAACAATATGATGAAAATGAAGATCTGGAACCATTAAAAAGGTTCATTGAGTTTGAGCAGGAAAAGACATGGAATAGAACAAAGAAACCGGATAGAAAAGGAATGGAACAATTTGTAGTAGAATCTTCAAAAGATTAAATAGAAAAAGTGTGCAGATCACGTAGCTGAACGAATCAGTTTGTGGAATGCACACTTTTTTTGGTAGTAGAAATTTGTTTATTTGATTTTATACACGGCCGATCGCATATTGGAAGGCATCCTCTTCGACCTTGCTTGGATCGTATTCTTCCAGGATCTTTCCATAGCGTTCACGATAGTCATTATCAACTTCGGCCTGGGGAATGACCTTGCAGGCTTCATTGAAGAAGTGTTTTGAGTCACGTCCCATTGCTTTACCGCGTTTTGTGTGTTTATCTAATGCCAGATCGATGATTTCCGGAACTTCACCCATTGCAGCCGTTTTAATGACGATGTTCTTTAAGAAATCGCTGGAACGATCTTTTTGGCTGGAACATAAAATACGAATCGCATGGATAAAATACATTGGCTGATCTGGATCATCATAGGCATATTCTTTACGCATCTGATTTAATACATACATATGTCTTGCGGCATCCAAATTTCCGAATCCGACATCTTCTACAGAAATCGTTAACAAACGACTCCACAGTTTTTCCAATAATACAGGGCTTGTTGTGTAAAGCTCATACGCATAACGGCATGCAAGTTCTGTCATGGAACGACGAATGGATTTCTGTAATCCGGAAATGACTTCATCGGCCATTAAACCGTGTTTTGTTTTGGCTTCTGCCCATAAGCTATAATCTTTACTCATGAAAGTACCTCCTTAAATATGTTTTGTTTTACGGAATTTATTATAAGCACGAGTCATTTTTTGTTCAACTAAACAATTTCCCATGGCTTAGGAAAGTTGATTGGGGGTACTTTTTTTCAATTTCCTAAGGAAAAAGGAAATAAATTATTTGTTTTCCCACAAAAATCACATAAAATAGAGAGTGCCATGACATAGTGGACTTAGTAAAGAGAGAGGAGAAACAAAATGCAAGCAATTCAAAATGCGCTGCAGAAGTGGTTGTTTCCGATTGCACAGAAATTGGAACAACAGCGACATCTGCAGTCAGTGAAAGACGGTGTGGTTGCGATCATTCCGATCATCATCATCGGTTCATTCTGTATGATTCCGGTAGGCTTAGGAAACCTTTTCGGGGGAGGTTTTGGAGCCTGGGTCAATGATCACATTCTCATTTTTAACTTTCCAACTTATTTTACGACTAACATCATGTCATTATTCTCAGCCTTTTTCATCGCTGAATCGTTAGCTAAACGATATGAGATGAAATCTCCAAGCATGCTTGGAATTATGGCTATGCTTTGCCAGGTAGTACTTTGTGTGAAGGTGGATGCCGAAAACAGTATGATCTTCGACATTACTTCTTTAGGATCAGAAGGTCTATTCGTAAGTATTATCTTTGGTTTACTAGTAGTAGAAATTACTCGTATGTTTGTGAAACATAACTGGACGATTCGTATGCCGGACAGCGTACCTCCAATGGTATCTGAAAGTTTCATGTCTTTGATTCCATTTGCGGTCAACGTTATTTTGGCTGTTGCGGTTGCTTTGTTGTGCCAGACATATGCGGGAACGACATTCCCTAAGATCATCATCAGTTTGTTGGCACCGGCCATTTCTTCGATGGATTCTGTTTGGGCTGTGGCGATCATTATCTTCTTAACACAGCTGTTGTGGGTATTTGGTTTACATGGTGCTGCCATCACACAGAGTGTTTGGGCACCGTTTGCGATCACTTATGCTGCCGAAAATGCGGCTGCCGTTGCAGCCGGCGCAACACCAGAACATATCTTTACGTATGGATTCTATTTTGGATTCCTGCAGGTTTCCGGTTCCGGTATGACTTTGTTGTTAGTCATCATGATGTGTCGCTCCAAGGCAAAATCATTAAGCTCTATCGGTAAAGTTGGTATCGTTCCTTCTATTTTCGGTATCAATGAGCCAATCATCTTTGGTTTGCCAATGATCATGAACCCTTACATGTTAGTACCATTTGTATTGGGACCAGTGATTTGTGCGGTCATTTCTTATGAAGCGATGGCTACTGGTTTAGTATCTTTGCCGTTAGGAGAAGCACCAGGCTTCTTGCCTCCGGGATTCCAGGCTTTCTTATTGACGATGGATTGGAAGGCAGCCGTATTGGCAATCTTCAATGTCGTCTTGATGGGTATCTTCTATTATCCGTTCTTTAAAGCTATGGAAGCCGATGAGGTCAGAAAAGAACGCGAGATTGAAGCACAGAAAGAAGCACAAAACGCATAAACGAATCAGTAAAATGGAAAAGAGGGATGCCTGGTGTTAAGTGACCGTCAGAAAAATGTAATCAAGATGATCTTAAATCACAGCCGGGGCATCTATGCCAATGAGATCGCCGAAAAAATGCAGGTCAGTACCCGAACAATCCGCAATGATATTGCGGCTATCAATCTGGTCTTGAAAAATGCGCAGTGTCAGATTCAGTCCAGCAAGCGTTCTGGTTACTTTATCATGCAGGAAAATATCAGTCGTATCAAAGAGTGTGTAAAGGTGATGGATTCGTTTAACCGCTCGCAGGTTGCCGCTTCTTCCAAACAGCGTAAATATTTTATGCTGGGAAAATTGATTCATCAGCCACAGATCAGCTTGGGTGATATGGCGGATATGTTGTATGTTTCGGAACAAACAATTTATAAGGATCTAAACAGCCTGATTCATTATCTAGAGCAGAAGTATCATTTCTGCTCTTTAACACTAGAAAATGGTAAATTACAGTTAAAAAGTGATGAAGTGGAAATTCGAACGCTTTTCTATCGTTTGGCAAAGGAAGAGATCTATCGCTCCAATCAACTGGTAGATATTCATTTATACCAAATGGTCAAAGAAGATGCGGACATGGAAGAATTAAACGATATTACGGACTATATCAGCAGCTTTTGTCGAAGCAATTCCATTGTCCTTTCTGATCAGATGTTGTTTGTGATCGCATGGATGGTCTTCTTTACCATGCTTCGTTCAGAAAACGGATATGCACTGACAAAAAAAGTAGAACTGTTTCAGCCCAATGAAGTGCTGGTTCGCATGTTGACCAGCCTGTTGCAGGATCTTCGCTTTGATCTGACGACGATGGATTGTCATCTGCTTCAAAACTACATTGAAACACTTGGCTTTTACAGCAGTAAACAAAATGTGGTATCGGGCACGGAAGTCGATGAGATCGTCGAAGAATTCACCTTACAGATGAAGGCAAAATACAATATGGATTTTACTCAGATTCCATCATTGTTTGAGAACTTTAAGATTCATCTGCAGTTTACTATCAAGCGCTTATTGATGGACTATCAGCTGACCAATCCTCTGTTACAGGAGGTCAAGGTCAAATATGCGTTTGCGTATGAGATCACGATGTTGATCGTACCGATCATTCATGAGCGCTACGGACTGTATTTGAGCGAAGATGAAATATCGTTTTTAACGATGTATGTCATGCCGTTTTTAAGGGCTCAAAAGGCAAGGGTACAGGCGATTTTAGTCAGTGGAACCTCACAAAGCTTTGCCAATATGTTGCATGTTTGGCTGCATCAGGAATTTGGTTCCCGTATTGAGATCGTTTCGCAGATTCCTTTATATCAGCTTAAAGAGCAGCTAAAACAGGGAAGTGCGGATCTGGTCATTTCGGATATGCCCATTGAAGCAAAAATCGGTATTCCGATCGTAGAAATCACGCAATTACCGGGAGAAAGCGAAAGAAAACGTCTGGAAACTTTTATTGTCAAAACGATGACATTAACTTCCAGTGAAGTAATCTTCCATGAGGTCTTTGATCGAAAACGAGTGCTTTTCTTTGATCAGGCGACTTCCTTTGTACAAGTAATCGAAGCTTGTGCTTTCAATCTTTATCAACAACAAAACATCGAGGATCCGGATCTCTTTTCCACGATGACGCTGCAGCGAGAACAGATTTATTCCACACATATTCGCAATGGGGTTTACTTTTCACACCCTTTGGAAAATCAGGCAAAGAAAACAGGAATTTGTGTGGCAATCATAAAAAACTCGCTTACGCATGCGCAAAAACCGGTTCGTATCGTATTTGTAGGGGCGCATGAGCCTAAAATCAATAAAGAAATGATTCATATCTATGATCTTATCAATAAGATCGCGGCTTCGGAAAGACTGGTCAACGTCTTGACCCAGATCGAAAATTCCGGAGAACTGATTGATTATTTGGAACGTATCGTTCAAGTCTTATAGAGAGTGAGGAAAAATATGAAAATCTTAGTCGTATGCAATGCCGGAATGTCCAGTTCCATCTTAGTAAAGAAGATCGCAGAATATGCACAGAGTATCGGAGAGGATGCATCAGTACAGGCGGTAAGCTCTGCCAGTGCTTCTGATGAAGCCGGAAAATGGGATGTATGCCTGGTGGCTCCACAGATTCGTTATATGGTCAACGATATCAAAGCTAAAGTTGGTGTACCAACTGATTGTGTCGATATGCGTGTGTATGCGATGGCTGATGGTAAGGCTGCCTACGAACAGGCGAAAGCTTTAAAGGGGTAAGTTATGGCAGATCTGGAACGTCTTTCACAGATTGCCATGGAAATCATTGCCTATTCGGGTGTGGCCAAATCGACTTATATTGAAGCGGCCCGTTTGGCAAGAGAAGGAAATTTTGAACAAGCACAGGAACAGATCCTTCAAGGGGACGAAGTGCTAAAGACAGCACATGAAACGCATATGCAGCTGCTTCAAAAGGAAGCGGCGGAAAACACACCGCAGGTTTCCATGTTGGTATTACATGCGGAAGACCAGTTTATGAGTTGTGAAACCATCAAGGTTCTGGTTCTTGAAATTATCGAGATTTATAAAAAATTAGGAAAGGAAGCATAATATGGCATTTTCATACGATCCATGGGCACAGATCACTACACGCAACGGCTATGCCTGCGATGAAGTGATCAGCTCATTACAAAAATGTATTCGAAGAGGAAAAGAAGAAGAGGCCTGTATGTTTGCCTATGAGCTGTATATTTCTTCACCACAGCTGGAAGAAAAAATGTGGCGTCGTCTTTTGACGATTTCTGTAGAAGATATCGGCATGGGCAATCCTCTGGCTGCCGTTGTGGTCAACGCCTTGTCACAGGCCCGTTTAAATTTTGATTATGGGGATAATGATCGTACGATCTACTTCATTCACGCAATTCGTTATATGTGCCAAAGCGAAAAGGATCGCTCCAGTGATTTATTGAAAAACATCGTGATGAAAAGTTTTGCGATGGGAAAATTACCGGAAATCCCGGATGTGGCTTTGGACAAGCATACAAAACGTGGAAAAGCCATGGGAAGAGATTCTTTCCATTTCTTAAACGAAGCCAGCATCGTCATTCCACAGGCCCAGGTGGATAATGATTATAAAGATCGCTATGCCAAGATCTTGGAAGAATACGATCCTAGCGATGTGGCCGAAACCACCTTTACATTCAATGGATGGCAATGGTAAATGGCAACGGTACATAATTCAGCGGATAAAGAACAGATTGCTTCGGTGGTCTTAATGCCGGGTGATCCGTATCGTGCTCGTTATATCGCCGGTAAGTTTTTAGAAAACGCCGCTTTGGTTAATGAAGTTCGCGGTATGTTGGCTTATACCGGCATGTATAAAGGAAAACGTATCACCGTCATGGGAAGTGGTATGGGATGTGGTTCAATGGGAATCTATTCGCACGAACTGTTTAATAAATACGATGTTGAAGTCATTGTGCGGGCCGGTTCCTGCGGAGCCTATACCATGGATTTAGATTTAAAGGATATCTTTATTCCGGATTCCTGCTGGAGTCAATCGACCTATGCCCATACGTACAGCGGTTATGAAAAAGATATTGTGGAACCGGATCCAACGCTTTGGAAATCGCTTTGTGAGCATGCCCAAAACTACAAAACCGGTCGTCTGCATACCAGTGATTGTTTTTACTATAAGAAAAAAGAAGATAAGCATCTGATCTGTGAACAGAAGCATTGTCTGGCCGTCGATATGGAAAGCTTTGCGTTATTACACAATGCCGATCAGGCACAGAAAAAGGCGGCTACGATTTTAACGGTCAGTGATCATTCTTTGAAAAAAGAAAAGTTGAGTGTAGCCGAGCGTGAACAAAACTTTGATGCGATGATTCAGATTGCTTTGGACACATTAGCTTCCTTTGCCTAAGGTTTATGAGGCATTTCCGAAAAGATAGGAAAAAGATTATTTGAAGCCTTTCCAGCTTTCTTTTATAGTAATGTTGTCAAAAGAAAAGCCACAAAAGATACTGTAAAGAAAATCTTTGCGGTATCTTTTTTTGGGAAAGGAGAGAGTATGGATCTAAGGAAATTGTTGCTTGTGATCGTAGGTTCCTTTATCATGGGAGTAGGAATCAGCATGACGATCGCCGTGAATCTGGGAAGCGATCCGATGACATTATTTTGGATCGGAATCGCCAATCACTTACACATTACGGTCGGACAGGCCAATCTGTTAGTCTGTGCCGTGCTTCTTGTGATCGTATTTTTCATGGATCGAAAACAAATTCATTTGGGAAGCCTTTTAAATCCAATTGTGATTGCACTGACAACAGATGCGTTTGTGAATTTGAATTTTGAAGAGGCCAGCTATCTGCTTCGGATCATTCTGATGGTATTGGGATTGTTGATCCTTGCCTTTGGAATTGCGTTTTATGCCCTTGCGGATTATGGCAAGGGAGCTTATGAGGCGTTAGTCTTTACGTTATGTGATCGTTTTCATCTGGCTGTCGGCATCGTGCGAACCAGTGCGGATATCTTCTTTACGATTCTGGGAATCGTATTAGGAGCGCCGGCTGCGATTGGTACTTTGCTGGCCATCGTATGTATGGGAAGTGGTATTCAACTGTGTTTGAAGCTGCTGACAAGTCAGCCTATAAAAAGAATTTTACTGAAAAAAGCCAAGTAGAGGAGGAATGTTTATGGCAACAGCACACAACAATGCAAATCCTGGCGATATCGCCAAAACCGTTTTGATGCCCGGTGATCCGCTTCGTGCGAAATTTATCGCCGAGACATATCTGGAAAATATCGTACAGTTTAATACCGTGCGCAATATGTTTGGTTATACCGGAGACTATAAAGGAAAAAGAATTTCCGTTATGGGAAGCGGCATGGGAATGCCAAGCATCGGCATCTATTCTTATGAGTTATTTCATGAATATGGTGTAGAAAATATCATCCGTATCGGTAGTGCCGGCGCTTATACAAGTGATCTTCATATTTTTGATCTGGTGTTGGCCAACAGCTGCTGGAGCGAATCCACTTACTGCATGGCACAGGCCGGTGTAGAAGGGGACATTCAGTATCCAAGTCCGGAATTAAACGAAACCATCAAAGAAGCTGCCGACAAATTAGGTGTCAAGCTGCGTGAAGAACGCATTCATTCCAGTGATGTTTTCTATCATGAAGCCAATGTGCCGGATCATAATGATTTTTATAATGAGCATGGATGTGTCTGTGTGGAGATGGAAAGCTTTGCCTTATTCCACAATGCGAAGATCTTAGGCAAAAATGCCGCCTGTATCTTGACAATTTCCGATTCTTTAGTGACCAATGAACATGCCAGTGCACAGGAAAGACAGACTTCTTTTGCGCAGATGATGGAAGTGGCTTTAGAAGCTGCCATCATGAGGTAGATATGAAATACAAGAGAGTTTTTACGATCGTTGTCGATTCTTTTGGGATCGGTCATGCGCCGGATGCCAAAGAATTCGATGATGAAGGAGCGCATACATTTGGACATATCTTAGAAAAGATGCCGGATTTGAAAATTCCAAATATGATGAAGTTAGGGCTTGGCAACATCGGTATTCAAAAAGATACACAGACGATGGGCTATGCCTTGCGCTTACAGGAAGCCAGTGCCGGAAAAGATACGATGACAGGCCACTGGGAAATGATGGGGCTGCATATCACAACACCGTTTCAGACATTTACCGAAACCGGTTTCCCAAAAGAATTATTGGATGAATTAAGCAAGCGCTGTGATGGGCGTAAGATCATTGGAAACAAAGCGGCCAGCGGTACTGAAATTCTGGATGAGCTGGCAGAACAGGAAATCAACAATGGAGATTTGATTGTTTATACATCTGCCGATTCTGTGTTACAGATTTGCGGAAATGAAGAAACAATGGGTGTCGATACTTTGTATCGCTATTGCCAGGCTGCAAGAGATCTTACTATGAAACCGGAATGGAAGGTAGGGCGTGTTATTGCCCGTCCTTATACCGGAAAGAAAAAAGGAGAATTCGTACGAACTTCCAATCGCCATGATTATGCATTAAAGCCTTATGGCAAGACCGCTTTAGATGCCTTAAAAGCAGCAGGACATGATGTGATCAGCGTTGGCAAGATTCGGGATATCTTTGATGGTGAAGGCATTACCAAGGCTTATAAATCTAAGAGCAGCGTACATGGTATGGAACAGACCAATGAAATTGCCAAAGAAGATTTCACGGGTTTGTGTTTTGTGAATCTGGTGGATTTTGATGCTTTATGGGGACATCGAAGAAATCCAATTGGATATGGTGAAGAGCTGGAAAAATTTGATGTAGCTTTAGGTACTTTATTAGAACAGCTGCATGAGGATGACCTGGTTTTGGTGACAGCTGATCACGGCAACGATCCAACATATAAAGGAACAGATCATACGCGTGAAATGGTTCCTTTACTGGCCTATTCGCCGTCCATGAAGGGTACAGGTGTATTAGCGGATGCGAAAACATTTGCGGTGATCGGTGCCACAATTGCCGATAACTTTGGTGTTTCCATGCCGGAAGGAACGATTGGTTCCAGTCTTTTAGACGAATTAAAATAGTTTTTTCTTAGACCTTTTTAGACATAGAAAGGTCTTTTTTGTTTGTCAAAATGGCTTGAAAATGCGATAGATAAAGCACTTTGAATAAAAATGTGGGAAATTTGTGAAATTGTCAAAAAACTTTACAAATCATCAACTTTTGTGTATCATGCCAAATTGTGTGCAAAAAAATGTTCACAAATCATGAATAGAATGGAGGAAGAACTCTTGAGAAATACGAAATTTATCGCATTGAGCTTTGGCCTGTTGTTCACCTTTTGTGCACAAGGTCAAACCGTAGAGGCACAGGAAAGAAATATGGCAGAAGTTTGTCGCATTCAGGATGAAGATTCCGTGATCGATGCGATCACAAACCGCTATGCCTTTTTGGGTTCAGAATTAACATATAAAAAGACGACCGGTGATACTTTGGTCTATGAAAACGACCAGATGGAAGTTAAGGTTGATGGTCTGGATTTGATGCAGATCGGAAAACAGCCGGTTTCCATTACGTATTCCTTAAAGGATTCCAAGGCGATGTTTGAAAAGATGGGTGGTAAGGCTCTGGAAGGTGTATCCAGCGATTTTACCATTCAGACAACTTTAGATGTACAAGATACTACAGCCCCGCAGATTCAGGCACAGGATCGTTATGATATCCTGCAGGGAGATGATTTCGATCTTTCTAAAGAAATTAAAGTCAGTGATGAAACAGAAGATGTTTCTGTCGATGTACAAGGCACGATCGATACCACAACGGCCGGTTCTTATACGGCAACGATTATCGCAACTGACGATGCCGGAAATCAGGTAAGCAGAAAAGTGCAGGTAGTAGTCGATAAAAAAGAAGACCCGAACTTCTATCAGAAGATTGCGGATGCGGCTTTGGCACAGATTGGTGTCCATCAAGATTGTACGATGTTGGTGACCAATTCTTTAAAGGCCGTGGGGATCAACTTTCATGGAGCGCCAAGTGCCTATTTATCATTGGGTGATTTGACAAACAATCCGGTACCGGGTGATATTTGCGTGTATCAGGGACATGTGGCGATCTATATTGGCAATGGTCAGGCTGTCCATGGTGGATGGAACGGTTATACCACACAGATTTTTTCCGTAAATTGTTCCAATCCGTTGATCGGTTATGTGCGTGTGCGACAGTAGTAAAGAGTCGTCGATTGAGGGATTGGCAGAGGCCAGGCAGCAAATTGATTCGATCGTACATAAATTAGAGAAAACGGTACATACTTTAGAATCAAAAGGAGAGCCACAACGCTATCGATCACAGATCACGCTGGCTCATAGAAGAATCAAAGCTTTGACGATTGCACTAGGATTGATTGAAAAAGAAATGAAAAACATTTGAAGAAAGAGCGCCGCTCTTTCTTTTTTTTTGCCCCTTGTGGTAGAATGACAAAAAATGGAGGTGCGCTATGAGAGATGCGACAATGTTTTCGATCATTGAAAAGGAAGAACAAAGACAAAAAAGAAATATTGAATTGATTGCCAGTGAAAATTTTGTATCCAAAGAAGTACGGGAAGCACAAGGCAGTGTGCTGACCAATAAATATGCCGAAGGCTATCCGGGCAAGCGTTATTACGGCGGCTGTGTTCATGTTGATGAAGCCGAAGAGCTTACAAGGCAAAGAGCCTGTGAATTGTTTGGTGCCCAACATGCCAACGTACAGCCACATTCCGGCTCGCAGGCCAATATGGCAGTGTACAATACATTATTAGAGCCGGGTGATACTGTGATGGGAATGGATCTTGCGGCCGGTGGGCATCTGACACATGGACATCCGATGAATTTTTCAGGTACGCTGTATAACTTTGTACCTTATATGGTGGATAAAGAAACGGAAGAAATCGATTATGATGCGCTAGAAAAAAAGGCTATGGAAGTAAAACCAAAGCTGATCGTAGCCGGTGCCAGCGCCTATTCTCGTATCATCGATTTTGAACGATTTGGAAAGATTGCCAAAGCCTGTGGTGCTTATTTGATGGTCGATATGGCACACATTGCCGGTCTTGTAGCTACCGGTTTACATCCAAGTCCGATTCCTTATGCGGATTTTGTGACGACAACAACACATAAAACATTGCGCGGCCCTCGTGGCGGCATGGTCTTCTGTAAGGAAGAATTTGCCAAGAAGCTGGATTCTAAGGTGTTCCCGGGTATGCAGGGAGGTCCGTTAGAACATGTGATCGCCGCTAAAGGCATCTGCCTGTATGAAGCTATGCAGCCAGAATATAAAGAATATATGCAGCAGGTTCTCAAGAATGTGCAAGTGATGGTAACTGGTTTCCAGAAAGCGGGCTTTAGAGTCGTGTCCAATGGCAGTGATAACCATCTGTTGATGTTGGATGTGATGTCCAGTATCGGTATGACCGGAAAAGAAGCGGAAAGATTGTTGGATCTGGCGGGCATCACGGTCAATAAAAATACGATTCCTTACGATACACAAAAACCGTTTGTGACAAGTGGTATCCGTATCGGTTCGGCTGCCATGACAAGCCGTGGTTTTAAAGAAGCTGAATTTGAAAAAGTGACAGACTGGATCATTGAAGTCTTAAAGGCCGGTGACGAGGCTGTTTGTGCTCGCGTTAAAGAAGAAGTGCAGTCTTTGACGGCCAACTACCCGGTGGAGGCACAAATTTGATCACGCTTCTTTGTGTTGGGAAAAACAAAGAAAAAGCGCTGTGCCAGCTGGAAAATGAGTATGTAAAGCGTATCCAGCCGTTTTCAAAGCTTCAGGTCATTGAGGTCAAGGATGAATCCAATGTACATATGGAACGAGATAAGGAAGCTGAATTGATCAAGGAAAAAGAAGGAAAACGCGTCTTGGAGAAGATTCGTCCGCAAGATTTTGTAATCTTATTGGATCTGCATGGCAAGATGCCGGATTCTCTTACCTTTTCGAATCAGCTGGAAAACTGGTTTATGAAATCATCAGATTTAGTCTTTGTGATCGCAGGCTCTTTAGGCCCAAGCAGTGATTTAGTGAAACGGGCTGATTATCGCTGGAAACTCAGTGATTTGACTTTTACGCATCTTATGACAAGAATTCTTGTCTTAGAACAGATTTATCGTGCATTTATGATTCAAAATGGACGCTCTTACCACAAGTAAGGGCGTTTTTAACAGGGAATTAAAAACAAAATCTAGGAAATCAAAAAATCAAGTGATATAATAAAAATGTTTAGTACAGTAGGAGGAATGGAAATGTCTAAAAGAACTGTAAAAGACCTTCAGGTTTCTGGAAAAAAGGTCATTGTACGTTGCGATTTTAACGTACCTAGAAAAGACGGTGTGATTACAGACGACAACCGTATCGTCATGGCTTTACCAACCATTAAGTATTTAGTGGAAAATAACGCAAAGATCATTTTAATGTCTCATTTAGGTAAAGTAAAAACAGAAGAAGATAAAGCGAAAAATAACTTAGAATGTGTAGCTGTTCGTTTGCAGGAACTGTTGCCTGATACAAAAGTTTCTTTCTGCCCGGTCACTCGTGGACCTGAATTGGAAGAGGCAGTCAATAATTTGAAAGATGGAGAAATCGTTTTGATGCAGAATACTCGTTATGAAAAGGGTGAAAGCAAAAACGATCCTGAATTAGGTGCTTACTGGGCAAGCCTTGGTGAAGTCTTTGTAGAAGATGCCTTTGGTTCTGTTCACCGTGCACATGCATCAACGGTAGGAATCCCAACAAACATCAAAGAAAACGGTTTAGGTTTCCTTGTAGAAAAAGAAGTTACAATGCTTGGAAAAGCAGTCGATAATCCAGCACATCCATTTGTTGCGATCATCGGTGGATCAAAAGTTTCCAGCAAGATCGATGTTATTGACAACTTGTTGAAGAAAGCCGACAAAGTTATTATCGGTGGTGGTATGGCTTATACCTTCATGAAAGCACAGGGTGGAAACATCGGTACATCTTTAGTGGAAGATGACAAATTAGAGCTGGCTAAAGAATATTTAGAAAAAGCCGGTGACAAGTTGGTATTGCCGGTGGATAACGTATGTGCAGATGCCTTCAGCGAAGAAGCCAATACACAAGTATGTAAATCAGGAGAAATCCCTGAAGGATGGATGGGATTGGATATCGGTCCTGCCTCTGTAGAATTGTTCAAGGAAACATTGGCCGGCGCAAAAACGGTTGTATGGAATGGTCCAATGGGTGTATTTGAAATGAAGAAATTTGCCAAGGGTACAGAATTAGTATGCCAGGCTATTTCTGAATTGCCGGATGCGATCACTGTTATCGGTGGTGGTGATTCAGCCGCTGCAGCCAAACAGTTAGGTTATGCCGATAAATTCTCTCATGTTTCTACCGGTGGTGGAGCTTCTTTGGAATACATGGAAGGTAAAACATTGCCGGGTATCGCAATCATCAGTGAGAAGTAAGAAAAGAGGAAATAAAAATGAGAAAACCAATTATTGTTGGAAACTGGAAAATGAACAAAAACAATGCGGAGACAGAAGCTTTCTTCAAGGAAGTAGATGCTGCTGCCGCAAGTGAAAACGCAACATATGGAATCGGTTGTCCGTTTACTGATTTAAGAACGGCTGCCGACAATGCCAAAAACTTGATCGTTGCTGCTGAAAACTGCCACTTTGAAGACAGTGGAGCTTTCACTGGAGAAGTCAGTGTTCCTATGTTGGAAGAATTAGGAATTAAATACTGTATCATCGGACACAGTGAACGTCGTCAGATGTTTGGTGATACGGATGAAACAGTCAACAAAAAGGCAAAACGTCTGATTGCTGCCGGAATGACACCAATTCTTTGTATCGGTGAAACCGAAGCACAATACGATGCCGGTGAAACAGAAAAAGTTATTCGTGATCAGTTAACAGGATCTATTGCTGATTTGGATGCCAAAGATGTGGCTAACATGGTAATTGCTTATGAGCCAATCTGGGCGATCGGTACTGGAAAATCAGCCACTAAAGAAGATGCGCAAAACTGCTGTGCCATCGTTCGTGATCAGGTTAAAGTTATGTATGGTCAGGAAGCTGCGGATTCTGTACGCGTACAGTATGGAGGAAGTGTAAAACCAGGAAACATCGTTGAATATATGGCTTGTCCGGATATCGATGGTGCTTTGATTGGTGGAGCCAGTTTAAAAGCAGATTCTTTCATAGAAATCATCGAAAAAACAAAGTAATTGTTAAAAAGTATAACAGATTGTTTAAAAAGAGGGTTGAATGCCCTCTTTTTTTATGATAAATTTATGGTAACTATTGGATTAACTAAGGGGGTTATTCTATGAATTATATTGAAGAGCATGGTAAAAAAGTGGCAGCCGTTCTTTGTGTCGCAAGCTGTTTTCCGGTTGTAGCAGCCGTATATGCGATGGAAACAGAACCTGGCTGGCACGGTGACCGTTATATTAATACAGATGCAACCGTAGCTATTGGATGGCAGGAAATCGAAGGAAAAAGCTATTATTTCGATGAAAGCGGCGAAGTGGATGAAGAAACAACACAGCAGGCCACTGTTGCCACTGTATCACAAGATGTATCGCAGTCGGTGCAGAAAAATGTATCAACTGTTACTAAAGAAGTTGTTACAGAAGAAGTAAAAGCAGTAGATGCACAGAAAGAAGCTGAAGAAAAAGCCGCGCAGGAACAGGCTGCAGTACAGGAAAGTGTAACTGTAGTGGAAGATACAACAGCGGACGTATCACAGCCAACTTATACTGAAGATACAACTGTGCAGACACCACCTGTGGATACAACAACACCAGTGGTTGATCAAACACCTAGCGATCCGGCACAGGAAGCACCATCTCAGCCGGTAACACCTCCGGCTCAGGATACTACAACAACGCCGCCGGCAGTGGAAGAAACGCCAAGTACACCGGTAGAAGAAACACCATCGCAGCCAGTAACACCTCCGGCCCAGGATACTACAACACCGGGATCGGGCGATACAACAGGGGCTTATGCTGATTTGAACGCACGTATTGCGGCAGCTGCACAAACATTGGTTGGTGTAACGGATGGACAGCAGTGTACACAGGTTGTACAGCAGGCATTGGCTTTAGCCGGTGTCAGTGATGCGATGCAGTTATGGCCAGATCAATACATTATGTATGGATATTACACAGATACACCGCAGGCTGGTAACTTAGTTTATTACAACAATGGTGGTCGTGGGGTTGACCATATTGCGATTTATATCGGAAACGGACTGTGTGTGCATGGTAACTTCTGGACATCAGATGGTACCAGCAAGACCATTATCTCCAGCGTTTATAATGGCGGTGGAGGTGCTCCTCAGTTTATTCAGGTAACCCGATAATTGTTTAGAACCTGACTTTTAAAGTCAGGTCTTTTTTTGTATAATGGATTCTGTTAGTTAGGGTGATAACATGCGTATAGGACAATCGATTGATGTACATCAACTCAAACAAGGGAGACCGCTGATTATAGGTGGTGTTTCTATTGCACACGAAAAGGGATTAGACGGACATTCGGATGCGGATGTGTTAACACATGCGATTATGGAGAGTATCTTAGGCGCTTTAAGTTTAGGTGATTTAGGAAAACATTTTCCAGATACCGATGCGAGATATAAAGGGGCTGACAGTTTACAGCTCTGTACTTGTGTTTATGAAATGATGGTACAAAAGGGGTATAAAGTCGGCAATGTGGATGCGACCATTGTGATGGAAAGACCCAAACTGGCGCCGTATATTGAAAAGATGCGAGATAATATTGCCAAAGTCCTTCATTGCCGTCTGGATCAAATATCCATTAAAGCAACAAGAGGTGAAAAAATGGGCTTTATTGGCCAGGAAGAAGGGGCAGCGGCTATTTCGGTCTGTCTTTTGGAGGAAGTGTAATGAGGGCTGTGATTCAACGAGCAAAGTATGCGAAATGTACGATTGATCAAGAGATCAGCGGACAAATTCATCAGGGTTTTTGTATCCTTGTAGGGTTTACACATACCGATACGAAAGCGATTGTGGATAAGGTTGTTAAGAAAATATGTGGTCTTCGTATATTTTCTGATGAACAGGGAAAGATGAATCGATCTATTCAAGATATACAAGGCTCGATTTTATCTATCTCTCAATTCACTTTATATGCCTCCTGTAAAAAAGGAAATCGTCCGGGCTTTACGGATGCGGCCAAACCGGACCTGGCCATTCCCTTATACGATTATTTTAATGAAGAATTAAGAAATAATGGGTTATATGTGGAAACGGGTGTATTTGGTGCTGATATGCAGATCGAATTGTGTAATGATGGACCGGTTACCATCGTATTAGATAGCGAGGAATTGTAATGGAAATCATTTATGGAAGTGAGTTATCACAAAAAATAAAAGGAGAATTAAAACAAGAAATCGAAAAGCTGCAAAAGGATGGAAGACGACTGCCGGTCTTAAGTGTGATTCTGGTGGGAGATAACCCGGCCAGTCAAAGTTATGTCAAAAGTAAGGCCAATGCCTGCACATCCATAGGCATGGAAAATCGAACCATTCGCATGCCCCATTCAACAACGCAGCAAGAGTTGTTGAATGAAGTGCAAAGACTAAACGAAGATCCACAGGTGGATGGAATCTTGGTGCAGCTGCCGTTACCTTCTCATTTAGATGAAGTCAGTGTTGTTGATGCGATTTCACCGGACAAAGATGTGGATGGACTCCATCCTGTGAATGCCGGTAAGCTTTTGACAGGCAGAGATGGCTTTGTGCCCTGCACACCATTAGGAGTCATGGAGATGTTGGCTTCAGTTGGTTATACGGATTTGAGTGGGTTAAACGCGGTTGTGATTGGCCGCAGTAATCTTGTCGGCAAGCCATTATCTTTATTGTTGCAGAAACAAAATGCGACAGTCACAATGGCTCATTCGCGAACCGCTGATTTAAAAGCACTGTGTCAACAGGCTGATATCTTGATTGCGGCTATTGGTAAACCAAAGAAGATAACAGCAGATTACATTAAAGAAGGAGCTGTTGTGATTGATGTTGGTATCAATCGCATGGAAGATGATAAATTGTGCGGAGATGTGGATTTTGAAGCGATTAAAGAAAAGGCCAAAGCGATTACTCCGGTGCCCAAAGGTGTAGGGCCGATGACCGTATGTATGTTATTAAAGAACACATTGAAAGCGTATAAGGAGCATGAGAAAATCTATGGATGAAAAAGAGTATGATTTAAATGATATTATTGAAATGAAAAAAGAACACCCATGCCATAAATCTAAACAATGGAAGATCATCCGCATGGGTGCGGATATTCGAATTAAATGTTTAGGATGTGGAGCCAGTGTGCTGATGCCCCGTAGTAAGTTTGAAAAGAAACTAAAACGGGTCGTATCGAAAGGAAGTGAATAAAAATGTCATTAACTGCAGGAATCGTGGGTTTACCCAATGTCGGAAAATCAACTTTATTTAATGCCATTACCAAGAGTCAGGTGGAGGCTGCCAATTATCCGTTTGCGACAATACAGCCCAATGTGGGCGTGGTTGAAGTACCGGATAAAAGAGTCGATCGTTTAGTAGAGATCTTTCATCCGAAAAAAACGATCTATACGACCTTCGAGTTTACAGATATCGCCGGTCTGGTCAAAGGTGCTTCCAAAGGCGAAGGCTTAGGGAATCAGTTCTTATCCAATATTCGTTTAACGGATGCGATTTGTCAGGTTGTACGTTGTTTTGATGATCCGAATATCACGCATGTGGAAAATTCCATCGATCCTATTCGGGATATTGAAATCATCAATTTGGAATTAACGCTGGCGGACTTGCAGACAATCGAAAATCGTATTGCGAAAGTGGAGCGTAAAGCCAAGACAACTTCAGATAAAGAAGCTAAGATGGAAATGGAACTTTTGGCCAAGTTAAAGCCATGTCTGGAAGAAGGGAAGCCCGTTCGTTCTTTAGAATTAACAGAAGATGAGCAGGTGTTGATGAAGATGTATAACCTGCTGACGGCAAAACCGGTCATCTATGTCTGCAACCTGGATGAAGAAGGAGCCATGGATCCAGAATCCAATGCGTATTATCAAAAGGTAAAAGAATATGCAGCGCAGGAAAACAGCGAAGTTGTAAGCTTATGTGCCAAAATGGAAGAAGAACTGAGCGGATTGGAACCAGACGAAAGAGCCGCTTTCTTAGAAGAATTAGGAATTTCAACCAGTGGTCTGGATACGCTGATTCAGAAAGCATACCATATCTTGAATCTTTGTACTTTCCTGACAGCCGGTGAAGATGAATGCCGTGCCTGGACCTTTAAAAAAGGAATGAAGGCACCGGATTGTGCCGGTGTGATTCACACAGACTTTAAAAAAGGCTTTATTCGCGCTGAAGTTTATGCCTTTAGCGATATGGATGAGCTGGGCAGTGAGCATGCGATCAAGGAAGCCGGCAAGCTTCGATTGGAAGGAAAGGATTATGTCGTGCAGGATGGGGATGTCATGCACTTCCGGTTTAATGTATAATTATGTTTAATATAGATTTGGAAGGCTTGTTGTCTTTAGTTATTGCGGTCGTATTGGCTATGTCCATTCATGAAATGGCACATGGTCTGGTATCGTATTGGCTGGGTGATCCTACGGCCAAAATGCAGGGAAGAATCTCATTAAACCCGTTTGCCCATGTAGATTGGCTGGGGGTATTGTGCTTGTTGTTGTTTCATTTTGGATGGGCCAAACCGGTACCTATTGATGCCAGTTACTATAAAGATCGAAAGACCGGTATTATCTGGACCAGCTTTGCCGGTCCATTTGCCAACTTTTTATTAGCCTTTGTATGCATTCTTATATACTTTTTAATCTTTCGGCTCACTCCGCAATTCGCATTGACTGGTATTGGAACCTTTATCATGTCTACTTTATCAACATCGGCGACATTAAATATCGGATTTGGTCTTTTTAACCTGATTCCGGTTCCGCCATTGGATGGATCGAAGATCTTGTTTGCGTTTTTACCCGATGATCAATATTATCGATTTATTGAAGGATCTCCGTTCTTTATGTTGGTGTTGATTTTGTTGATCTATATGAATGTGTTAAATGTACCATTGGCGATGTTACAGAATAACATCCTTCAATTCTTTATCAATATTTCTTCTATGATACTGGGACTATGATCCCAGTATTTTTATTGGGTTTGAAACTTTTTTCATATATTTTTTCTTATTTTCAAAATATTTTCACAAACTGCTTGAAAATATGTGAGAATGTGTTTAGAATATAAACATATTCATAATTATTGTTTAGGAGGAAGAGATATGAAGGGAAGAGTTTTCAAAGTCTTTACATCCTCAGCTTTAGCCGTAGGATTATTAGCCGGATGTAGTTCTGGTGGAGGAGCCGGTGCCGGAAAGACATTGGCAGATGGCGATACAGTAACGATTGGATTGAACTTTGAGTTAAGTGGAGATACCGCAAGCTATGGTACTGCCGAGTATAACGGGGCAAAACTTGCCATTGATCAATACAATGCCAGTGATGATGCCAAATATAAAATTGAAATTGCCGAACAGGACAACAAAGGAGACAACGCTGAAAGTACAACAGCTGCCACACGTTTGATTACCGAAGATGGCGCTTCTGTTCTTATCGGACCTGCAACCAGCGGTACATCCATTGCGACATACCAGGTAGCCAGCGACAATGCCGTTCCGGTTATTTCGCCATCAGCTACACAGATCGATGCGACAACCAATGACAATGGAGAAACATATCCATATGCATTCCGTGTATGTTTCGAGGATTCTTATCAGGGTGCCGCCATGGCTCAATATGCTTATGATACTTTAGGTGTAAAGAAAGCAGCTATTATCAATCAGGTTAGTGATTATGGTCAGGGATTGGCAGAAACCTTTAAAGAAGACTTTACCGAGAAAGGTGGAGAAATCGTAGCAGAAAAGAGTTATAACGCTGGTGATACAGATTTCGCATCTATTTTAACAGACATGAAATCAAAAGATTTTGATGTTCTGTACATTGCCGGATATTATCAGGAAGCTGGTTTGATCATCAAGCAGGCTCGTGATATGGGAATCGATACACCAATCGTTGGTGCAGATGGATTCGAATCGGAAGTTCTTTCTCAGTTAGCTGGTGCTGAAAATCTGAATAACACTTACTACACAACATGTTATACAACACTGAATGCCGGTGATGAATTGACAAACTTCATTGATTCTTATACCGAAGAATATGGTGAAGCACCAAATATGTTCTCTGCATTAGCTTATGACTCGGCAAATCTTGCTTTACAAGCCCTTGAGGAAGCTGGTGCAACAGGTGAAGAATTGAAAAATACATTGGAAGGTATTGAATTCTCTGGAATTACCGGATCGTTCACATTTGATGATACACATTCTCCAATCAAGACGGTTATGATCGTTGAACTGGAAAATGGTGTACAGACAGCGGCTACTGAAGTCGAAGTAGAACAGTAATCCAGATGTATCAGGGGAAGCAAACTTCCCCTTTTTTTCTAGTAGAAGGAGAGAAACTATGAGCCAGTTTTTACAACAAGTTATCAATGGTCTGTCTTTGGGTTCCATCTATGCTTTGATAGCCCTTGGATATACCATGGTTTACGGAATCATCAAACTGATCAACTTCGCCCATGGAGATATTTATATGTTGGGGGCCTATGTGGCCTTTATCACAACGACCTATTTTGGTTTCAGCTTTTTCCCGGCGATGATCGCCAGTATGGTGGTTTGCGGAATTTTAGGTGTTCTGATTGAACGAATCGCGTATAAGCCTTTGCGACATGCGACTCGTATTGCGGCTTTGATTACCGCCATCGGTGTCAGCTATGTGCTGGAATATACGACACAATATGTTATGGGAAGTGAAGTTAAGACGTATCCGACTCTTTTAAGTAATGTTTCCTTTAGTTTAGGACCGGTTACGATTTCCATGCAGCAGGTATATATCTTTACGATTACGATCGTTTTGATGATTGCCTTACAGCTGATTATCAAAAAGACAAAGATGGGACGTGCCATGCGTGCGGTCAGTGTTGATGAGGATGCGGCCAAACTGATGGGAATCAATGTGGACACTACGATTTCCTTTACCTTCCTTTTGGGAAGTTCTTTGGCTGGTGTTGCCGGTATATTAGTTGGTATTTATTATAATTCGATCGATCCGTTAATGGGAATGGTTCCAGGTTTAAAAGCATTTATTGCCGCTGTTTTCGGTGGAATTGGAAGTGTGCCGGGCGCCATGATCGGTGGACTGTTTATCGGAATTGCTGAAACGATGGTTGTCGCTTATGGAAGCTCGTTATATCGTGACGCGATCGTATATTTGATTTTGATCCTGATTTTGATCATCAAACCAGATGGTTTGTTAGGAAAAAACCAGAGAGAGAAGGTGTAATTCATGCCGAAACAGTTATTGAACAAAGAAAATATTGCTTGGCTTGCCAGTGCCATTGTGATCTTTCTGGTGTGCAGTGTATTAATGAATGCGGGGATCATCAACTCTTACTATCAAATTACTCTTTACAATATCTGTATTAATATCATTTTGGCGGTTTCTTTAAACCTTGTTATCGGTATTTGTGGTCAGTTTTCCTTGGGACATGCCGGCTTTATGTGTATCGGTGCGTACAGTGCCGGAATTGTTACGAAAATGATGCCGAATCTGGGCGGCCTTTTCTTAGGCTTATTGGTTGGATTTGTGATTTCTGCGATCGTGGCGTTGATCGTTTCTATACCAACATTGCGATTAAAAGGTGATTATCTGGCCATTGCGACCTTAGGGTTTGCCGAAATCATTCGTATCATCGTACAAAATATGAAAATCACCAATGGAGCTGCCGGATTGAGCGGGATTCCTCGTTTAACTACTTGGCCTTTATTGATTATCGGCGTTGTCATCGCATTGGTCGTTGTGTGCAACTTTACCCGTAGTGCGCCGGGGCGTGCCTGTCTTTCCATTCGTGAAGATGAAATTGCTTCGGAAGCCATGGGAATCAATACGACTCGCTATAAGGTCATTGCGTTTGTGATTGGTGCTATATTGGCCAGTATGGCCGGTGCGTTATTTGCCTGCAACTTCTATGTCATCAACCCGACACAGTTTACCTTTAACCGTTCTATTGATATTTTGGTCATGGTCGTATTCGGTGGTATGGGATCGATGACTTCCAGTGTGATCGCAGCAGCTGCTATCGGAATCTTAAATATGATCCTACAAAACTTTTCCGATATTCGTATGATCATCTATGGTTTGGCTTTAGTCATTATCATGATCTTCAAGCCGTCTGGTTTATTGGGAACTAAAGAGTTCTCCTTTAAAAAGCTGTTTCAGAAAAGAAAGGGGAATCGCTAATGGAACCAATTCTTCAAATTAAAAATCTGACCAAAAACTTTGGAGGGCTTTGTGCCGTATCTAATGTATCTATGCAGATCAACCAGGGGGAGCTGATTGGTTTGATTGGCCCCAATGGTGCCGGAAAGACTACGTTATTCAACTTATTGACCGGAGTATATGAACCAAGCAGTGGTTTGATCGAATTCAATGAAGATGGTAAGAAAATTCAATTGGGTGGATTAAAACCTTATAAGATCACAGCTTATGGAATTGCCCGAACTTTCCAGAATATTCGATTGTTTAAGACAATGACGGTTTTGGAAAATGTAAAGGTTGCGATGCATAAAAATATTCGTTATGGAACCTTAGCAGCCATTTTGCGCTTACCTTCTTATTATAGTGAAGAAAAATGGGTAGAAGAAAAAGCCTGTGAGCTGTTAAAAGAAGTTGGATTGTATGGAAAACGTAATGAACAGGCCACCAATCTTCCTTATGGAGAGCAGCGCCGTTTGGAGATTGCCCGTGCCCTTGCGATTCAACCGAAGATTTTGTTTTTGGATGAGCCGGCCGCCGGTATGAACCCACAGGAAACCGCTGAACTGACAAATTTGATTTATCGTATTCGTGATAAATACAATCTAACAATTATCCTGATTGAACATGATATGTCTTTGGTTATGAAGATCTGTGAAAGAATTTACGTTCTGGATTACGGAAAGCTGATTGCCAATGGAAATCCGGAAGAAATCCGAAACAATGAATTTGTCATTAAGGCTTATTTAGGGGAGGAAATCTAATATGGCGATGCTGGAAGTAAAAGATCTTCATGTGCACTATGGAGTGATCGAGGCATTGAAGGGAATCAATCTGGAAGTGAATGAAGGAGAGATTGTTTCTTTGATTGGAGCCAACGGTGCCGGAAAAACAACGATGTTGCAAAGCATTAGTGGTATCAAAAAGAAGACCAGCGGTGATATACTATTTTTAGGTGAGTCGATTTTTAAGAAGAATCCAAAATTCATCGTACAAAAAGGATTGACACAAGTTCCGGAAGGAAGACGTATCTTTACCGGTTTGAGCGTTTATGAAAATTTGATGATGGGAGCTTTCTTACGTAAGGATAAAAAAGGAATCCAACAAGACCTGGAAAAAGTTTATGCACAGTTTCCTATTCTGAAAGAGCGAATCAACCAGGATGCTTCTACTTTATCCGGTGGGGAACAACAGATGCTGGCTATGGGACGTGCTCTAATGGCAAAACCAAAACTTTTATTGTTGGATGAGCCAAGTATGGGATTGGCACCGATCCTTGTCAAAGAGATCTTTTCGATCATCGAAGAAATCAATAAACAGGGAACGACCGTGTTATTAGTCGAACAAAACGCTAAGATGGCTTTGTCAATTGCACATCGTGCTTATGTACTGGAAACGGGAAAAGTCGTATTAAGCGGAACCGGTAAGGAATTAGCGGAAAGTCCGGAGATCCAAAAAGCATATCTGGGAGGATAAAAAGATGTTTAAAGTCAAAGATTACATGACAAAAGATGTCATTTGTACAGAAAAAGATGCCACGATTTCAGAGGTGCTGGAATTGATGAAAGAACATGGCATTCATCGTGTTCCGGTTGTGGAAAACCAGAAGCTGGTGGGTTTGATTACAGAAGGCATGATTGCGACATCGCATTCATCGGCCACTTCATTAAGTATTTATGAACTAAATTATTTGTTGTCCAAAACGACAGTCAACACTGTTATGGTCAAGAATGTAATTTCTATGAATGAAGAAGAGTTAATGGAATCCTGTGCTGAAACGATGCGTACACACGATATTGGGTGTATCCCCATTACAGACGAAAAGAACAATGTGGTGGGAATTGTTACCCAGAATGATGTATTTGGATGTTTCTTAAGTGTACTTGGATGGGAGGATAAAGGAACTCGTATTACGATTGCGGTCAAAGATGAATTGGGTGCCATCGGGAAATTATCAGATATTTTTGTTCAACAAAAGGTAAATATTTCACATATTGGGGTTTACTCATTTAAGGATGGTATCGCCAACATGGTTGTACGATGCGATGTGGAGGATCCTAAAAACCTGATCCAGGCTTTAGAAGAACATGGATATCAGGTATTGGAAACATACAAGAACTAGCTGTGAAATGAGCAAATTAAATATTTTGTAATGGAAAGGCTTAATCAGGTGTTAAGCCTTTTTATTTGTCTTGCATAAAGCACTGTTTTCTATACCATCTAGTCAAAAATTATTCACTATATTTATTTCCTGGTTTGGATTTATCGGAATGACTCATGATGTAGGGGATGCATAAATCTATCCTTTTTAATGCTCATCGAATCTATGAAGAAAGGAAAAAATAAAAACAAGGATTTCAACGGTTTGCTTGGCGTGGAAAACAAATGGCAATCTGTTTGACAGAAGTGGTGCAAACTATTAAAATGGCATAGAAG
This sequence comes from Faecalicoccus pleomorphus DSM 20574, assembly GCF_000420345.1. Lineage (GTDB taxonomy): Bacteria > Bacillota_I > Bacilli_A > Erysipelotrichales > Erysipelotrichaceae > Faecalicoccus > Faecalicoccus pleomorphus. The sequence goes on along the minus strand of NZ_ATUT01000007.1, from coordinate 32,804 downwards.
AGGTGAGAACTATGGAATTAGGCGAATCTTTGGAAGATTACCTGGAATCAATACTGGTATTAAGTGAAAAAATCGATCATGTTCGCAGTGTAGATGTAGCCAGCTATTTGGGGTTCTCTAAGCCAAGTGTATCGCATGCGGTCAAACTTTTGGAAAAAGATGGATATCTTCATTTAGACGAAAATAAATTTTTATATTTGACAGATGCCGGGAATCGGATCGCAACAGAAACGTATCGCAGACATCGCTTTTTTCGGGAAATGCTGGAAGAAATCGGTGTGCCAAAAACAATTGCCGAAAATGATGCCTGCCGCATGGAACATGTGATTTCCCAGGAAACATTTGATGCGATTCAAAATTATTATGAAAATAAGAAGTAAGTCATGGAAACATGACTTTTCTTTATATATACTATTAACATGAAAAGAATAGAAATATTAGCGCCGGTTGGCAGTATGGAAGTTTTGGAAGCTGCCATTCAGGCTGGATGTGATGCGATATATTGCGCGCTTCCTTCATTTGGAGCCAGGGCTTATGCGAACAATTTTACCTGGGAGCAAATGAAAGAGGTATTGGCACGTTGTCATAGTTTGAATATTAAAGTGCATGTGACTATGAACACTTTATTGTTTGAAGAGGAAATTGAACAAGCTTATCAACAGGCCAAACGTCTTCATGAAATGGGAGTAGATGCTTTGATTGTTCAGGATTTAGGATTGATTCATCTTCTGCATGAAAGATTGCCGGAACTCGTTGTGCATGCTTCTACTCAGCTTTCTGTAACGCAGGTTGAGCAGATAGAACAATTAAAAACATTAGGGGTTAAACGCGTTGTACTGGCAAGAGAGTGCAGTTTAGAACAGGTCAAAGCAGCGGTTCAGACAGGAATGGAAGTGGAAGTTTTTGTCCATGGCGCTATCTGTATTTGTTACAGCGGGCAATGTCTGTTTAGTTCGATTGAATATGACAGAAGCGGAAACCGCGGTATGTGTGCACAGCCTTGTCGCATGCCATATAAACTTTATCAGGATGGAAAGTTGATTCAGGAAAAAGAACAATATTTTTTAAGCCCTAAGGATTTATCATTGATTGAGCAGGTCAAAGAATTAGAAGAACTTGGTGTTTGTTCCATCAAGATTGAAGGCCGTATGAAATCCAAAGAATATGTGTTTGAATGTGTGCATCAGGTCTATGATGTACTGCATGGAAAAACACTGGGTAAAAAAGAACAGAAAGAGCTGCAGGTAACATTTAATCGAGGATTTACGAAAGGTCATCTTTATGATCAGCGAGGCAATGCCTTGATGAATACGAAAACCAGCAATCATCAGGGTGTTTTGATTGGTCATGTGATCGCGCAGAAAGGAAAACGAGTACGTATCAAGCTGCAGGACTCTTTACATCAAAATGACGGTATTCGGCTGGTATGGAAGAATGGTTCTATGGGTTTTCGTTTAAATTATCTCTATGATACACAGGGAAAGCTGATTGCTCAGGCAAAATCCGGTCAAATTGTAGAGATCAACATGCAAGAGCGTATTCCCGTAAAAACCAAGGTTTTAAAGACGATTGATACAACGCTTCAAAAAGAAATTGAGCAAACGATCGAAAAAAAACAACGAAAAGTGCAGGTTTCTTGTCATTTAGCTTGTAAAGGACCCGGATATCCTTTGGAATGTACCTTGTCTGAAGGTGATTGTTTGATTACGTGGCGCAGTGAAGAGGTGGCTGATGTTGCCAGGAACAAACCTTGTGGTCCGGATATTTTAAAACGTCAGTTTTCAAAAACAAACGATAGCTTTTTAGAAATTCAGTCCTTTCATTTTGCATTGGATGCTCCTTTCTTCTTTCCCCTGGGCGCATTGAATCATATTCGTAATCAGGCCATTGAGGCTTTCTATAAAGAAAAGACAAAGACAAGTCCAATCGTGGAAAAAATGTATGATGTTCCAATAACACCTCACCAAGTGCAAGGGAAACATTGGATACAGGAACATATCCATTCATCGATGGAAGGGTTAGCGGATTTACGCTACAATGTCACAAACTCCTATGCGATTGCTTGTCTTTTAAAGCTGGGATTTTCCTGTGTGGAATTGTCTTTGGAATGTAAGGATGCAGATCTGAAAGCGATGCTTACAGGATTTAAGAAACGATATGGTTTTGACGCACCGGTCATGAGTTATGTCTATGGAAAAAGAAGGTTGATGATCATGAATCATTGTGTCATCAATACGGCTTTAAGGGATGGACAAAGAAAGAATTGTACTTTATGTCATACGCATACGTTCTGCCTAAAAGGAAAAGATCAAAAAGAGTATTTTTTAGAGGGAAATGCAAAATGTCATATGTGTATTTTTGAAAAAGAAGCTTGGAATGGGCTGGATAAAATAGCGTATTATAAGAAGCTGGGCATCCAGAATTTTCACTTGTTCTTCTTGCGGGAAGATGCGTTAAAAAAAGTAAAAATTCTCAAGGAATTTCAGGCTAGAGTACAGGAGTAGATATTGAATCTGAGGCGCTAAAGTGGTATTATTTTTGTAGCTTAAGGCAAAGGAGGAACTTAATATATGCCTATTATTGTTGATGTATATGCTCGTGAAGTATTAGACTCTCGTGGTAACCCAACAGTAGAAGTAGAAGTAACTACTGAATCTGGTGCTTATGGACGCGCCATGGTTCCAAGTGGAGCAAGTACAGGAGAAAGAGAAGCATTAGAATTACGTGACGGTGACAAAACTCGTTACTTAGGAAAAGGAACAACAAAAGCTGTAAACAACGTTAACAACATTATCGCACCAAAGGTAATCGGTATGGATTGCCGTGATCAGGTTCTGATTGATAAAACAATGTTAGATCTGGATGGAACTCCATTCAAGAAAAATTTGGGTGCTAACGCTACATTAGGTGTATCTATGGCTTGTGCTTTGGCAGCTGCTGATTTCTATGGTATGCCATTGTACAACTACTTCGGCGGATTTAATGCGAAGACTATGCCAGTGCCTATGTGCAACGTAATCAACGGTGGTAGTCATGCAGATTCTACAGTTGATTTCCAGGAATTCATGATCATGCCTGTAGGGGCTACTTCTGAAAAAGAAGCGATTCGTATGGCTGCTGAAACATTCCATGCGTTAAAGAAAGTATTAAAAGACAAAGGATACAACACTAACGTAGGTGATGAAGGTGGATTCGCTCCAAGCTGTAAAGATGGAAACGAAGAACCACTGGAATTGTTAGTAGAAGCTATGCAGGCTGCCGGATATAAACCTGGTGAAGATATGTGCATTGCGATGGACGTTGCCGCCAGTGAATTCCACAACCATGAAACTGGATTGTATGAATTGAAGAAATCTGGTCAGGGAACTAAGACAAGTGATGAAATGATCGATATGTATGCTGAATGGATCGAAAAATATCCAATCATCTCTATCGAAGACGGACTTGGTGAACGTGACTGGGATGGATGGAAGAAACTGACAGATCGTCTTGGTGACAAAGTTCAGTTGGTTGGTGACGACTTGTTTGTTACAAACCCTTCTATCTTACAGGAAGGTATCGAAAAAGGTATCGCCAATGCGATCTTAATCAAAGTTAACCAGATCGGTACTTTGACAGAAACTTTTGATGCTATGGAATTAGCTAAGAAACATAACTACACTTGTGTAGTATCTCACCGTTCCGGAGAAACAGAAGACTCTACAATTGCTGATATCGCTGTTGGATTCAATGCAGGACAGATCAAGACAGGTTCATTATCTCGTACAGACCGTATCGCTAAATATAACCGTTTGATGCGTATTGAAGATGAATTGAATCAGCGTGGAGCTACTTCTATCGCTCAGTACAAAGGTAAGAAATCTTTCTACAATTTGTATAAATAAGATCATGACCCCGTAAGGGGTCTTTTCTTTTTATCGGTTTTCCTTCATAATAGTAGAAAATAAGGAGAATGTTTATGCAACAGGCAACACTGGAACAATGGAGACAACTGTATAAAGAAGCCGATGAATTAAAGAAAAAAAAGCCGTGGACGATCTTTGAAGATATTGATCTGATTGCCGTACAGCTGGAAGGAAAAAGAGAACCATATTTTTGCAGTATTATGGGGCGACAGGGAAACTGCCCAGGGATAACGATGTATTATGGAATGGATGGGTATTCTGATCTATGTATGATCATGTATTCGTATCAATACTCGGCTCCGACAACATACATCATGGGTGATATTACTTGTATGACTTGTTATTATGGAGATGTATCAGAAATCGAACCGGAACAGAGAAAATTGATTCAGGATCTGGGCCTTAACTACCAAGGTGCGAATGACTGGACATACTTTTATTCTTTTGAACCGCGTTATGTGCCGGTTACTTTAAATCGAGATGAGGTCGTACAATGTAGGAAAATCATGGAGGTTTTAAATAAGGTTGTTGATATGGTGATGGAAGATCAAGAATATCTTCCTGATTTTGAAAACGGTGAGCTTTTAATGGCAGGCTGGGATTCTGATCAGGAAGGAGAAGAGCCTTCCTTGACGATCTATCCATTGCCAGTGCCCAATACGCTTCCACGGTTTCTGACCATAAAAGTTGAGGATTCTGTATTGGAGGAATTTAAAGGGTATGAAAGAACGGATATGGAGCTTGTCATGGATTTGAATTATCTTTTTACTCCCATTGATGATCCGGATTATGATCGCCCTATCAATCCCTTATTGGTCTTAGCCTATGACTTAAAAGAAGATTTCATTCTGGCGGGTGATGTTTTGACTTTGGATCATGATGAAATGGAAACAGTGGTTTCTATTTTCTTTCATATCATTGAAAAGTATGGGATTCCTAAAAAGTTATATGCGCGCAATCCGCGCATTCTGATTGGCATGGAATATCTTTGTGAACAACTGCAGATTGAGATCGTCAATGATCCGCTGCAGGAATTAGATGATATTTATCAAGATATTCAACAAACGATTTAAACAGGCAACTGGTTACAGTTGCTTTTTTTGTGGAGTATATGAGTAGGGTTTAGGGCTTGGCCTTGGTACAATGGCATCAAGGAGGATCATCATGGACGGGATGAAATGTATTTTAAAAGAACGCTTTGATGCGCATAAACAACGTCATTCTTCGATACGATGGGAAGATGTAGAGAGTTTGCTGACCCAAGAACTATTAGAAGTTGTTTCTTATATGGAAGAGACAAAGGGAGAACCTGATGTTGTTGTGTTGGAGGGCCAGCTTTGTATTTGTGACTTTTCAAAGGAAAGTCCGAAAAGAAGAAGTTTATGTTATGACAAAGAAGCTCGATTGAAAAGAAAACAAAATGCACCGAGTTCCAGTGTGATGGAAGATGCACAGGAAAAGAAACTTGTTTTGTTGAATGAAGCGGAGTATGTATGGCTGCAGTCGATGGAAGACTTGGATTTAAAGACTTCAAGCTGGATCAAAACAGAAGATTTGATGCGTAAACAAGGCGGTGCATTATTTGGCAGTAAACGTTATGGAAGAACTTTTATCTACTGCAATGGAGCGGATTCTTATTATTCCAGTCACGGCTATCGTGCCAAAGTCGTATTAAAGACGAAGTAGGTTTCTTCGTGTATCTGAAAAGTCATTCTCACAGAGTGACTTTTTTTGTATAATGAATCTACAAGAAGCGAGGGATAGTATGAAACGATGGATCGTATGTGATTTAGATGGTTCTTTGATGCCGCCCAGCGATGGCTTGTATGTATCAAAGGCGGTTCAGGAAAAGCTGATTGCCCTGCAGGAAAAGGGAAATACGGTGATACTCAACAGCGCGCGTGTTTTTCAAGGCGTGTATCCGTTAGCACTGCAGATTGGAATGGATACTTTTGGGGGTTATTTGATTTCTTCGAATGGTTCTCATGTGTATGATATGCGGACAAAACAAGTGATCGATTGCACAAAAATGGATTCTGATCAAGTGTTGTGGCTCTGGCAACTTATGGAAAAACACAATATCGGAATCGGGTTTACGCAGCCAGAAGCTGTGATATGCAGTCAAATGCGTTTGGGATTTGAACTGGATCAGAAAAACTGTGATATTGATTATATTACAACAATGCACCCTACACGATATTTAAAAGCAGAGGTAGTAAAATGCTCGGTTGCGGCAAAACCGGAAGAATTGGAAACGGTTATGGATGCTCTTGAACCAGAAATTGGACAACATACGGACTTTCAAGTCATCCGCAGTACACCGACTCTATACGATGTTTTGCACAAAGAAGTTTCTAAACAGGGAGCATTAGAGAAATTGTTGAAGAGTTTACATGCAGGCTGGGATCAGGTGACTGTCATTGGTGATGGATATAGTGATGTCGAAAGCATACGCCTGGCAGCCTTGGGATGTACTTTGGAAAATGCCAAAGAAGAATGTAAAGAAGTGGCCGATATGATCGTTCCTTCCTGTTATGAAGATGGCTGCCTGATTTGGTTAGATCGGTTGTTGGAGGAAACCTATGAAAGTCATTGATATGCATTGCGATACAATTTTGGAACTTTTAAATCACCCAGAAAAGGGATTGTTTCAAAATGATTTAAGCATTGATATTCAGAAGATGAAAAAAGGAGATTATTTGCTTCAAAACTTTGCGTTGTTTACCGATCAGAAGGTTTTATCCATTCCGGAAAAACAAACAATGCGTCTGATGGATGTTTTCTGGAAAGAAATTGAAAAGAATAAAGATTATATCGCACCGGTACTTTGTTATGAAGATATTGAGAAAAATGAAAAAGCTTCAAAAATATCAGCTTTGTTGACCTTAGAAGATGGTGGTGTTGTCTTTAACGATCTTTCTATGCTTAGAAATTATTATCGTTTAGGTGTACGTATGATTGCGTTAACATGGAACTATCCTAACGGGATCGGATATCCAAACTTTTCTTTGGATGACTTTACAGACTATAAGCAGGCCAGTTCGCTCCAACAGATTGATACCATCCATGGCTTAACGGATTTTGGTATTCAGTATATTCGGGAAATGGAGCATTTAGGTATGATCGTTGATGTCAGTCATTTAAACGATGCCGGTTTTTATGATGTGTTAAAATACACGACAAAGCCTTTTGTAGCTTCTCATTCCAATGCCAGAAGTATTTGTCCGGTAGCTCGTAATTTAAGCGATGATATGATTCGGGCAATGCATGCTCGAGGCGGTGTTATGGGGATTAATTTCTGTGGTGATTTTTTAGAAGAGCATGCGATTCCAAACGGTCCAAGCCGCATTGAAGCGATGATACGTCATATTCTTTACATCAAAGAGATTGCCGGCATTGATTGCATCGGACTCGGTACGGATTTTGATGGTATCCACGCGGACTTGGAAATACCGGATGCTTCCTGTATGAATAAATTGGCGCAGGCTCTGTCAGAACATGGACTTACGCAGGAAGAGATTGAAAAGATCTTTTATAAAAATGTATTACGAGTTTATAAAGAAGTTTTAAAGTAATCTTTCTGTCAAAGTGCTTGAGTTCAAATATAGATTTCCGTTACAATGAGGCGTTGTAAGGAGAAAAATATATGAAGAGTTTTATGAATGAGTTTCGTGATTTTATCAATCGTGGAAATGTCTTAGATATGGCGGTTGGTATTATCATTGGTGGTGCGTTTACAGCGATTGTAACAAGCTTGTCAGATGATATTATATCACCGATACTTGGATTGTTTGGCGGCTTAGATTTTAAGGCTTATGTCCTAACTTTGGGAAGCGTTGAGATTGCTTATGGTAAGTTTATTACTGCTGTGATCAATTTCTTGATCATGGCTTTGATTGTTTTCTGTATGGTAAAAGCTATGAACAGAGCAACCTCTAAATTGAAAAAAGAAGAGGAAATAGAAGAAGCGGCTACAACTAAGGTGTGTCCTTACTGTAAAAGTGAGATCAGTATTGAAGCCACTCGCTGTCCTCATTGTACTTCACAATTAGAAGCGTAAAAAAATGTGTATCCTGAAAATTCAGAGATACACATTTTTTTATAATACCATATTGCCGACAAAGGCAAGAATAGACATCAATATGATCATGACAGCGCCATATGGCAGTACCATGGATAACAGTTTGGAATCCTGCCCTTTGGAATCCACACTGCTCAAGGCAATCGCAAGGCTTTGTGGACTCAGCATTTTTCCGACAGCTACACCTAGGGAGTTTAAAGCTACGATCCAAAGGCTGTTGGCATTTAAGGCTTGGGCGGCTTCTAACTGCACCTGGCCAAACAGAACGCCGGAATTGGTTCCGGAGCCTGTGACAAAGGTTCCCAAAGCACCAAACCAAGGGGCGAAGAATGGGTAGAAGGAACCGGTAATCGCGATTACAAACGATGATATATCGCTGATCATGCCGGCATAGCCCATGATCTTGGCGACAGCAAGCACAGATAACATGGTGATCATCGTTTCTTTCATCTGGTTAAGCGTATCTACCAATACTCTACCAAAGTCTTTTAAGCTTGCCTTTTGGATAAGACCGCCGATCAATGCGGAAATAAAGATCCATACTCCCGGTGTATTGATCCAAGAAAACGAGATCACTGTAGGATTTTCGCCGGTATAAATGGTTGTCTGTGTGGCAAATTTGCTTAAGGCATCGTTGATTGGCATAACCATCTTACTTGTCAGTAACAAGAATACAAAGATCAAAATAAATGGACACCAGGCCACCAATGCCTTGGATACAGTGATGTTTTCCTGTTTAGCGATCTGCATTTCGTATTGGGGATCGCTTTTCTTTTTGGATGCGAAAAGGATCGTTAATGCCAAAGAACATACGCTTCCCACAACAACGGCCAGCTCAGCACCGACAAAATAGCTGACGGCAAGCTGTGGCAAAATAAACCCTAATGAACTGGCTAGTGTCACCGGTAACATTCCTTTTAAGGCTTTGGGGCCTTTACCGGTAGCCATAACGATCAAAAACGGAGCTGCGATGACAAAGGGAGCCAACTGCAAGCTTGTCATAAAGGAAAGTGATGTATTTTCCAGTCCCACCAGATTGGCTAATGTCACAGTTGGGATACCGATGGACCCAAACGGTGTAGGAACACCATTGGCAATCAAACAGACAAGACAGCTAAACAAAGGATTAAAGCCCAAACCAACAAGCATACTGGCAGGAATCGCAATCGCGGTTCCAAAACCGGCCATGCCTTCCATAAATCCACCAAAGCACCAGGCAATCAATAAGACGATAATTCGTTTATCGCTGCTGACCGAAGCAATCATTTGCTTAATGATTTCCATGGCGCCGGTCTTTAATGTCAAATTGTACGTAAAGACAGCGGCGATGATCACAAGAATGATCGGCCACAAAGCCATCGCAAAGCCTTCCAGGGCAGCACTTGCCATATCCATCACCGGCATCTGCCACTTGGTGATCGCAAGAATAGCGCTGATGACAAGGGAGCCAATAGCGGCCTTAAAGGTAGGCCATTTAAAAACTGTTAGAGCCACAACTAACCACAATATGGGAAGAAGGGCTAAAAGAAAATTCAAAAATTCCAAGATTTCACCTCTCCTATCAATCTCAAATAAACCGTTTCAATTATACGTGAAACTGCGGGGAAATCTAGAGAAAACTTGAAAAAAACGCAAGAAAAAAGTTGAAGGTTCAACAGTATTGTAAATAATTATATTTCTATAAAAAATAGTTGGCAAAAATGGTGGGAATGATGTATCATGGTGGTACAAAGTAGCACAAAGTGTCTAGATGTGGGGGTGATGGCACGTGTTCATGGGGGAGTATGCACATAACATCGATCGTAAGGGGCGATTGATTATGCCTGCAAAATTTCGTGAAGATCTTGGTGAACACGTTGTCGTTAACCGTGGTTTGGATGGCTGCTTGTATGTATATACTGCCAAGCAATGGGAAACAGTATATCAAAAGTTATCGGCGCTGCCATCAACAAATAAGGATGCGCGTATGTTTCAGCGTATGATGTTGTCGAAAGCAGCGGAGGTAGATCTGGACAGTCAGGGACGAATTTTGATACCTCGTACCTTGATTGAACTGGCAGGACTGGAAAAAGAATGCCTAATTGTAGGTATGGCTAACCATTTGGAGATTTGGTCAAAAGAGCGTTGGATGCAGTTGGAAGAAGAACAGTCCGGTTCATTTGAAGAAGCTGCAGAAGCCTTGAACGGCTTTATGGAGTAGTATGGAACATCAAAGTGTACTGTTAAAAGAAACAATCGACATGCTCGATGTGAAAAAGGACGGCATTTATGTGGATTGTACGCTGGGCAGAGGGGGCCACAGTGAACAGATCCTCAAACGTTGTCCACAGGGATTTTTGTATTGTCTGGATTGTGATCAGGAAGCAATCGATCAAAGTACAAAACGTCTGCTTAAGGTTTCAAATAATTTTAAATGTATCCATACATCTTTTGAAAATCTCAAAGAAGTTCTTGCCAAAGAAGGTGTATTTGGTGTCGATGGCATCGTGATGGATCTGGGGGTATCCAGCCCGCAGTTTGACGATCCGTCTCGAGGATTCAGCTATCGATTTGATGCACGACTTGATATGCGAATGGATCAGAGTCAGGAAATGGATGCCTGGAAAGTGATCAATACCTATGATCAAAAAGATTTGTTCAGGATCTTTAGAGATTATGGTCAGGACCCAAATGCATATCGAATCGCATCGCAGATCGTCAAAACTCGTCAGCAACATCCAATCGATACGACGTTTCAGTTAGTGGATGTGATCAAAAGTTGTTTACCGGCCAAGGTTTTAAGTAAAAAAGGACATCCGGCCAAGCAGATCTTTCAGGCGATTCGCATTGAAGTCAATCGTGAGTTACTACAGCTTGAGATCGTATTGCGGGATGCGATAAGTTTGTTAAAACCGGACGGAAGATTGGCTGTGATTACGTTTCATTCCTTGGAGGATACGATCGTAAAACGAATGTTTCGGGATGTAGCTGTTCAGAAAAAGGCAGATCGAAGGCTGCCGCAATTAGGGATAGAAAAATTAGAATATGAGTTGATTTCAAAAAAACCGGTAACGGCATCAAGACAGGAGCTGGAAGAAAATTTCAGATCACACAGTGCCAAGCTTAGGGGATTGAAAAAATTGGGGGCAAACTAAAATGGTGCAGAAAGGTACAACAAAGAAGCATAATAGAAAAAGAAGAAAACTGCGCCAGCTTCGTCCGGAGAAGCTGCTTATTTTAGCGTTTGCTCTTTCATGCGTCTTCTATTGCTTTTCCAAAATCGGCTTGAATTCATACAATATTACGTTATCTGTAGAAGAACAAAAGCTTGCCAGTCAGGTAGCTGAAAAACAAGACGAAGTGCATTCGTTGAAGACAGATATTTCAGCTTTACAAGATAAGAATAAGATGTTAGGCTTAGCTGGCGATGACCTGAATGAAAATCAGGACAATGTCTATGTGATCAATAACTAGTTGAACAGGATGGATATGAATGGCCATAAAACGTAAAGTTAGAAGAAAGCTGGATAAGCGAACACAGCGTTTAAGCGTTCGCCGCAGTAACCGCCAGCTTTATCGAATGATTCAAGTGATGAGTATCATAGGAACATTAGTGATTGCTAATGTTCTTTTCACTATGGTCACAAAAACACATATCTGGTCACAGGAGAATGTTTTAAATTCAAAAATTTCTTCTTCCATTGTGGATACGGAAGTGGAAGCCAAAAGAGGAACGATCTATGATCGTAATCATCAAGTCATTGCCCAGGAAGTGGATGCCTGGACCATCGTGGCTTATCTGGATGAAAGCGTCGTCGATGAAAATGGCGATCCGGATTATGTAGAAGATGCCGAAAAGACGGCTGAAAAGCTTTGTAAAGTTTTGCCGGATGCCAAGGAATCTAATGTCGAAAAGATCCTTGAAAAAGCGATGGATCAAGGATTGAGCCAAACAGAATTAGGTACGGGAACAAAGCGTTTGGATGAAGAAACGATGGAAAAGGTAAAAGATTTAGATCTTCCGGGAATTGATTTTATCGAAACGACCAATCGTTATTATCCGACGACACCATATTCCGGCACGATGGTTGGTTTTGCGGCTTATGATGAAGATGAGCAGAAAATCGTTGGTAAGATGGGGCTGGAACAGACCATGAATGATATCCTTGCCGGAGAAGATGGGCATGTGCAATACCAGCAGACGGTCGATGGAAGTATCCTTCCTGGAACTACAACGGTATATAAAGAAGCGGTAGATGGAGATAATGTCGTATTGACATTGGATAGTTCTTTACAATCGGTCGTTGAAAAAGCTATGGAAGAAACCATAGAAAATAACAGGGCCACCAGTGCCTGGGCGGTTGTTATGGAAGTGGAGACCGGTAAGATATTGGCCTGGGCCAGTTATCCGACGTATGACCAAAATGAACATAAGGAAATTCCTTCTTATACAGATGCCGTCAGCTCTATGGTGTATGAGCCGGGATCTGTTATGAAACCTTTTACATATGCAACGGCTATTGATACAGGAACTTTCCCATATAATACCATGTATCGCGCCGGCAGTTTTGAATATGGCTATGATGCCGCAAATAATAAAATCAATCGTGTAAGTGGTGTCGCTACGGGCTATCCAACCATTTACGATGCACAGGGAAATGATTATGGAACGCTGACTTTTGAAGATGGTCTGGCATTATCGAGTAACGTAGGTATTTGTGAATTGCTGGCTAATTATATGAATTATGATTCACTGGGTAAATATCTGGATCGTTTTGGTTTCTTCCAGGAAACAGGCATTCCTTATATCAGTGAGCAGACAGGTACTAAAAACATCGATGTTCCGATGGATTATCTTCGTACCGGATTTGGACAGTCCAGCTCCATCACGGTCTTACAGTTGATGCAGGCATATTCTGCCATCTTTAACGATGGTGTGATGGTACGCCCATATGTGGTCGATTCCATTGAAGATGCCAAAACCGGGGAAGTCAAAAAACAATATTCGACCAAGGCCAAGGGAACTCCGATTTCAAAGGAAACCGCAAACAAAGTTACCGAGATGATGAAGCATGTTTTGGATGAAGGCATGTCCGGAGAGCGTTTTGCGATCGATGGCGTCAGTATGGTTGCCAAGACAGGTACCGGGGAGATTTATAATGTAGAGCAGGGAAAATACGATACAGTCAACTATACGTCCAGTGTCATGGCTGCTGCACCGGCTGAAGATCCTAAGATCATGGTTTACTGGGGCATGATCGGTCCTAACTATGAAGCCTACAGCGCCAAGCAGTTTCAAGATATCATGCGCGCTGCTTTGATTGCTTATGGTGTCAGCAGTGAAACCAAAGAAAGCGATAAGACCCAGGCAGAAGAAAAGTGGGAAACTTACGCGATGCCAAACCTAGTTAATCATTCCGTCAGTTATGCGGGATCAAAAACAGAAAACTGGAAATGTCAGATGGTTTATATCGGCGGCGGCTCTACGATTCTTCGTCAATATCCACAGGCGGGTTCTACGATCAGCAGTCAGGATCGAGTGTTCTTGTTGACCGATGGCAATGCGATTACGATGCCGGATATGACTGGCTGGACAAGAAAAGACATAACAGCTTTCTGGGAACTGACGGGTATCCAGATTCAAACCGATGGATATGGAGTCGTGACTTCCCAAAGCGTGGAACCGGAAACGCCAATATCCACTGATACGGCAATTTCTGTCACAATGGAGTAAATAGTACTAAACTTCTAAAAAGAAATTTGATATAATTAAACATGATTTGAAAACAGATAAAAGGAGAATGCGAATGCGTAAGAAAAAAGTGTATGCGACTCTAGAAATCGCAGATCAGGAAATACGCCTAATCGTTCTGGAGATCTTTGAAGGCAGAAACAATGTATTGCGCGTAGAACGTGTGCACTGTTCCGGTGTTCAAAATCAAAAGATCATAGATGAAGCTGCAGTCGTCAAAGCTATACAGGAAGCCTGCAAAAATGCCCAGAGTGCATTAGGTTTTCGCATAGAAAGAGTGCTTTTGGCTATTCCAAGCATCAATGTACAACGCTGTTCTCAAAAGATCCATGTGCAGATTCCGGATGGAACAAAGACAATTCGATTGTTCCATATTCAGCAGGGATTTAATAAAGCCGTGGAAAAACAGTTGAGTGAGGAAGTCGTTTTTGTCAACATCAATCAAGTATCGTATATTGTGAATGGTGAACAGACAACAAAAATGCCGATTGGCAAAGAATGTGATGATTTCTTTATGGAAGTGGATTTGTTGTATGCGGATAAGGAAACGATGTACTCGTATGCCCGTTGTGTAGAACAGTCCAATCTTCAGATTTTGGATGTATGTATCGATGCTTATGCGATTGCTCAGGAAACAGGTGCTTTGATTGCTGATCCAACACGACCGGTCGTTGTCGTTGATCTGGAACAGGAACATTGTACATTGGCGCTTTTCCAACATGGGCGCCTGTTAAATACGACGACATTGGAACATGGTTATAAAACATTTACGGAAGAATTACAGAAGAAATATCATTTGAGTGATGCAATCTGTTATCGCCTGCTGCAAAATATCTTTACAGAGGATCAGGATGAAGCAAGCGATGTGATCTGTTATATCGAACAAAAAGAAGAAATGCGCGTAGAAATCACATTAAAAGAGCTGGCGCAGTCATGTCTTTCCAAGATTCGTCTCTGGATTTCAGATATCAATGAGGCATGTGCTCCGATTGCTGGTCAGTCGGCACAATCCATGCGTTATGTATTGACCGGACAGGGTGCCAATATTCGAGTATTGTCAATGATGCCTTCGGCCTTTAATGCTCCGGCCACTGTATTTGAAGAACAGACGATAGGGGCCAGAGATGGAGCCTTTGTATGTGGCTTAGGTATGGCTTATGCCTGGCAATATGTCAACAAGATTCGCCATGATGATAAGATCAGCGTCAACAACAACGAACTGGAAGCCAGTATCGATTCGATCAATCAACGTGCCAAAAGTGGAGCAGATGGCGGATTTACACAAAAATTGAAGAATGCGATTCTAACGGAAAAAGAATAAATGGAGGTAAATAGGATGACAGAATTCAATCAGGTAGCAACGATTCGTGTGCTCGGTGTCGGTGGTGGAGGCTCCAATGCCGTGAACCGCATGGTCGCCGATGGCGTAAAGGGAGTAGATTTCTATATCTGCAACACAGATGTGCAGGTCATGAAAAACTCTCCATGTCAAAATAAAATCGTATTAGGTCGTGAAACGACAAAGGGTCTGGGTGCCGGAGGAAATCCGGAATTCGGACGTAAGGCTGCTGAAGAGAGCGAAAGTGAAATTCGTGAAGCGATTAAAGGAAGCGACATGGTTTTCATTACAGCCGGAATGGGTGGTGGAACCGGAACCGGTGCTGCACCGTTAATTGCCAAGATTTCTAAAGAAGAAGGCGCTTTGACGGTTGCCGTTGTGACAAAACCATTTACATTTGAAGGAAGAAGACGTTCCAACAATGCTGCTGAAGGTATTGAAGAACTGAAAAAACACGTAGATTCTTTGATTATCGTATCAAACGATAACTTGTTGGAAGTCATCGGACGTAAACCGATCGAAGAAGCCTTCCAGGCAGCCGATAATGTATTGCGTCAAGGTGTACAGACCATCTCAGACTTGATCGCCGTACCGGCTTTGGTCAACCTGGACTTTGCTGATGTTCGCAGCGTTATGCAGAATCAGGGACGTGCTTTGATTGGTATCGGTATGGCTGAAGGAGAAGATAAAGCCGTTAACGCAGCTGAAAAAGCCATTCAGTCTCCATTATTGGAAGCACAGATCAACGGTGCTACAAGTGCTATTATCAATATCACAGGTGGCGATAAAGTATCTTTGTTTGATGCCCAGAATGCCGTTGCGGTTATTCAGGATGCAGCCGGTGGTGATGTCGATTGTATCTTTGGTATCGCGATCAACGAACAGTTGGGAGATGCCATTATCGTTACTGTAATTGCTACAGGATTTGAAGAACCAAAGAAAGTTTCCAAAAAGCGCAGTGAATCAAAACCGAAGGAATCTTTGTTCACACAGCCTTCTGTACAGGCACCTGCTACAGCCGGTGTTGTCACAAGTGTTGAGGAAACTAACGGGGACGATACGATTCCTAATTTCTTCTTTAACCGCTAATGTTTGTCATTTATATTGATGATTCTTTCTTTGGGACATCTGATTTCTCCCGGGATATGCGCTATAAGCTTCGCGTTCTTTTAAATGAAAGTCCTCTAGATCACATTTGGATTTCCAATGCGAGAACCAAAAGTGAGACGATCGAGCGATTCTTTAAAGAATTTGAAGATATCTCTTATACAGAAAGTACGGTTCGTTTTATGCAGGATCAAAAGGAATGGATCTTGACTAATACTTCATTACAATGTGAGGATATATGCATACGTCCGTTTTCTGGAACGTATTGTTTGGTCGATACTGAAACCTTACAGTATGAACGAATCTATCTAGATCTCTTTCCACAGGAAGAGACAGATTTGGCGACCATTTTTACGGAAGCTATTCAGGATGCCCTGCGAAAAATCAGCGGCTCAAAAGAAAAAATGAAATCTTAGCTTGCCTTTCCGGCAGGCTTTTTTTTACAATAATTCTAGATTGGAGTGACAAGAATGGTAGAAATCAAAACATTATTTTCATTAGATCATACTTTAGCCAAGGATTATTTAGAGCAGTTTACATATCCATGGCAGGCTTTAAAGGGCATTCATGACTTTATTTTGGAGCTTGGGCCGACTTTGAAAGAATATGAGGAACGACAACCTTTCGTTTGGGTCCATCCGAGTGCTACGATCGCTCCGAGCGCATTTTTAGGGGCCCCTTGTATCATCGGACCGGAAACAGAAGTGCGACATGGTGCTTTTATTCGCGGCAATGCACTTGTCGGAGCTGGTTGTGTTGTCGGAAACAGTGTAGAGCTTAAAAATGTCATTTTATTTGACGGGGTTCAAACGCCACATTACAACTATGTGGGAGATTCGATCTTAGGCTATAAATCGCATATGGGAGCTGGTTCGATCACATCCAATGTCAAGAGTGATAAAAGCCTGATTGTCGTGAAGACAGAAAAGAAACAATATCCGACGGAGCTGAAGAAAGTTGGTGCCATGTTAGGGGACTTTGTTGAAGTTGGTTGTAACTCGGTAATGAATCCGGGAACAATCGTAGGCAGGCACTCACAAATCTATCCGGTGTCATGTGTACGAGGTGTCATTCCGTCCAACAGTATTTTCAAAGATAAAGATCACATCGTTCGTAAGGCCTAAGGGCCTTTTCTTTTTGGCAAGACTATGGGAAAATAAAAAAAGAGTTTGAAGGTGAAATCGTGCATGAAATCAAAACATTGAGTAAAAAAACATGGGATGTCTTAAAAAAAGAAGGGATTAAAGGCGTACAAAAGCGAACACAACATTTTATGGCACAAAGAAAAGAAGCCAGTATCAAGGGAGAGATTTTTAAAGATGTGTTGTTTATCAATGGCTGTTCCCGTGATCTTTTAGGGCAGTCTGTGCGTTACAGGGTCGATCATCAAAAGGAACAGCTGGAATGTTTTGGCATGACTTGTGATGAGGTTTTTTATAAAAATATCCATTTGGATCAGGTGCGTTTATATCGTAATTTCATCTTATTTCGCTGCATTCATACGCCGGAACTGGAAGCGTTGGCCAAAAAGGCGAAAGAATGTAATAAAAGAGTGTATTACGATGTAGATGATCTGGTCATAGATACCTGTTACACGGATCAGATACCTTCCTTATCGACACTGAGCAAAGAAGAGCGTTTACGCTATGATGAAGATGTACTTTCACGTAAGAAAATGTTGATGCTTTGTGATGGAGCCATCACGACAACGACCCGTTTAAAAAAAGAGCTGGAAAAATACGTGCCTTCGGTTTTTATCAATCGTAACTGTGCCAGTTTAGAATTATGTGCTTTATCGCAAAAAGTGACAAAACCAGAGAATTCGAAAGTCAAGATTGGATATTTTAGCGGCAGCATGACGCATAATGACGATCTAAAAATGATCTTACCGGTCTTACAGGAAACATTAGAACGTTATAAGTCTGTAGAGTTGCATCTTGTAGGAGAATTGGACTATCCGGAAGAATTGCAGCCATTTTCTACGCAGATCAAAGTACATCCTTTAATGGACTATAAAGAATTACCGGCTAAGATTGCCGAGATGGACATTAACTTGGCGCCCCTGTGCGATACGATCTTTAATGAAGCTAAAAGTGAGATCAAATGGATGGAGGCAGCTTTGGTAAAGACGTGCACGATTGCCAGTCGTATTGGTGCGTTTGAAGAAAGTGTGCAGGATCAAAAGACGGGTATGCTTTGTTCCAATCTTCAGGAATGGAAAGAAGCTTTGGTCCAACTTATTGAAGATCCAAAAAAACGAGAAAAACTTGCCCAGGAGGCATATGCCTGTTGTAAAGAAAGTTATATTAGTATTTATAATGGAAATGCATTGATGAGATGGATACAAGCGCATCAAAGTCCGTCTGTTATGTTTGCGATGACAAAGGTTGAAATCAGCGGCGGCATCATGGTTGCCTTTCGACATATGATGGCTTTACGCAAGGCCGGAGCGGATGTATCGGTTTTATCATTGTATGATCAGGCAAAGTGGACGACTTTTCTTGAACATGAATTCCCGGTTTTGGAGTTGAACAGTGCCAAGCTGCAGGGACATATTGACCAGGGTATTGCCACGATGTGGCCTACCGTGCAGCTGTTGCAGGGGATTTTGGCCATCAAAAAAAGATACTATCTGGTACAGAATTTTGAAACGGATTTTTATGACTTTTCCGATCCATTAAAAAAACAGGCTAACCAAAGCTATCGCCCGATGGCAGATTTTCAATGCATTACGATTTCTAAATGGTGCCAGTCATGGCTAAAAGATCGTTTCGATCAAGAGGCATTATGGGCTTGTAATGGAATTGACACGAAACAGTTTTATCCAACAAAGCGAGAGATGAAAGGCAAGATTCGTATTTTGATCGAAGGCGATTGCGAGGCGACTCATAAAAATGTTGATGAAAGCTTTGAAATCGTGAAACAACTGGACCCAAACCGATTTGAAATCTGGTACATGTCTTATAATGCGACACCGAAATCATGGTATCGCATCGATCGTTTTTTTCATCGCATTCCTTATGATGAAGTAGCCGACGTATATCGTCAGTGTGATATTTTGCTCAAGACAAGTCTTTTGGAAAGCTTTTCTTATCCACCATTGGAAATGATGGCCACCGGTGGTTTTGTCGTGGCTTTATATAATGATGGAAATCGTGAATATGTCAAAGATGGCTATAATGCCTTGATCTATGAAAAAGGCAATATCCCACAAGCCGTTGATTGTATTAAAAGACTGATTCAGGATGAAAAGCTTAGGGAACATTTATATCAAAATGGATGTGTTTGTGCACAAAATAGGGATTGGGATTGTATAAATCGACAAATTTTAAGCCTTTATGGCCTATAAATATGGGATTTTTGTGTTATTTGTTCACCAAAAATTGACAGAACACCCATAAAATGCAAAAATAATTCCATGAGAAAAAATAATGTGCAGGATACAGCGCGTAAGAGAAGTGTAAAGAGACGTAAAATGTCTCCTTTATTAAAGCTCTTATGCTTTATTTTGTCTGTTGCGAGTCTTGGATTAGTTGCGTTTTTAGGCTTTCAGCTTTTTAAGCTGGATATGCTGCCTTTGACTTTGTTGCTTCCTATTTTATTTGTGGTCGTACTGATCACCCTTTTGATTATCGTCTTTTCAAATTTCAAATGTCGAAAAAATGTATCAAAGCTTATCATGACGATCGTACTGGCTGCATTGACGGCAGCCTATGGATTGGGAAACTACTATGTGTACGGACTATCCAATCTATTTAACGAAGTAACAAATCTCACAGACAAAGTTGTTAATAAAGTCAATGTATATGCTCTGGCCGGCTCCAGTATGGCCTCGGCATCCGACTTAAAAGGCAAGACATTGGGTATCGTGGCCGGTCTTGATGAACAAGGGACAAATCGCTGTATCGAAGATCTAAATAAAGAAGATGTACAAATTGAAACGGTGGAATACAACACATTGTCCGATCTTTTGTATGGGCTGTTCAATGAACAAGTGGATGGAATCATTTTGAATGAAACCTATGAAAATGATATTCATGAACAGGGCGACTATACAAACTTTGGCGTCATGACAAAGCGTGTGTATGAATCCGTTTATTATACTGATCGTTCTACTTCACAGAGCGAATCGCTCAATGCGGTTGACAGTATTACGACAACACCGTTTACCATACTGATCAGTGGGAATGATTCTTATGGATCCTTGGCACAGACGAGTCGATCGGATGTCAATATGTTAGTAACGATTGATCCAAGTAACCATCGTGTATTGATGACAAGTCTTCCACGAGATCTATATGTGCCGATTGCCTGCCCGGAAGGAGCTGAAGACTGTCCGGATGATACGCTGAACAAGCTGACACATACCGGACAATATGGTGTAGAAGCAACCGATGAAACCATCGAAAAAGCATTAGATATTACGGTTAACTATACGGTTCGCGTGAATTTCTCCAGTCTGGTCAATTTAGTGGATGCCGTAGGTGGTATTGATGTCTATGTTGAAGAAGGACTGGAAGTTGATACCTTCTATGCCAATGGAACCGAAGGGGTGCAGGCCGGATGGAATCATTTGGATGGTGAACGAGCGCTTGCCTTTGCCCGTGAAAGACATGCCTATATCGATGGTGATGCTCAGCGTGTCAAGAACCAGCAGATCGTTTTAGAAGCATTGATCAATAAAGTAATCTCGCCAAGCATGATCATTAATTTTGGAAGCTTCATCGATGCCTTGGGTGGCGCTTTTGAAACCAATATGCCTGCCGATCAAATTCGCAGCTTTATCCGTTATCAGTTTGCGATGATGCCAAAATGGAACTTTGAAAGCTTTACGATCTTAGGTCTGGTCAGCACAGAGTATTGTACGATCCAGGGCGATTATGCTTCGGTCATGATCCCTTATGAAGAATATTTAGAAACCGCAAAAGAAAAGATCGATGCGGTCTTATCCGGAAAATCCAGTGATACGATCGATGCACCGACAAGTGATACTTCACTTTTGACATTAAGAGATTACAGTGAATATCAAGATCAGCCATCGACCTATGAAAACAGTATGCCGGATACAACGTATCAAGAACCAATACAAGACGATACGCAAGACTGGCAGGTTGATGATTCACAACAATATGATGACTACGTTCCTTATCAGGAAGAACCGGTACAGGACGATGGGAATATGTATGATCCAAATGCGGATATGTCGCAAGGGTATTATTAAGGAGAGGTTCCTATGAGAAAAGTAAAGGAAAAGAAAAGCAGAGGTTTTCAGATCTTCGGAATTATTCTATCTGTTTTGCTTGTTGTGGCATTAGGATTCACTGTTTTTGAGATATTTACGCTGAATGTATTGCCGACCAATTTATTGGTGCCGGTGGTATTGATCCTGGTGATCCTTTCATTGATCGCCATCTTGTTGGTGAATTTTGTCAGTCGCAAGCTGGCAGGAAAGATCTTTTCATCGCTGTTAGCACTTGTGATGACAGGCGTATTAGGTTGGGGCAGCTATTATTTTTATACGACCGGTAATATGCTTTCTAATATTACGACCCATGATGGGGAAACTAAGAACACAGTTTCTGTGATCACTTTAAAATCGGCTTCTTATGAATCCTTGGAAGATTTGGAGGATGCCAATATCGGTTATTTAAAAAAGATCGATAATTATGGCACAGAACAGTTTTTAAAGGATGCTTCTAAAGAACTGGGTTATGATAAAACATCGATGTTGGATTTCGGTGTACAGAATGTCTATGCCCAGGAACCTGAATCCAGTCAGGATGCCCAGGAAAACAAAGAAGAAAAACCAACCTTTGAAGACGATTATGCTTATTTACCATTTACCCAAAAGGATTATCCAAGCATTCAGGCTTTGGCCAAAGCCTTGTATGATAAAGATGTTGATGCGATCATTTTAAATGAAACGTATCGTGCCAACTTAGAAGAACTGGAAGACTATATAGACTTTGCTTCGGAAACTAATGTCGTTTATCAGACTGTTTACTACACAGATAAAGAAAATGAAGCACTTGTCGTATCTGATATTACTTCAGAACCCTTTAATATCTTTATTTCCGGAAACGATACATATGGTGATGTCGGTGAACTTTCACGCTCCGATGTCAATATGATCGTGACAGTCAATCCGTCAACGAGCACTGTTTTATTGACAAGTATTCCACGCGATACTTATGTGGAATCCGCCTGTGATGCGGCAGATGGCTGCCAACAGGGCGCGATGGATAAGATTACACACTTAGGAATTCATGGTGTCAATGCCAGCAAGATGACAGCGGAAAACTTATTGGGTATAGAGATCAACTATACGTTCCGTGTCAACTTCTCCAGTGTGATGGATATCGTAGATGCATTAGGTGGCATTGATATCTTTGTGGAAGAAGGAATGGCGGTTGATTCCTTCTATGCAGATAATACTTTAGAAGGTGTACAGGAAGGCTGGAATCACCTGGATGGCAAACGCGCCTTATCCTTTGCCCGTGAGCGTTATGCGTATCAGGATGGTGACAACCAGCGTGTAAAGAACCAGCAGAAAGTATTGGAAGCGATTTTTGATAAAGCGACTTCACCGGATATTATTGTGAAGTATGCCAGTTTGATGGATGCCTTCAGCGGTGCCTTTGAAACAAACATGAGCACCAGCGAAATCACATCTTTGATTCAATATCAGCTGCAGTCTGATCCAAGCTGGACTTTTGAAAGCTATCAGGTGGCCGGCGCCGGTGATATGATGTATTGTGCAGAAGCCGGACAGGAACTTTCTGTAACCGTACCGGATATGCGAACGGTACAAGTTGCCAGGGAGAAAATTCAGGCCGTCATGGATGGAGAATCTTCCGATAGTGTCGATACCGAATGGCTGGATACAACAAGTCCTGTTTATAATTACTGGGGAAATTATGATCCTACGGCAGATTATAAAAACGGGGATACGATAGAAGCCCCACAGGATGTCTATGTTCCATCGGATACCAAAAATGAGTATAGCGAGTATTATGATACACAAACTTATGTACCGGAAACAGACTATCAGGAAACTTATCCTAATGAATACGATCAAAGTATTCCGGAACAAAATGTACAACAACCGGTCATCGAAGAAACACCGGTTACAGGCTATTAAAAAGATCTGGGTTATTCAATTTCCCAGATCTTTTTATATGATATCTAATATTTTTTTCTTGTGATATATACACCAATCAATGTCCCTATCAGTAGCAAGGGGGCTACACGGATAAATAACCATTCTATCCCATGTAGAAAAACGATCAATACAGCTGTTTCCATATCATTAGAAGTCCAAGTCAGATAAGAACTTCCTAAAGCAGCCATGATCAAAAATCCAATGATGATCAATACGCTGCCAAGAATAAAAGAAATATGCAGGATTTTTTGTCGGGACTCTTTTCTTTGGGCAAGCTGTAAATTGATGATTTCCAGTTTATTGGCTAAAGATTGTATCGTATCTGCTTCCTTTTCTGAAATCGTTTCACCCAATAGAGAAGAAACAGGTACATCAAAAGTATTTGATAAGCTGACCAACATATCGGCATCGGGTACGGATAGACCATTTTCCCATTTCGAAAGTGTTTGTCGCACAACATTAAGTTCTACCGCCAGTTCTTGTTGAGAAAGCCCTTTTGACTTACGTAGTTTTTTTATATTTTCACTGAGCATAAAATCTTGCCTCCTTATTGCCTATATTATAGAAATAGAGGCTTACTCTAAGCAAGCAACGTAAGTTAACATTATGTTCATAAATAACATGGATCGAATCTATCTATTCAATACAGGCATTGATTTTCGTTTTCTTGTGAAGGATCACAAGCAGAATAAAGAGGTCACTGCCGCCAATGCTTCACCGGCAGAGTGACAGATCCAGACCATCTTGCTGTCAAAAAGGAGTGGTAAGATCAGAATTAAAAGTGGCGGATATAAAAAAATACTTCTTGCCAAAGATATCGCCAGAGCTTTTCCTGTGCATTCATTTGCTTGCCAATATGCGATTATCAAAATATTAAATCCGGCAAGGAAGAATACGGAAAAATAGGGAAGACTCTTGCTTTCCATAAAGGTGATCAGTTCTATATCGCCTGGAATGAATATCGTAAAAAAGCCGCGGAGAAAGAGATGATCACGATGTAACATAAGATCCCGATTGTCAAGAAAATCTTAATGGAAAAGCTAAGCAATGCTTTGCTCCTTGCTTTTTCTTTTGTCTCCAAAATAGCCGAAAACAGGCTGTAAGTCCTATTTCTCCAAATCCGTAATGCACGATCGCAAAGTTATATATAAAAGTAATGATCCCAATCGTGAATTCCATGATAAAGGAGAGAAAGCCAAGTACATAGATAGAGCGCAGGTTTTGCTATTTTATCTTCAATTTTGTCAAATATAAATCTCCTCGTTTCTCGAAACATAATAAATCCTTTCCTTAAAAATAAATGCCTTATTGATTCCCTCCTTCAAAGACCTAACGGAATGAATACTAAGGCATTATCCGGTGGTAAAATAATTTTAATCAGCGTAATCTAGCACAGAACTATTTGAAAATCAAGGCATATTCTTTAAGGAAAAAACTGTACTATTAAATTGAGGAGATGAGAGTCAGGGAAATTTCATTTTCTCCTTTATTTATGCTGTTATCTAAGGAAAAATCCAAAATGGATGGGAAAATTAGGATTTATCAGTCATACTTTTCAATATTTGTCGTAGCAATCGCTGATTGATTAGGCTCTCCTGTTTTTAAGTCTTGTGGGGCAGGGACTAACATCATAAATCCGTCTTTTCCATATCGTTTTTTATAGCCCCGTGCGTATTCTTCTTCGACGGAAATATGCTGTACTTGCCCGATAATCATTGAAGTAATGCCTGCTCCGCTTAAATCCTGCGTTTCTTTCAAAGTACACTCCATATTTATAAATGCCTCCTGTATCATAGGGGCATGAATGGTCTTGGCATTTATAAGCGCAAATTTCCCTACTGAAAATTCATCAGCTTCGTAGTCGTTATGGTTAATGGTATCTACTAATTTATCATAGTAACTTATTGGAAGAAAATTGATACAAAAGCACTTTTCCCTTTGGATATTTGCATAAGTATGAGTGTGTTGATAAAGATTTCCCATAACAGCAAAGAAAGCTGTTTTATCACCATGAAAACAACTCCATGCGTGGAAGCATACATTAGGCTTTCTGTTTTCTTTCCATGTGGTAATTGCAAATAAAACCGTTGGTATTCCGGCGGTTACTTCAAAATGTGAAAACAATTTAAATTCTTCTGGATATGAGGATTTGAAATACTGCGGAAAATCTTTCCCAATCTCTATTTTCATTGCGACACCTCTCTACAACTTCCAATTTATAAAAATATTATACCTCTGTTCAGTATCATCTACAATGAAAGCAGGTGTTATAGCTAATACATAAAAATATTATCTTGTCAAATTACTAAAAAAGTGCAATCTCCCCAATTCACTAGTACAGTTAGGAAAAAGTCTGATTTTGTATTTTGAGGAAAATACGCTATAATGTGTAGGATATAGGTGAATGTATGACAAGTTTATATAAATCCATGGTGTATCAAAAATATAGAGGTATCTTGATCTCTTTATATGATATTACCGTCGTTTTTTTCAGTTATGTATTTGCGTTCTTTTTTGACAATGATTTCTTTTTGAATGGCGGTATGCTTCATATTACCCGCGCCATTATTTTGGGGATGTGTTTTGTGCTGCTGCTGCATGTGATCATGGGAATCATTTTTCAAACTCATAAAAGCTTATGGACGTTTACCGGTCCCAGTGAAGTGATTCGAGCTGCCTTGAAGTCAATCAGTTGTCTGGTGATCATGTTGATCTTTTCTTACTCGGCCGGTTTATTTTTACATACGCAGATCTTAGTTATGGCAGAAACAATTTCTTTCTTTATCTGCTTAGGCTCTCGTTTAGTGTATCGATCTTTTCGAAGATATGCCTTGGATATGGAACGAAATGAAAATGCCTTGATCGTAGGTGCCGGAAATGCCGGTTATCTGATGTTGAGCGAGATTTATCGAGGCTCCAGCTATCCTTATAATGTCATCGGTTTTTTAGATGATATGAAGGAAAAGGGAACCATCGTTAATGGAAAAAAAGTACTGGGAACGGTTGATGATGTCAAAGAAGTCTGTGCCAAGTATGATGTCAAACACGTGTTCATTGCGATTTCAAAAGCCACTCGTCAACAAAAACAGAGAATTATTGATCTATGTGCATCTTCCGGAGCGAATACGAAAATCATGCGCTTTACGACTGAAAGTGATTTGAATTCGCCGGTGCATGTCGAAGATATTCAGATCGAAGACTTGTTGGAAAGACCAAGCATCAATTTAGAAAATGAACAGATTGGATCGTACCTGTGTGATAAAGTCGTCTGTGTGACCGGAGCCGGTGGTTCTATCGGTTCAGAGCTGGTTCGTCAGATCTTGAAGTTTGATCCGAAGACTTTGGTTTTACTGGATATCAACGAAAATACACTGTACATGTTGAAACAGGAAATTTTACGTGGGATCCGTCAGGGAAAATATAGAGTTGATGTGCAGTTGGAAACTTTGATCGTTTCCATTCGGGAACGTGATGAAATCTTTAAAATATTAAAGAAATATCAGCCGGATGTTGTGTATCATGCGGCTGCTCATAAACATGTGCCTTTGATGGAAGATCGACCAACCGAAGCCATTCGCAACAATGTCTTTGGTACAAAAAATGTGATTGATGCCTGTATTGCCAATAATGTACAGCGTTTCATCATGATTTCTACCGATAAAGCGGTCAATCCCACGAATGTCATGGGTGCTACCAAGCGTATGACAGAGCTGATCTTACAATCACGGGAAACCGATAAGCCGATCAAAATGGCGGCCGTTCGTTTTGGAAATGTATTAGGCTCCAATGGCTCGGTCATTCCAATCTTTAAAGAACAGATCAAGCAGGGTGGTCCGGTGACCATTACGGATAAGAATATACAGCGCTACTTTATGACGATACCGGAGGCAGCACAGCTTGTCTTACAGGCAGGCTACTATGCCAATCACAGAGAAATCTTTGTGCTGGATATGGGAAAACCGGTAAAGATCCTTGATCTTGCCGAAAAGATGATCTCTTTATCGGGTTCGGTTCCCTATAAAGACATTGAAATCAAGGAAATCGGTTTGCGACCGGGTGAAAAGATGTTTGAGGAGCTGGCCCTGGAAATTGAAAAATGTCATCGTACTCAGAATAAGCTGATCTTTGTGCATGAGCCTATCGATATCTCTCAGGAAGAAGTGGATCAAAAGATCACGACGTTATATGATATCATCATGAAGACCGATGATGTCGCAAAGATCAAGTCTGTATTGATGGAGGCCATTAAAGACCGAATGAATTAGATGGATGTTGTCCATCTTTTTTTTGTCGCCTCTCATTCCAAAGCGATTTATGGTACAATATCTCTTAGAGAAAAAATACAGGAGTTGAGCGTATGTATTCTAAATATGGGAAGCGGTTGATTGATTTTTTGATCAGTTTGCTTGGTTTTATCGTCTTGTCACCACTTTTTTTGATCCTTTGTCTGTTGATCAAGATTACCTCCAAAGGACCGATTTTCTTTAAACAGAAACGAGTGGGTATTCATAAAACATATTTTGATATTTTAAAGTTTCGCACGATGAAGATCGATACACCTAAAGATGTACCGACGCATTTACTATCCGATCCGGATCAGTATATTACCAGTGTCGGTCGTTTCCTGCGAAAAACTTCGTTAGATGAACTTCCGCAGCTGATCAATATCATCAAAGGCGATATGTCAATCGTAGGACCACGTCCGGCTTTATGGAATCAGTATGATTTGATCGAACAACGCGATCTTTATCAGGCCAATGATGTGATGCCGGGACTGACCGGTTGGGCACAGATCAACGGTCGGGATGAACTGGAGATTTCAGTCAAGGCCAAGCTGGATGGAGAATATGTACAAAGAATGAGTTTTTTGTTTGACTGTAAGTGTTTTTTGTTGACGATTACATCTGTCTTGAAACATGAAGGTGTTGTGGAAGGGGGAACCGGAAGCATGCATGAAGGAGATTCCCAATGAAAAAGGTATTGATTACCGGGAAAAACAGCTATCTTGGTTCTTTTGTGAAACAGGAATTAAATCGATATCCACAAAAATATCAGGTGCAGGAGCTGGATATGATGAATCCCGACTGGAAAAACTTTGATTTTTCAGAATTTGATGTTGTTTATCATGTGGCTGGTCTGGCTCATTCCACACCTGATGAAAGTCAAAGAGATTTCTATTATCAGGTGAATACAGAACTGGCCTATCAAACGGCTTGTAAAGCAGCTAAAGAAGGTGTTTCACAATTCATCTTTATGAGTTCGATCATCGTTTATGGCAGTGGTAAGGTAGGGCAAAAACGCGTGATTACTAAAGATACGCCATTAGACCCGGATAACTTTTATGGCGATTCCAAAAAACAGGCGGAAGAAAAGATCTTATCCATTCCTGGCTCCATGAAGATCGTCATACTAAGACCACCGATGATTTACGGGCCAAAATCGAAAGGAAATTATCCTTTATTGGCAAAGTTTGCCGGTAAAACACCGGTATTTCCGACAATCAAAAATGAAAGAAGCATGTTGTTTGTAGGAAATCTCGCATTGTTTGTCAAACGCTGTATCGATAAGGAACTGGAAGGCATTTATCTTCCTCAAAATGAGCACTATGTTTCGACTTGTGATCTTGTGAAAAAGATTGCACAAAATCATGATCATAAAATTTTATTTATCTCATTGTTCAATCCTTTTGTGCGATTGTTTCACTCTGTCAGTGCTGTGAATAAAGTGTTTGGAAACTTGATTATCGACCCTTCACTTTCGGCATTTTCCTTAGATTACCAACGCTATTCATTTGATCAAAGCATACAGCTTACAGAAAAAGGAGATACGGTTCTATGAAAGTAGGAATTGTCTGTGCCTTTGATACATATTTTGATCGAGTAGCGCTATTAAAGGAGTTTTATCAAAAAAGAGCCCAGGTAAAAGTCATCGCTTCAGATTTTTCTCATCGAAAAAAAGAAAAAAACAGAGAATCTTCTTTGGTTGATGAATGGATCGATACCAAACCGTATTATAAAAACTTGTCTGTAGCTCGCTTAACATCGCATTATGATTTTTCTAAAAAGGCAGAAAAACTTTTGGAAACAGAAACATGGGATGTTCTACATGTATTCGTGCCTTGTAATTCACTGGTGAAGTTTATGGCTTTGATCAAACATAAACAACCAAAGACAAAACTAATCTTTGATTTGATCGATCTATGGCCGGAAACTATGCCAATTTCTAAGTTCAAGAATGTTTTTCCATTTACACTTTGGAAACAGATTCGCGATAAAGATTTAGATCAGGCTGATCTTATTTTTACGGAGTGTAAGCTATACCAACAAGTTTTACAGAAAGAAGACAATGAGAAATATAAGGTCTTATATTGGGCCAGACAGGAAGAGCCATTAGAGAGCCATCTTCAAATCAAGGATACAGAGCTTAGCTTTTGTTATTTGGGATCGATGAATCATATTATTGATATTGATTTCATCGAAAAATTTTTAAGCGCCTGTCAACAATATCGGCCGGTTACTTTACATTTGATCGGTGATGGGGAATCCAAAGAGCAGCTTATTCAAAATGTAAAGCGAAAAGGTGTTCAGGTTATCGATCATCAAAAAGTATATGACCAAAAGAAGAAACAAGAGATTTTTGATCAATGCAATTACGCATTGAATGTCATGAAAGAAAGTGTGGTTGTCGGATTGACGATGAAGTCACTGGATTATATGTGCGGTCAGATTCCGTTGATCAATACGATTGGCGGCGATACCAGAGAGTTTTGCGAAACCTGTAACATCGGTTTTCATGTAGCTTTTGATCAAATTGAGCTCTATGCGCAAAAGGTATGCACACAAACGCTGCAGGAACAGTATGAACAAAGAAAACAGATCAAACACTTATACGAAACAGTTTTCACAAAGGACTCCTTTTTCAAGACGATGCAGGATGCATGGGAGAAGCTGCTATGAGAATCGGATATGGAATTTTGGTGATCTATAATCGCCCCATTGAAAAATCATCTTCGTATGTGACATTTAAAGATCAACTTTCTGTCATTGTAGCCGATAACAGTACGAATGAAGAGATTCGTAAAAGAAATCAAAAGCAGGTTGAAAAAGACGGAAATGTATATTTGGATATGAAGGGAAATCAAGGATTAAGCAAAGCTTATAATCAGGCGATTTCACTTCTTCAACAAAAAGAACAGAAGCCTTGTTTTGTAATGATCATGGATGATGATACGCTGTTTGGAAACGATTTTCTAAATAAAGCTGCACAGGAAATGCAGTCTGTACAAGCAGATGTATATGTACCGATCGTAAAGGCCAAAGAACAAATTCTTTCGCCCTGCACGATTCATAGAGGAAGAGTCAAAGCGATTCATGATCTTTCATCCATCACTCGAGAAAATATAACCGCCATCAATAGTGGCATGATCGTATCTTTGGATGTATATCAAAAGATTCGATACAATGAAAACTTGTTTTTAGAGTATATTGATCATGATTTTATCAGACAGCTAAAAAAGCATCAGTATTCGATCCACATTTTAAATCAACAGATTCAACAGAATTTTTCAGTGTTTGAAAATGATAAAGCTTCGGCAAAAACTCGATTTTCTATCTTAAAAAAAGATTTACATGTTTTTTATGGAAAGAGTCTGTCGCAGCATTTCTTATATAAAAGTATATTATGGAAACGAAAGCTTCGTGCTGTGATCCAATATAAAGATTTGTCAATAGTTTGGAAGTGGTAAAGGAAATGAAAAGAAAAAGTGTTTCGGTTGCGATGGCGGCTTATAATGGCCAACAATACATTCAACAACAAATGGAATCGATATTAAAACAGTTACATATGGATGATGAATTGTTGATATCTTTGGATTTTTCAACCGACAATACAGAGTATATCGTACAGAAGATGGCCGAGAAGGATGATCGTATTCAAATCGTGCATGGTCCAAGTCTTGGCGTATTAAAAAACTTTGAAAATGCGATCAATCTTGCCAAAAACGAGATTCTGTTTTTATCCGATCAGGATGATGTCTGGTTAGATGGAAAAGTCGAACGCATCTTAAAAGAATTTGAGGATGAGCAAGTGCAGGTTGTCATGCATGATGCAGCTGTGACCGATGAAAACCTGCATATCCAGATTTCTTCTATTTTCAAAGAGAGAAATGTGAAATTAGGTGTCAAAGAAAATATTCTCAAAAATGGCTATCGTGGCTGTTGTATGGCTTTTCGCCAAAGTCTAAAGGATGATATCTTACCCTTTCCTAAAACCATCCCTATGCACGATCAATGGATTGGTCTGGTGGGCGAACTGACCGGAAAAAATGTTTTGGTGCCGGAAGTTTATTTGTTGTATCGAAGACACAGTAAAAATGAAACCGATCTAAAACATGCCGGTATCCTGCAGATGCTTCGCTGGCGAAAAGACATTTATACAGAAATTGAAAAGTTTAAAAAGAAAAAAGGATTTAAATCTTCCTAGGAAAGCGTGTTGCTTGTAAGACAGGCTTTCTTTTTTTATAATCGCTTTTAATAAAGGAGATTCGAAAATGAGAGCTTTATTGATGATTGATGTACAACAAGGCTTTTTGAATCCAAAACAACCGATTCGAAATAATAAGGATGCCGAAAGTAACATGTTGAGACTGATGGAACACTGTCGTCAAAAAGAGGATTTGGTCATTCATATTCAACATCTGGGAACGGCAGAAGATTCTTTTTTCTTATCTGAGAAAAATCGGACATTTCAAAAAGGATTTGGTCCGCAAGGAGATGAAAAGGTTATTCAGAAGTTTGTCAACAGCGCTTTTATTGGAACCGATTTGGAGGAATATCTGCATCAACAAGGTATTCATGAGTTGATTATTGCCGGTTTGACTTTGCCACATTGTGTTTCTACCACAACACGCATGGCAGCTAATTTAGGTTTTGATGTAACATTGATCGAAGATGCTTGTGCCACCTATGCACTACGAGATCCAAATGGACATTGGCTGGATCCACAGAATCTGCATTATTATAATCTGGCAGCTTTGAACCATGAATTCGCAAAAATCATGACTACTCAAGAATTTTTAGACATGTAAATCAACACAATGGCAATAGAAATGGATTCTATTGTCTTTTTTTAAATATGGCTCGTCCTTTGCACATAAAGGATGAATAAATATTAAAAATGAAATCTTGGTGGTATAATTTAGACGCTTGTAGAAAGGCAAGCTCTTGAGGAGCTTCATGAGGTGAATAACCATCAAGAGAACTTGGCGGTTCTGGTTGTTCATCTCGTGAAACTCTGAACCGCCAAAACAATGAAATCTAAGAAACGTAAAAAATACACACCTTTACGTTCTTTTTCGTGGTCTAAATCCGAAGTCAAAACAACGGATCAGCTTTTAGTCGAATCTACAGTTTCTGAATGGTATGATGCCAAACATCGTACGATGTCAAAGGAAGAAATAATATTTATAAACTCTTTACCTA
>NZ_ATUT01000006.1 GCF_000420345.1 Faecalicoccus pleomorphus DSM 20574 | reverse complement strand
AGTCTCAGCAACAATGACTATCTGTTTACATTCTATGATTACCCAGAAAGTGTTAGGCATACGATTTATTCAACAAATCTGATTGAAGGAAACAATAAACAATTAAAACGAAGTTTCAAAAAGAAAGAACAATTTCCAACGGAAAAATCTGAAGAGAAATACCTTGTGATTCAATTCAATCGTTACAACGAGAAAAACATGAATCACGTACATAGAGGTTTTGGACAAACAACTAGAGAAGATTGGTTCAAGAGCTAATCTGCTTTACCAAGGATATACTTTTACACATAATTCTTGACGCTACCATGGGATTGAAGTAATTTCCAAACCATTGGGTACATTGGTGCTTAAAAGTAATAATGTTTTTGTGTCGGCTAACGCGAATTGGAATCAAGCGAGTATTACATTGCTTGATGGAAAGTCTGATGGTTTAGATAGTGCACTAAGTGCTATTGTGATGACTCATTTATCGACTCGTAATGGATTGCTGATGCATGCCTCTTTTGTGGATTATCAGGGAAAGGGTATTCTTTTTATCGGACCATCAGGTATTGGCAAAACGACACAGGCAGAGCTATGGGCTAAATACAAGAATGCAACGATTGTTAATGGGGATATGGCGTTAGTGCATTATGAGAATTCTAAATATTATGGATATGGATGTCCATGGCATGGATCAAGTGTATATTGCGAAAATCGTAAAGCTGAACTTTATGGAATTATAGTTTTAGAACAGGCATTAGAAAATCATATTGAAAGATTAACAGGTATTACTATGGTTGATCGTGTAATGCGAAATGTTTTTTTGCCGAAATGGTATGAAGAGGGTGTAAATGCAGCACTGTGTACTGTAGATGGATTACTGTCTACAGTACCGGTATATTTATTAAAATGTCGAATTGAGAAACAAGCCGTAGAGCTTGTGGAAAGGGTCTTATTTAAGAAGAATGTTTAAAGTATTGAAACATTACTATTCACGAATCAAAGAAGGACGTTTAGAAGAATTCATTTCTCAATGGCTTTGGATGGGAAGTTATATAAAACGCTATTGGTTTTTAATCGCAATTTATACTTTTTTAGGCGCATCGGGATCGGCTTTGGGACTGGGAACCTCCATGGTTTCCAGAAATCTGATTGATGCGGTTACGGGTCAGAATTCGGATAATATTGTAAGCGTTGCATGTCTTTATGTGGGTGTTGGTGTTTCAATGCTTTTTATTAATGCTTTTAAGACTAGGCT
Source organism: Faecalicoccus pleomorphus DSM 20574 (assembly GCF_000420345.1). Taxonomy (GTDB): domain Bacteria; phylum Bacillota_I; class Bacilli_A; order Erysipelotrichales; family Erysipelotrichaceae; genus Faecalicoccus; species Faecalicoccus pleomorphus. The sequence goes on along the minus strand of NZ_ATUT01000006.1, from coordinate 83,786 downwards.
TTCGTTAAAAATATCATTAAAAGTAAATAATGAGATTCGATCGGATATATTTTCTCAGATTTTATCCACAGATTGGGAGTCACTTTCAAAATATCGTACAGGAGATTTAATGTATCGAATCAATGGGGATACCATGAGTGTTTCCAATGCGGTATTAACATATATTCCTAACATTGTTTCCGTGTTTATTACTTTTGGAGGCGCTTTTGTCGTAATGTTACAAAATGATGCCATCATGGCTTTCATTGCTTTGGCCGGGGCACCCATTTCTTTTATAAGTACACGCTTTTCTATGCGGAAAATGCGAGAGTATCAAAGAAAACAATTAGAACTGCAGAGTAATAAAACAACGTTTAATCAGGAAACATTACAAAATATGCAGATGATCAAAGCTTTTGGCTTAGTGGATTACTTTATTTCTGAATATAAAGCTGTGCAGGAGCAGTCTGTTGAATTTGCCATGACGCAAAATAAATTTCAGTCGCGCATGACTGTTTTTACAGGCTTTGTGGGACAGTTGATTGGCTATGCATGTTATGGCTATGCCGTATATCGTTTATGGCAAGGATCTGTTTCCTATGGAACGATGACCTTATTTGTATCGATGTCTTCTTCTTTAAGAGGCTCATTTTCTTCGGTATTAAATTTATTGCCGACTGCCATGCGAGCCAGTCTTAGTGCCGGTCGAATCATGGAAATCACCTCTTTACCAAGAGAGTCCATTGAAGATGAAGAAAAAGGAAAAACGATGTTAAAAGAAGCTGTAAAGACGGGGATCACAGTGGAGTTACAAGATGTAAGTTTTGCATATGGGAAAAATCCTCCCGTGTTTACAAAAGCCAATCTAAGGGCTGGTTCAGGAGAAATTGTAGGTTTAATCGGTCCCTCGGGGGAAGGAAAAACGACAACGTTAAGGATTTTATTAGGATTGTATCACTGTGCTGCAGGACGTGCTATAGTATCCAATCCTACTGTAGGCTCTATGTCATTATCTTCTGGTACGCGTTGTTTATTTAGTTACATTCCACAAGGCAATACATTATTTTCCGGTACGATAGCTGAAAATATGCGGATGTTAAAGCCGGATGCGACAAAAGAGGAAATCATTGAGGTTTTAAAAGTGGCGGATGCATATCGTTTTATTGAATCTTTGGATAAAGGAATCGATACCGATGTTTTTGAAGGTGGCAATCGTTTTTCAGAAGGACAGAAGCAGCGCTTATCAATAGCTCGTGCTCTATTACATAATGCACCAATCTTATTATTAGATGAAGCAACAAGTGCATTAGATATGGCTACCGAAAAGAGGGTATTAAAAAATATTTTATCATATCGTCCACTGCAAACGATTATTGTGACAGCACATAGACCTAGTGTGCTATCGATGTGTGATCGTGTTTATAAGATTCAATCTGGTCATATAGAGGAAGTCAATGAAGAACAGATTCAAACATTCTTAGAGGAAGGATAGGTGGGGCAAATTGAAATTTGTAAAAGGTTTTATCTTAATTTTTTCAATTGTATCTATACTTGTTTTTACAGCTTCTGTCGTAAAACAATTCTTTAGTTATGATGCCAGTAAACCTGTCATTGTCAGTGATGTAGAAGAAATTGAAATTCCTTGTGATTATACAAGAGAGCAGATCATGCAGGGACTACATGCAAGTGATGATCAAGATGGAGATCTCACAGATCAAATCGTTGTAGGAAGCATATCGCGTTTTATAGAAAAGGGTTTATGTGATGTGACGTATACTGTTTTTGATTCCTCCAATCAATCGGCATCTTTAACGCGAAGAATACGATTTACCGATTATCAGTCTCCTGTTTTTCAATTAAGCGCACCTTTAGTATTTGAGGAAGGAGCGATGTCTTCTATGTCTATTCTCGATTTGTTTACAGCTTATGATGTACTAGATCAAGATATTACAGACAATATCATGCAAGTGGATAGTGATGTCAATTATTCATCGCAAGGCCGATATGAAATTACATTGGAAGTTAATAACACAAAAGGAGATACAGCAACTTTATCCCTTCCGGTTTATATTTTGCCAGAAGATAGTGTTAATTGTTCTATTACACTATCAGACTATCTTGTGTATCTAAACGTTGGAGATGGATTTGATCCAAGTGGGTACATACAAAGTGCTATGGATGATGATGGAAACAATCTAGATGTATCGCAACTACAAATCACATCGAATGTAGATACGAGTAAAGCCGGTACCTATGAAGTATGTTTTGATCCAACACCGCTTGGTTATAGTGGCGTTGTATATATGACAGTGGTTGTGAGGTAGTTATGAATCGAAGTGAAATAGATTTACAAAATGTCAATGTTTACGGTATTGGTAAAGAGTTAGAGAAATATTGGAAATGGATCCTTGTTTTTACGATTTCTGTGTGGCTTTTCTTAACGGGATTTGGTCAGTTGTTGTATACGCCAGAATATACAGTCTCTACAACTTTAGTTGTGACAGATAAGGAAAGTGGAAACACCTATGCTTCTTTATCTATGGCAAGTTCTATGGCTGAGGTAATGTCGGAAATCTTTCAAAGTGATGTGATGCGCTCTTTAGTAGAAAGTGACACGCAACAAGTCATGGATGGCAGCGTTGTTTGTTCGCAAATTCAAGAAACCAATTTAATTGTATTGGATATTATTTCTCAAGATCCTTCCAGTGCTTATACGTTTATGAATTCGGCTTTATCGCATTATAGTGAAGTCTCAGCTCATATTTTTGCCAATGCTTCTTTACAAGTGCTGCAGGAGCCATCGATCCCAACAGCGCCTTCCAACAAACCGCTTTTATCGGAGCATAAAAACATTTTGACATTAGCGGCCGGAGCCGGTATGTGCGTGTTGATTGCACTGGTCTATATTTTAAGATATACCGTAAAAACTTCAACAACAGCTAAGAATGTCTTAGACGGAAAGATTCTTGGTGTTATTCCTTTTGAAAAGCTAAATAAAAAACAAGGAAAAAGAGCTTTATTGTTGAATCTTCCTATTGTGAGTATGGCTTATTCTGAAGCTTATCGTAAGTTAGTCAGTCGAATCGATCATTTGGCAAGACAAAAAGAAAAGAAAGTCTTGTTGGTCACCAGTGTGTCTGAAAATGAAGGGAAATCGACTTGTGCTGCCAATATGGCACTGGGCTTACAGGAAAAGGGGAAAAAGGTTTTATTGGTGGATTGTGATTTTATAAAACCGGCACAATATAAAATCTTTGAAGAAAAAAACAGGAATCCGTGTTCAATTCAATACAATAAAAACACACATATTTGGGAATTGTTTCTTCAAAAGCCGTGGGATAAGAATCCTTCCAGGGCTTTAAAAATGATAAAAACCGTTGTCGAAGAATATCAATCCAAATTTGATTATATTTTGATTGATAGTTCTCCGATAAAAGCATCCAGTGATGCTGAGGCCTTGATGGATATTGCGGATCTGACGCTACTTGTTGTACGACAAGATTGGACAGATATACGAGTAATCAATGATACAGTGGATTTGATCTGGCAAAGCAATTCGGAGTTTTTAGGATTTGTTTTAAATTCGTTCTATGAAAATGCGTTACAAAGTGGGGCTTATGGATATTCTCACTATGCTAATTCGGAAAGAGGGTGAGTCAATGAATACAGAAAGAATACAAACGGAAGATAACGACGAAATTGATTTATTGTTGTTGGCCTCTGATTTTCTGAAAACCGTACGCACGTATTGGAAACTTGTGCTATTTCTTCTGTGCATTATTTTTGTAGGTTATACAGGTTATACTTACTTGACGTATTCACCCCTATATCAGAGTGAAGCTACGTTCACTGTTGAGACAAGTGTATCCGAGAACGGAAGTTATGGGTTCTATTATTCTTCAGATACAGCCGATCAACTTTCAAAAACATTTCCATACATTTTAGAAAGTAATTATTTTAAAAGTGTATTACTACAAAATTTGGATACACAAACTCTCAATGGAACATTAAGTGCAGAAACGGTGAGTGACTCCAATATGGTGACTATGCGTGTAGAAAGCTCAAATGCAGAAGATGCCTTCAATATTTTAAATACAGCACTTTCCATTTATCCACAAACCGCTCGATTTGTATTAGGAGAAACGCAATTTCATATTATCAATGAGCCAATTTTAGCTACATCGCCTTATAATCAACCTTCAATTTTAAAAACAGTAGGTATGGGCTTGTTGATCGGTATAGCGGTACCTTTTGTGGTAGTAGGGTTAATCGCATTCTTTAAAAAGAGTGCAAGAACATTAGAACAAATGAACAAAATTACCAATCTAAAATGTATTGCGATGCTGCCTAAAGTGACATTTAAGGCAAGGCGGAAGAAAATGATGACAACGATTTCTATTATGGATCGAAAGGTTTCTTTTGACTATAAAGAAAATATTCGTTCTATGCGTATTCGTTTAGAAAGATTATTAGAAAAAGAAAATGGCAAAGTAGTAATGATTTCTTCTACCATATCTTCGGAAGGAAAATCGACCATTTCTGTGAATTTGGCAGAATCTCTTGTTTCCACAGGAAAGAAGGTTGTTTTAATTGATGGAGATGTTAGAAAACCTTCTTTGGCAAAGATGTTAAATGTATCTGATTCATTAGGATTACATGAACTGGTACAAAACAAAGAGAACCTTTTGAATAAAATCACGTTTCTTTCAGATCAGTTTGCGTTTATAGGCAATCATACAGCAATAAAAAATCCAATTGAAGTTTTAACAGATACAAATCTTGAAAATTTCATGGAAGAACTTAAGAAATATTTTGATGTCATTATTATGGATACAGCTCCGGCAGGAATTTTTCAAGATGCTTATGAATTTCAGCATATAACAGACTTTATCTTGTTTGTAGTGAAATATGATGAGGTACCTCTACAAAAGATTCAAGAAACACTGACCGGCTTTCATCAAGATCATCGCCATATGGCCTATGTGTTTAATGAATATACACAGACTTTAAATGATTATGGGTATGGAAAATACCGATATGGTTACTATAAATATCCAAAGGAAAGTGTATCATGATTGATATTCATTCTCATATTCTTCCCGGTGTAGATGATGGAGCCTCCAGTTTAGAAGAAGCGATAGAAATGGTGATGATGTCACAGGAGAGTGGTGTAAGAAAATTAGTTTTAACACCTCACAGTAATCAAAGTCAAAGATTTAAAAATTATTATCCAGATATAAAAGAGAAGTTTGATGCGTTTGTGAAAATCGTTCATTCTTTACATATCGATATCGAATTGGTTTTGGGAATGGAAATTTTTGGAAGTGAGAATATCTGTGATCACATTAAAGAAGGGAAATTGATCGGATTAAACCAAACAAACTATTTTCTGATTGAGTTTCCATTTCATGTAACTTCCACCTATATAACTCAGTGTGTCAAACAAGTACGAAAACTTGATATCGTGCCTATTATCGCCCATCCGGAACGATATGATTGTGTCATCAACAATCCAGGATGTGTCATAGATTGGATACGTAGTGAATGTAAGTTGCAAGTAAATAAAGGAAGTCTACTTGGATCGTTTGGCAATCGAATCAGAAAAGCGGCCCATGTTCTATTAGAGAATCGATGGATTGATTATGTGGCAAGTGATGCCCATGGTATTGAATATAGAACGCCATCCTTAGAAGCCATCAAAGATTATTTGGAAATCTACTACGGCATAGATTATGCAGAAGATGTACTCTATAAAAATGCCTCTATGATTTTTCAATAAAGTTTATTTTAGATTCAAATTTTTATATAGTTCTCATACTCGATGTAAAGTCGAGTTTTTTTATGTGGCAAACAGTGTGGTTATAAATATGTTGGTAAAAATGGTTTAAAAGTTTGGCTTAACTTGCAATTTATTGACTTTAGCTCTTTTATGCAAATCTTTCCGGTATGCAGGTGAAAATATCCAGTGTTGTTAACTGACGAATATAAAAGTAACATTTTGTTTTCTTGAGTTTTCGCTTGATATAAATCAGTGTTTCCATCGAATCCATGTCTCTGCATTCTCTTTGCATGGTAAACAATGCCGCATATCGGTTGATATATTTGGAGGCCACTCCCTTATATCTCTTATACTGTACTTCAATCTTCTGATGGAAACTGTTCACATTGTTGAGATGATTGACCCTGTCATAATCATCCTTTGTCTTCACGATTTTATGATCGCATTGTTTTTCTTCAATCAGCTCATTATAACTGCTTAATCCATCCGTCCAGATAAAAGAATGATTTTGAATGTGATCCTTCATTTTCAATATATCTTGACTGGAAGGTTTGGCCAGATTCAAAGCGTTCAGGATGGACTTTCCCAAACGTTCCACACCGCTCAGAAGACAAACCTGTTCATCGGACAGACCTCGTTTGGAGGCCGGTTCTCCTCTTTTCTTGCCGGGAACGGAAGAAATCTTTGTTCCCTTATGGGAAAAAGGTACATATTTTTCATCGAATTCAATCGCATCTTTCAGTACATAGGGGATACACCGTTTGTTCTAAAGAATGGAGATACTTATGACGCATGCGGAAGGCTGTGGTTTCATGAACATTGATTTTTACAGCCGTTTCCTTCATGGAATTTCCATTCGGAGTTTCCAGAATCAGATCATCCCATTTGGCCTGACTCTGATGAGAATAATAGGTTAACTCGCCATGGTCAATAACAAAACGCTTTCCACATTCATGACAGCGAAGCATTTGCTTACCGGCAGCGGTGAAACCGGCCTTGGTCAGCCGAGGATGAACAGCGCCACATTTCGGACAAATTTCAAAAGAGCATTCCTCACTTTCCTTATTCGAAAGAATAAAATCATTGACTTGACGAGTAATTTTTTCCACTTGGAAAGGATACAGTTCTGCCCGGATGGAAGAAGTTAAAATTTGATTTGTTTGTAACATGATGTGTACCTCATTTCTTTTTACACTTTCATGTTACAAACAAAACTGACATTATTTATGTCACATCAACAAATTGCAGGTTAAGCCAAAATCTTTGTAAAAAGAGGGTTTTGGATCATTAGAATATTTGACAAATCGATACGGGGGGGGGTAAAATGGACAACGAACAGATAAAGAATCGTTCTGTTCGGGCTAAGTGGATGAATGTCTTTTCGGATTATGGGATTTTTTCCCACAATCCAGAGGATAGATTCACCCCTTTTTGATTTTTATCTTTCGTAGTCCATTTGTCTTGGAAGGGAGGCCGGATATGGATCAAGTTAGAACTCCTTTCCCATATTCTCTTTTTCAGGGCAGGTGTTTGTTCAAAGACAAAACAAGCAGTAAGGATTGTAACACACCCTCTAAAAAACCTAATGATTTGTACAAAAAACCTGAAAAAATTAAACTGGTATGTTTTGTTTGTGCTGACACCGTATGAAGACAGCCTCTGTTCTTATCTGAATCAAAGATATGGAGCAGATGCTTTTAGTGTAAAGATGGAAAACTATCGAAAAGATAAAAAGTGTATCGAGATTAAATCAGCCTTTCCCGGTTATGTGTTTGTGTGTAGCCCCCTACCGCAGGATGCATTCAACGACTGGCTGTTTTCTCTGGAATTCAAAAAGGGATTGATCAAGCAGCTGTGTTACAAGGAAACAACTGCGCTTCGTGCGGAGGAGATACGTGTCTTTGAACAGTTTCTGGACAAAGACCATCTCTTTCGCATGTCGTATGGTCATTTAGAGAATCATCGTCTGGTGATCGATCAAGGTCCTTTAAAGGGATTTGAAGATTACATCACCAAGTACGATAAACGAAATCGACTGGCTGTCCTGGATCTTTTTTTTCTGGATCAGAAATGGACAGCGGGAGTCACACTGATAGAAAAGGATGAATGATGGATCTGTAGCTGGTTTACCGCATGGATCATTCATTTTGGTTATGGTTGACCTTGCCTGATCATAAGATCGGGAGGGGAAACTATAACCTTTTTTTTTGTGAAGGAAAGGGAAAGAGATACATGACGTCAATTGGATGGCTAAACCTGTTAGCCAATCTGGCCGGTGCTGCAGGAATGATTTATCTTCTGCCGCTGGGCATTGATTATGAATTACGGATTCTATTGTTTTACGGAATCGTACAACTGATGGTAGGAAGATACCGAAACAATGTACTGCTCATATGGGATGAGATTCGGTTGATTATCATCAGTCACTGTTGGTTCTTTGTCGGTGTGCTTCTGTTTTTTAAGATTCGTTCTTTTTCCATTGTATTGTGTCTGATTGTTCTAACCATATCAACCGCTTTGATCAGTACTGTTTTTGCTCGGTATTCGAGAATCTGGTTTCGCAATACCTTTAAGAAGAATGTGTTAGTCATTGGTATCGGCCATACGGCAGAAAAACTCTGGAATGTCTGTCGAGGCAATCGATTCAGTCTGATGGATGTTCGAGGCTTTATCTCCTGTAACGATACCAAACGACTGCCAACGATCTACCAGCAGGAAGAAGTAGTCAAAGAACATGTCTATTCCTTTGACAACATTGAAGAAGTCATTCAGAAGGAAAACATCCAGTCTGTGATTATCGCCATACCACAGATCCAGAAACGAGATCTCAAGATGATTGTGGATACGATACGAGACAAAGTTAAAGAGATCAAAGTCTTACCAAGCTTTGAAAACTTGGTAACTTTCGATTCCAGAGTAGATGATTTTGACGGTTTGTTGATGGTTTCAACCGCACAGACAGAAATCAATGTATGGGTACGCATAGGAAAACGGATTATGGATATCTGTGGAGGAATTGTCGGATGTTTAATCTTACTTCCACTTTATTTCTATGTACGAAGAAAGAATCATCAGTCCGGTGATCAGGATCCGGTCTTTTTTAAACAGAAGCGCATTGGAAAAAACGGCAAAGAATTTACCATCTATAAATTCAGGACCATGGTTCCCAATGCGGAACAAATTCTGGATGAACTGATGGAAAAAGATCCGGCCATCAAAGAAGAATACACCAAGAACAAGAAATTGAAAAACGATCCAAGAATCACAAAAGCAGGCAACTTTTTAAGAAAGACAAGTCTGGATGAGTTTCCACAGTTTATCAATGTATTAAAAGGCGATATGTCATTAATAGGCCCAAGACCTTACTTACCAAGAGAGAAAGAAGATATGGGCATCTATTATGACATCATCATCAAGATGAAGCCGGGACTGACCGGTATGTGGCAGACACATGGAAGAAGCGATGTGGATTTTGAGGATCGATTAGCCCTGGATGAATACTACTATAGAAACTATAACCTGTGGTTAGATGTGACACTGCTTGTAAAAACCGCAAGAACAATGTTGTCAGGGGTTAACTCTGGGGCTGTGTAAAGATAAGGAGTACGCAGATTGTGAAGAAGAAATTGAAAGTTGCGATGATTGGTGATGGAGATATAATAGGGACAACCAAGAAAAACCACGTAGAATCAGGGCTTTTGGCGGCTTGACCCAGCTCTCAAATCCAGATTTTTATGCAGAGAGGGTTAGAAGACGCCAAAAAGCTAAGATAGTGGATGGCTTCTTGACGGCTCTATTCGACCCAATCTTAAAGAGCATGAAAATTTGAATAGGAGGTTTGGAGCAAGCCTGTGCCTGGTACGAGAGTGCCGGGGATGGGTTTGTTGTCGTGCTTATCTTTGGCGCTGATGAAATCCGTTTTAGCATAGACCGGGTTTCATGAGCAGTAAAGAAAAAACTCATTTGGGAATGAAATTTCGGGAGAGAGAACATGGTAGGAAGTGGGGCAAGGATGGGCAATAATACGAAGAAGCTGAGATCGTGCATGTTCGGACATAAACGAATCCCGTCTCGAGAAGGTGGCATTGAAGTTGTGGTCGAAGAACTCAGCACTCGAATGGTGAAGCTAGGCCATCAGGTGACTTGTTATAACCGTGGCGGTCATCATGTGAGCGGGAAAGAGTTTGACGGTGAAAGACTGCACGAGTACAAGGGAGTAAAACTCAAAACGGTCCCGACCATCAACAGGAAAGGACTTACAGCGGTATCATCCAGTTTCTTTGCTGCGTTGGCGTCTGCCTTTGGCAGATACGATGTCGTACACATTCATGCGGAAGGCCCAGCAGCCATGTGCTGGATTCCAAAGCTATTTGGAAAGCGGGTTGTTGTGACAATTCACGGGGAGTGTGAAATAATATGGACAACCAGAGAAAAGCCTGATTTCATGCGGGTTTGCGCGGCTTGACCTTTTCACCTCAACTTGTTTCTGCTTGTCATGGTGCGTTATGGCTAGCGTGTTTTCAGGGGTTAATGGCTTCTGGTTGCGCTCTATACTTAACCCACCACAGCGAAAGCTGATAGAGCAGAAAACAAAATAAGGAGGTACGAGGACAAGCCTGCGTATAGATTGCTGCGGCAATCTGTATACAGGCTTGTTGTTGTGCTGTGAAGTAAGTTGAGGAGTAAAAGAATACGGTAGCAAGAAACAAATTTTGTCGAGGTGTGACAAACACATGGGATTATTAAAAGGGAAATATCTTCCTTCGGGATGTGTTCATAAGGGAGATAAGGAGGAAAAGCTATGAAAGGCATTATTTTAGCAGGAGGATCAGGTACTCGCCTGTATTCGTTAACGAAGGTTATGAGGTCATGAAGAAGAACCAGTATGGACAGTATCTGAAAGATGTCATGGACGGCAAGTATCAGGAGCATCTGTATTAATAAAAGAAGAACCAAAAGATAAGTGTAGAGGAGAATAGATCATGAATATTATTGTTACCGGCGGTGCGGGTTTTATTGGTAGTAACTTTGTGTTCCACATGCTGAAGAAGTATCCGGATTATCGAATCATCTGTCTGGACAAGCTGACCTATGCAGGCAATCTGTCCACACTGGCCCCTGTTATGGATAACCCGAATTTTCGCTTCGTGAAGGCTGATATCTGTGACCGCGAAGCAGTGAATAAACTGTTTGAAGAAGAACATCCGGACATCGTGGTCAATTTTGCGGCAGAATCTCATGTTGACCGTTCTATCGAAGATCCCGGCATCTTCCTTCAGACTAACATCATCGGTACCAGTGTGCTGATGGATGCTTGCCGCAAGTACGGCATTCAGCGTTACCATCAGGTTTCTACTGATGAAGTTTACGGTGACCTGCCGCTGGATCGTCCTGATCTGTTCTTCACCGAGGAAACTCCGATTCACACCAGCTCTCCGTACAGTAGCTCCAAGGCTGCCGCTGACCTGCTGGTTCTGGCTTACCACCGTACCTACGGCCTGCCTGTGACCATTTCCCGTTGCTCCAACAACTATGGTCCGTATCACTTCCCGGAGAAGCTGATTCCGCTGATGATTGCTAATGCACTGGCAGATAAGCCGCTGCCTGTTTACGGCGAGGGTCTGAACGTCCGTGACTGGCTGTATGTGGAAGATCACTGCAAGGCCATTGATCTGATTATTCACAAGGGTCGTGTGGGCGAAGTTTACAATGTCGGCGGTCACAACGAGAAGCAGAACATTGAAATCGTGAAGATTATCTGCAAGGAACTGGGCAAGCCGGAGAGCCTGATCACTCACGTTGGCGATCGTAAGGGCCATGATATGCGTTATGCTATTGATCCGACCAAGATCCACAACGAGCTGGGCTGGCTGCCGGAGACCAAGTTCGAGGACGGCATTAAGAAGACTATTCAGTGGTATCTCGATAACCGTGAGTGGTGGGAGACCATTATCAGCGGTGAGTATCAGAACTACTACGAGAAAATGTACAGCAACCGCTAACAGGAGGAAGGACTATGAAGTTTTTTGTAACAGGCGTTGGCGGTCAGTTGGGTCATGATGTGATGAATGAACTGCTGAAGCGCGGTCATGAAGGTGTTGGTTCTGATATTCAGGAAAACTACAGCGGCGTGGCAGATGGTTCTGCGGTAACAAAAGCACCGTATGTAGCTCTGGATATTACGGATAAAGATGCTGTCGAGAAAGTAATTACAGAAGTAAACCCGGATGCTGTGATCCACTGTGCAGCATGGACTGCTGTGGATATGGCAGAGGACGACGATAAAGTGGCGAAAGTCCGTGCCATCAATGCAGGTGGTACTCAGAGCATTGCAGATGTCTGCAAGAAACTGGACTGCAAAATGACCTACATCAGCACGGATTATGTGTTCGATGGTCAAGGCACTGAGCCTTGGAAGCCGGACTGCAAGGATTATAAGCCTTTGAATGTATACGGTCAGACAAAGCTGGAAGGTGAGTTGGCAGTCAGCCAGACACTGGGGAAGTATTTCATTGTCCGTATTGCTTGGGTGTTTGGTCTGAATGGTAAGAATTTTATCAAGACTATGCTGAATGTCGGCAAGACACATGACACTGTCCGTGTGGTCAATGACCAGATCGGCACACCGACCTATACATATGATTTGGCTAGACTGCTCGTCGACATGAATGAAACTGAAAAGTACGGCTATTACCATGCAACCAATGAGGGCGGCTACATCAGCTGGTACGATTTCACGAAAGAAATCTATCGTCAGGCTGGATATAAGACGGAAGTCCTGCCGGTGACCACGGCAGAGTACGGTCTGAGCAAGGCCTCTCGTCCGTTCAACAGCCGTCTGGATAAGAGCAAGCTGGTGGAAGCTGGCTTTACTCCGCTTCCGACCTGGCAGGATGCACTGAGCCGTTATCTGAAAGAAATCGAGCAGTAAGAGGAGATAGAAGAAATGGGACAGATTAAAGTTGAGAAAAATGTAGGCGGCATCGAGGGGCTTTGTGTCATTGAGCCTGCTATTCATGGTGACGCTCGTGGCTATTTCATGGAAACCTACAATGAGAAAGATATGAAGGAAGCTGGCATTGACATCCACTTCGTGCAGGATAACCAGTCGATGTCCACAAAGGGTGTGCTGCGCGGCCTGCATTTCCAGAAGCAGTATCCGCAGTGCAAGTTGGTACGCGCTGTGCGTGGTACTGTGTTCGATGTTGCTGTTGACCTCAGAAGTAATTCTGAGACATATGGCAAATGGTATGGGGTGACCCTGTCTGCTGAGAACAAGAAGCAGTTCCTCATCCCGGAAGGCTTTGCACATGGCTTCCTGGTTCTGAGTGATGAAGCAGAGTTTTGCTACAAAGTCAATGACTTCTGGCATCCTAATGATGAAGGTGGCATGGCTTGGAACGACCCGGAGATCGGCATTGAATGGCCGGAGTTGAAGGGCGAATACAAGGGTAGTGCAAGCGCAGAGGGATACACGCTGGAAGATGGTACGGCACTGAATTTGAGTGATAAGGACCAGAAGTGGCTTGGGCTGAAGGATACTTTTAAATTTTAAGAACACAGGGGTAGGAAAAATGCAGCGGGGAAACGAAGTACAACACGTATTTCTGGTAGGAGCTAAGAGCTTAGGTGCATATGGCGGATACGAGACTTTTGTTTATAAGCTCACAGAGTACCACCAGAACAAGAAGAATATTAAATATCATGTGGCGTGTAAGGCCAACGGTGACGGCTGCATGGACGAAACAAAAGTGGATGGTGTGACCAGAATCAATGATCATGAGTTTGAATTTCACAATGCACATTGTTTCAAGATAGATATTCCTCAGATTGGTCCTGCACAGGCAATTTATTATGATGTTGCAGCATTGAAGGCCTGCTGCAAGTACATAAAGGAACATCGGATTAAGCATCCAATCGTTTATATCATGGCTTGCCGTATCGGACCCTTTGCTGGTCATTTCTATAAAGAAATCCATAAATTGGGCGGTATTGTATATCTGAATCCGGACGGACACGAGTGGATGAGAGCAAAATGGTCCGTACCGATTCGAAAATATTGGAAAGTTTCTGAGCAAATGATGGTTAAATATTGTGATCTTGCTATCTGTGACTCTGTGAACATCGAAAAGTATATTCATGAATGCTATGACGGTAAGGGTATTAAGAAAAAAATCCGAAGACAACATTTATTGCGTATGGTGCAGATTTGACCCTTAGCAAGCTGGCTAATGATGACGAGAAGTTGTTGAACTGGTATAGGGAAAAAGGGGTTACGAAAAAGGACTATTACCTTGTCGTAGGTCGCTTTGTGCCAGAAAACTCTTTTGAAGTTATGATTCGGGAGTTTATGAAGAGCAAGAGTGAAAAAGATTTTGCTCTGATCACGAATGTCAATGATAAGTTCCTGAATGAATTGGAAGAAAAACTCCACTTCAAGAGCGATAAACGAATTAAGTTTGTTGGAACTGTTTATAATCAGGAACTCCTGAAAAAAATCCGCGAGAATGCCTATGCATATTTCCACGGTCATACCGTTGGGGGAACAAATCCTTCCTTAATTGAGGCACTTGGCAGTACAGATTTGAATCTTCTGGTCGATGTTGGTTTTAACAGAGAAGTCGCTGAAGATTGTGCTTTATATTGGAGTCGCGATGAGGGAAACCTTGCGAAGTTAATTGATAAAGCAGATCTGATGAATAAAGAAGAAATTGAAGAAATGGGACGCAAGGCCAAGAGACGTGTGGCTGAAGAGTACACATGGGATAAGATTTGTAAACAATACGAAAGCGTGTTTACGGAGGAAATTGTAAAATGACAGTACGAGAAGCAGATAAAAAACGCTGGGGGGGGGTACACAACCTGCCCACAATATCGCTTGCTAAAGTGGAAAAGACGATGCGAGAAATATAAAAATATCAAATTGCTTTACGGGTTCTTATGGATGATTTACCGTAAATTGCAGATCAAGTATGGTGTTGATTTACCGGCCAGCACAAAAATTGGCCCAGGATTTAAGATAGAGCATCTTAGCGGCATAGTTGTAAATCCAGATGTTGTAATAGGAAAGAATTGCAACATCTATAACGGAGTAACCATTGGAAAAGAAAAGAGAGGCGTTCGCGAAGGTTGCCCGACAATAGCAGATAAAGTTTGGATAGGCGCAAACGCAGTTGTAGTAGGCAGTATTCAGATTGGAAGCGATGTCTTAATTGCACCGGGAGCGTATGTGAATTTTGATGTTCCCTCCCATAGCATTGTTTTAGGAAATCCGGCTAAGATTGTTGCGAAGGAAAATGCAACAGAGAAATATATAAAATATACAATATAGGTTCAAATATGAAAATACTACATTATGCATTGGGGTTCCCTCCGTACAGAACAGGCGGACTAACAAAATATTGCACAGATTTGATGCTGACGCAAGCAGAGCAAGGACATGAAGTAGCATTGCTTTGGCCGGGTCAAATAACAATAGTAAAAAAGCAGACTGAAATTCATAAGAAGAAAAACTGGAATGGGATAAAGTCATTTGAGATAATCAATCCGTTGCCAGTTCCTCTTGATGAGGGAATTTTAGATATTGATATTTACACAAAAAAAGGGGACAAAGCTGTTTATTCTGAATTTTTGCAGGATTACGTCCCGGATGTTATTCATATCCATACATTGATGGGACTGCATAAGGAATTTATCTATGCAGCTAACGAATTTGGAATCAGGACGGTATTTACAACGCACGACTATTTTGGGATTTGCCCTAAGGTGACGTTATTTCATAATGGAAAGCCCTGTGATGATGATCATGGTTGTATGGACTGTGTGGGTTGCAATCGATCAGCGTTAAGTATGAAAAAAATTACGGTATTACAGTCACCTATTTATAGGAAATTGAAAAACACCAGTATAATAAAATTGCTTCGAAACCGACATAGGAAGAACTTTTTTGAAGAGACTGAAATAGAGATAGCAGCTGGTACAGAAAATGCCAGTATGGCACAGAATTATGAAAAGCTACGGGAATATTATGTATCAATGTTAAAAATAGTAGACTTCATCCATTTTAATAGTTCAGTAACGGAAATGGTATATAATCGTTATTTTCATCCTAAAAATAGTGCAGTGATTTCAATTACACATAGAGATATAAAGGATCATCGAAAAAGAAAGAACTTTGACCATGATGTTTTACGCATAACGTATTTGGGACCAGCAAAACCTTTCAAGGGCTTTCAATTTCTAATTGGAGTGCTGGATGATATTTGGAGAGAGACTCCTGGTAAGTTTGAATTGCACATCTACACGAATACAAATATAGAAAGAGAATATATTACACACAAACAAGACGGTTATCCATATAGCCAACTGGAAGAAATTTTTGATAATACAGATTTGTTGATTGCTCCGAGCCAGTGGTATGAAACATTCGGATTTACTATATTAGAGGCATTGAGCTATGGAGTGCCGGTTGTAGTATCGGATAAAGTAGGAGCGCAGGATTTGTTGGATACTCAATATATGTTTGATGATAAAAAAAGCCTGAAAGAGATTTTACAGGGAATGGTAAAAGACAAGAAAATCTTGGCGCTAGCCAATGATAATAATATCAAGAATTTTATGCCAATGCAGATGAAACGGCATAGTACAATAATTAAGGAGAAATTATACAGGAAATAGTCATGAAAAA
Source organism: Faecalicoccus pleomorphus DSM 20574 (assembly GCF_000420345.1). Classification (GTDB taxonomy): domain Bacteria; phylum Bacillota_I; class Bacilli_A; order Erysipelotrichales; family Erysipelotrichaceae; genus Faecalicoccus; species Faecalicoccus pleomorphus. The sequence goes on along the minus strand of NZ_ATUT01000006.1, from coordinate 67,341 downwards.
CATTTTTTCAAAAATAAAATATATATGTGCAGTGCCAAAATCTTTTTTATTTTGTATAAAGACACTGTCTTTCAAAGATGCGCTTAAAGTACCAGTTCTCATTGGTAGTGGTGTGAAGGTTTTCGGATGTCACAAGGGAAGTATTCTTTTCAGTGAGCAACCAAGTATGGCGATGGTACGCATCGGGCTATGGGATGGTGCGGGTCGAAATGGATATAAGAAACTCACGATAATTAATGTGGATAAAGGTAGCTCTATAACATTTGGAAAGAATGTTGTTATAGCTAAGGATTCCAGGATAAGAGTAATGGGGGGAGGACAGCTTATTCTAGGTAACGATTTTAAAGGAAATTATGGCTTGGAAGTTATGTGCAGAGAAAAAATAACATTTGGGGAAGATTGCCTGATTGCGTGGAATGTTACAGTCGCAGATGGTGATGGACACTCCCTATATATGGATGGGATAGATAGAAACAGCAATGCGCCAATAACTGTTGGAAAACATGTTTGGCTGTGTGCACATTCAACGTTGCTTAAAGGTGCAACAATAGAAAGCGGAAGCGTTGTTGGATTTGGGACACTATGCAATAAGAAATATGAAGTGGAACATGCATTGATTGGTGGAGTTCCGGGAAAAATAATCAAGACGAATGTTGATTGGGATATAACGATGAGGGATTAAAAAATGGCAATAAAGAAGATAATTCACTACTGTTGGTTTGGTTGTGGTGAAATGCCGCAAAAAGAAAAAGAGTGTGTTGCAAGTTGGAAAAAGTTTCTTCCAGATTATGAATTGAAACTCTGGAATGAGGAGAATTTTGACTACCAAAGTTGCCGATTTGCCAAACAAGCATATGATAATAAAAAGTACGCGTTTGTGAGTGATTATGCGAGGGCAAAAATACTGTATGAATACGGTGGATTATACTTAGATACGGATGTAAAAGTGTTAAAGGATTTTCGAGATATCCTTGATAGAGCAGATGCCGTTGCAGGCTTTGAAAGAAAAGCGTTTATTGGAACGGCAATTATTGGGTGTCAGGCGCATGATGAGTCCATTAAAGAACTTTTGAAATATTACGAGATGCATGATTTTGTACAAAGTGATGGAAGCTTTGATAATATCGCAAATGTTTCGATTTTGACGGATATTTTAAAAGAAAAGAGCTTGGTTTTGGGAGGAAAAGAACAACAGGTTGCGGGGTTTCATATTTATAATCGTGAACTGTTTTACCCTAAAAAATTAGGGGAGACCGAATTTGATATAAAAGATGAAACTGTGGCAGTACATATGTGTTCTAATAGTTGGCTTTCTGAACGGGAGAGAAAAAGAGGAAACAACAAGTTTTGGATTGAAGTCGTGCGTCCGATTCTGAGAGGGTTGCGCGCTGTTGGAATCCGATGTCTTGGCAAAGAAAGAATCAGAAAATTTGAAATAAAAATCCGCAATGCTATAAGGTGAATGGAAAGGTGATATAATGACAACTAGATGGGATGAAAGACACGGGAAAATTCTGTTGGATTTTTTTAAGAAATTATCTGAGAGTAACATAAAATGGTTTATATTGCGTGGATATGAGGGACTGCCAAATATTAACCCATCTAAAGATGTGGATATTATGATCGAAACGGGAAAAGAACCACTGGCATCAGCCTTATTGAAACAGACATTTGAAAAACATAATGTAAGTAATTTACATAAGGATTGTTTTGGACATATCCACTGCTATATTGGAATGGATACCCTTCATAAGTTGTCAATTCATATTGATTTGATTGATGGCTATATATCAAAGGGATTTGAAGTGTTTACATTCGAGGAGTTGTATCAGCACGTTGTTCTATACAATGGCATGAATGTACTGGATGATTTGATGAATGGTATCATGTTGGTGGTATATAAAATCTTTGGCTATCATCACGCAAAACTCAAGTCTGCATATCAAGCGGATATTTTTAAGGCACAGCAAGAGTATCCAGAAGAATTTCAGAACATTCTTTTAAAAATATCTGGAGATGGGTTGGGAATCAAACTGAATGAACTAATTGCCCAAAAAGACTTTGATGCTGTAGTTGCGTTGGAACCGAAATTTACAAAGGCTTTAAAAAAATACACATTCAAGATAAGACCATGGAGTACGATCCGATATTCAGCAGAGTTCTTGTGGCAGAAAGTTAGTAGAATTATCTTCAACTATAAAAAGTATGCAAAGACATTTGCGGTTATGGCACCGGATGGTACAGGAAAAACTACTTTTTTAGAGGCACTTCTAAAAGAACTGAATTTTTATTATGTTAATGATGAAAACGACAACAGATTCCATGTGTATCATTTTAGACCTTCCATACTCCCTAATTTGGGGGCAGTTGGCGAAAAAGCAGGCGTAATGAAGCAAGACACTGATTTTACGAATCCTCATCGATCGAAACCTGCAAATCCGCTTAGTAGCTTGATTCGAATTTCTTATTATACATTGGATTATATTATTGGCTGGCAAAAATGTGTTAGAAACGATGTGCATTATGATCGATATTCAGTATTTGACCGGTATAGCTATGATTTCATTGTTGATCCAAGAAGAACAAAATTAAACCTTCCTGAGAGTATTCGTACTTTTTTTGTAAAATTGACACCGCAGCCTGGTATTGTATTTGTATTGAACGCTAAACCCGAAACGGTTTATGCGAGAAAGCAGGAATTGCCACTTGAAGAAATAGAAAGACAGGCTAAAATGTACAAAAAAGTCGCAGAAAGCAATAAAAAACGGTTTGTAATGATAGATGCTGAACAAAAACCGGAAGAGATGGCAGAGCAGGCAATCCATTATATAATGAACAAGTATACTGAAAAAATCTAATAAGAGGAACAAGATGAGAATGTGTGAGGATAAATTAAAAATCTTTGTATCGGCATATGCTTGTGAGCCGGGAAAAGGGTCGGAAATAGGAGTTGGTTGGCACTGGGTTCTTGAAATGAGTAAATATTTTGACTTGTGGGTTATGACGCGAGCAAACAACCAAAAGCCAATTGAAGACTATTTTAGAGAAAACCCAGAAGAAGCAAACGGAATACATTGGGTATATTTTGATTGCCCGAATTACATCAAAAGATTCAAACATCAAATGACGGGAGTTCGGACATATTATACGATTTGGCAGCATATGGCCAATAAAGTGGTAAAAGATGTAATGGAAGCAAATGAAATACCGATTTTTCATTTACTGACATATGGCAATGCAATCTGGGACATAAGCGCGTATGGACAAAAGAAATTTTTTGTATGGGGTCCGACAGGTGGCGTTGATACGATTACAAGGGAGTTCTCCAAGCATTATGCGTGGAAACACAGAATGCTTGAAGCTGTTCGAAGGATTGTTGTATCAAGTATGACCATAAATCCATCCTTTCATAAGAAATGTGAAAATGCTGATTTGATTTTTTGCAAGGCTAATTCAACAATGGCAATGATTCCTGAAAAATATCGTAATAAAGCTATACTTTTTACGGATGTTGCAATGGAATGTGCACCAACATATTTTGAACCGAAGGCGCGGGATGAATCGGAGGGGCTTACATATATTACGGTGGGCCGTTTGGATGGATGGCGTGGCTTTGATCTCTTGGTGGAGGCTTTTTCGATTGCTGAAAAGGAACTGTCGAATGTTACGATGAAAATTATCGGTGAGGGTGCAGAGAAGAAACATTTGGAGATGCTGATAAAGAAAAAAGGATTAGACGACAAAATAACTTTAATAGGTCAGATTTCGATGAGTGAGTATCAAAGCGAAATGGAAAATTGCGATGCTGTTCTGAATGCGTGCTTAAAAGAGGGCGGAGTTACAAATGCATTTGATTGCATGAAGTGGGGCAAACCGTTGCTTTGTATCGACACTGGCGGATACACGAGAAACTTTGATACAGAGTGCGCTATAATTTTGAATCATGCAGGAAGAGATGAATTGATCCATCAACTTGCAGAGGGTATGATTTCCCTGAAGAGTACGGAGATTCGGCAAAAAATGAGCCGTGCCATGGTTGAGAAAGGACAAAAAATCACATGGGAAATTAAGGGAAAGAACATTAGAGATGAAATTGTAAAGGCTTTGGAAAACAAAAATGCACAATAACATAAAGAGTATCAAAGTATCTCAATCGAATGTTGGATATCGGTATATCACTTTTTCTAATCATGATGGAAAAGAATGGTCGATTCCGGTTGAAAATATGAGAGTTGGGCTTGAAATCTATGAGCCTTCTGGAGCAAAAGGAAAAATATTAAAATATGGAATGCCGGTATTGTCTAAAATGTTCGGCAGTAGAATCGTTCCGGAAAGTATACCGGGTGACTTGATATTTTCAGATCCGTTTCAGGATTTGCTAAAGGCGTTGTATGACAAATATGAAGTTTCTGTTTTTTGGGGTACTCCATCAACGGATCAAAAAGTAACAGTGCAAATATTTGATGGAGACAAAATATGTGGATACTGCAAAATTGGCACTTCCAATAGAGTTTTTAATCTCTTTCAAAATGAAGAAAATATCCTAAATGTACTTAAACAATGCAATGTGGAAAATGTTCCGCAATGTAAAGGAATTTTTTTACTTAATGATAATGAGAGAGCGTTTGTACAGACAACTAAAAAAAAGCCGGGTTCAAAAACAATTCATGAGTTTGGAAAGGAACACGAACACTTCCTTCAGGAAATGTACGATAAAACAAGAGAGCACATTGCATTTGAGAAAACAGATTTTTACAAATCATTAGTTTTCATTATAGATAATGTAGATGAGTTGAGCGCTGAGTACCGTAATTGCGTTTTAAAAACAGCAAATGCAATCCTACAAGAGTATAAAAATCAGCAGGTACTATGGGGAGTTTGTCATCGGGACTTTACACCATGGAATACTTGTATGGTGAATCAACATCTTTTTGTGTTTGATTTTGAATATGCACATAGGCATGCGCCAAGATGCCTTGATAGATGGCATTTCTATACACAAACGGCAATATATGAGAAAAGAATGTCTGCCGATGAAATAGCAGCGGACTTTCTTAAAAAGTACAAGAGTTGCATAGAAGAGTATAAAATGTATTTGATTGATAACATTTCGCTTTATATAATGCGTGGATGCTGTGACGATATTAAAATCGCAAATCAAAAAGCCCAAATTTTATATCAGCTTAAGCAAGGACTACAAGGATTATGAAAAATAGTAGAAACAGTGAAAATCGAAAGGTTACAGCAGTCATATTGAATTATAATTCAAGCGGCGACTGCCAAAAATGTGTAGCGTATCTTCAAAAGCAGACATATCAGAATTTGACCACCATTATCGTGGATAACGCATCTCCTGATCCTAATGAGAAAGTTGCACTGAAAAATATTGAATGTGCGACAGGTGCTCAGCTGATTTTCAATAATGAGAATCGAGGATTCTCTGCTGGTAATAACGTAGGGCTTCGTGAGGCTGTCAAGTGTGATGCTGACTGGATGATTGTCATCAATCCAGATGTCGAACTAAGAGATCCGGAATATGTTTCTTATGTGATGGCACAAATTGAAAAATGGCCAGATGCAGCCGTTGTGGGAACAGACATCAGACTGCCATCGGGAGAAAAGCAGAATCCAATGAGGGAAGTGACACCATTTGAGGAGATCTTTTGGCCATTGGAGATGGTAAAACAAAAACTTGGTATGTGGGATGGCTATCGCGCTGAGGATAAGACGGGATATTGCGAGAAAGTAAGTGGATGCTGCTTTTTTATCTCCAGAGAATATGTGGAAAAGGCAAACTATTTGGATGAAACTGTTTTTATGTACTGTGAGGAACCGATTCTCGCAAAGAGTGTAGTGAATAACGGATACAAAGAACTTTATATTCATGAAGTGACGGCCAACCATGAACATTATAACCATAAAAAACCGGGAAATAGCGCAAGTAAAATGCAGATTTTTTTGAAAAGTAGATTGTATTATATTCAAAAGTACAGTGGCTATAATTCTTTTCAGATAAAAATGGCAATGTTTTCAAGAAACCTGCAGTATAAATTATGGGAGAAGCAGATGAAATGATAAAGGAGAGAAACTCACAGCTGGATATTGCAAAAGGACTGGGAATGACAATTGTTGTTCTGTTTCATGCTCAAATACTGAGTGGTGTATGGACACAGTTTCACATGCCGCTGTTTGCATTTCTGTCCGGATTGTTATACCGTGAAAAATATAATACGGAATTAAATCAAGTTTGGAATCATACAAAAAAGAAAATCAAGGGATGCTATGTTCCTTTTCTCACATATAATTTTGTTTTTTTGTTGCTGCATAATTTGCTTTATAAAATTCATATTTATGGAGAGCTTAGTAATCAGAAATATTACAATGGAAAAGACTTTGTACATCAAATCATCGCAATTGCGACAATGGGTGGCGGAGAAAGTCTTCCGGGACCGATGTGGTATTTGATTGCAATGCTGGAATTTACGATTTTATACGCCTGTATTCGCTTTGGCATAAGTAAATACGTGATAGATGAAAACAAAGCCAATATATATGTGATGATTGTATGCGTCTGCTTAATGCTACTTGGTTTTTCAACGATTGATTTGCCAAGAATGCTGAATAGAGCACTTGTGCTACTTTTTTGGTATCATCTTGGGTATATGACACATACCTATCTGGAACCGCAAAAGGGAAATATAGAGAACAAAAAAGAAACGGTGATTACGGCTGCTTTGTCAATAGGTATATTAATAATTGGAATTCGGGGGGGCAGATTGGCCACGATTTTCGTGGATTATCCTTCCAGCCGGATGTGCAGGAATTATTCTAACGTTGGATATGGCACAGCTTGTTGATAATTACACCAGTAAACTGAAAAGATGTTTTGTCTATATTGGGCAACACACAATGTTTGTATTGGGAACACAATATTTAGGCTTTAAAGTTGGCAATATACTTCAAATCATTTTTCAGGGAAGAAACATAAATTGGTTGGAAATGTATGGCGTAACCGAAGAAGAAAATTTTGGATGGAAAGCGATTTATTTTTTATGCGGAATTTTGATCCCATTGACAATTATAAAGGGAAGAGACGCTTTGACACAGCGCTTGAAAATGAGGAGATATGATGGAGAAAGGCAATCAAAAGATATGTAAAAAGATGTTACTTATAATGATGGCAGGGACTTTTTTGTCACCGACACAGTTTTTCATTCTTTCAATTTGTTACTATTTTCTTCTTGTAATAAAATTGAAGGGAAAGGTTGTTTTCCCAAGAGTTCCGGGATTGAGACTATATGTTTGTGTTATTGCGTATACGACACTTGTTGGATTCTTCCTGTACACAACAAGAAATGTGATTCGGGATTTGTATTACATTTTGCCAACGGTTTTGTGGATTTTTATTGGAGCGAGTGAGTCAGCACAGAATCCGGAAATGGATATTAAAAAGACGATTTTTCTTTATGGAACATTTATAACATTAAAGAATTTTTTGTTTTTTATTGGAAAAGGCTCGTTGGATTTTAACAATTTGCGCTTAGTATTTGGTCTTAATGTTTACGATCTTGGGTTTATTTTGCCGATTTCAGCCATATGCGTCTTTTTGCACAAGGAAGTTTATGTGGGGGAAAAAATAGACCGCATGATAGTTGTGTTAATGACGCTCAATGTAGTTTTGTCTTTAGGGCGCATTGCGATTCTCCAGCCGATGATCATTTTTACAGTACTGCTATTTATGGAGGGCAGAGAGGCAGAGAACCAAACGAAGATAAAAAAAGTTGTCAAGCTATTCTTTTCAATAACGGTCGCGCTTGTGGTGGTTTTTTATATAATGCCAGACAGCATAAAATCTCCGCTGATGGATAAGGTTTTGAATTCCTTTGATGAGGTGGACTCGTCGCAGAAAATCACATCTGTTGGAAGTGCGATGAATAACTGGAGAGCATATGAAATCCAATCAGCCAAGGAACAATGGAAAGGTGAATGGGTAATCTCACAGCTATTTGGAGAAGGTATGGGAAAAGGTGTGGAAATTCAGTATGTGCCATATTCATGGGCTGGCGTTGTTGATGGAAACGAAATTCCGTTGCTACACAATGGGTTTTATACAATGCTTATAAAGGGCGGTATAATTGGTGTGGCCGCACTACTTTGGCTCTTTATGGGAAATGCCAAAAAGGGATTGTACATGGTCAAACATAGAGCAGATAAGGTGTATTCCAATATTTTGGTGGCGATTTCAGTTGCTGCAGTGGCGAATACCTATGTAGTCAGAGGCCCTATACAACAAGGGGCATTTTTGACATGGGCACTATTGATTGGATGGATAAATAGAAAGGAAAAAAATAATGGAAGAGTATTCCAAGGAAAAGTTTGACCGGATAATAGCGCGACCGGATATAAAAATTGTATGCTTGGACTATTTCGACACAATCGTCCATCGCAAGATACATGAAAATAATATAAAAAGACTGTGGGCAGCACGGTTGAGTGAACGTCTTTTGGCAAAGGGCAGAGACATTTCATCGCAGCAGTTGTTTGAAGCAAGAAAAAAAGCTGAAGGATATGCGCGAAAAATTTGCGATTTCAAACGGGAAGCAACATATCGCGCTGTAATGCAAGTGACGGAAATGTTCCTTCCTGACCAACTGTCTGATATAGATTTTGTAGAAGAAGCGCTAAAATGTGATATTGAGATAGAAATTGAAAATCAGTTTCTGGATAAAGAAATGGCTTCAAATATAATTGAAGCTAAAAAGGCAGGAAAATTTATATGGATAATATCGGACTTTTATTTGCCTAAATGTGCTTTTGAAAAATTCCTAAAAGTCCATAAAATTTCCGAATATATTGATGAGATATTTGTTTCTTCGGATTTGGATAAGAGAAAAAGTGACGGCTCAATATATGAAGATGTTGCTTTAAAAGCGGGTAATAAAAGTGAAATTGTGATGATAGGAGACAATGAAAAATCCGATTATGAAAAACCGAACGAATGCGGCATTATGGCTCTTTATAAAGAATATTATGATGACCAAGTAGACTACACAGAACATTATGTAAAGGAGCAGTTGGAGAGTATTATAAGGAGCAATCAAGAGCCTTATTCAAATTATTCACTGGTTTTATACTTGTTCGTAGAGAAATTGTACCGAACTGTTTGCAGAGAAGGAGAAAGAAAGCTATATTTTCTTTCAAGAGAAGGAAAATATTTAAAAAAGTTATTTGATGATTATCTCTTGTGGAAGGGAAATTCAGAGATTGAAACTCATTATTTATGTGTTTCGAGATATGCACTAAATAATGTAATGGAGGATAGCAATCAAAGGAATAATTTCTACAAGTATTTAAAGCGGGAAGGAATAGAAAAGTCAACAGCAAAGATTGTGTTAGTTGATGTTGGATGGAAGGGCACTATGCAGGATATGTTGCATGCGTTGTGGCCGGCAACAAATATTGTGGGTTATTATATTGGGACAAATGAACTTGCATTAAATGCGCATAATAGCGAAAAAAGAGGGCTGATTTTTAGCTTTTATCCATTCAAAACAGTAGCATATGATTGCTTCATATATGATAGCTTCTTACAAGAAAAACTTTTGACTGCAGATCACGGAAGTGTTTATGGCTATAGTAACGAAGGACTTCCGGCATACGAGAATAATCAGTCCGCCCAGATGGTTTATATGGAACTGAGAAAAACAAGAGATGAGATCGAATGTAATTTTAAAGGATATATGGAATTGTGTGGGACAACAGGTTATTTGATTCAAGAGTTTACAGAGTATTGCGCGGAACAGTATGTTGACATGATGCTGAATAAAAATAAAGAACATAGAATAGCGCGTATCAAGTATGAAGCAAAGGATAAACATGTTTATGCAAATGTGCAAAAGAAAAAGAACAGCATCAAGTCACAACTGGTATGGCTGAAATTAAATAAAGCAAGTCTTATAGCTTATTTTAGGATGTATGAGATGTACTGTGAAAAAGTACATTTGAAGTGGAGCATACCTTTGCTGGCGAAAATTGTAAAACTAATTCAAACAAGATTGTTGAGAAACGAGTTTAACTGGAGCAAGAAATTAGATGAAATCCATTAAATATAACGCTATCGTCAATGGCATACTATCAGTAGCTAATATAATATTTCCTCTGATTGCATTTCCATACATTTCCCGCGTGTTGGGAGTAGAGACTAACGGAAAGCTGAATTTTGCTTCAGCATCACTGACTTATTTTTCTCTTTTTGCAACTTTGGGTCTTTCGACATATGGCATAAAGGCATGTGCCAGGGTTAGAGAAGATAGAACAAAATTATCAAAGACAGTACATGAGCTTTTGCTGATTAATGCGGTCACAACAACGATTGCCTGTATTGCGCTGGTGATTTCTATTTTTGTGGTGCCGAGATATCACCAAGAGTGGAAGCTTCTGTTTATTTATAGCTGGAATATGATTTTGAATGTAGTCGGTATGAACTGGCTGTATTCGGCGATTGAACGATATGATTATATTACAAAGAGATCCATTGCATTTAAATTCATAGGCGTAGTGTTAATGTTTTTGTTTGTTCATAGTCCGGCAGACAGCTATAAATATGCTGTAATAACAGTATTTGCAAACGTGGGCGGTAATATACTTAACATCATCTACTCACGAAACTTTATTACATATAAATGGTATGGGGACTATGACTGCAAGCAGCATATTAAGCCAACATTGGCGATGTTTGCGACATATTTAGCGGTTAATGTATACTCTAGTTTGGATAGTGTAATGCTTGGCTTTATGTGTGGAGATTTCCAAGTTGGAATTTACTCGGCTGCGGTAAAAATCCGGACAGTACTAACGACCCTTATTACATCGGTAGGGACGGTGTTGCTACCAAGACTTTCGTTTTATATCGCGGGCGAAAATTGGAAGGAGTTCAAAAGACTGCTAAAGAAATCTTATTGCACAATTATTATGATAGCTGTGCCGATGATGGTGTATTTTATTCTTGCGGCAAAACCATCTGTTGTTTTTTTGTCAGGAGCGGAATATGCAGATGCGGCAAAACCGATGAGAATCCTAATGCCGATAATGCTAATTTCAAGCCTCTCTAATATAACGGGAATGCAAATACTGATACCAACTGGAGGAGAATGGAAGTTTGCGATTTCTGTCTCTTGTGGTGCAGTGGTCGATATAATTCTCAACGTCATTTTAATTCCACAAATGGGTGCAAATGGTGCGGCAATTGGAACACTGTTTGCTGAGCTTACACAATTCTGCGTGCAGGTCTTTTTTACACGAAATTATATTCGGGGAGCAATTTCGACCAAGGGAACGGTGCAAGTTGTGATTGCAACGATATTGGGAACAGTAGGATATTATTTGATTTCTTCAATACTCCATGTTGGCACATTTGCAACATTATTTATCACGGCGCTGGTGTTCTTTGGAGTATATGCGGTGGTGCTGTTGGCATTTCGGTATGAAATGCTCATCGAATTACTAAATATGGTATGGAGTCCTATATTGAAAAAGCTGAAGAAGTCTAATCAGTGATTCAGTGTGAGGAGGTTAGGAAGTTTTTATGCAAGAAAAGACGTTACATTACGATTGGGTTGATGCGGCAAAGGGTCTGGGGATTATTTTCGTGGTACTTGGCCATGCAATAGCGGATACGACGCCAAATGTTCCCATCTTCGGAAAAATCTTTCAGATTATATACAGCTTTCATATGCCATTGTTCTTTTTTCTTTCAGGATTTTGCGGGATAAAAGCTCTTCAGAAACGGCAATTACATGAAAAAGAAGCATATATTCTGGAAAGATTTAAAAGGCTGATGATTCCTTACTTTTTTGTTGGAATATGTTATATCCCTATAAAACTTTTGATGGCGGATTATGTAACAAAACGAGTAGACATAAGTTACATTGTGCTTGGTTTTTTGGGTGGGGACAATCCGAACAGCCAATTGTGGACATTGTATGTTCTATTTCTTAATGCTGTTTTTCTCTGCGTGATGAGTAATGCTGGAAAATTCTCTTTACACATTACTTTTCTTCTCTCATTGATAATGGCGGTTTCATCGGTGTTTGTCGATAATGCGTTTTTGAGAAATTTTATGTTTGAAACGCTGTTCTATATTTTAGGTGCATTATTCAGGAAGAACTTGCCCGTGGCTTCTGGTAAAGTCTATTTTGACAATCATCAACCGCTGATTATCATCGGGGGTGGGCTACTGATTGCTCTTAATATGTGTATGAATATTGATGGGAAAAACATATTTAAAATTTTGACGGCAATATTAGGGATAATGGTAGTATACGGGGCTGCTCATATATTGGAGAAGAATAAGATTTTGAAGGAACTTGGAAGATATAGTATGGATATCTATATTATGGCCAATATATTTCAAGTCTCTGTGAGAGTTGTTTTATTGAATAAATTGGGTGTGAATGGTTATCTGTGTTTTCTGATTAGTTTCGTGGCTGGAATTATATTTCCGGTAGTGATTTCAAAAAAAATTGTAAGAAAAATTCCGATGACGAACAAGTTTGTTTTGGGAAATTTTTGAAAGGTAAACTAAGGTGTCAGGTAGTGCGTTTATCTAAGGTCACACATTGATGTCACCCCAAGTGCAAGGAGCCTAATACTTGATTATAAAGGATAAGCTTATATGATACTTGATCAAATTAACGGGTGATGATTATGAAGAGAGTGTTCGCGAATATGTAGACTCATTCTATCAAGAGATAAAGGAAAAGTTGGAAAGTGTAAGAAGCGATATGTATGGTATGATGAAGAATGAATTTGCTTCTCAAAAGAAACCAACTCGTCCGGAATTAGAGCATATTGAATTTGATGATTATGCAGCAGAAGCTTCAGAAACTATCCAATTTGCGATGCTTAAAGATAACATTAAAAGCTTTGTAATCGGTCTGGAAGATTTAATTGGAAATCGGCTTATAGAACGAACTGATGATAAAAGTGAAACGGTTGCAGCCGGAATGCTGAATACATACTTAAACATGGTGGACTCTGTTTCAGATATGTATGTAGATTATCTTGATATGTTTACGAAGATCAAGGCATTTATTGAATGAGCGCATTCGTATATGCTTTTGTTTGGAGACTTATATTGCCCTCATACCCGTACAGTGTTATACTTAAACAACTAAAAAAAGAAAGAGGTTATCACCTATGCCCAGAACGAAAGGCAGCAAAAACCGTCCCAAAACTAATATTACCAAAGACTACGCATCCCAGATCTCAGAAAAGCAGGAAGCTATTGCGTCTCTGAATACTGAGATCGCATCCATCACCGCAAACATTGACACTTTGAAAGCTGATCTGAAAGTGAAGAAGGCTGCTTTGAAGAAAGTCGAAAAAGAAGTGGAAATGCTGGAAGCAAAAAAGGCAGAAGCGGAATCCGTTCTGAAAAAGCTGCTTGCCGAAGGCATGAGTGCCGATGAAATTCTCGCAAAACTGAAATAACAGGAAAAAAACCGTGATGGACAGGCATAACGCACTGTTCATCACGGGTTTTAGGGTTATAAGAACATAAGTTTATCCAGCGGCCACATCAAACTGAAAATGTGCCGGAAGGATAAGGTACAATAAGTTTCGCAAATTGAAAAGTAGTTAAAAAGAGACATGGTTTGCAGCCCTCTGGTAGAATGAAGTCACGACACACCATTCTGAAAGGAGACAGCAAACCATGTCCGAAAAGATTGTACAGCTTAACGAGGAAGTAATCAAGGGTCAAATCAAAGAACTGGTACGAGGCAGCGTAGAGGAAACCCTCAACGAACTGCTGGAGGCCGAGGCGGAGAAGCTGACCCAGGCGGCCCGGTACGAGCGCAATGAGCAGCGTCAGGGCTATCGCAGCGGCCACTACAACCGAAATCTCACCACTACATCCGGGGACGTTACCCTGAAGGTGCCCAAGCTCAAGGGGATCTCCTTTGAAACCGCCATCATTGAGCGGTATCGCCGCCGGGAGAGCAGCGTGGAAGAAGCCCTCATTGAGATGTACCTGGCAGGCGTATCCGTTCGGCGTGCGGAGGATATTACCGAGGCCCTCTGGGGCAGCAAAGTCTCTCCCTCCACTATAAGTGAGTTAAACAAGAAAGCGTATGTCCACATCGAGGATTGGCGGAACCGTCCTCTGCAAGGCGGACGATATCCGTATGTCTATGTGGATGGGATCTATCTGCGCCGTAACTGGGGCGGCGAATTTGAAAACGTAGCCATTCTTGTGGCAATTGCGGTCAATGAGGACGGATACCGTGAGGTTCTGGGTGCCGCCGAGGGCATGAAGGAGGACAAGTCCAGCTGGGTCAGCTTCTTCCAGTGGCTGCGTGGCCGAGGTCTGGACGGTGTGAAACTCATTGTTGGAGACAAGTGCCTTGGTATGCTGGAGGCCGTGGGAGAAGTATTCCCCGAAGCCAAGTACCAGCGCTGTACCGTCCACTTTTACCGCAATGTATTCTCGGTCACGCCTCGCTCCAAGGTGAAGCTGGTGGCAAAGATGCTCAAGGCGGTCCACGCCCAGGAAAGCAAGAAAGCAGCCCGGGAAAAGGCCAAAGCTGTGGTGGAAGAACTGCGCTCCATGAAACTGAAAGAGGCGGCCAAGAAGGTAGAGGATGGCATTGAGGAGACGCTGACCTACTGCGATTTTCCCAGCGAGCACTGGACTCGCATCCGTACCAATAACGTTATTGAACGACTCAACCGGGAGATCCGCCGCCGTACCCGTGTGGTGGGCAGTTTCCCGGACGGCAATTCCGCCCTTATGCTGGTCTGTGCCCGGCTGCGCCATGTGGCCGGCACCCAGTGGGGCAACAAGAAGTACATGAACATGAAGCACCTGGAGGCCGCCCTTGAAGATGCCTCCATTGCTGGCTGACTTCACTCATGCCAGACCCTGCAAACCATTTTGCGAAAAATACTTGACACTACCGCCGGAGATACAAAATGGATTATATCGTTTAATCAATGTTTCTGGGAAAAGCTTAAAGATGTTAATAAAGTTATTATATTTGGATGGTCCGCTGGTTTGGCAGATATATCTTATTTAAAAATGATTAGAAAATCTGTTGATCAGAACGCGGAATGGTTTATTTATTATTACGATGATAAAGCGTATAAATGGTTGAGCGAAGTGCTAAATAAGTTAGGTATAGATCAAAACTTTAAAGTACATTATATTCTATCTAGTAAGTTTTGGGATTAGTTGATTTTATATAAGTGATTCGATGTATCATTTATTATAATGTGAATTAAAGTACTTAGAATCAATAAATGTTTTTTATGCTCAATATAAATTTAATCTATTTGAAGTTCTTTCCGAACTTCTTTTTATATTGTCAATTTTATCGTTATGAAGGGAGTAGTGATATGAAGTTATATTCCAATGATTTAAAGAAGACGGTTTGTCATCGTATTTGTGATGATAAAGAAAAGATCAGCGATGTATCCAAAGAATTGAATCTGCCGATAAAGACCATTGAAAAATGGGTGACTTTATATCGTAAGGATCCTACTTCCTTTAATGGAATCGACAACTATGAATTCGCGAAACGAAAGATCCATGCGGCAAGATACAACGATTTGGATAAGAAAAGCCTGATAGCGGAATTAAAACGAAAAGATAGTCGAATCGAATACTTGGAATCGGTGATTGTTTCCAAGGACTATCAGATCAAGACTATGGAAAAGAAATCATAATAGGAGATGGTATTGTATGAGTAAGACAATGGATAATAAGATCAATTTGCTTGGAAATTTCTGTATGGAAAATCATATCAGTATGACAGAACTACAGAAACTGGTTAAAGACAGAGAAGAAAAAAGAACAAGTTCCAATGAAGATCATTTTGAAAACTTTAAAGCCTTTGAAAATAAGACGATACGATCAGGGGATATCAAGATCGATTTTGAAAAGAAACTGGCGTATAAAGATAAGAAGTTATTAAATGTGCATGAACATGAATTCTTGATTCTACAGATGCTGGTAGCAAATCAAAAAGAAGTGATCTCGGATATCGAACTATTGGATCTATTACGGATGTATCATCATGAAGTCACAAGAGAATCACTGATTGTATATGCTTCCCGTATTTCTAAGATGGTCGGAACTTCACCTATTGAAGAAAAATATATTCGACGTATGCAGAAGCGTGGCTATTACTGGAGTTTTAGTGTAACGAAAAAGTAGAAATCATTTTTGCGTTTTGATGGATGTTTCGATATACTCTTAATGAGGTTGAAAAATATTCTTTTTTTATGCAGTTGAAAGGAATCAAATTATGAGAAACACAACATTATTGATCATGGCAGCCGGCATCGGAAGTCGATTTGGCGGCGGTATCAAACAATTAGAACCGGTAGGATTCAACGATGAGATCATCATGGATTATTCTATTCATGATGCGATACAGGCCGGTTTTAATAAGATCATCTTTGTCATTCGAAAAGATATTGAAGAAGACTTTAAAGAAAGAATCGGCAATCGTGTAGAAACCATTGCCCAAAAGATGCATGTAGAAATTGGCTATGTCTTTCAGGATATTCACGATATTCCGGAAGGTTTTACTTTTCCAAACGAAAGAACCAAGCCTTGGGGAACCGGGCAGGCTGTCTTGGCAGCTAAGGAACTGATCCATGAGCCATTTGCGGTGATCAATGCCGATGACTATTATGGAAAAGAAGCCTTTCAGAAACTACATGACTGGTTAATTATAGATCATGAAGATACAGCCTATGCGATGGCCGGCTTTATCTTAAAAAATACCTTATCCGATAATGGTGGAGTCACACGTGGTGTCTGTAAAGTCGAAGAGGGACATACTCATGTGATGGATGTTGTGGAGACATCAAACATCGTAAAAGTAGTGGAAGATGGTGTACTCAAAACAAAAACCAATGATACAGAACTTGATATCAATTCCTATGTGTCGATGAACTTCTGGGGCTTTCCGGCAAAAGTTGGACAAGATCCTGCTTTTTTAGATGTTTTAGAAAAACACTTTATCACTTTCTTTAAAGAAGATGTCATCAATAATCCGTTAAAAGCAGAATACTTACTTCCGACTTTAATTGGAAGCTTACTCAGAGAAAACAAATGTACGGTAAAAGTTTTGGAAACCCATGATAAATGGTTTGGAGTCACGTATAAAGAAGATAAACCAGAAGTGGTCAAAAGCTTTAAGAAGCTGATTGAAGAAGGCGTGTACTCCACTGATTTATATTCTGATCTATAATAATTTAAATAATAGCCTGGCTGAATTGTTGTGATTTGGCCAGGCTTTTCTTATACATTGTAGAGAAGTCATAGGATTTCTGATACACTTGAATCAGAAAGGATAATAAAAATATGCCAAAAAAGATTGGAGTTTTATTACTTTGTTTTGTCGTGTTGTTGAGTGGTTGTTCATCATCAAATAAGACAGCTTATAAAGAAGAACCGGAAGAAGAATTGACGGAATATCAGGAAGAATTTAATGACTTTCTTAAAGATCAGTTGGTGGAAACACTGGAATCAGATTATTATACACTTCATTCGTATTTAAAAGATCCGGAGACCTATGATATTGATAGTGCAAGCGTAGAAAAGACATTTGGTCGTATGGATGCCGTCAGTATGGAGGAAGATCGAAAAGAGATTCAGAAAACGCTTGATCAGCTACAGGCATTTGATTATGAACAGTTAACCGATCAACAACAAGATACCTATGATATCTTTACTTATAATATGGAATGTTCAAAAGAACTTAGTGATCCTAAATTTGACTATATTGCTTCGGCATTTTCACCGATGACCGGGATTCATGTATCGTTTCCTACTATCTTTGCGGACTGGACTTTTGATAGTGAACAAGAATTAAAAGATTTGATTTTGATGATACAGGATGTGGATGATTATACGCAAAGTGCTATAGATTATACATACACTCAAAATGAAAAGGGATATCTGTGTTTGGATTTTGATTCGATCTTATCGTATTGTGAAAAGATTTTGGATAAGGGCTTAGAGAGTTCGGTTTTAAAAGGATTACAGGATCAAGTTGATGCATTGGATTTGGATAGTGATCAAACAAAAGCTTATAAACAAGAGCTGGAACAGGCATTCTCCGATTCTTATTTACAGGCATATCAATTGATCAAAACGGCGATGTCGGATCTCAAACAAAATGGTAATAATCATCCAAATGGTCTTGCTTCCTTTGATGTTGGAAAAGAATATTATTCACTGTTGATGAAGAATAATACAGGCTCTGATATGGAAGTGATCGAAGTGGAAGATTTGATGGATACGGCTTGTAAAGAGCATTTGCAGACATTTATTGAAAATGCCGATTCAGACATGAGTTTTCTTTTTACATCTACAAATTATACAAGCTATGAGCAGATGTTAGATGATATTCAAGATCAGATGTTTGATGATTTTCCAAAGGTGGAATCATTAGAGTATGAAATCAAAGATATGGAAGAAGATGTTGCCAGCGATAATGGAGTGGCTGCTTATTTTCAAATTCCGGAGATTGATGGGGATCTAAAAGGACAGCTGCGTGTCAATCCCAATAACAACAATATGAAAGCCATTGATACATATATGACGGTTGCTCATGAAGGTATGCCGGGACATATGTATCAATATAACTACGCACAGGAACATATCAGTGAACCACTTCGTTGGTCTATCCTGGCCAGCAGTGCTTATCAGGAAGGCTATGCGACGTATGCACAGCACTACAGCCTGCGCTATTTAAAAGGCATCAAACCAAAACAATTAAAAGCTTATAGTGAATATATGTTGGTGATTTATGATGCATTGGTCTTGGCTGATATTGGAATTCATTATTACAATTGGGATCAGGAAAAATGTCAAAAAGAGATTGAAGAAAACTATGGCATTACGATCGATGAGAAACAATACAAACAGCTGTTATATACACCTTGTGCCTTTGAACCATATTATACGGGCTATGAACAAATCATGGATTTAAAAGAAAGAGCTAAAAATACGTTAAAGTCCGATTATAATGAAAAAGAGTTTCATACAATCTTGTTGAATTGTGGACCGGTCCCTTTCTTTATAGTTGAAGAGAATATGGCAAAAGCATGGAAAGCATAAAAAGAAGACTGTGTTTGCATATAATTGAATCTAAGATCTAGAGTGAAGAAAAGACTGCTTGTGCAAGATAAGCAGCCTTTTCTTTAATCAAAATTGACTTCCGGTGCGCTTTGTGCCTCTTGGGATGCCTGATATTTATCCATCGTATTAAAGCCCATCATGCCGGAAATGATATTATTTGGGAATTTTCGAATTGTTGTATTGTACTCTTGAACCGCTTCGTTGTATTCTTCACGAGCTACACTTAATCGATTTTCAATACCTTCTACACTGGTCATAAAATCGGACATGAGTTGTGTACTTCCAAGTTCTGGATAGGCTTCCATGGCAATGTGAATGTCACGAATGATTTGTGAACTGGCGGCATCTGCACTTTCCAGATCGGATGTCGAAGCACTGGAATCGATGGTCATATTTCCGTCTTTATCTACGGAAATACCCTTTGTTCCGCTGCGTAGCGCGGCAATCTCCTGATAGACTTCACTTTCATGATCCATGGCACCTTGTACACTTGGCATCAGCTCGTTGATCTTATCCAAACGAGATTGTAGGGAGCTTTGAATGTTTGCCTGCCTGGTCGTCACATTTTCTTCTAGTGTCACCATATTGTTGTAAGGTCCGATCAATAAAGCACCGGCCAGTACGACAACCACACCAATTACGATTAGTACGATGCCCCATCCGGGGATTTTTTTCTTTGTATTCATGATAACCTCATTTCTATTTTTTACCAGCTTCCGCCGGCTCCACCGCCACGGCTTGAACCACCACCGCCTCCGGAGAATCCGCCAAAGCCACCGGATCCCAAGCCGTTACCAAAGCCGCCTCCATAATGTCTTCGTCTGGAACCGGATAAGATACTGCCCCAAAGCAGGGCTTCTAAAAGCTCATCTTCATTGTTTCGAGAAGAATGATCTTTACGGGAAACGATGATCAATACATAATCTTTTTGTAGAGAACCGGGCTTTTGAAGAAAAATCTTTGTTTTTCCGGTTTTATGAGCTTGAATTTCACCGTTAGGTTGTACACTGACAACACTAGGATCCTGACTGGATACCAGAATGCTTTCGGCTTCAAAATCATAACCTTTGATGTTTAAGGTCGTTTTCTGCCCGGGAACCATATATAAGGTAGAGCCTGATCTTGTCTTTCTTTGTGTTGATAAATAGATGGCACCTAGTAAGATCGCAAAGATCGGCAGCAGCATGATCCATTCGATACCATCTTCCTCTTCGGTTTCTTCAACCGGTGTTCCGGTTTGATGATCCTCGATGAGTTGAACAGTTTGAGTATAAAGCTCTTTAATGCCGGTCGAATAGTCTTCCTTTTGAAAGTAAGGAACCAGATAATCTGTTTGCAGATGCTGACTTTTGATATCGGTGATCACATCTTCCAAGCCACGACCTACTTCCATATAGCGAAGCTTATCTTCGATGCTTACGATAAACAAAATGCCATTATCTTTATCCTTGTCACCCAGCTGATACTTTTTAAATGTTTGATAGGCAACCTGCCGTATATCTTGATCATGCAGGGTATCTTCTGTGATAAAGACAACCTGTGCACCGGTTTCTTGTTCCAACTGGTATCCAAGCTTATTTAAATTTTCTTCCGTATTTTCATCTACGATATTGGCATGGTCGTTGATATAATCATCAATGACCAAGGTATCATCGGCATAGATTTGCAGGGGGCAAAGACAGGCCAAAATACCAAGAAGTAAGGGAATACCGTATCTGTATTTCATAACTCTCCTTTCCTTTTTAACAGTATAGCATGGATCGGCTATAAAAACCTTGAAAATCCTTGCTTTCGCAAAGGGGCATTCATTGATTCTTGTTTACAGTTATGGTAAACTTTATATGTTTCGCTAGGAGGTACGATGAATTCCTATTATCAGTCTTTGATTGCCGAAATACAAAAGAAGATCGATGGAAAAGCGTATCAGGAAGCGTACGATTTAATTCATCAGGAGATATCACTTCCGTATGTGCCGCAGGATTGTCTGGCCATCCTGGAATCGTATCAGCAGGAGTGCTTACCGCATATCCGAAAAGAACATACTTTAGGGATGGATACGATCCTTTCATGGATCTATGAAGATCCTTCCAAACAGGAGCAGGTCATTCCTTTTATGAAGGATCTAAACTTACGGCAATATACCAGGGAAGTGCAAGATCTATTGAATGCTGAACTTCTCGATGAAAGCAAAGGTGAATTGATTGAATATTTGATGGAACAAAAAATTGATACACCTTTCAAAATAGAAAAAAATGGATTGGACATTACCTTTATTCCCAGTTCGATTCTTTTAGAAGAAATTGATCCGGTCGTATTAGAGGTACGGGCCATATTGGATGCCTGGTTTTCAAATGACGATCCCGCTTTTCTAAATTTCTGTATGACTTTGCTTCATCAGGAGATCCTTATCAGGCGGCCTTTTGATCTAAGTGAAGAAGAAGCTTTGCCGATTGCCAAAGCCATTGTTCGTTTAGTTTATGCGGCTTTGATGCGTGATGATGAATTGGAAGATTTTACAGAAAAGAAAGATTTGACAAAAGTTCAAGACACGATCTTATGGATTGAAAGAAGAGGAGAATTCAAATGATTACAAAATGGACATTGAACGAACATGCAAATGGTGTGCTGGAAGTAGAAGTGGATGGTGACATCTGGACAAAAGCACAGAAGAAAGTTTTCAACAACCTGAAAAAACAAGTGAACTTAAAAGGATTCCGTAAAGGACATGTTCCGGAAGCTTTGATTCGCAAACAGATTCCATCACAGATGGTTTATGAATATGCTGCAGAAGAAGTCGCAAACGAAGCTTTAGCTAAAGGAATCGAAGAAAATAAATTGGAATTGGTTGCCCGCCCAACTTTAGAAGTGAAAGAAGCCAATGATGAAAAAGTAACTTTGGTATTTAACTGTATCGTTATGCCGGAAGTCACTTTAAAAGAATATAAAGGTTTAGACATTCACAAAGAAGAAGTAAATGTAACGGATGAAGATATCGAAGAAGAAGTAAAACGTATTCAGAATCGTTATGCTGACTGGGTACTTCGTGAAGAAGATCAGGCTGCTGAAAATGGCGATCAGGTTACTATTGATTATGCCGGAAGCATTGACGGGGTTCCATTCGATGGCGGTTCTGCCGAAAACTATCCTTTGGAATTGGGTTCAGGAACATTCATTCCAGGTTTTGAAGAACAGTTAGTTGGCGTAAAAAGCGGAGAAGAAAAAGATGTTGTCGTAACTTTCCCGGAAGAATATGGTGCCAAAGATCTAGCCGGAAAAGAAGCAGTATTTAAATGTACTGTACATGACATCAAATATAAAGAATTGCCGGAAGCTAACGATGAACTGATCCAGAAGCTAAAACGTGAAGGTGTGGATACACTGGAAAAATACAAAGAAGTCACAAAAGAAGATCTGACAAAGCGTAAAGAACAGCAGGCTGAAAATCAGTTTACCGATGCTTTGGTTTCTAAAGTCACAGAAGATGCTGAAGTAGAAATTCCGGAAGTGATGATCGCCAATGAAATCGATCGTATGTATCGTAACTTTGAAAACCAGATGGTTCAATCTGGATTTACGGCTAAACAGTATCTGGAAGCCAGTGGTCAAAGCGAAGAAGATATCCGCAATATGATGAAGCCGGAAGCTGAAAAGAGCGTTAAGACAAGCTTGGTATTGGAAGCAATCGTAAAAGCAGAAGCTATTGAAGCTAGTGATGAAGATGTTGAAGCTGAATACAAAAAGCTGTCAGAAAACTATGGTATGGACATCGATCGAATTAAACAGTTGATTTCGGTTGACAATATCAAATATGATCTTGCGCAACAAAAAGCAATTGAGTTGCTAAAGAATTCTGTAAAGTAGTAAAATAGAGTTGATAAAAAAGGCGCCTGGCGTCTTTTTTAAAAGGAAAAAGGAGGTTGTACATATGTCTCAAACATATCCTTTAGTATGTACACGGGGCGTAATTTTGTTCCCGGAACAGGAAATCGTAATCGATGTAGGGCGTCAGCCGTCCTTAAAAGCAATTGAAAATGCACAGGATAACTATGAAGATAAAGTTGTCTTGTTTTCACAGATCGAACTTCAAAAAGATGATCCGACCATGGATGATATCTATAAAGTCGGAACACTTTGTGAAATTCGTCATGTACGACGTTTTGAAAATTTTTTACGAATCAAGTTTAAAGGCTTGGATCGTGTGCAGTTAAACGCATGGGAGCAGGGCAGTCTGAGTGACATAGCCCAGGTGGATATCTTACACAGCTATCGTCAGGATGAAATGGAAGAGGTAGCTCTGGTTCGTATGATCGCTAATGAATTTGATACGATGGGCAATGCGGAAAAGTTCTTGTCAAAAGAATTGATCATTGAACTGTCCAAAGGAATCGGTGCCGATCTTTTAAGTGATCGTGCGGTACAGGCTTTTCCTTTAAGTACGGAAAGAAAGCAGAAATATCTGGAAACATTGGGAATCAATGATCGTTTAGAGATGTTGTTGGCCGACATGGAAAAAGAGAAGAAAATGTCGGAAGTTGAACAGAAGATCAATGAAACGGTCAAAGAACGCATTGATCAGGGACAAAAAGATTACTATCTGCGTGAGAAGATGAATGCCATCCGTGAAGAATTAGGTGATATCGGATCACAGGATCAGGATGCGGAAAAAATTCGTAAACGTTTAGAGGAAAATCCATATCCGGATTATATCAAGAAGAAGGTTACAGAAGAATTGCAGCGTTACGAAATGCTGCCTATGGCATCCGGAGAAACCGGTGTCATCAAAAACTATATTGACTGGCTGATGGACCTTCCTTGGTGGCAGGAAACACATGATAACGAAGACCTAAATGAGGCACAGAGAATTTTAGATGAAGATCATTATGGCCTGGAAAAGGTCAAAGAGCGTATCATGGAATATTTGGCCGTTAAGCAGATGACAAATTCACTAAAAGCGCCAATCTTATGTCTGGTGGGTCCGCCGGGTGTTGGTAAAACATCTTTGGCTCGCAGTGTAGCTCGTGCCTTGGATCGTCATTTCGTGAAGATCTCCTTAGGCGGTGTTCGCGATGAAGCGGAAATACGTGGACATCGACGTACCTATTTAGGTGCTTTGCCGGGACGTATCATTCAGGGAATGAAAAAAGCGCAGGTCACAAATCCTGTCTTCTTAATCGATGAGATTGATAAAATGGCTTCGGATTATAAAGGAGATCCAAGCTCAGCGATGTTGGAAGTATTGGATCCGGAACAGAACTCTATGTTCTCTGATCATTATATTGAAGAAAGCTATGATCTTTCCAAAGTTTTATTTATCGCAACCGCTAACTATTTGGAAAATATTCCGCCGGCCTTGCGAGATCGTTTGGAGATCATTGAACTTTCCAGCTATACAGATATTGAAAAGACCAATATTGCCAAAGAACATTTGCTTCCTAAACAGCTGGAAGAAAATGGTTTGAAGCCAAGTCAGTTAAAAGTCAGCGATAAGATGCTTTTATATCTGATTCGTTACTACACAAGAGAGGCCGGTGTTCGTCAGCTGGAAAGAACGATTGCGACGATTTGTCGTAAGACAGTGCTTGCAATCTTAAAGGATGGAAAACGCTCGATTACTTTAAATAAAAAGCTGATTCACGAATGGTTAGGCAATGAAAAAGTGGATTACGGTAAAAAAGAGAAAAAAGATCAGGTTGGAACCGTAACCGGACTTGCTTATACCAGCTTTGGCGGCGATATCTTACAGATTGAAGCCAATAAGTTTGATGGCCATGGCAAACTGATCCTGACAGGACAGTTAGGTGATGTTATGAAGGAAAGTGCCAGCATTGCCTTAGACTATATTCGTGCACATGCCAAGGAATATCATATCGATTCCAGTGATTTTGAAAAGCTGGACGTTCATGTGCATGTTCCAGAAGGTGCCGTTCCTAAAGATGGGCCTAGTGCCGGTGTTACGATGACAACCGCTTTAGTTTCCTGCTTCAGCAATATTCCTGTAAAGGCAAACATTGCGATGACAGGAGAAGTAACACTTCGTGGAAATGTACTTCCAATTGGCGGTTTAAAAGAAAAATCGCTGGCTGCCCATCGAAGTGGTATCGATACGATCTTGATTCCACGTGGTAATGTTAAAGATTTGGACGAGCTTCCACAGGAAGTAAAAGATGCGGTGACATTTATTCCAGTTTCCAATGTGAAACAAGTCCTGTCACACGCACTGGTTCAGTAATATGCAGGCGACATTTGTTATCAGTGCCGTTGAAAAGGAACAATGGCCAGATTCCAACCTTCCGGAAGTTGTAGTCGTAGGCCGAAGTAACGTTGGGAAAAGCTCCTTTATCAATGCACTGACCAATCGCAAGCGGCTTGCCTATGTAGGAAATACACCCGGAAAGACACGCTTGATCAATTTCTTTGATATTGACGGTACTTGGATGTTAGTGGATGTACCAGGCTATGGATACGCTCGTATGTCCAAGGAAATGTTGAAGAAGATGGGAAAGATGATGGAAGATTATTTTTCCCAGAGAGAGCAGCTAAAGCTTGCGATTCAACTTGTCGATGCCAGACATGATCCGACAAACGATGATCTGGATATGATCGAATATTTTAAATCCTTACAGATGCCGATCTTGTTGGTAGCTACTAAAATCGATAAGATTCCTAAGACAAAGCGAGTCAAAGCGTTAAAAAATATTTCGCAGAAGCTGCAATTGCCATTAAAAAACATTTATGGTATCAGCAGTACCGAAAAAATTGGCTTTGATGAAGTTTATCAAGCCATTATCCATCAAATTCAATAGATTCTTTGGAGTTTCCAGAGAGTCTTTTTTTATTACACGATCCATTTCAGGTGTAAAGGAAACGAATAATGAAATACAGATTGTTAAATTCAAAATCCAAGACAGATCAATGTAAAATCAATTCTTTTATGATTGTAATCTTTTAACAGTGTATTGTACTTTTTAAACTTCGATTGTCTGAAATATAAAAACTGTGTTACACTGATAATACATTTTTAAAAAAGGAGAACGTTATGAGTGGATTTTTCGGGGTAGCTTCAAAAAAAAGTTGTGTTTTAGATTTGTTTTTTGGTACAGATTACCATTCACACTTAGGGACACGTCGTGCTGGTATGGCTGTATATGGAAAGAATGGTTTTAACAGAGCCATTCACAATATAGAAAACAGCCCGTTTCGTACTAAATTTGATAAAGATTTAGATCAGTTTGAAGGTGGTTTGGGAATTGGCTGTATTTCAGATTTTGAATCACAGCCATTACTGGTTCATTCTCATTTAGGAAGTTTTGCGATTACTACCGTAGGTCGTATCAACAATCTGGAAGAATTGAAAGAAAGCTGTTTTCAAAATGGAATGACACATTTCTTTGAAATGAGTACAGGTGGCATTAATCCAACAGAATTAGTGGCAGCCTTGATCAATCAAAAGGCCAGTTTAGTGGAAGGTTTACGTTATGTGCAGGATGTTGTAGAAGGCAGTATGAGCATATTGATCCTGACAAAATCCGGTATTTATTGTGCACGTGATAAGGTTGGTCGTACCCCTATTATTATCGGTGAAAAAGAAACGGGATATTGTGCAACCTTTGAAAGCAGTGCCTTTTTAAACTTAGGATATCATCACTACAAAGATATGGGTCCTGGTGAAATTTTGTATATGACGCCTAATGGTGTGGAAGTAAAACAAGAAGCCGGGGAAGAAATGAAGATTTGTTCGTTCTTATGGGTATATTATGGTTATCCGACCAGTACTTATGAGGGTGTCAATGTAGAATGCATGCGCAATCGTTGCGGGGAAATTTTATCAACAAGAGATACAAATGTCGAAGTTGACAGCGTAGCCGGTGTTCCGGATAGTGGAATCGCCCATGCGGTAGGTTATTCAAATGCGACAAAAATACCATTCTCCAGGCCGTTTATCAAATATACACCAACCTGGCCTCGAAGCTTTATGCCAACCAGCCAGTCACAAAGAAATATGATTGCCAAAATGAAGCTGATTCCGGTGCAGGAGCTGATCAAAGATAAAAAATTGTTGTTGATTGATGATTCGATCGTTCGTGGAACCCAACTGGGAGAAACAACAGATTTTCTTTATCAGTCAGGCGCTAAAGAAGTACATGTACGTCCCGCCTGTCCACCAATCATGTATGGATGTAAATATTTAAATTTTTCACGCTCTAGTTCGGAAATGGATCTGATCACAAGACGTGTCATCAAGGATCTGGAAGGTGAAAATGTCAGTGATGAAGTATTAAAAGAATATGCAGATCCAGACAGTGAACGTTATCAAAATATGTGCGAAGAGATTCGCAAACGCTCTAAGTTTACTTCGCTTCGTTACCATCGTTTAGATGATATGATTGAATCTATCGGTTTGCCAAAATGTAAGCTTTGTACCTATTGTTGGGACGGAGAGGAATAGCCATGAATGCGATATACGAGCGCACGAGTGTTCGTCAGTTCACTAATCAAACATTGACACAGGAACAAGTCAATGCCATCTTAAAAGCTGGATTTTGTGCACCTTCGGCACGAAACCTTCAACCTTGGTATTTTGTGGTGATCGAAAAGGAAAGTCTGATTCGTCAACTGCAGGAGTTTTCTCCTTATGCTTCTCCTTTACAAACCGCCACACTTGCGATTGTGGTTTGTGCGGATTTATCAATCAATCCCAGTACGGATTATTGTCAACAAGATTGTGCGGCAGCTACCCAAAATATGTTGGTGCAGGCCAAAGAATCAGGTATCGGATCTTGTTGGATGGGTGGATATCCTAACCAGGACAGAATCGAAAAAATAAAAGAAGTCATCGACTTACCGGAGCATATTCTTCCGTTATGGATCCTTGCCTTTGGTATCCCAAATCAAAATCCACCAGTAAAAGATAAATGGAATGAGGAAAAGATACTCAGACTTTGAGTGTCTTTTTTTCTGCGATCCTACAAAAAAAGAACCAGTAACTTCTAGTTATAGCGTTATTGGTCCAACAAATAATATTCTGTATAGATTTTTAAAACAATAGAAGATACCACATTACATAAGAGTTCTTCTTCTTTTGAATGATATTTAGAATGAATGGAATCTAAATTTCCTTTTCTCATGACTTCATGCAGGTAAATTTCAAAGTAAGTCGAAAACTTATCATAAGCCGCTTTATAGTTCGATCCCGGAATTTTTGCCTGAATATCGATCAATCCGGCAATTTCGGATAATGTGTAACAACGCTTCAAAATACAAACGACAATTAAATATGCCAGATGCTTCGATGTATAGTGTTTTTTTACAGGTGGATCAACAATACTGTTTTTAACATAATTGTTGACCATGCTGTTGGTTAAGATTTTTTCCTGATTAAAATATAAGGGCTCCAGCTTTTGTGTGATCCACAAAACAACCTGATCCATGTATAAATCAAAGTCCGGAAGATCTTTCCATCGGGGACATCGAAACGCAATGAGTTTTTTTTGAATGTTTTCTTTTTGCTCCATGGAAGAAGTGTAACACAATTATAATAACTAATCAAACTAGTTTTAAAAACTAGATATATTGACTTTAAAAACTATAAGTGATACTTTAATGATAGAGTTGTCCAAGGAGGATTTTTAAATGTTTCATATTGTTACAGATTCATCGACACTATATTCCATTCAGGAGGGACAAAAGAAGGGGATACGTGTTTGTCCGCTTCATGTCAATATTGATGGAGAAAGCTATAGAGATTTTGAAGATATTACCAGTACCCGTCTTTTAACGCTTATCAAACAAAAGAAAGTTCCCAGCACATCGCAGCCTTCTATTGGAGATAAGATCGATACCTATAATGAACTGACTAAAGATGGGGAAGTATTGGATATTACCATGGCCGATGGTTTAAGCGGTACTTACGAAAATGCGATGCTGGCAAAAGAGCAATGTGAGCATCCGGAAAGAATTCATATCTTTAATTCCATGACACTTTGTGGACCTCATCGCCTGTTGGTGGATGAAGCTGTAAAAATGAAGGCAGAAGGCGCTTCTTTGGAACAAGTATTGTCTATGTTGGAGAAATCCAGAGAAAGTGATTTATCGTTTTTAATTCCTTTTGATTTTCAGTTTTTGCTTCGGGGAGGACGTGTTCGTCAAATTGAAGCCGGACTTGGTGGCTTGTTGAAACTTATACCCGTGATGCAAAAACAAGATGACGGAAAAGCTTTAGTCAAATTTACAGTAACACGAACATATACGAGAGCTTTAAAATCAATTTTGGAAGAATGTGATAAGAAACATGTTGATGAGAATTATACTTTCTTTATTACGCATGCTTTTAATGATGAGTTGGCTTTTGAAACACAAAAGAAACTAAAGGCAAAATATCCAGAGGCAAAAATCATCATTTCTCCATTATCACCGACGTTTATTACGCAAGGTGGACCAGGTTGTATTGCGGTACAGATGTTAAAGATTGAAAGATAAATATAAAAGAAAGCGACCCAGATTTAATCGTTCTGGATCGCTTTTGTTTGTGAGAGCCATAAATTGCGGCTGGCATCACT
Source organism: Faecalicoccus pleomorphus DSM 20574 (assembly GCF_000420345.1). Lineage (GTDB taxonomy): Bacteria > Bacillota_I > Bacilli_A > Erysipelotrichales > Erysipelotrichaceae > Faecalicoccus > Faecalicoccus pleomorphus. The sequence goes on along the minus strand of NZ_ATUT01000006.1, from coordinate 37,629 downwards.
TGGCATGCGCCAATCACCTCTAGGCGAGAAGCAAATGGAGCCGACTTTGACACCATCCGGCATACAGTTTCGTTTGAACTGTTGTGCAAAGAAACGAGAATAGAAAGTTTGCAGAGCTTTCTGTATCGTTTCTTTTTTGATGGATGGAAACGCTGTAAGGCAAAGTGCATAGATCTTTTGTGGTTCTTCATGAAAACGCAACATGTGATATAAGAAGAAATCATGCAGATCGTAGGAACCGAGTACTTCCTCTGTTTTTTGTTGGATGTTTCCTTTCTCATCCGGTGGTAATAGCTCAGGAGATACCGGGGTATCACAAATATCCATTAATACGTCACAAAGCGCTTGGTTTCCTTCTTTTTTTGCTTTAAGGGCAAAGCTTTCCACAATATAGCGAACTAATGTTTTAGGAACGCTGGCATTGACGGCATACATACTCATATGATCACCATTATATGTACACCAGCCAAGTGCCAGTTCACTTAAATCGCCGGTTCCGATAACAAATCCATTGTATTTATTGGCTAGATCCATAAGAATTTGTGTTCGTTCTCTGGCCTGTGAGTTTTCGTAGGTAATATCATGCTGATTTATATCGTGGCCAATATCTTTAAAATGTTGATAAACTGCATCGGCTATTGAAATCTCTTCACGGGAAACCTGTAACAACTGCATCAGTGTATGAGAATTGTTTTTTGTGCGGTCTGTCGTACCAAAACCAGGCATAGTAACCGCATGAATTCCGGCAGGATCCAACTGACAGATCTTAAAAGCTTCATGGCACACTAATAAAGCCAGGGTTGAGTCCAATCCGCCGCTGATACCGATGACAACACTGTTTCCGTGAATTTTCTTTAAACGGGTTGCCAGGCCCTGTGCCTGAATACGCAGAATATCCTGGCAGCGTTCCATGCGTTGTTCCATCTGTTTAGGAACAAAAGGATAGGCATCTATAGTGCGTTTTAAATCAATTGTATCTATAGGCTTGCTGGCAAAAGAGATGACCAGTGTGCTCTCTTCTTTTTCTTCCATACTCGTTTTAAAATGCATCCGATCGTGTAAAAGATGCTGAAGATCAATTTCACCGATGATAAATTCGCTTGTATCCTGCATTGTCTTTTCAGCTAAAAGACTGCCGTTTTCCGCAATCAGATTGTGTCCGCTAAAGACCAAATCGCTGCTGCTTTCATCCGGGCCGGCACTGGCATAGACATAACCGCTGTAACAAGCAGCACTTTGATGCACAACCAGATCTTTTCGATAGCTTTGTTTGGCGATAATTTCGTTAGAAGCGCTGCAGTTACAAAGAATATTGGCACCGGCTAAGGCAAGGCGGGAACTGACGGGGATCGTTACCCATAGATCTTCACAGATTTCCACACCGATACAGGCGGCAGTTGTCTTATCTTTAAACACAATTTGATTGGATACCGGTACTTCTTTTCCACAAAGATGAATGGTCGCATTTTTCTTGAGATCCTTGGCACTGGAAAACCATCGCTTTTCATAGTATTCGTTATACATCGGCACATATGTTTTCACATAGATGCCTAATACTTCCTGGTTAAAGCATACTGCAGCACAGTTATACAATTTGTCATCAATGGCAAGGGGAAGTCCTACAATGACGACCTGATTGTCAGGAATGTTTTGTACCAGCTCTTCCAGGGCACTTTTACTTTCTCTTAATAACAAATCTTCATAAAAAAGATCCTGACATGTATAACCGCTGATACAAAGTTCGGGAAATACGGCACATTGGGTGTCTGCAGGCAGTTGCTTTAAAACCGTAAGAATCGATCGTACATTGGCTTGCGGATCACCAATGGCTACCGATGGAGAACAGGCAGCCACTTTATAATATTGAAATCGTTTCATAGTCACACTCTTTTCATTAGTTCTAGTATAGTAAATAACCCGATCAAAAAAAAGGTTTTGTTAGTCAAAGTCCGTCCGTACAAAGCGAACCCGCCCTAAAATACGAACAGGAATTTCTTCAATTTCCTGAGGGGTAAAGTATTTAGGCTCATATTTAGGGTTGGAAGCTTCTAAAATCATGAGATTCTTTTTATAGCGAACTTTTTTGACTGTGGCTTCTTCACCAATCAGCACAACTGCGATTTTTCCATCTTCTACTACATCACATTTTTGTACATAGACAAGATCACCATCGTAAATGTGCGAACCTTCCATGGAATCGCCTTGAATGCGTAAAAAATAATCGCCTTTTTTGGCATCGCTGGCATTGACTTCAATATATCCTTCAATCTGCTGCTCGGCAAATAAATCATATCCAGCCTTGGCAAAGCCTAAAATAGGTTTGACACACTCGCCATCATCATTGAGAACTTTTTCGATGTCACAATCTAAGACTTGAGCAATTTTTTTAAGCGTTGTTTTCTTTAATTCGGTGCTTTCTTCATTGATCCATCGATAATAGGTGGAAGTAGAAACGCCGATCTTTTGAGCCATGGCTGTATGATTCAAATCATTCTGTAGTTCGTATTGAATCAAAAGTTCTTTTAAACGCATAGTATTCCTCCGTGCTTATATCATAACAAAAAAATCTATATTTTGCGAAATAAAAGAATAAAAAAAGTTAAAAATTCCCAAATCTATCTTGAATTTAGGAAATTAAATCGTTACTATGACAATGGTGATTCGATGAAGAACAAACAAAAACAATATTTGTGCATTGATTTTAAATCGTTTTATGCCTCTGTGGAATGTGTAGAAAGAGGACTGGATCCTTTTCAAGTCAATTTAGTGGTGGCCGATCCCGATCGGGGCGGCGGAGCCATTACTTTAGCTGCAACACCGGCTATTAAAAAATTAGGCGTACCAAGTCGTGGACGGATCTTCCAGATTCCTAAGAATATTTCTTATAAAATAGCACCGCCACGCATGCACTTATATATGGAGTATGCCGCAAAGATCTATGGGATTTTTCTAAAATATATTTCGCCGGATGATATTGTCGTATATTCTATCGATGAATCCTTTTTTGATGTGACCTCCTATCTAGATCTGTATCAGACAACAGCACCTAAGCTGGCTAAAAAAATCATTGCGGATGTATATGAGCAGACAGGTATAACATCGGCAGCCGGTATTGGAAACAATTTGTTTTTGGCAAAGGTGGCCCTGGATATTACAGCGAAACATGCACCGGATAATATAGGCATTCTGGATGAAGAAACCTTTTATAGAACATTGTGGCATCATCAGCCATTAAGTGATTTTTGGATGATAGGACAGGGAATTTCTAAGCGATTACATCGATTGGGAATTCATGATTTGTGGCAGGTGACCAAATGTCCACCGGAGATCTTATACAAGGAGTTTGGGGTAAATGCCGAGATTTTGATCGATCACGCCTGGGGAAAAGAATGTGTGGAAATTCAAGATATCAAAGCATACCAGCCGCGCTCGAATTCCATATCCAACAGTCAGATCCTTTTTAAAGACTATAATTATGAGGATGCTTTGATTATCTTAAAAGAGATGGTGGATGCCAATGTTCTTGTTTTGACACAACGACATCTGGTTACTGACCATATCGGTTTGTTCATCGGTTATTCAAAGGATGTGCGCAAGGCCAGTCGCGGATCTTGTGCTATCACCAATCGAACCAATTCCTATTCTTTATTGAGGAAAGAGTTTGTCTTGTTGTATCAAAGAATTACTGATCGAACAGCGCCGATTCGTCAAATTGCCATTACATTAGGCCATGTGCGAGATGAAAAATATGAACAATATGATTTGTTTACCGATACAGAAAAAGTTTTACAGGAAAGAAAACTTCAGCAGACATTGGTACAGATTCGCGACCGGTTTGGTAAAAATGCGGTACTTAAAGGAATTAGTGGTTTAGATCAGGCAACGGCAAAATACAGAAATCAGACGATTGGCGGTCATAAGGCATGATGCCCCGGCAACAAAGAGCATATATTTTTCAGGCCTTTGATGCCTTAAAGGGCTTCCGAGAGCTTTTGAATGAAAAAGAGCGAATCGTTGTCGAAAAACGAGAATTGTCAGAAGATGATTTAGAGATGCTGGATCAACAAATTCATGAAGTGCAACAAGGGGATATTATCAAAATCATCTATTATGATGGAAAAGAATATATTCAAAAAACCGGAATGCTCACTAAGATTGATTTGGAAGTACGATATATACAGATCGTAAAAGAAAAAATTGATTTAGATCAAATCGTTGAAATAGAGATTGAGGAAAAGGCTTGTGAGGAATAGTGCATATTTCTTGTTTGTATAGATTGGATAGCCTATAATTCTTTCCAATCAAAGAAGGAGGAAATGCCATGAGCATTTATGATTATATACTGGAAACAGGAGAAGGCAGAATTTTCAAATTAGATGAGTGGAAAGGGAAAGTGATCTTAATTGTGAATACGGCAACAGGTTGTGGTTTTACACCACAATATAAAGATCTTGAGTCGATGTATGAGGAATTTCATGAGAAAGGTTTGGAAATTTTAGATATACCTTGTAACCAGTTTGCCAATCAGGCACCTGAAAGTGATGAAGAAATTCATCAATTCTGCACATTGAAATACAATACACAGTTTCCACAGATGAAAAAATCGGATGTGAATGGACCTAATCAATTGCCTTTGTATGCCTACTTAAAATCACAACAAGACTTTAAGGGGTTTGGAAAAGGTGTTAAGGCAATAGCCATGAATGTGATGTTAAAGAAAATAGATAAAGATTACAAAAAGAATCCGGATATTAAATGGAATTTCACAAAGTTTTTGGTAGATCGTCAAGGTCATGTCGTTGCTCGCTTTGAACCAACAGAAAAAATGGATCTAATCAAAGAAGAGATACAGAAATTATTATGAAGCAAAAAACACTGCAGTGGATAGAAACATTCTTGTTTTTGGTTTTAAATTTATCGGTCTTTTATGCCGGTGCTGATCACCCGGTACCGAAATGTTTTCTCTGGCTTGTACTATGGATCGTTATGATAAGCTTATTGCAGCATATATATTTAGGATGGTTTCTGAGAAGAATTTATCAGACGGAGTTCTTGTGTCTTCATTTAGCATTTTATCTGGGAATAGGAATCGCATCCCTTTTCTATTTGATGCATGGAAGAATAGATGGAGAGTATTGGCTGTTAATTCTTCTTGTTTTGGGAATGTGTATTCTATATGGTTTTATGTTCTATGTTGTAAATCGTTGGCTGACACCATAAGTTTTTACGATAAGCATTTTTGATTGAAATATCTGTTATACTAAAAGCATGTTGAAACAGAAAAATGTTAAGATACGAAAAATACAGCCACAGGATGATTTGGTTTTAGCAAAAATCATTCGAAATAGTCTGAAAAGTGTGCATTTAGATCAGCCGGGTACGGCATATTTTGATGAAAATCTGGATCATTTAAGCCAGTATTATCAAAAAGAAAACCGGTGGTATTGGGTTTTGGAGGCAAATCAAAAAGTGATGGGTGGTATAGGCCTGGAGCGCTTTGTGTATTTTCCCAACTGCCTAGAAATCCAAAAGTGTTATTTATGTCCGGAAGCCAGAAATAAAGGATGGGGATATCGGTTGTTGGAAATGGTAGAGCAGGAAGCGGTTCAAAAAGGGTATGAGATGTTGTATTTGGAAACACATTCGATATTAAAACCGGCTATAGCCTTATACAGAAAACGAGGCTTTCAGGAAATAGAGCGTCCTGCCTGTATAGTTCATAGTAAAATGGATCGCTTTTTTATCAAAAGATTGGAGGCACAACCATGCAATTAAAAAACTTATTTCAAATTGATATTGATGCCGGAGTTGAAGTTTATAAAATGGCAAAAAACGGAATTCTTTTAGATGTAAGAACGGCCCAGGAATATGCGCAGGGACATATTCCTGAAAGTATAAATATCGATTTAGCTTCTTTGAATCAGGTTTTGGAAAAGATACCGGATAAAAAAACTCCGGTCTTTGTTTATTGTCGAAGTGGAGCCAGAAGCAGCCGAGCTGTTCGACAGATGAAAAAAGCCGGTTATCTTGACGTAACAAACATTGGCGGTATTGAAAACTATCATGGTAAGCTGGAAAAATAAGCGAATCAGGAAAACTTTTGTTCTAAGTGAAGAATATTTCGTACACCATTGACAAATAAACCGACAATCAATGCGGAAATAATGGTTCCAATGCCCAAACCGTTTAGATGTCCAAAGAATAGAAAAGATAGTAAGAGTGCGATACCCATTAGTGTGGTATCAAATGCGACCTTTGTTCTACCGAAATTCGTATGAAATGTATCGGAAATGGCTTGTACGGCACCTTCGCCGGGCACAAACATGATTTTAGGCGCAACTTCAAAATTAATACCTATAGCTAGAACCAGACAGCCAAGAAGCAAAGTGAGCATCTGCATCCAAATGTTGGAAAGCTCTAAAAAGGAAAGCAGGCTCATACTAAAATCAATGAAACTGCTAAAGAGAATATTGACACCAAATTGCAAGAATTGCAGTGGCTTAAAATTTTTCTTGAGCAAGATGATTTGCACAAGGATGAAAAGTGAATTGATTAAAAAAGTGGTCATCCCAAAAGAAAACGAAGGGAATTGTAAGGATAGCACATAAGGAACACTGGAAATAGGCGATGTTCCTAAAGCTCCCTTTGTAATCAAAGCGATACCGAAAGAATTGATCAAAACACCAATGATAAAATAAAACCATTTTTTGATAAAATCCATAAGATCCCTCCCCCTGTGTATTTTAGCACAAAATGGTTAGTTTAGAATTAACTGGTTTTTAACTTGTTTTTAAGACCGAAACAGTCTATCCTTTTAAGAGGAGGGATGAATATGATTAAAAATTTTCCAAAAAATGAGGCAGTGCAGCTGCGGAACATGCTGATGTACAGCCCGGGACAGTCTTTGACAAAGACGTTTGTAGATACGCCTGATTTTTCAATGATCATGCATTCACTATGGCATGATGGAGAGATGATCTTACCGGCCGATGATCGTGACATCTTTATTACTTGTATGGAAGGAGCCTTAATAGTTTCCTTACAGAATAAAGAGCTTTATATCGTTCGTCAGGGAGAATCGTTGTTGATTGAAACAGATCAAGAGTATCGAATCATCGCAAAACAGAACTGTAAATTTTTGATTATCAACACCAGAGATTAATGTTCAGAAGAGTCCAAAGGGGCTTTTTTTTATGGGAAACATTCATTTTGGTTATTATTTATAGTTTATAGGTATTTTTAATTGTGTACTGGTTATGCTACAGTAATCTTGTACATCGATTTTGTTTTGTCCGAGTGGGATAGAGCATCCAAAAATTTGTGTTGTTTAGTAAGAAAGGGGAAAGAACAGAATGAAAACAATACAAAAAGTAACACTATCGGCTTTATTTTTGGCAATCGGGTTTATACTGCCATTTTTTACAGGACAGATTCCACAAATCGGCAGTATGCTTTTGCCGATGCATATCCCGGTATTTTTATGTGGATTATTGTGTGGCTGGGAGTACGGACTGGGTCTCGGATTGATTTTACCAGTATTGCGAAGTTTGATTTTTGGCATGCCGCCATTATTTCCAACGGCCATCGCCATGGCTTTTGAGCTGGCCACATATGGCGGAGTGATTGGTTATGTTTACAGTCATGCGAAATGGCAATGTATCAAACAACTTTATATTGCCTTATTTATTTCTATGGTTGCCGGAAGAGTAGTGTGGGCTCTTGCCACCTGCTTATTGATGGGATTTACGAATGTCAGTGCTATGATGTTGATCAACGGTGCTTTATTGAGCGCAATACCGGGCATTGTCGTTCAGCTTATTTTGATCCCTATGATTATGGCTACTTTAGATAAGACAAAAGTAGTTCCATTTAAAAAACTGTCTAAAGTTTCCAAAACACAGACCATGTAAAAGAGACTATTATTTAAAACAGTCGTCTTTATCTGCGACAAAAAAGAATCGGTGAACCCGATTCTTTTTTACTTTTGTGCCATTTTTTCACGATATAAAGCTCTACGATCTTGTGCTGTAAGTCCTTTTTTGCGGATGCGAATCGCATCGGGTGTCACTTCTACTAATTCGTCATCATTGATCCATTCCAAAGCTTCTTCCAGAGAAAATACTCTTGGCGGTGTCAACAACATGGCTTCATCACGTCCGCTGGAACGAATGGCGGTCAGCTTCTTATTCTTCAAAGGATTGACATCCATATCGATATTCTTGGCAGATTCACCAATGATCATACCTTCATAGACTTCTGTCTGCGGGCCAATAAATAACTGTCCTCTTTCCTGCAGATTCCATAGTCCATACGTCATTGCGGTTCCTGTTTCTGTAGAGATCATAGCCCCTTGCATACGTTGGGCGATCTCACCTTTAAATGGTTCATAACCGCAGATCCGTCGTACTAAAGTTCCTTCTCCGTGAGTATCGTTGATGAATTCATTTCTAAATCCCAACAATCCGCGTGTCGGTACTTGATAGGTAATCTTGACATAGCCGTTTTCTTCTTCCATGTTTTCCATCACACCTTTTCGAAGATTCAGTTTGTTGATGATAGTTCCTGAATACTCTTCCGGTGCCAGACAAACAACTTCTTCGACTGGTTCTACTTTTACACCATTTTCATCTCGATGTAAGATGACCTCCGGTTTACTGATGGCTAATTCATAGCCTTCGCGGCGCATATTTTCAATCAGAATAGAGATGTGCAGCTCACCGCGTCCGGAGACTTTAAAACAATCAGCACTATCAGTCGGCTCTACTTTTAAGCCTACGTTGACTTCCAACTCTCTTTCCAGACGTTCCTTGATATTTCGGCTGGTGACATATTTTCCGCTGCGTCCGGCAAAAGGACTGGAGTTGACATGGAAGTTCATAGAAAGCGTGGGCTCCTCAATCGGAATATGATCCATGGGTTCGACATGATCGATATCACAAATGGTATCACCGATACTGATATCCGGCATTCCGGCTACGACAACGATATCACCACTTCTGGCTTCTTTTACGTTTGTTCGAGAGAGTCCTTTATATACGAATAAGTTGGAGATGGTTTCTTTTTTCTCAAGACCATCCTGGTTACAACGAATATAAGGAGAACCTTGTTTTAAAACACCAGAATAAATACGTCCAATACCTAAGCGTCCGATATATTCATCATAGGCCAGAGCTGAAACCTGCATACGACAAGGTTCATCATCTAAATCCGGATATACATCACAATGTTTTAAAATGGTATCAAACAAAGGTTCGATATTTTCGCTTGGTGTATTTAAATCGTATTGTACGATTCCTTCGCGGGCAATTCCATAAAGGATAGGGAAATCCAATTGTTCATCATTGGCGTTTAAGTCTAAGAACAATTCATAAACTTCATCGACAACTTCTTCGGCACGTTGATCATTTTTATCAATTTTATTGATCAATAAAATTGGCTTTAATCCGATTTCCAGAGCCTTGCTTAACACAAAACGAGTTTGCGGCATTGGACCTTCACTGGCATCAACCAATAAGATAACAGTATCTACCGTACGAATGATTCGCTCTACTTCACTGGAGAAATCCGCATGTCCCGGTGTATCTACGATATTGATCTTTACACCGTTATGAATCACAGAACAGTTTTTGGAATAGATTGTGATTCCACGTTCTCTTTCCAGATCGTTGGAGTCCATAATACAATCTACAACTTCTTCATTATCTCTAAAAACATCACTTTGTCTTAAAAAGGCATCGACTAATGTACTTTTACCGGCATCGACATGGGCAATGACGGCTATATTTAAAATCTTTTCTTTTTCAGCCATAAGTTCACTCACTTTCCGTAAAAAACAGAACAATTATAATGCAGAGTTGCTAAAAAGACAATTGATTATGCTATAATGAGGCCGGAATAGAGAGGTTTTATTATGCAGATTCGTTATTTCCGAGAGTATTCTCATTATTTGGACCGATTTATGGAATTTAAGATGTATGGGCATGCCGGTAAACTATGTTTTGTTTTTCCCTGTCAGGACGGACGTTTTTTTGAATGGGAAGATCGTGGTATGTTTGAACTGGTCAAAGATTTGATTGAAGAAGGACGTATTCAGTTTTGTACAGTCGATTCCATTGATAAAGAAACATGGAGTTCTTTTGGAGATACACATCATCGTATGTGGCTGCAGGAATGCTGGGTACAATATATCATGGAAGAACTTGTACCAAGTGCTTTATGGAAGGCAGGACTTCCACAGGATGAAAAATGCATGACTTTAGGTGCCAGCATGGGTGGCACGCATGCGGCTAATTTATTTTTTAGATTTCCGGATCGCTTTGATAAGGTGCTGGGAATTAGTGGTGTTTATGATATGAACGAGTATTTCCATGGCGTTTATGATGATAATTGTTACAACAATGATCCATGTGCTTATCTGACTGGTATGGACCCATCGCATCCGTATATTCAAAAATACAATGATTCACAGATTATCTTAACGGTTGGACAGGGTGCATGGGAAGATGTTTGTAAGAACTCATTGCAGAAATTATCTAAGATCTTATATGAGAAAGGTATTCATGCCTGGATTGATTTCTGGGGTTATGATGTGAATCATGACTGGCCTTGGTGGGAAGTAATGCTGCGATATTTCTTGCCAAAGATGGTATAGATTTCATGTAAATACTGATGAATAACAGATAGTTATCTATGACATAACTTATATATTTTGTAAGTTGTGTCTTTTTTATATTGTGTGCAGCACTCAAAATAGAATATATGAGCTTTTCTTTGATCTTCTCATGGCTTTGTGTTGCGCTGCTATGAGCCATATTTTTGATTGATGCCTCGTTCATCAATGATGATGAGACTTTCTTCCTGCCTATTCCAACGGTAGTGGGTGCTGGAGTCATTCAGGTTTGTTTTTCTGTATTTTTTAAGATATCTTTGATTTCATCCTATAAAGAAAGCAGAATAACATGCACTCGATAGATCGCAAACTTTCTTTTATGTGTTGAATATGCAAGGTTTATGATTTTTGAAAGAATTTATTATTCTGCCTGGCAATATTTAGACAAAATGTGCAAAAAAAAGATGCTTCAAAATCAGCATCTTTCTTTATCCAATCAGTAGTACATCGCGAATGCCGGGAACTTCATCCATCAGTAATAATTTGATACCGGAAGAAAAATCTTCGGCTGCCATCATACATCCGGCACAGGCTCCGCGAAAAGCCACATAAACGATTGCGTTTTCATCGACACCCATCAGTTCAATATCTCCGCCATCTTGTTGAATATAAGGGCGAATCTTATCAAGACATGCATTGATTTGATTCATGTCTGGCATTACAACTTCTTCTGACATTCTGTCTCACTTCCTATCCTAAAAATAAAGGGATGAATAAAAGAGGGAAAACCAGTCCCACGACAAATCCACCTAAGACCTCTATAAAGCGATGACCCAATACAGATTTTAACTGCTCTTCGTATATTGGATTATCCAGCTGTACTTCCATGTCTTTTAAATCTTTAATCAATTGTTGTGTCAATTCGATATTTTTTCCGGAATAGTAGCGCACATGACAGGCATCATACATCACGATAAAGGCGAATACAGCGGTTACCGCAAAAATTGTGGAATCAAATCCTTCCTGCATGCCGATAGCCATCGATAAACCGGTGACCGTACTGGAATGGGAGCTTGGAAAACCGCCGCTGGCAACTACCCAATGTAAATCCCATTTTCCGGATTTTAAATAATAAAAGATTGTTTTTGCCGCTTGTGCAATCAGATTGCAGGAAAGGGCAACAAACAAGGGAAATAAAGCTTGTGGAAACATACTCTTTTTTCACTCCTAAACCGTTAGTATTATATCACAGATTCTTTTTTTCGTGATATAATGTGCTCGTAGAATAACGGAGGTACAATAACATGATTCAGTTAGACTTACAACATGCTCATTTAAAAGAGGATGTAAAAGCGTATCAGGAGCAAGTCAATCAGATTGATGAATCTTTACGCATGAAGACATGCAAGGGCAATGATTTTATCGGTTGGATGACATGGGCTAACGATTATGACAAAGAAGAGTTTGCACGTATTAAAACTTGTGCACAGAAAATTCAAAATGACAGTGATGTCTTTGTCGTATGTGGTATCGGTGGTTCCTATCTTGGTGCTCGTGCAGCCATTGAAATGATCAATGGTTTATACGCACAGAAAAAACCGGAAATCATTTTCATGGGAAATACTTTCTCAAGCAGCTATATTGCACAGGTCATGGACTATATAAAGGATAAGGAAGTCAGTGTCAATGTCATTTCGAAGTCAGGAACGACAACCGAAACTTCTATTGCATTCCGTATCTTGAAACAATTCATGGAAGGAAAATATGGGGAAGATGCCAAACATCGTATTTATGCGACAACGGATAAAGCGCGTGGTACCTTAAAGGCACTGGCCGATAAAGAAGGTTATGAGACATTTGTGATTCCGGATGACATCGGTGGGCGTTTCTCCGTCATTACGCCGGTAGGACTTTTACCAATTGCGGTAGCAGGTATCAATATTGATGATATTATGAAAGGCCTGCATGATGGAATGGGCGAATACGGCGATGCTGATCTTGATAAAAACCCGGCTTATCGCTATGCGGTAGCTCGTCGTATCTTACAAAATGAAGGCTACGATGTGGAATTGTTTGTCAACTATGAAATGCAGATGCAGATGATTGCGGAATGGTGGAAGCAGTTATTTGGCGAAAGTGAAGGAAAAGACGGAAAAGGTATTTTACCGGATAGCGTATGCAACTCTACAGACCTTCATTCCTTGGGGCAGTTTGTACAGGATGGAAAGAAAATATTGTTTGAAACCAATCTGTATGTAGAAAAACCGATGATCGATCTGACTTTCCCAAGTGATGATGAAAACTTGGATAACATGAATTACTTGGCTGGAAAATCCATCGACTGGGTCAACAAGATGGCTGCTAAAGGAACTTTACAGGCTCATGAAGAAACGGGTGGTGTACCAAACATCATCATTACTATGCCAGATATGAGCGCTTACAGTTTCGGTAATATGTGTATGTTCTACTTTAAGGCCATTGCGATGACAACTTTGATGAATGATTCGAACCCATTCAATCAGCCTGGCGTTGAAGTATATAAAAAGAACATGTTCAAGCTTTTGGGAAAAGAATAAGTAAAAGAGCCGGAATGGCTCTTTTTCGGTTATCGTTATACAACTAAAAACATAAGCTTTTTTTGAGTTGGACTTTAAAATCGGACTAAAAACTCGTATAATAGTTAAGGTATAGGATTACTGTAATAAGGAGGAAATTGAAATCATGCCTAGAGCTAAACTATCGATGGATGGAAATACAGCTGCGGCTCATGTTGCCTATGCGTATACAGATGTTGCGGCAATTTACCCTATTACTCCATCTAGTCCAATGGCTGACCAAATCGATATCTGGTCTGCTGGTGGACGTAAAAACATCTTTGGAAATCAGGTAGTTGTTACAGAAATGCAGTCTGAAGCTGGTGCAGCCGGTGCTGTACATGGATCTTTAGCTGCCGGTGCTTTAACAAATACATTCACAGCCTCTCAGGGTCTGTTATTGATGATTCCAAACATGTACAAGATCGCTGCTGAACAGTTGCCTTGTGTATTTGATGTTTCAGCACGTACCGTTGCAACACAAGCATTGAACATCTTTGGTGATCACAGTGACGTTTATGCTTGCCGTCAGACAGGTTTTGCGATGCTTTGTGAAACAAACCCACAGGAAGTTATGGACTTATCTCCGGTTGCACATTGTGCTGCTTTGGAAGGAAAAGTTCCTTTCATCAACTTCTTTGATGGTTTCCGTACATCACACGAAATCCAGAAAATTGAAACATGGGATTATGAAGACTTAAAAGACATCTGCCCTATGGAAGATGTTGAAGCTTTCCGTAACCATGCGTTAAATCCAGAACATCCAGCTATGCGTGGTTCTCACGAAAACGGAGATATTTATTTCCAGCATCGTGAAGCCATCAATACAGTTTATGATGATCTACCTGCCGTAGTTGAAAAATACATGGGCAAGATCAATGAAAAACTGGGAACAAACTATGATTTGTTCAACTATTATGGAGCACCGGATGCAGATCGTGTGATCATCGCTATGGGCTCTATCAATGATGTATGCGAAGAAGTTATCGATTACTTAACCGCAAAAGGTGAAAAAGTCGGTGTTATCAAAGTTCGTTTGTATCGTCCTTGGTCAAGCAAACACTTGTTGAAGGTATTACCGGAAACTGTTAAGAAAATTGCGGTATTAGACCGTACAAAAGAACCAGGTTCTTTAGGTGAACCATTGTTCCTTGATGTTGCGACAACATTAAGAGAAGCCGGAATGAACGACATCAAATTAGTTGGTGGACGTTATGGTTTAGGTTCTAAGGATACTCCACCTTCAAGTGTATTTGCCGTATATACAGAATTATTGAAGGATGAACCAAAAGAACGCTTTACAATCGGTATCGTGGATGATGTGACAAACTTGTCACTGCCAGAAGTAAAACCAGCTCCAATCACAAGTGCGCCGGGAACAATCGAATGTAAGTTCTGGGGTCTTGGTGGAGATGGTACAGTTGGTGCCAACAAGAACTCTACAAAGATCATCGGTGACCACACGGATAAATATATCCAGGCTTACTTCCAGTATGACTCTAAGAAAACAGGTGGTATCACAATTTCTCATTTGCGTTTTGGAGACAACCCAATTAAGAGTCCATACTACATCAACCAGGCTGACTTTGTTGCCTGCCACAACCCTTCTTATGTAACTAAGGGATATAAGATGGTACAGGACGTTAAACCTGGCGGTATCTACATGATTAACTGTCAGTGGTCTGATGAAGAATTAGACAAACATATGCCTGCTGATGCCAAGAAATATATTGCCGAAAACAACATTCAGGTATATACGATCAATGCGATCGATAAAGCTATCGAAATCGGTATGGGTAAACGTACAAATACGATTTTACAGTCTGCTTTCTTCAAATTAGCAGATATCATGCCAATCGATGAGGCTGTTACTTTCATGAAAGAAGCCGCTAAGAAATCTTACTCTAAAAAAGGCGATGCGGTTGTAGAAATGAACTACAAAGCTATTGATGCTGGTGTAGATGCATTGCATAAAGTAGAAGTACCTGCTTCCTGGGCTAATCCAGAAGCTGATGTAGCTCCTGCAGAAAAAACAGGTCGTCCTGCCACAGTTAAGATGGTTACAGAAATCATGGAACCAGTTAACCTGATGGATGGAGATAGCTTACCTGTGTCTGCCTTCAATGCACATACAGATGGTCAATGGGAAACAGGTGCCAGTGCTTATGAAAAACGTGGTACAGCCGTTATGGTTCCGGAATGGGATTCTAACAAATGTATCCAGTGTAACCAGTGTGCCTTCGTATGTAGCCATGCGACAATTCGTCCATTCTTATTGAATGAAGAAGAAGTCAAAGCAGCTCCGGCTGAAATCAAGCTGGCTGATACAAAACCTAAAGCAAGCGAATTGAAGTTCACAATGAGTGTTACACCGCTTGACTGTATGGGATGTGGTGAATGTATCACTGTATGTCCTACTGGTGCCATCCAGATGGTACCTCAGGAATCTCAGTTACATATGCAGCCAGTATTTGATTACTTAGTTGCCAATGTATCTAAGAAAGATATCGGTTTGAAAGATGAAACTGTCAAAGGTTCTCAGTTCAATCAGCCGTTATTAGAGTTCTCCGGATCTTGTGGTGGATGTGCCGAAACATCTTATGCACGTCTAGTTACTCAGTTATTTGGTGAACAGATGTATATCTCTAACGCAACCGGATGTTCTTCTATCTGGGGTGGTCCGGCTGCAACATGTCCTTACACTGTAAACAAAGAATCTAAACAGGGACCTGCCTGGTCTAACTCTTTGTTCGAAGATAACGCAGAACACGGATATGGTATGGCTTTAGGCTACAAGACACTTCGTGAACACACAATTGCCAAGGTAGCTAAGGTTGTAGAAGAAGCAGGAAATGCAGATCTTCAGACTGCTTTCGACAAATTTGTTGAAACAAAAGAAGATACTAAAGCAAACGTTGAACCAACAAAGGCTTTGATCGCTGCATTGGAAGCTTTAGGTACAGATGCTGCTAAAGAAGTATTGGCTGACAAACAGTACTTTGGTAAGAAATCTGTATGGATCTTCGGTGGAAATGGATGGGCTTATGATATCGGATTCGGTGGATTAGACCATGTATTGGCATCTGGAGAAAACGTAAACGTATTTGTATTCGATACAGAAATGTATTCAAATACAGGTGGACAGGCTTCTAAGGCAAGTAACATCGGTGAAGTATGTCAGTTTGCTGCTGCCGGTAAAGAAATGAAGAAAAAATCTTTGGCCGAAATCGCAATGACTTACGGATATGTATATGTTGCACAGATTGCTTTAGGTGCTAACCCAGCGCAGGCTGTTAAGTGTATCGCAGAAGCAGAAGCTTACGATGGACCATCTTTGATCATCGGTTATGCTCCATGTGAATTGCACGGTATTGCCAAGGGTGGTATGAACCATTGTCAGGATGAAATGAAGAAAGCTGTTAAGGCCGGATACTGGAACTTGTTCAGCTTCGATCCAGCTAAGAAAGCTGCCGGTAAGAATCCATTCACATTAACTTCTAAAGAAGGTGACGGAACTTATCAGGAATTCTTGAACAATGAAGCTCGTTACACTCGTTTGGTTAAACCATTCCCAGAAAGAGCAAAAGAATTGTTTGCGAAATCAGAAGAAGAAGCCAACGCTCGTTTCGAACACTTGAAGAAACTGGTTGATTTATACAGCTAATTTCGTAAATGAAGGATCGGAATCATTCCGGTCCTTTTTTTGTGCTACAATATCCAAAAGGAGAGCAATATGGAAGAAAAAAATCAAACAATCGTTAAAAAGACGGTTAAAAATGGTATTACCTTTGGTACATGCTTGGCAATGGTTATCAGCTACACAACCTGGCATTCTGTATTTTGGGCGATCATACACGGATTATTGAGTTGGATCTATGTGATTTACTTTATACTTCGCTATTGAGAAACGCAGCTATCTTTTATATAATCAAAACATGAAATTTTTATTTGATTGCGATGATACCCTCTATGATCTTTCCTGGCCTTTTAAAATGTGTTTAAAAGAGTTCCAATTGCCGGTGCCACAGGAACAAATAGATTCTTTTTATGCCTGTTACAGAGCGCATGGTGATGCGATCTTTTCAAAAATTCAGAATAATCAGATTACAGTAGATCAATCAGGGGCGTACCGAATTTTAAAAGCTTGTGAAGAATATGACATCCCATTTTCAGAAGAGGATGCTGTCTTATTCCAACAATGTTATAAACATTACCAACAAAAGATCTCCATGAATCCTGTTTTTCATGCTTACTTTTCATCGACTGAGAGCGAATGTGGTATTTTGACAAATGGAGAAGATATGCACCAACGAAATAAGTTGAGTACTTTACAAGTCTTTTCCTATATTCCTGCCAATCATATTTTTACCAGTGGTCAGATCGGAGTCAGTAAACCAGATATACGCGCATTTCAATATGTGATGAGGGCGCTGGATGAAAAACCGAGTGACTGGGTTTATATCGGTGATAATTATATCAACGATATGGAAGGCGCCAAGAAGGCTGGACTGCATACGATTCATTTCAATCGCCATCATCAAAAGGAAGGCCCGTGCAGTGATCATGTAGTTTATACAGAAGAAGAATTGATTTCACTTTTAAGAAAATTGGAAGGTCGTGAAAAAAATGGACAGATCTTGTCTGAAGCATAAAAAAAGGATTGTCATCAAAGTTGGTTCCAGCAGCATTACACATGAAAATGGAGATTTATACTTATCTCGAATTGAGAAGTTGGTTCGTGTGCTATGTGATTTACGCGCACAGGGAAAAGATGTTGTTTTAGTATCTTCCGGTGCCATTGCCTGTGGTCGAAGAGCTTTGCATATCGGAAGAAGACCGGAATCGACTGCTGAGAAACAAGCTTTTGCGGCTGTGGGGCAGGCTCGATTGATGATGGTCTATCAAAGACTTTTTAGTGAATATAATATGGTGGCTTCCCAAATTTTATTGACAAAAAATATCATGCGAGAAAAACATGCCAGAGAAAATGCCCGTAATACATTTCTGGAGCTTTTTGCCCTCCAAAGCATTCCTATCGTCAATGAAAACGATACGATTTCAACCCATGAGTTACTGGAAGTCGAAAGCTTTGGCGACAATGATCAGCTGGCCAGTACGGTCGGTAGTTTGATTGGAGCGGATTTGATTATCTTATTGAGCGATATCGAAGGATTATATACCGATAATCCCAAGACAAATCCCAAAGCACAACTGATCCGACATGTATCCCATATTGATCAAACGCTATTGAATATGGGTACCAATGAATCCAGTTCCAATGTGGGAACCGGCGGTATGAGCGCTAAATTAGTGGCCGCTCAAATTGCCATGGATGCCGGTGCCGATCTAGTGATTGCCAAATTTGAAGAAGGCATTGTGACCCGCATTCTACAAGGACAGCAGGCAGGCACATATTTTTGTGCAAATAAGGAGAAAGTATGAATTTAGAACAAATCGGGATTCAGGCGAAAAAAGTCAGTTATCAATTGGCCTCTTTATCAACAGAACAAAAAAATCAGGCTTTACAGATGGTCAGTTCTTCTATATGGGAAAATAGGGGTGCAATCTTAGAAGCAAATCGTATTGATATGGAAAATGGGCGCAAAAAAAGATTGAGCGACGGCTTGTTGGATCGACTACAACTTACAGAACAAAGAATTACGGATATGGCAAAAGCGGTATGGGATATAATCAGACTGGAAGATCCCGTTGGAGAAGTACTGGATGCCTATGACTTGGAAAATGGCTTACATATTGAAAAGAAGCGTGTACCCATCGGTGTGATTGGTATCATTTATGAAGCCAGACCAAATGTGACTTTAGATGCCTTTTCCATTTGTTTTAAAACGGGCAATGCCGTGATCTTAAAAGGGGGCAGCGATGCGATCCATTCCAATATTGCCATCACAAAAGCCATACAGGAAGGACTGAAACAAGCCGGTGTTTGTATAAATGCTATTCAATTTATTGAATCGACTTCGCATGAAGATACCCAGCGCTTTATGCAGATGACGGATTATGTTGATGTGATTATTCCAAGAGGCTCTAAACGACTGATTCAAAGTGTTATGCAGAACGCCAAGGTACCGGTGATTGAAACTGGGGCTGGAAATTGCCATATCTACATTGATGAAACGGCGGATATACAAAAAGCAGTGGATATTGTCTTTAATGCCAAGACCCAACGAATCGGTGTGTGTAATGCCGCAGAATCTTTATTAGTACATAAAAATATAGCAGCCCAGGTATTGCCCCTGGTACAAAAAAAATTGAATGAAAAAGAGGTTTTGTTGAAATGCGATGAAATAAGCTATGACATCTTAAAAAATCAACCGGGGCGCATTGAGCATGCCACTAAGGAAGACTGGAGCATGGAATATTTGGATTATGTGATGTCGGTAAAAGTAGTGAAGGATGTTGAACAGGCTATTCAACATATTAACCGTTATTCCACCAAACATTCCGAAAGTATCATTACCGAGTCTAAGGAAAATGCACTTCGTTTTTTAAATGAAGTGGATTCGGCTTGTGTATATTGGAATGCGTCTACCCGTTTTACCGATGGCGGGGTATTTGGCTTTGGTGCAGAAATCGGAATTTCCACTGGAAAGATTCATGCTCGTGGACCGATGGGGTTAAAAGAGATGACATCTTACAAATACCAGATCAAAGGGGATGGACAAATACGTTCATAGAAATAAACTGTCTAAAAAGGCAGTTTTTTCTTTAAAGAAAGGAAATAACATGCAACCTACATTACAAAAGTGTACAAAAAAGGAGATAAATACACTGCGTCAAATATCTATAGAAACATATTATGATACATTTGCATCGATGAATACAGTAGAAACTATGCAAGCGTATTTAGAAATTGCGTTTGCAAAAGATAAGTTAGAACAAGAACAGGATGAAAAAGTTCTTTATTTATGTTTTTGAAGAAAAAAGAAGAAATAGCTGGATATTTAAAGTTGATTGGCACAGACGGATATACACGATAAAGTTTCCTTAGAAATTGAAAGAATCTATGTACGAAGAAAATTTCAAGGACAAGGCTTTGGTACGTATTTGATGGAAAATGCAATCCAAATTGCTTTACAAAGAAAGAAGCGTTATATTTGGTTAGGCGTATGGGGGAAAAACGACAAAGCTTTATGATTTTATCAAAAACATGGCTTCTGTCAAATAGGAACACATTACTTTGTCATGGGTCAAGAAAAACAAACAGATTATGTGTTATAAAAAGACTTATAGTCATATTTATCCTCTTTTTTAACCATTCTATCCATTAATTTTGACAAGTAAACTTGGCATAAAGTATATTATAAGTGACAAGAAAACTTGGCAAAGAAGGTGATGATATGAAAAAAGAAGAAATCTTAGAACGTAGTCGAAAGGAAAATCAAAATGGAGATGAAAGAGAGAAAATGCAGATTCAAATATCAGAGAATCGAGGTTTTACAGTAACTGCATTTATGGCTGCTTTTTTGATGCTTATTGGTTCAGGTGATGTATTTTTATTTGGCAAATCCATACCTTTTAATATCTTGATGAGTTTTATTTTTATTTCAGGTGTAACTGTAGATTTCTATTCAAAATATAAGTTTTTTCGAAAGAAGAAATATTTAGTCCGTTTCTTATTTTCTCTTTTACTGGTTCTTGCGGTTTTTATTAAATTCGTATTTGAGTCTCAGTAAAGAACGGTATGTAGCATATATTGGGGTATGGTAAATTATGCAAAATGAATTGATCTTAAAAAATCATTTAAAAGAGATTCGGCAGAAAAAAGGATTATCGCAAGCAGCTTTAGCCTCGATGGTTGGCGTATCTCGCAATACGATCAGTTCGATTGAAACCGGGCAGTTTAATCCTACAGCTAAGCTGGCATTGATCCTTTGTATTGCGCTGGATCAAAAATTTGAAGATTTATTTTATTTTGACTAATAATACACAAGGAAGGTCGATAAGATCTTCTTTTTTTGTTAGATACAAATCCATATTAAAATAGTTTTTTTGATAGAATGGATATAGAAAGAGGTCACATATATGCCATTTGATTATAAGAAAGAATACAAAGAGTTTTACATGCCGCCTAAAAAGCCGACGATCGTTGAAGTTCCTGCCATGAATTATATTGCGGTTCGTGGGCAAGGAGATCCTAATGATGAAAAAGGAGAGTATGCACAAACGCTTGGTCTATTATATGGAATTGCTTTTACTATTAAAATGAGTTATAAAGGGGATCATAAAATACAAGGTTATTTTGAATACGTAGTACCACCATTAGAAGGATTTTGGTGGCAGGAAAACACGAAAGGTATGGATTATATCCGCAAACAGGATCTTTATTTTATTTCGATGATTCGTTTACCAGATTTTGTGACGAAAGAAGATTTTGACTGGGCATAACAGGAAGCAACTAAAAAGAAAAAGATGGATTTTTCTAAAGTTGATTTTTTAAGTGTAAATGAAGGATTGTGCGTTCAATGTATGCATATTGGATCTTTTGATGATGAACCGGATACCGTGAGTGCGATGCATCAGTTCGTCAAAGAAAACGGGTATACTTTAGATTTTAATGATCATAGATGGCATCATGAAATCTATTTGAGTGATCCAAGACGTTGTGATGTACAAAAGCTAAAAACGGTTATTCGTCATCCCATTCGAATAAGGGGGTAAAAAGATTTTAAATAAAAATCAAATGAAGTTTTAAGGTCAGATTGCATATTCTGGCTTTTTTATGCATGATGTATTTCAAAAGTTTGATTAGCAAAAAATGAAAAAAGAAGTGAAAGAACATAATTGTACAAAATTTGACATTCAAAGCATATAACTAGTAAAAAAGTAGTCAATGTGAAATAATTTAAATGACCCAAAAATAAGATGAGTCAAAATTAATAATATTATGTATGATTCCATACATATCGAAAGGAGTATTACAATGAAAGAAGAAATGAAATGTCCATTTCATCATGGAGAAAACATGGACGTTCATGTAGGTTCGAATGTGGATGCAAAAGATCCTGTTCGTTCCTGGTGGCCTGATTCTTTAAATTTAGATGTCCTTGCCCAACAGGATCAAAAGATCAATCCGAATGATGCGGATTTTAATTATCGCAGGGAATTTGAAAAAATAGATTATCAGGCTTTGAAAGAAGATATTAAAAAAGTGATTCAGACACCACAAGACTGGTGGCCGGCTGACTGGGGACAATATGGCGGCTTAATGATTCGAATGGCCTGGCATAGTGCAGGTACGTATCGAATTTTCGATGGCCGTGGGGGTGCCGGTACAGGCAATCAGCGATTTGCACCATTGAACAGTTGGCCAGATAATGCAAACTTAGATAAGGCGCGTCGTTTATTATGGCCTGTAAAGAAAAAGTATGGAAAGCGTATTTCCTGGGCAGATTTAATCATCTTAGCGGGCAATGTAGCGTATGAGTCGATGGGCTTTAAGCCTCTTGGATTTGGCGGAGGCCGAAACGATATTTGGAACCCGGAAAAAGATATTAATTGGGGAAGTGAGACAGAGTGGCTGGCGCCAACAAAACAGCGTTATGATAATGATGAAAACCGCAAAAGTCTAGAAAATCCATTGGCAGCCGTTCAAATGGGATTGATTTATGTAAATCCGGAAGGAGTCGATGGTATTCCCAATCCAGGTCGTACCGCGCAAGATGTTCGTGTGACTTTCCAGCGTATGGGGATGAATGATGAAGAAACGGTTGCTTTGATTGTAGGGGGTCATACCGTGGGGAAAACACATGGTGCCGGCAGAGCCGAAAATCTAGGACCGGAACCAGAAGCGAATACTGTAGAAGGACAAGGTTTGGGATGGATCAATCCAAATCAAAAAGCGAATAATGTCGTAACGTCCGGATTGGAAGGCGCCTGGTCTTCGCAGCCGGATCGTTGGAATCATTCCTACTTAAAGTTATTATTTAAATACGATTGGGGTCTGGTGAAAAGCCCGGCGGGGGCTTTCCAATGGGAACCTGTAGAAATCGAGGAAGAAGACATGCCGGTGGATGCGGCTGATCCAACCATCAAAAGAAAACCGATGATGACGGATGCTGATATGGCCTTGCGATATGATGCGAAATATCGCAAGATTGCAAAACACTTCCTGGATCATCCTAAAGAACTTGAAGAAGCGTTTGCCAAAGCCTGGTTTAAATTAACGCATAGAGATATGGGACCGAAATCGAGATACGCAGGCCCGGAAGTACCAGAAGAAGATTTCTTATGGCAAGATCCCATTCCGTCAGGGGATTATACCTTGAGTGGAGAAGACATTGAACGTTTGAAAGAAAAATTACTACAATCTGGATTGTCTTCGTATGAGATGATTTCGGTAGCTTGGGACAGTGCCCGAACATTCCGTCAAAGTGACTATCGTGGAGGAGCCAACGGTGCACGTATTGCCTTATCGCCACAGCGATTCTGGGAAGCGAATGAACCTGCCAAACTGGATAAGGTGTTGCAGACATATCGTTTGATACAAAAAGAGTTCGATAAAAAAGTAAGCCTGGCGGATTTGATTGTATTAGCTGGCAGTGCAGCGATTGAACAAGCGGCCAAAGCCGGCGGTGTCGATATCAAAGTGCCGTTTGCTCCTGGACGTGGTGATGCGACACAGGAGATGACGATCGAGCGCTCTTTTGATGTCTTAGAACCTAAACATGACGGCTTTCGAAATTATGTACAAGAGGGCTTAACCAATAAGCCGGAAACATTATTGGTGGACAAAGCCAATCTTTTGGGATTGAGTGCACCTCAGATGACCGTATTGATTGGCGGTTTACGTGTGCTGGATGTAAACTATGGTCAATCGCAACTTGGTGTATTGACAGAAAAACCTGGAGTATTGTCGCAGGATTTCTTTGTGAATTTAACGGATATGAACTTTAAATGGATTCCGCTGGAAGATGGTACATATCAGATTGTTTCAAGAGAAAACAATCAGGAAAAGTACAGGGCTTCTCGTGTTGACTTAGTCTTTGGTTCCAATTCTATCTTACGTTCCTATTGTGAATTCTATGCCCAAGATGACAACAAAGAAAAATTTGTCAAAGACTTTGTGAAAGCCTGGGTAAAAGTGATGAATAATGATCGTTATGATCTCCAATAACAGCTAGGTAAAGAGTGAAAGTGCTCTTTACCTTTTTTTCTATGGAGTGCTTTTTTAGCTGGGAACGACTTTTTATGATACACTAAGAATACTGTAAAGGAGTATGCTCATGTTTATTGTAACGATACATGATTTAAAAAATATTAAAAAATTAAAAGAGGCTGGTGCTGATGCGATTATCATTGGTGTAGAAGATTTTTCCATTCGACAAAGTCTTACTATTTCTCTTAGAGATTTAAAAGAAGTTGTTTTACAATGTCATGCACTGAATTTAAAATTGTATGTGAATGCCTTACGTTTTTTTATGGAAGATGAATTAAACTTGTTAACAGAGTTTTTAAAGACCTGCAAAGAAGCCGGGGTGGATGGTATCTACTATAGTGATGAAGGCGTATTCTATGAGGCACAGAAACAGGGGATGGAATCTTTGTTGATTTATCAACCGGAGACATTAATTACCAATCATATGGACATTGCGTTTTATTTGGAGTTAGGGATTCAATCCGTTTCACTAGCACATGAATGTTCATTAGAGGAAATCTTACAAATGACAGAACAAACGAAAGAAGTAGAAATTTTGATTTCTGGTTATTTCTCAATTTTGTATTCCAGAAGAATGTTGGTCACTAATTATCTGGATGCGATTAAATCGAACGAAAAAGGGCACAAAAAGGTATTAGATTTGATAGAATCGACACGTCAGGATCGAATGCCAATCGTAGAGGATGATTATGGTACTCATATTTTTAGTGAAGCATCGATTCAAAGTCAAAAGGAACTGCCTGTTTTGAAAGAGCATGGATTATATCGCTTCCGAATTGACTCTATTTTTATGGATGATGATTGGACGATTCATGTATTAAATGCCTATCAAAATCAATCGGAAGTACCGGGATCCAACCACTGGTATTATCAGACGACCATGAAAAAGAAGGAGGCTAGTCATGAATAAGATTGAATTACTGGCTCCTGCAGGAAATCTGGAAAAGGCAAAAATTGCGATTTTATATGGTGCGGATGCGGTTTATATTGGAGGAAAACAATTTTCCTTACGATCTCGTGCCAGTAATTTTTCTTTGGAAGAAATGAAGGAACTGGTGGATTTTGCCAACGAAAGAGGGGCGCATGTGCATGTTACGGTGAATATGCTGCCGCATGAGGAAGACCTGCACGGTCTGGACGACTATTTGTTGGCCCTGGATCAGATCGGTGTTCATGCGATCATTGTCTGTTCACCGGCTATCATGATGAAGGCCAAAGAATTGGGCTGTCATTATGAAGTACATATTTCAACACAGCATTCTTCCACAAACTCCAATGCGGTTGCCTTTTGGAAAGAAAAGGGCATGGATCGTGTAGTATTGGGAAGAGAATGCCAAATGGATCAGATCGAAGCCATCTGTAAAAAAAATATTTTACCAATCGAAGTGTTTATTCACGGTGGTATGTGTATTTCTTTTAGCGGTCGCTGTGTCTTGAGTAATCATATGACCTTACGCGATGCCAATCGTGGCGGCTGTGCGCAAAGCTGTCGGTGGAAATATCATTTAATGGACAGAGATCATGAATTAAGTGATCCAACCAATCTGTTTAGTATGTCCAGCAAGGATTTGCAGGCCGTAGATCAGATTGAAGCCTTTATTAAAATGGGTGTCGCTTCTTTGAAAATCGAAGGGCGTATGAAAAGTGCTTATTATTTGGCAACCGTTATTCGCAGTTATCGTACTTTGATCGACCGTATTTATGAAAAAGGATATGCTTCCCAAGAGGATTTGGCGTATGCCAAAAGAGAAATTGCCAAGGCGGAAAACCGTCCGACGGGTCCAGGCTTTTATCAAGGATTACCGGGTTATAAGGTGCAGCTGTATCAAGATCATGATGAGACGGTGACCCAAGAATATGTGGCGATTGTCCTTGATTATGATGCCTCTTCACAAATCGCAACTTTACAGGTAAAGAATCATTTCTTACCAAATCAAACATTAGAAATCTTTGGTCCAAATATTTCAAGCACATTGGTTGAGGTCAAAGAAATCTATGATGAAAATGATATACCTTTAGCTGTGTGTAAGCAACCAATGCAGATCGTTAAGACCAAATGGGAAGGTCCTATCGAAAAAAATGCGATGATCCGTAAGATTCGTGTTGTGTCTAAAGACGGATTATGAGAAAATAGAACAAGCTGAAAAGAGGGATATCATGAAATTGAGTCAGAGTTTCTTTTATACATTGCGTGAAAATGCAAAAGATGAAGATAGTATTTCCAGTAATTTGTTAGTACGTGCCGGAATGATCAAAAAAACTTCCAACGGTATTTATATGATCATGCCGATGGGGAAAAAGGTATTGGCGAAGATTGAGAACATCATTCGTGAAGAAATGGATGCCAAAGGGGCACAGGAACTCTTGATGCCGGCTTTGATTCCGGAAGATGTGTATGTGCAGTCTGGTCGAAGAGATGCGTTTGGATCCAACATGTTTTCATTAAACGACCGGTATATGAAGCGTTATGTACTAGGTCCAACCCATGAAGAATTGTTTGCGGTTGCGGCAAGTATGAACGGAAAATCGTATAAAGATTATCCATACAATCTGTATCAGATTCAGACAAAGTATCGAGACGAGACACGTCCTCGTTATGGATTGATCCGTGTTCGTGAATTTATCATGAAAGATGCATATACATTTGACATCGATGAAAAAGGATTGGATGTAGCCTACCAGAAGATGTATGATGCTTATTGCCGCATTTTTGATCGTTTAGGTTTAGAATATAAGATTGTTAAAGCCGATACAGGGGCTATGGGTGGCCTTTTATCGGAAGAGTACCAGGCCATTTCCAGCATTGGCGAAGATACTATCGTAGGTTGTGAGGGTTGTGATTTTTCCAGCAATCTAGAGATTACTGAAGTCATCGATACGACGGAAGAAAGTCAGGAAAAAGAAAAAGAAATGCATTTGATGGAGACACCGAATGCGAAAACCATTGAAGAAGTCGCAGCCTTCTTTGGAAAAGAAGCCAATGATTTTGTTAAGACCCTGATTTATAATGTCGATGGAAAGATTGTTGCGTTCTGTATCCCAGGCGATCGTGAGCTTAACGAAACGAAAGTTTTAAAACTGTTGGGTGCCAACGAGATGGAGCTAGCTTCCTTTGAGGATGTAGAGAAGGTGACGCATGCCAAGGTAGGATTTGCCGGTCCAATCGGTATTGATTGTCCGGTCTATCTGGATCGACAGGTTTTACATAAGAAAAACTTTATTGTAGGAGCCAATAAGACAGACCACCATATTGAAAATGTCAATATCAAGGATTTTGATTATGTGAAAGCAGCGGATTTATGTCAGGTCAAAGAAGGCAATGTCTGCCCGGTTTGTGGAAAGAAATTAACGTTCCAACATGGCATTGAAGTGGGGAACCTCTTTAAGCTGGGTACAAAATATTCAACATCCATGAATTTGTTATATACGGATGCCAACAATCAGCTGCAACCGGTATGGATGGGAAGTTATGGTATTGGCTTAGAACGTTGTATGGCAGCGGTCGTAGAACAGCATAACGATGCTTCCGGCATTATTTGGCCTGCTGAAATTGCGCCGTTTAAACTGGCAATCGTACCGGTCAGCGCTAAAGATGAACAACAAGTATCCATTGCCAATGCGTTGTATGAATATTGTCAATCGAAAAAATACGATGTGCTCTTAGATGACCGCAATGAGCGTCCGGGAGTTAAATTTAAAGATATGGAACTGATTGGTATTCCGTATCGAATTACAGTTGGACGTGGTATTCAAAATGGCAATGTTGAATTTGTCACAAGAGCCAACGGTGAGAAAACAGAAATCTCTTTAGAGGATATCAAAGCTAG
This sequence comes from Faecalicoccus pleomorphus DSM 20574, assembly GCF_000420345.1. Classification (GTDB taxonomy): domain Bacteria; phylum Bacillota_I; class Bacilli_A; order Erysipelotrichales; family Erysipelotrichaceae; genus Faecalicoccus; species Faecalicoccus pleomorphus. Next base: position 9,423 of record NZ_ATUT01000006.1, on the reverse strand, counting down.
AATTGATGCGATTTATGCAAAATAGGATGAGACAGTCCTCATCCTTTTTTTGTGCAAATTGTTTCAGGATATGTAAGATTCTTTCAAGAAAACGGTTACATCCGTTTTTTGAGATTTACTTTTCCTAACAGTTAGGTTAAAATTACCCTATTAGGAGGACTTAGAATGGAAAAAAAGATTAGTATCAGCAATAACCAGGTGATTTTAAATTACAACAAGGCGTATCCGAAAGATCGTCAGGAGTTTTTGGCAAGTAAAACATTCCAGGTTTATATTCAGTATTTTATTTCCAGTCAAAAAGAAAAAAATGTTGATCTGTATAAATATCTGACACAGGATGGAAAATACGATTCGCAGGAAGCCGCTGCCGAATTTACGCATTTCCTTCGTCTGTTGTCGGTGTTTAAAATGGATGAGATTCGCAATGACTATGCATTGGATGAAAAACATCTGTTAGACACCATTGAAGAAATTTATAAATCATGGCGAGATTTACAGCGTTTTGCGGTGATGTCCAGTGAAAATATTGACGGTTTCGGTGTCAATACTTTGGTCGCAAGAGATTCCGCTGTCAATTCTCTGTTCTTACGCACATACCGTTTATTTGAAGAACGTGCCATGCATCGAAGAAATGTTGTGTATCGTCAGGCACAGGCCGGTACAAATGCGTGTTTCTCGGTATATCGTCATAAAAACTTATGGGATCCTCAATATGAAGCCTTAATGAATATTCCGGTGATTGATACCGTTATGCTTCGTACACCAATGATCCTGCATCCGAAATCCAGTAAGCGTGAAGGCGTGATCAATGAAACGGATACAAACCCAATCACATATTTTGCGGGTGATCCGGAAGAATGGTTCTGTTTCCCATGTAAAGTCGGAAAACTATTGTGCTTTGTATATTTCAATACAAAATATATTGCATCGGCTTTAAGTATGGCCAACTTATTCGAATTGGCCAGCCGCGAAGAATCAGAACAGAAACCGGATTTGATCTGTATTTATGGAAATCCGGATGATCGCAATGAAACACAGTTCTATCACGATGAAGCGAATGATATCTGGGTAGGATGCATCAGTGATCATCCACGTGTAGAGTATTTTGGATATTTGAAGAAAATGTGTTTGACATTACATAACCTTGCGATGATGCAAAGAGGATGGCTGCCAATCCACGGAGCTTTTGTCAACATTACATTAAATGATGGCAGAAGAAAAGGCTTGATGTTGATGGGAGATTCCGGTGCTGGTAAGTCAGAATCCATTGAAGCACTGAAAGCTGTTGGACACGATATCATCCGTGATATTGAAGTAGTATTTGATGATATGGGTACGATTCATGTTGAAGATGGTGTACCTTATGGACAGGGAACAGAAATCGGTGCCTTTGTACGATTGGATGACTTAGACCCAGGAACACCGTATCGTGACATGGATCGTGCTGTGATCATGGGACCGGAAAATCCGAATGCTCGTATGGTTGTACCGGCAAGTCCATATCGTGTTGTCGTACACAATCACACTATCGATCTGTTTGCGTATGCCAATAACTATACAGATGAATATGGCTTGAAACAACGTCCAATCGAAGATGTCAAAGAAACTTGTAAGCAGGGAAAACGTATGGCATTGGGAACAACGCAGGAAGTTGGTATTTCTACAACGTATTTTGCCAACCCATTTGGACCTATGCAGAAACAGGAGCTTTGTGAACCGCTGATTGATAAAATGTTCCAGTGCATGAAAGACAACGGCGTGTTTGTTGGAGAAATCTATACGCACTTAGGATTTGACCGTGCAAATCGTAAAGGTTTAGATATTGCCGCTAAAGAATTGCTTGAGTTCATCAAAAAATAGGAGATGATCATATGTATCAAGATTATGAAGCTTCGTTTTATTCACAAAATGAAGTAAAAAAATCCGTATTAAACAGCTATCTTTGGATGGCTATTGGTTTGATGGTGACCGCTGCAGTATCGTTTGGTTTGTATCGAAGTGGTACATTTTTAGCCATCATCGAACGTAGTCCATTCTTAGCTTTTGGATTGTTGATTGCGCAGATCGTTCTAGTTGTTGTATTTTCTTCACAATTGGCAAGAAATACGTCTGCTGCCACTATGAAAATCTTATTTCTGTTGTATTCTTTAACCCTCGGTTTCAGCATGACATCCATTTTCTATGCGTATTCAGAAGGTGTTATCTTTGTTGCGTTTTTGGTAGCGGCCCTCTATTTTCTCTGTTTAGTGTTTATTGGCCTAACAACAAAGAAAGATATGTCGCGCATTGGATCAATTTGTTTTACCGGTTTGATTGCCATGATCATTTCACAAGTACTTTTATCCATATTTCATATTGGAATGGATACTCGTTTTATGTGCCTTGTAGGTCTGCTTCTTTTTACCGGGATTACGGTATGGGATATACAGCGTATGAATAAGATCATGACGTTCAATGATGGATCAATCGTTTCCAGAGAAAAGTTATCCATTTATTTCGCATTAGAGCTTTATTTGGACTTTATCAACATTTTCTTATACATTCTTCAATTGTTGGGAATGGGAAGTTCAAAAGACTAGAGAAGAGCAAAAAAAAGCTCTTCTTTTTTTGTGCAAATAAAAAGGAAGGATTGCCCTTCCTTTTACATTAAAGCACTTCTAATACTTTATTGTAGTCTGGTTCATTCGCTACTTCGGCACAATATTCAACGTGAACCAGCTTATTGTTTTCATCAACGACAAAGACAGCTCTTGTCAACAAGCCCAATTCTTCAATCAAGGTTCCACTGACCTTGGCAAAGTTTTGTCCTTTGTAGTCACTTCCCATGATGACTTTGTCATTGTTTTTAGCCTGGCACCAACGATCCAGTGCAAATGGTAAGTCCATGGAAAGGGATACCACTGTGACATCGTCTCTATCCTTAAGTGAATTCATAAACTTTGCGACTTCCATCGAACAAACGCTGGTATCAATGCTTGGAACGCTTAAGAATACACGTTTTCCTTTTAAAGTTGTGCTGTCAACTGTATTTAAATCCTTATCTACAAATGTAAATGCAGGCATTTCACTTCCTTCAACAAGAGGTGCGCCAACTAATGTTACTTCATTTCCTTTAAATGTTGTCATATGTATGATCTCCTTTTTTAACTGTTTTCATCGTATCATGCCTAATGTTTAAATCCTATTGAAATGCCCAAAGAAAAAGCACAAAAGTTATCCTTTGCGCTTTAAATTTTTCATATATGTTTTTAAGTTGGCGTCTTTTGTAACAACCGGTTGGATGCTTCCTGTCTTGCTGGTGGCAATCACACAAACCCCCGGACCATGTCCGCTTGTATAAGAATCACTGTGTACGATCACACCGACACTGATACTTCCTTTTAAATAGTGCGGACCGTATTCACTATCATGATCTAAGATGGCGACAAAATCACCAAAGCGAAGGTCGTTAAGGCCATAGGCTTCATTGGCTTCTTTATCTTGGGTCATGATATCGTAATCGCCTTCCATCATGGTATTGCTTCCAAGACCGGAACCCATCAAAAAGGCCGGAACAACTGTAACAACAGGGAAGGTGATCCCTTTATCGGTTTCTTCGATAGGCATAGCTTCTAATAAATCCGGATCGATGTTCATCACATAAATGTCTTCATGATCTAAAAGCTTTAAGCCTTGTCCATAGGCTTTGACCAATATGGTTTCATTGCCATCCATTTCCTCCAGGATCTTTTTATCAAAACAGATCATCGTATGATCGATACCGCCGTGAGTTCCCGATACATAGCCTTTCTTACCTTTTTGTGGCCCGTTGATGATACGTGCTTCATTACCTACACAGGCAAATGTTTCCAAGGCATGATTTTCTCCATTGGATGGATTGGCTAGTGAGATGCCGGGCTCTACATGATCACCGGCTAATCCCATGCAGGGATCACCAATGGCATGAGAGTAAGTAATACCACCGGTACCAATTGGCATTCTGCCTTTTCCGTCATAGCCAACACGAAAGCCTTTCATACGAGGATGATCGACCTGTCCGTTGACGGCAATTTTTACTAATTTGTCACGATTGATTCGCATAACTTATTTCCTCCTTTGTCTAACGATTTCAAATCCAAATGCACTGACTGTACTTGCCGTATCCAACGCATAACGACAGTCTCTTCCATATTCTAAAAAAATGTTTTGCGTGGAATGTTCGGCCAGCTGAGCACTGATACCACGTAACGCGCCACCTAAAGCTAAACAAAAATTCTCAGGAAAGGTATAGTCATATAAAGATATGGCATCCTTTCGATGCGCCATTACAAGAGGTATTGCGTGTTGTTTTAAATAATAGATCAAATCTTCTTCCTTTTGGATCCAGTAGATGCTTAGATGCTCAAAAGCACCGGCACTGGCCTTTAAGATTAACGGTTCGACCTTAGACCAGTCTCTTTCCATCAAAATCAAACCATTGCATCCAGCTGCATATAAAGATCGACAAATACTTCCCAGATTATAAGGATCTTCAATCCCATCGATATGACATAAAAAACCAGATAGTGAATGATCCGGCAAACCTGGATGATGCTGTACACCGGCTTTTACAAGCAGACCACCATGGGTAGAAGAGCTGGCCATGGTTTGTATCTCTTCTTTTGTTTGATAGGAAACAGGAATGTTTCTTTGTTTGGCCAGATAATAGACATAACCAAAATCTTTATTGCGTTTTCCTTGTTCCATAATGACTTGAAAAATATCGCGCTTTTGATTTTCCAGTATAGCCTTCACCGAGATTTTTCCTTCAAATAAAAGTTCCATGGTCTTATTATAAGGCCTTTCCGAAATTAAATCTATATGATAAAATTTTGAAATATAAGCGGGTGATCAAATTGAATTTTCGTATAACAGAAGAAATGAAAAAAAGAATGTTTGTATATGGAGGCTCTTTATCCATTGCGGTATTGATTGCCATGTTTTTTCTGTTTTTTGATCGAGTCGTTGACTTTATTCAATTCATCTTATCGATCGGATCCCCATTTTTATTAGGAATTTTTCTAGCCTTTTTACTGCATAAACCTTCAAAATGGTTTGAAAGAAAGCTGTTTGGAAATACAAATTTGAAACAAAATAATAAACGATTATTGTCAATCATATTATCTTTTATCTTGTTTCTATGTTTGATTGTCTTATTTTTTGGAACTATTATTCCAAGTTTGATTGATTCTTCCATGCAGTTTGCGGATAACTTTAAATCGTATTGGGGTAATTTAATGGATTATGCGACAAGTTTAGGGAAACAATTGAATATTTCGGGACAGGATATTGAAAGAGCGTTAAACGAAACGGATCTCTTCAATACTGTGACTTCGACACTGACTCGATATCTTCCGGAAATTGCCAATTATTCATACAATGTGATTCGTTTGATTATCAATTTTATCCTGGCTTTAGTGAGTGCTTTCTATATCTTACTGGATAAAGAAAGTCTGGTTCGCGGACTAAAAAAATTAAACTATGCGTTGTTTGATAAATCGATGGCTAACTTTGTTACCGCATGGACCGAGGATGCCAAGCTCGTCTTTGAGAAATACATTGTCGGAAGCATTATTGATTCTTCGATTATCGGTGTAAGCTGTTATATCGGGGTTTCACTTTTACAGATTCCCTATGCGCCCATGATTGGCTTTGTGGTCGGTGTGACCAATGTGATCCCGGTTTTCGGGCCGTTTATCGGTGCTATCCCGGTAATTGTACTGTTACTGTTGATTGATCCGATCTATGCTTTGATCTTTGCGATTTTTATTTTGATCCTGCAGCAGATCGATGGCAACGTGATCAAACCGATTGTATTAGGCGATCAGCTGGGCATTTCCGGATTCTGGATTTTGTTTTCCGTGACGATCGGTGGCGGTATTGGCGGTGTCGTCGGCATGTTTTTAGGGGTTCCCGTTTTTGCTTTGTTGTATGCAGGCATACGTGATTTCTCAAAAAGTCGTCTTGCGCAAAAACACATTCATATTACGGATAAAAAGGGAACTGTTGATTAACAGTTCTATTTTCATTTCACTGGATTTTTTTAAAAGGTATTTGTATAATTTAATCTCTGTGAGGTGAAACTATGGATTTTTTTGTACATACCCTTGAACATACATTGGAAGATACATGGATGATGTTTCCTTTTCTTTTGATTACCTATATGATCTTAGAAGTATTTGAAAGACGAAACAATCAGAGTGACGAAAAAATATTCTTTGGTTTACAAAAATATGGTCCACTGGTAGGTGCCGCTGTAGGTTTATTGCCTCAATGTGGATTCAGTATTCTGGCAGCCATGTTATTTGTACAAAGAAATATCACATTAGGGTCTTTATTAGCTGTTATGATAGCTACAAGCGATGAAGCCATTCCGATTCTTTTAAGCAATCCTTCTCTATATTCTACGTTGGGGTTGTTGTTGGTGTTGAAATTTGTGATTGCCGTCGTTGCCGGTTATTTTATTGATCATGTACTCTATCGACATCAAAATGTCATTTATTTTGATGATATGGAAGAAGAAACGGAAGAGCAAGCCTCAGAGGATGAACAAGCAGGTTCAGCTTGTCCCTGCTGTTATCCGGAATATCCGATCTATATTAGTGCTCTATTACGTTCATTAAAAATTTTTGTTTTTATCTTTGCGACAAGTTTTGTATTAACTTTATTGATTGAATGGATCGGAGAAGAGAACTTAAGTACGATTCTTTTATCCAAGTCGTTCCTTCAACCCCTCTTTGCAGCTGTATTTGGTTTTATTCCCAACTGTGCAGCCACGGTTGTATTATCTCAGTTATATATGAGTGGACAATTACAGTTTGGTTCTCTATTAGCCGGTCTGATTACCAACGCCGGTTTAGGACTGGTGGTCTTAATTCGCTATAACGAAAACAAGAAAATGGTTCTTCGCATCATTGCGATCTTATGGATCGTTGCCGTGTTATTTGGAATGGGAACCTTTATTCTGGAAAATTTGATGTAGCTGTCAATGAGACTCTGGATCGATGAAGACATGTGTAAAAGCATGTCTTTTTTATTTCTATACAGTATCGTCAACGGTCACTATCTATAAAAATGATCAAATTTAGTTGTATCCCTTTGAACATTCTAATCTTGGAGAACAGTCGTTTCTTAGTCTATGTCGTTAATTACATTGTAGATAACCGCTTTCATCTTCTGTCAATTTTGGAAAGCCGGAACATGTAGTTAAATAGTGTGTATCGTCCATCGGTGACATTTGTTTGTATTGATGTACGGCATGCGAAACTTGATCACTGGCATCTCCAATAATACCGCTAATTCCCATATGTAAATAATCCATTATTTTGTTGACATCATCGACAGTCCATACATAGATGGGAAGATTGTTGTTTCTGGCATCTTCCAGAAGCTGTGTGTTGATCATGCTTTCTTCTACGGCAATAAAATCGGGAATGAAAGAATCGTTTAATCGTATATGGATATGCCCTAAATTTCCAAACGCACAATAGCCGATCCACCAGTCTGGCCTTTCTTTTGCCAAAAGTTCAACGCTTTCTTTATCCATGGACATGAACATGGCTCGATTTGAAAAATCGTATTTTTCTATCAGTTCAATAGTTTGTTGAATGGTTTCTTGTTGATCACCATCTAGTGGCTTAAATTCAATCAAAAGACCAATCTGATTAGGCGAAGATTTCGCAGTTTGAATTGCCTGCTCCAAAGTCGCAATCTTTGCAGTATGACCTTGTTTATCCGTTAGCGTAAGCTTCTGTAACTGTTCGAATGTACAATCTTTGATTTCTAAGTCTTTTTTAGTCAATCGCTTTAAATTTGTATCATGGCATACGACCAATATGTGATCTTTTGTCATCTGTATATCGATTTCCGCAAAATCAGTGTTGTTTTGATCAGCTGCCAAGATGCCTTCCAAACTGTTTTCCACTTGTGTGATATCGCCGCGATGACCAATGGAATAAGGGGGATGTACCAATGGCCATTGATGGAAGTACATCACGACAAACACAATCGTTGCACACAAAAAGATTGTACTGTATATGATTTTATGGTGGGCAACCTTTTTGTGCCACTTCATTTTAAGAGGTTTTTCTGTCTGGCTAAACAGACAGACTGGATCGACTTCTTCCTGTTTTAACTGCGTGTAAATCGCAAATACTTCTAGGATCGTCCATAGTATAGAATAGCCGACAAACAGTAAGGTGCGAAAACGAAAATAAGAAGAGAACAGAAAATAACGTAAAAAGTAAAAGTTAAAATCAGATGTTGTTAATAGGAATTCGGGAAAGATAAAAGTTTCCAAAACATAATACATCAGAAATATACCAATTAAAAACAGCCATAATTTCTTTATCTGCAGCATTTTATGAATAGATTGTTTACAAGCTTGGAAAAAGGGTGCTTTTGTATAAATCATGTAAAAAGGTACGTACCATAAAAATGCGTAAACCATGAATAAAAGTATGTAAACAATAAAGATCAAATACGATCCATAATTCATTTTTAAAGCTTCATTGATAATAAAAGCCGGTATAGAAATACGGGGTAAAAAAGAAGATACAAAACCAAGATGCCATAAAGGGTTCAACAAAACATAATATAGAAACAATAAAGGAAAATACTTGGTCTTTAAAACAGAAAGATCTTGCAGGGAAGAAAGACTCAAATTTTTCCAGTCAATAGTTTGTCGGGTTTTAAAACAATAGACGAGTTTATAAACCACGATATATTCAAAGTAAACACAGAGGATCACAATAAGCACATAAGCAAGTACCAATAGAATTCCCGGAATGGAGAATAAGGAATATACCATATCAAAGTTATATAAAACTGTATCTCCTATTACATACCGTAAAAACCATCCTGTTAAAAGCGATAGACAGGGAAGAAGGATGGCATTCATCAATAGTTTATAAAACAGCTCAAATTTCAAAATCTCTTTCATAATTACCTCAAAACACGATTTACATTATACAGTAGGAATTTAAAATATAAAGGGGAAGGGGTGTAAATTCAGAGAATGAAAATAGAAAATCCATCTTTTTTACCATAGTTTTTAGAAAAGGCTCGTCCTTTGCACATAAAGGATGAATAAATATTAAAAATGAAATCTTGGTGGTATAATTTAGACGCTTGTAGAAAGGCAAGCTCTTGAGGAGCTTCATGAGGTGAATAACCATCAAGAGAACTTGGCGGTTCTGGTTGTTCATCTCGTGAAACTCTGAACCGCCAAAACAATGAAATCTAAGAAACGTAAAAAATACACACCTTTACGTTCTTTTTCGTGGTCTAAATCCGAAGTCAAAACAACGGATCAGCTTTTAGTCGAATCTACAGTTTCTGAATGGTATGATGCCAAACATCGTACGATGTCAAAGGAAGAAATAATATTTATAAACTCTTTACCTA
>NZ_ATUT01000005.1 GCF_000420345.1 Faecalicoccus pleomorphus DSM 20574 | reverse complement strand
ATTTTCCCGCAATCTCTGCAAAGATACTTTTGCCTGTGCTTTTTGTTAAATCCATTTTTCACAAAATGAAAAGATCCACAGTGCGGACAACGGGATACAGTAGATTCAATATTTTCTGAATTTGTTGTATCCAGAGTTATTTTGTCGCTTGTCAGTTTATAAATGAAGGCTTGAATGAATTCGAGTTCTACTGGTTTTAGATGGTTCAAGAATGTTTCATTAATCATAGGGAATCTCCTTTACATGTCAAAGAATATCCCTGAATCTGACGCTATTCATGTTAGGTCATCAACTTTTTAGTTGAATTTAGCGAAAAAAATTAAAAAATTTTTAAAAAGTTGTTTGAAGTGTTTTCCAGACCAGAAATGAAGGTTGACTTATAAAATGAAATAATGATATGATTCAAAGCGTAAAAGCGATGAATTAGAGTAGTAGAAGAGAAAGTCGTTTAGAGAACTGCTGGCTGGTGAAAAGCAGTGGATCGTATCTTTGAACTCGCTAAGGAGCTGATAAGTAATGTTATCCGTAGTTTCTGCGATAAAGAAAAAAAGAGGGCACAGATAGTTTCTGTGAACTAAGGTGGTACCGCGTCTTTTAACGTCCTTAGAAGAGGGCGTTTTTTTATTGAAGGAGGAGAAGAGAGATGTACGATCATCAGTCCATTGAAAAGAAATGGCAAAAGCGATGGCTGGAAGAAAAGACTTTCCGTTGTGATACTTCCGATTTTTCCAAGCCTAAATATTATGTGCTGGATATGTTTCCATATCCAAGTGGAAATGGTCTTCATGTAGGACATCCGGAAGGATATACCGCAACCGATATTATTGCCCGTAAAAAACGTATGGAAGGGTATAATGTTCTGCACCCGATGGGATGGGATGCCTTTGGTCTTCCGGCAGAGCAGTTTGCCTTACAGACAGGGCATCATCCGGCTGAATTTACCAAGAAAAATATCAATCATTTTAGAGAACAGATACAGTCTTTGGGCTTCAGTTATGATTGGGATCGCGAAATCAGTACGGCTGATCCATCATACTACAAATGGACACAGTGGATTTTTACACAGCTGTATAAAAAAGGGTTAGCCTATGTCGATGAAATTCCGGTCAACTGGTGTCCGGAGTTAAAAACGGTTTTGGCCAATGAAGAAGTTATTGATGGTAAGAGTGAGAGAGGTGGCTATCCGGTCATCCGTAAACCGATGCGTCAATGGGTATTAAAAATCACGGCCTATGCAGAAAGATTGTTAAAAGATCTGGATGAAGTGGATTGGCCAACTTCTACGAAAGAGATGCAGAGAAACTGGATCGGTAAATCGCAGGGGGCCAATGTCATCTTTAAAATCGATGGCCATGATAAAGAATTTACGGTATTTACAACGCGTTGTGATACTTTATTTGGGGCTACGTATTGTGTTATGGCACCGGAGCACCCTTTTGTATCCGATATTACGACTCCGGAACAAAAGGAAGCCGTTGAAGCCTACCAAAAGTTATGTCAGACAAAATCCGATCTGGAAAGAACAGATTTGAACAAAGATAAGACCGGTGTATTTACCGGAGCGTATGCGATCAATCCGGTCAATGGTAAAAAAGTGCCAATCTGGATCAGTGATTATGTATTAGCCAGTTATGGAACCGGTGCAATCATGGCGGTTCCGGCACACGATACACGTGACTATGAATTTGCCAAGAAATTTGGTATAGAGATCATTCCGGTACTGGAAGGTGGAAACATCGAAGAAGAAGAAGCCTTTACCGGAGATGGTGTACATATCAATTCAGAATGGCTGAATGGTCTAAATAAGGAAGAGGCCATTGCGAAAATGATTCAGTGGCTGGAAGAAAACAAGGTTGGGGAAGCCAAGGTTACTTACAAGTTAAGAGACTGGTTGTTCTCTCGTCAGCGTTACTGGGGCGAACCGATTCCGATCGTTCATATGGAAGATGGAACCATGCGTACTGTCGATGTGGATGAACTGCCGTTAGAACTGCCGGCAACGACAAACTTTAAACCAAGCGATACCGGTGAAAGTCCGTTGGCACATTGTACCGACTGGTTATCGGTTGAGATTGATGGTGTTAAGGGAACCAGAGAAACCAATACGATGCCACAGTGGGCTGGAAGCTGCTGGTATTACATTCGCTATATTGATCCAAAAAATGATAAAGCCATCGGGGATCCAAAGCTGCTGGAGCACTGGTTACCGGTTGATTTGTATGTCGGTGGTGCAGAACATGCGGTATTGCACCTATTATATGCGCGCTTCTGGCATAAAGTACTTTACGATTGTGGTGTCGTGAAGTCAAAAGAACCATTCCAGAAATTGTTCCATCAGGGTATGATCTTAGGCTCTAACGGTGAAAAGATGTCAAAATCACGTGGCAATGTCATCAATCCGGATGAAATCGTTGCCAGTCATGGAGCGGATGCTTTGCGTGTGTATGAGATGTTTATGGGACCGTTGGAAGCGGCTTTACCTTGGTCAACGACCGGGCTGGACGGAACGCGTAAATGGTTGGAACGTGTCAATCGTTTCTATACAGAAGTGGCTGAATTCACTGGCGAAAACGATCATCGTTTAGATCGTGTTTACCATGCGACTGTTAAGAAAGTGACAAATGATATCGATACGTTAAACTTTAATACAGCGATTTCTCAGATGATGATCTTCATCAATGAATGTTACAAGACAAAAACGATCTATCGTCCTTATGCGATTGGTTTCTTAAAGATGTTTGCCTGCTTTGCCCCGCATTTAGGAGAAGAGCTATGGGCAACGATCTTTGACCAGAAAGATTCTATCACTTATGAGCCATGGCCGACATATGACGAGGCTATGTTAGTGGATAAGACTGTAACCATCGTGGTACAGGTCAATGGTAAGGTGCGTGGTAAGTTTGAAGCGGCCGCCGATGCCGAAGAAGCCAAGATCCAGGAACAAGCATTACAGCTGGAAAATGTACAACATCAGTTGGAAGGCAAAACCGTTCGTAAGGTTATTGTGGTTAAAGGGAAAGTAGTAAATATTGTTGCGAACTAGCGCAGGCTGCACTTCGGTGCAGCTTTTTTTATGAAAAAATATATGAAATATATATAAATTATGAAAAATATATGTAAATATCTTGAAAAAAATGAAAATCTGTCTTAATATATAGACAATTGTTCGTTAAATGCGAACAATCAATTTTTAAAATATTTATGACTAAATTTATAAGATAGTCATAAGATGAAAGAGAACAGGTACAAAGGTGCCAAGGAAAGGGTGGATTTCTATGAAAAAGTTGGTATCGGTATTGATGGCAGGAACCATGGCTTTATCTTTAGCGGCTTGTGGTTCCGGCAAAGATAATGCCAACACATTTACATTTGCGAATGAACTGGATATCAAAAACTTAGATTCCAGTGATGCCGATGATGGTATGTCTTTTAATGCGATGCATGCGGTCATTGATGGCTTAATGGATGTTGATAAGGATGGCAAGGTGACTTATGGCATTGCCAAAGAACATACGGTAAGTGACGATGGTTTAACTCATACTTTTGTTTTGCGAGATGCAAAGTGGTCAAACGGTGATCCGGTAAGAGCACAAGATTTTGTGTATGCCTGGCAGCGTATCCTGAAAAAATCAGGGAACTATGCGTATATGATGGGATCGGATGGAGCTCATTTAGCCGGAGCCGATGAACTAATGGCAAAAAATGAAGCTGGTAGCGAACTGACACAGGAGGATTTGGATACTTTAGGCGTTAAAGCTGTGGATGACCAAACCCTGGTGGTGAGACTAACCAGTCCGGTATCTTATTTTGAAGAGCTGATGACATTCCCGTGTTATTTCCCACAAAATGAGAAGTTTACGGAAGAGCAGGGACAAAACTATGGAAAGAGTGCCGATGCGATTCTTTCAAACGGTTCCTTTGTCATGGAATCCTGGGAGCCAGGTTCTAAAGCCGTCTTTACAAAGAATGAGGATTATTGGGATGCTGATTCTGTAAAACTGGATAAACTTGTCATGAATTTGGTACAGGAGCCGACGGTAGCCGCACAAAACTTTGATAGTGGTAACAATGATTATGCGCCTATTGATTCGGATTTAGTGGATAAATACAAAGATAACGATGCGTTCTGGAATGTAAAAAGCGGATTCTTATTTTATGTAATGCCAAATTTACAAAATGCCGATTTGCAGAATCAGAATTTGCGAAAAGCGTTATCGCTGGCCATCGATCGTGAGGATTTTGCCCAGAATGTTTTAAAGGACGGTTCGATTGAAGCCAATGGCTTTGTGCCTGAAGATCTTTCAAAAGGCCCAAATGGCGAAGATTTCCGAGAAGATGCCAAAGATTTTACAACTTATGATGCCAATGCGGCACAGGAAGCTTTGAATCAAGCATTACAAGAATTAGGTAAATCCGAAGTGACTTTGCGCTTGTTGTATGGAACCGATGAAAGTCCAATGGATACAATGGCAACGTATTTACAAAATGCCTTTACAAAATTGGCTGGTTTAAATATTGAAATGGTTGCCACGACCAAACAGGATCGTATCTACAACAAAGAAGCTAACGGTGACTTTGATCTGGCTTGTACAAGATGGGGACCAGACTATGGAGATCCGACTACGTATTTATACTTAATGAAGACCGGCAATAACAATAACTATGGAAAATGGTCAAATGAACAATACGATGCTTTGTTGAATCAGGTCAATACGGAATTGGATGTTCAAAAACGTTGGGATCTGATGTTGCAGGCTGAAGAGCTTGCTATGAACGATTATGCCAACATCCCTGTATTCCAAAAAGGAAATACGGCTTTATTGAACCCAAAAGTAAAAGATCTGGTCAACCAGCAGGTCGGAACACCGTTTACTTTCAAATATGTAAATAAAGAGGGCTAGACGCATAAAAATATATGTGAACTCTTCATATTGGACATAGCAGCTTACTTTAGGTTGTGTATCGAATGTATAGACATTTAATTGAAAAATGTTCATAAATCATGAAAATTATTTGAAAAGGTTTTTCATAAAATAGAAAACGCATGAAAATAATTTCAATTTATGCTTGTAAAAAATTAAATTGTATTCTAAAATATACACATGTTCACAGAATGAACACAACTTAGGAGGGTTCGATATGAAAAAATTATTGTCGGTACTGATGGCTGGGACAATGGCCTTGTCATTAGCTGCCTGTGGATCCGGTTCTGGCGGAGCCAATACGTTTACATTTGCTAGTGAACTGGATATCAAGAACTTAGATTCTTGTGATGCGGATGACGGAACGTCTTTTAACGCCATGCATGCGGTCATCGATGGTTTGATGGGCTTGGATGAAGATGGAAACATCGCCAATGCCATTGCCGAAGAACACACGGTGAGCGATGATGGTTTGACACATACGTTCAAGCTGCGTGATGCCAAATGGTCTAATGGAGAACCGGTTACAGCACAGGACTTCGTGTATGCCTGGCAGCGTATCATTAAAAACGTTGGAAATTATGCCTATATGATGGGATCCGATGGTGCACACATTACCGGTGCTGATGAATTGATTGCCAAAACAGGAAACGGCGAAGAGCTGACACAGGAAGATTTGGACACTCTGGGAGCAAAAGCTGAAGATGATAAAACATTGGTTGTGACTTTAACAAGTCCGGTATCCTATTTTGAAGAGTTGATGACATTCCCTTGTTATTACCCAATTAACGAAAAATTTGCGGAAGAGCAGGGCGATGGATATGCCAAGAGTGCGGAAGCTATTCTTTCCAATGGTGCTTTCGTGATGGAATCTTGGACACCGGGTTCAACGGCAACTTTTGTGAAGAATGAAGATTACTGGAATGCCGATCAGGTTAAACTGGATAAATTAGTGATGAACCTGGTACAGGAGCCTACAGTTGCGGCACAGAACTTTGACAGTGGCAGCAACGACTTTGCACCAATCGACTCGGATCTGGTAGATCAGTATAAAGATAATGATGCTTTTACTACCTTTAAGGAAGGGTTTTTGTTCTATCTGCAACCAAACTTCCAAAATACCGATCTGCAGAATTTGAATTTGCGTAAGGCTTTATCTTTAGCGATTGATCGTGAAGACTTCGCAACAAATGTATTAAAGGATGGTTCGATTGAAGCCAATGGATTTGTACCGGAAGATTTATCAATCGGTCCAAATGGTCAGGATTTCCGTGACGATGCCAAAGACTTCACAACGTATGATTTAGAAGCAGCACAGGCCGCTCTGGATCAGGCTTTACAGGAATTAGGTAAATCTGAAATTACTTTGAAATTGATGTATGGTACGGATGAAAGTCCGATGGATACGATGGCTACGTATTTACAGAATGCCTTTACCAAACTGAATGGTTTAAATATTGAAATGGTCGCAACTACAAAACAGGACCGTATTTATAATAAACAAGCCAATGGTGAATTTGATATTTCTTGTACACGTTGGGGTCCGGATTACGGAGATGCGACAACATATCTGAACTTGATGAAATCAGATAACGTCAACAACTACGGTAAATGGGTAAATGCGGATTATGACGCACTTATGGCTCAGATTTCTACCGAAGCGAATGTCGAAACTCGTTGGAATCTGATGTTGCAGGCAGAAGAGATGGCCATGAATGATTATGTCAACATTCCGGTATTCCAGAAAGGAACATCAGCTTTAGAGAATCCGTCTGTAAAAGGATTGGTATTCCGTCCGGTTGGTGTACCATATACATTCAACTATGTATCAAAAGAAGCTTAGTAAGAATTTGAGTTGAATTTTAGTATATAAACACAATATGGTTCAACACTATATTGTGTTTATTTTTTGAAAAAGGAGGTTATTATGTCAAAATCGACAGTTCGTTATATACTGCAGCGTTTGGCGATTTCTCTGGTCACTTTATTTGTGATCCTTGTCGTTTTATTCTGCATGGTTCGCTTTCTTCCTGGATCTCCTATCAACAACGAACATTTAAGTGAGGCACAACGTGCCGCTATTGAGGCAAGCTATGGTTTGAATCTTCCTTTACCGCAGCAGTTTGTCAAATATGTGGGCGGTATGCTGACGGGTGATTTTGGTGTTTCCATGAACTTGTATAAAGACATGCAGGTTTCTTCTTTAGTGGGAACTGCTGCACCGATTTCGTTCTTTTTGGGACTTTGTGCCTGTATCTTAGGAACTATCGTAGGAATTTTCTTAGGCGTTGTAGCTGCCTTAAATAAGAATACGATCTGGGATACATTGACAACAGTTTTATCGGTAATCGGTGTATCCATTCCATCATTTGTGTTTGCGATGTTGATCCTGATCATTTTTGGTAGCAATCTTCATATCTTACCAACGATGTACTCTTCTGCTCAGCCGATTTATTCGGCCATTATGCCAATCATTGCCTTATCGATGAGCGTGATTGCCAATGTGGCACGTTTTACACGTACAGAGATGATTTCCGTGTTAAATTCCGATTATATCATGCTGGCAAAGGCAAAAGGACTTTCCCGTAAAGATATTATCTTTAAACATGCACTACGAAATACTCTGATTCCGATCATTACGATCTTAGGACCAATCTTAGTCAATTTGATGACAGGAACCATGGTCGTTGAAAAGGTCTGTAGCGTTCCGGGATTAGGTAAATTATTGATCAACAGTATTCAGGCTTCCGATTACAACGTGATCTTAGCCTGTGCCTTCTTATATGCCGCTATGTATATCCTCATGATGTTGGTCATTGATGTTTCTTATGGAATCATCGATCCACGAATTCGTTTAGGAAAGGATGAGTAATATGACAGAAATGCAAGCTTTACAAGAAATGAAATTTCAACCTAAAGACTTTGAATTTGCACATGAAAGTCAAGAACTGGAAAAAGATGAAGTCATGCCGGCTCGTTCTGCCTGGAAGGATTCTGTCAGTCTGTTTGCGCGAAACAAGGGAGCCGTAATTGGTATCGTTTGTATCGCATTAATTACGATCTTTGCGATCGTGGCACCGATGTTGTCCGACTGGAAATATGATGCGATCGATACTTCTTTACAGAATATCGCACCAGGGGCTCAACACTGGTTTGGTACAGATAATTATGGACGTGACTTATGGGTACGCTTATGGCAGGGAACACGAATTTCCTTGTTTGTGGCAGTAGCAGCCATCTTTATCGATGTGGTCATCGGTGTGACCTATGGAATGATCTCCGGCTATTTTGGCGGTAAGGTGGATTCTGTGATGCAGCGTATTCAGGAGGTTATCAACTCCATTCCAACATTAGTTATCTTAACGATCCTTTTGATGGTGATGAAATCCAGTTTATTTACGATCATTCTGGCCTTGTCTTTTACTGAATGGATCGGTATGAGTCGTATTACTCGTGCCCAGGTCTTAAAGACCAAAGAGGAAGAATTTGTTCTGGCTTCCCGTACTTTAGGGGCCGGCAGCTTCTTTATTATCTTTAAGGAAATTTTACCGAATATTTATTCACAGATGATCATCATGGTCATGATGTCGATTCCAAATGCGATTTTCTATGAAGCCTATCTTTCATTTGTCGGATTGGGATTGCCGATTCCGGAAGCTTCTTTAGGTACTTTGATCAACGATGGTTTTAATACTTTAACGATCTATCCGTTCCAAATGATCATTCCGGTAGTGGTGTTCTCCATTTTGATGTTGAGTTTTAACCTGGTCGGTGATGGATTACGCGATGCGTTAGATCCAACGATGAAGGAGATGTAATCGTATGAAAGAAAATAGAGAAAGAATTTTAAAGATACGTGATCTGAATATCTCATTTAAAACGACCGGTGGTAAAGTCCATGCGGTTCGTGGTGTGAATTTGGATTTGTATAAAGGAGAAACTATTGCGATCGTAGGGGGATCCGGATCCGGTAAATCTGTTACGACAAAAGCGGTTATGGGGCTGTTGGCTAATAATGGTTCCATTGATTCCGGATCGATCGAATATCACTGGAATGATGAATATACCGGTGAACCAAAGACCGTCGATATTTGTCAGTTGAGCGAAAAAGAATTACAGTCTGAAATTCGTGGTCGTAAGATCGCCATGGTGTTTCAGGACCCGATGACTTCATTAAATCCAACTATGACCATCGGTAAACAAATCATGGAGCCGATGATGTATCACTATAAAAAGTCAAAACAGGAAGCCTACGCCAAAGCTTTAGAGCTTTTAGAGTTGGTAGGGATCACAGATGCGAAAAAACGAATGAAGAATTATCCACATCAGCTTTCCGGCGGTATGCGTCAGCGTATCGTTATTGCGATCGCATTGAGCTGTGATCCCTATGTGTTGATCTGCGATGAGCCGACAACTGCTCTGGACGTTACGATACAAGCTAAGATCCTGGAGTTGATTCAGGACATTCAAAAGAAAAAAGAACTCTCTGTTATTTATATTACACATGATTTAGGTGTCGTAGCCAAGGTAGCGGATTATGTCAATGTCATGTATGCCGGAAAAATTGTAGAAACCGGTACGATCGATGAAATTTTCTATGATCCTCGCCATCCATATACGTGGGGCTTATTGTCGTCTATGCCGGATCTGGATACCGACGATGATGAATTATATACGATACCGGGTACACCGCCAAATCTTGCGCATGAGGTCAAAGGTGATGCCTTTGCACCACGAAATGAATTTGCGTTGAATATCGATCTAAGAGAAGATCCGCCGATGTTTAAGGTGCCAGACTCTGATTCCCATCAGGTTGCCAGCTGGCTGATGCATCCAAATGCACCAAAAGTAGATATGCCTGAAGCTCTTAGAAAACGCCTGGATAAGATGAAACAGAAAGGAGAACCAAATCATGACGGAAGCACAACCCATCTTGGAAGTTAAGAATCTGAAACAGTATTTTAAAGTCAGCCGTAAATTTACGGTAAAAGCGGTCGATGGCATCTCCTTTAAGATCATGCCGGGTCAAACCTATGGACTGGTTGGTGAATCCGGTTCCGGTAAATCTACAACGGGAAGAAGTATCATTCGCTTGTATAAGCCAACGGATGGTGAAGTTATCTTTAATGGGAAGAATATTTCCGGAAAAATGTCTAAGGAAGAACTTAAGCTGCTTCGAACCAAGATGCAGATGATCTTTCAAGATCCGATGGCTTGTTTAAATCCTCGTCGTAAGGTGATGGACATCATTGCCGAAGGCTTGGATATTCATCATGAATACAGTTCACAAGCCGAAAGAGAACAAAAGGTCTATGATATGTTGGAACTGGTCGGTCTTTCCAAAGAACACGCTAACCGTTATCCGCATCAGTTTTCCGGTGGGCAAAGACAACGTATTGGTATAGCGCGTGCTTTAGTGATGCGACCGGAACTTGTGATTGCCGATGAGGCTATCTCGGCATTGGATGTATCGATTCAGGCGCAGGTCGTCAATCTGATGAAGAAAATCCAGAAAAAGACCAATACCGCTTATTTATTTATCGCCCATGATTTAAGCATGGTCAAATACATTTCCGATCATATTGGTGTTTTGCATTTGGGTCACTTGGTGGAAACAGGTACAACGGATGAAATCTTCAACAATCCGATTCATCCTTATACTAAGTCTTTGTTGAGTGCAATCCCGGAACCCAATCCCAGAGTGGAGAAATATCGTAAATCGGCATCGTATGATTATAAAACCAGTGGTATTGATTATCACAAAGGAACGGAACATCTGGTAGATGGAACACATTATGTACTGGCTACAGATGAAGAGTTTAAAGAGTGGACAAAAAAATAATTTTTTACTGTGAGGAGCTTTCATCTTCACAGTTTTTTCTTGTTCAAATGGCATCTAACCAAAAAAGAGGTATAATATTTACGTATTTTTTACATGGACTTAATGTATTTGACTTATAATAGTCTGGAAAGGAACCGTTATGACATACGGAATTATTGATATTGGATCGAATACGATTCGCTTAAATATATACAAAATTAAAGGGGAGAGTTTTGAACTGCTGTTGTCGAAAAAGGAAGCAGCCGGATTGGTTCAATATGTAAAAAAAGAAAAGATGAGCGACGAAGGCGTTCATCGCCTGGCTGAATGTTTAAATCGTTTTAAAGAGATGATGGACTTACTGCATTTGGATGGTTATGCAGCTTTTGCGACAGCCTCTTTACGTAATATTAATAACTCGAAGGAGGTTATTGAAGCCATATGGTCGCTTTGTCAGATTCGTATTGATTTATTAAGTGGAGCACAGGAAGGACGGATCTCCTTTCACGGAGCCATTCATGGCTTACATTATGACAGTGGAATTTATGTGGATACCGGTGGCGGAAGCAGTGAGATCATCCTTTATGATCAAAAACAGATTGGTTTTGTGACAAGTCTTCCGGTGGGATCCTTAAACCTGTTTAATAAATATGTATCGAATATCATTCCTTCAAAAAGTGAGATTAAAACGATACAGGATCGTCTACTCAAAGAATTAAAGGCTTGTGATCAGAAAAAAAGCATTCTTCGCTGTGATGATCTGGCGGTGACCGGAGGAAGCATGCGTGCGATTCGTTCCCTGTTGGTGGAGATGAAGTGGATCAAGGACGATGTCTATGAATTAGATGCCTGCATGTTAAAGAATCTGATCAAAACGCTGCAAAATGATATCGGACAGACGATCCATCTGTTTTTAAAGGTAAAACCGGACCGGGTGCATACGATGTTTACAGGGTTGCTGATTATTGATACGATTGCCCGCTATACCAAGGCAAAGCGCATTCAGGTATCGATCAACGGTGTCCGGGAAGGTTATTTGATGGAAAAAATACTAGGAGAGTAGATTATGCATAAGAAACTATACCCATTTACACAAAATCGTGAACTTTCATGGCTGAAATTTAACCAACGTGTTTTGGAGGAAGCAGCCGATCCCAGAGTTCCGTTATTGGAGCGGGTGAAGTTTCTGGCTATATTTACCAGCAATCTCGATGAGTTTTTCATGGTGCGCTGCGGCAGTTTGTATGATTTATCTTTAGTCAATGGGCAACAAATCGATAAAAAGAGCGGAATGACACCGGCCCAGCAGTTGGATGCGATCTATGAAGAAGCACATAGGCTTTACGAAATGCGTGATGGTATCACCAAGAATATCAATTCTACACTGGAGTCGATTCATATTTCCAGTTTGACTAAAAAACAACTGACGAAGAAACAGTTAAAGTTTATTCATCAATATTTTGATGTGCAGATTTTTCCGGTATTAAGTCCACAGATCATCGATACACATCATCCATTTCCTCATTTGATGAATAAAGCACTGTATATATTTGTGGAAGTCAAGGAAAACGATACGATCATGCGCGGTATCATTCCGGTTCCCAACTTTTTAAAACGCATCGTTTATGTGCCGGATACGGATGGAAATTACATGCTTTTGGAGCAGATCATCCTGCATAATGTAGAAAAACTTTTTTCACAAAGCACTATTGTTTCCAAGACAATCATTCGTGTAACACGAAATGCGGATATCAATCTGGATGAAAAAGAAATTGATGAAGACGAAGATTATCGTCAATATATGAAAAAGATCTTAAAGAAAAGAGGCCGACTGGCACCGATTCGTTTAGAGTTATATAAAGAGGCTCCGGAAAGTGTGGTTACTTACTTATGCGACGAACTGCATTTAAAAAAGAATCAGGTCTTTGTATCCAAGACACCACTGGAAATGAATCATGTCTATGATGTAATCGATCAGGCGCCGAGCGTAAAAACAACGCCTTTGTTGTATAAGCCGTTTACACCACAGCCAAATAAGTACCTGCATCTAAATAAACCCATCATAGATCAGGTATTAGATCATGATGCTTTATTGTTTTATCCATTTCATGATATGGAGCCGTTTTTATTGTTGTTGAAAGAGGCAGCGGAAAACCCGGAGGTCAAGTCGATCAAGATTACGATTTATCGTTTGGCCAATCATTCTCGTATCGTGCGCTACCTGGCTAGAGCTGCCGAGAATGGAAAAGAAGTCACAGCTTTAATGGAGCTAAGAGCACGGTTTGATGAAAAACATAATATTGAAGCAGCCGAGCTGTTGGAAGAGGCTGGATGTACGGTAATCTATGGCTTTGAAAATTATAAGGTGCATTCCAAAATTTGTATGATCACCTTACAAAATAAAAAAGGAGAATGGAAGACGATCACTCAGATCGGTACCGGAAACTACAACGAAAAAACGAGTAAGATGTACACGGATATTTCGTATATCACTGCCAAACCTTCCATTGGAAAAGATGCGATCGCATTCTTTCAAAATATGTCGCTATCCAATTTAGAGGGGGAATATGATCATCTGATCGTTTCACCTCATTCATTAAAGCAAACTTGTCTGGCATTGATGGATGAACAGATTCAACAAGCTAAAGCGCAAAAGGAGGCGCAGATCTTATTGAAAATGAATTCTCTGACCGATTTGGATATCATCAAAAAATTGCAGGAAGCTTCTGCTGCCGGTGTTAAGATCAAAATGGTCATTCGCGGGATTTGTTGTATATTACCAAATTTAAAGCGGCTTACGGACAATATCGAAATCTACAGTATTGTGGGGCGTTTTTTAGAGCATTCCCGAATTTATTGTTTTGGATGTGGTAACCAACAAAAGGTCTATATCTCCAGCGCAGATTTTATGACGCGAAATACCGAAAAACGTGTGGAGATCGGGTGTTCGATCGAAGATGAAAATTTAAAACAGGAGCTGTTAGAGTATTTTAATATTCTTTTGAAAGATAATGTCAAGATGCGAAAACTGTGCGGCAATGGAGAATATGTGAAAATGGATACAAGCGGCGATCCATTTATCGCCCAGGAATATTGTATGCAGAAGGCTGTAGAAGAAGCGGATCAACTTCCCGGTGAGGAAGGAATTTCCTGGTTGGATAAACTCAAACACTGGTTTCAGGGAGCGTAATGGCTAATATGTAAGGCAAGCATAATGATGGATATAAGGAGTGCATGAAAAATGCCTCTTTTTTTGTGCATATCAATAGCCTTTCAAAGAGAGCTTCCTTTATACTGAAGCCAGGAGGTTTCGTATTCATGAAAGGTTATATTGGAACATATACAACGAGTCGATCGAAGGGGATTTATTCCTTTGACTGGGATGGAAACAAACTTTCTACGCCGGAGTTGTTTTATCCCTGTCAGGATCCTAAGTATCTGACATCCTTTCAAGGTGGTATATTAGCTGTCGTAAAACTGGAAGGAAAGGGTGGTCTGATCTATGTGGATGCCCATGGCAACCAGATTGCTCAGCTTGTCTATGAAGAAAGTCCATCTTGTTATGTCGGGGTGATCCAAGATCATATTTATACAGTAAATTATCATACAGGTGTTGTTTCTTGTCTGGCATGGGATGGAAATCAATTGACATTAAAGCATCAGATTCGTATTCAGGATAAGGCGGGTTCGCATCATATTTTAGAAGTGAACGGGTATCTATGGGTGCCTTGTCTAATGTTGGATCAAATCGTGATCTTAAACTTTGATCTTTATGAGGTCGGACGCATTGATATGGAAAAAGGCTCAGGACCAAGACATGCGGTCTTAGTGGATCACTATTATTATATATGTGGTGAATTATCCAATATTCTGTATGCGATCGATGTAGATACTCGACAGGTAGTTTCCCGGGAAGAACTTCTGGTTTCTAAAAAAGATACCAAAGGTGCGGCTGCCATTGCGTATGAAAACGGAAAAATCTATGTATCAACGCGCTTTAGTGATGTGATTTCCGTAGTGTCGGTACATGAAGGACAAATGCATTTGGAACAAGTTGTTTCCAGCATGGGCATTCATCCCAGAGATTTTGTTTTAGGGGAAAATTCTTTGCTTGTGGTGCATAAGGATGATGATGAGGTTGCGGTATTAAAAAGAGATCAACATGGGTATTTGACTAAGCGTCTGGCCCATCAAAAAGCACCGGAAGGTGTTTGTGTAATTTGGGAGGAAAAAGAATGAATCAGATTGCGGTAATTGGATTAGGTGTGATGGGGAAAGCCATTGCACAAAATATGATGAATCATGGATTTCGTGTGGCCGGCTATAATCGTACCTATGCGGTTACGGAAACGATGCAGGGAAAAGAAAATTTTATCGGTTATAAAGAATTAAAAGATGCGATCGAATCTTTAGAGAAGCCGCGTAAGATTTTTATGATGGTCCCGGCTGGTCCTGTGGTGGATGCGATGATCGATCAGCTGGAACCTTTTGTAGAGGCTGGAGATATTGTTATGGATGCCGGCAATTCTTATTTTGAAGATGATGCTCGAAGAGGCAAGCGATTGGAAAAGCTGGGTGTACACTATTTAGCTGTTGGTGTTTCCGGAGGTGAGATGGGGGCACTTCATGGACCTAGTATCATGCCAAGTGGTTCAAAAAAAGCCTATGATCAGGTCGCTTTTATTCTGGAGACGATTGCAGCACAAAAAGATGGCGAACCTTGTTGTACATACATCGGACCGGAAGGCTCAGGACATTATGTAAAAATGGTACATAACGGTATAGAATATGCGGATATGCAGTTGATCGTAGAAGCCTATATTGCCATGAAAGCAGCTGGTATGAGCAATCAATCCATCAGTGATGTCCTGGAAAGCTGGAACCAGGGGCCATTGGAAAGCTACTTATTGAGCATCACAATAAAGATTCTTCGTGAAAAAGATCCGGATACGCAAAAGGATTTGGTTGATCTGATTGTAGATGCCTCCAGCAATAAAGGAACCGGAAAATGGACCAGCCAATGTGCTTTGGTACAGGATATTAATGTTTCTTTGATTCATGGGGCTTATATGGCTCGTCTGACTTCGAATGATGAAAAATTGCGTCATCGCTTTCCAAAAGTGCAATCGCACATGGAAATAGATACTGAACAACTTCGTCAGGCTTATTTTTTAGCGCGTGTCGTAGCCTATGAACAAGGTTTTAGGTTGTACAGTGATGCATCAAAACGCTATGGATGGGATTTGAACCTTTCTAAAATCGCCAGCATCTTTAGAGCAGGTTGTATCATTCAAGCGAATTTACTTGAATATATACGAGATACTTTTGGTCGCTTGGGACCGGATGCCAGCTTGTTTGATGATTTTGAAGAAATGGCGTTGGCCCATCTTCCAGCTTTAAAAACGATTGTCACTAACGGCTTGCTTCATGATATCAGTATGCCTTTATTTACGGCCGCTTTAACGTACATCATACCGATGCAGCAGGTTGCGTTAGGAGCCAATTTAATTCAGGCACAACGTGATTTCTTTGGCGCCCATACATTTAAAAGAGTGGATAAAGAAGGCGTATTCCATCATCACTGGGAGTAATCTATGGTACAGAATCGATTTATTATTTTTGGCGGTACAGGCGATCTGACATATCGAAAGCTTTTACCCGCTTTCTACAATCTCTTTATTTCACAAAAACTGACAAAACAAGATGAAATTTTAATCATAGGTCGAAGAGACTGGACAAAGACAGACTATGTTCGCAAGATGGAGCCATGGGTAAAGGAATTTGCTCGTTTTAAAGTAGAGGAAGATAAATTTTTAGAGTTCATTCAGCAGATTCAGTATTTAAAGATGAATTTATCTGCTTTGGATGATTATTCGATTTTAAAAGATTATGTCACAAAAAGCAAAGCACAGGTCCATGTATGTTACATGGCGGTATCACCACAGTTTTTTGATCCGATCGTAGAAGGTATTCATCAAATCGATCTTTTCAATGTACGTCTTGTCATGGAAAAGCCTTTTGGAACAGATCTTCTATCGGCTACTAAGCTGCAGCGAAAAGTCACTCGTTATTTTGATGAGGAAAACATCTATCGTATCGACCATTATCTTGGAAAGGATATGGTGCGGAATATATTAACGATTCGTTGTGAGAATCCGATTTTTGATGCGGTCTGGAACAATCGGTACATCGATCATGTGAATATTTTTGCCTTGGAACAGGTAGGAGTGGAAAACCGTGGCTCATATTATGATAAGGCCGGAGCTTTACGTGATATGGCACAAAACCATCTTTTGCAGCTATTGAGTATCATTGCGGTCGATAATCCACATGATCTTCATACGTTATCTTTACAACAGAGTGTTGTTCTACACTCATTAAAGCTTTTGGAAGATTCCATGATCATGGGGCAGTATCGAGGTTATCTGGATGAAAAAGACATTGATTCAAAGAGTCAGACTGAAACCTTTGCTCGGTTTAGTGTGGGTGTGGAGACTTCCCGCTTTCAAGGCGTACCTTTTCATATCATCACCGGTAAGGAAATGATGTATCGGGATACCGCAATCCAGATCGTTTTTAAAAGTCCGTATTCGGGACAAAAGCCAAATATTTTGACGATCCAGGTTCAGCCAAAAGAGGGAGTGGAAATTTCTTTTAATATTAAAACACCGGGTAAATCGGATGAAATCTCAGAAGCAACCATGGATTTTTGTCAAAATTGTCAGATGCAGAATCGAATCAATACACCAGAAGCCTATGAATGGATGTTGATGTCGATCATGCTAGAAGACGGCAGTTGGTTTAGTCATTGGGATCAGATCGTAACAAGTTGGAAATTTATGGATGAATTGATCCAAAAGAAGCCAAAACCGATCCTTTATGAAAAAAAATCACTGGGGCCAGAAGGTGGATTAACTGCAGAAATCGTAGAATGTATAGAAAAACCATTTATCTGCAAAATTTAATAAGTAATTTTTATCTGAAATCTCCTTTATATAAAGGAGATTTCAAGATTTTTTAAAAAAAACTAAAAAAAAGTAAAAAAAGATGTTGACGGGTGGCGGTGGATTTGGTAATATAACTGAGCACGGCGCGGGAAAGCGCTGAGCGAGATCTTTGAAAACTGAACAAGAACAAACCTGAAAGAAAAAGGAAACGTCAATTTCGGTAAAAGAGAAAACGATGTCAGAGGACATCTGAAAGAGCTAAATCAAATGGAGAGTTTGATCCTGGCTCAGGATGAACGCTGGCGGCATGCCTAATACATGCAAGTCGAACGGACGGAAGAGAAAAGCTTGCTTTTTTTGGAAGTCAGTGGCGAACGGGTGAGTAACACGTAGGTAACCTGCCCATGTGCCCGGGATAATTTCTGGAAACGGAAACTAAAACCGGATAGGTAGGGATCTCGCATGAGGACCTTATTAAAGGGGCTACGGCCCTGAACATGGATGGACCTGCGGTGCATTAGCTGGTTGGTGGGGTAACGGCCTACCAAGGCGACGATGCATAGCCGACCTGAGAGGGCGAACGGCCACATTGGGACTGAGACACGGCCCAAACTCCTACGGGAGGCAGCAGTAGGGAATTTTCGTCAATGGGGGGAACCCTGAACGAGCAATGCCGCGTGAGTGAAGACGGTTTTCGGACTGTAAAGCTCTGTTGTAAGAGAAAAACGGCCGACATAGGGAATGATGTCGGAGTGATGGTATCTTACCAGAAAGTCACGGCTAACTACGTGCCAGCAGCCGCGGTAATACGTAGGTGGCGAGCGTTATCCGGAATGATTGGGCGTAAAGGGTGCGTAGGCGGTACGGTAAGTCTGTAGTAAAAGGCGGCAGCTCAACTGTCGTAGGCTATGGAAACTGTCGAACTAGAGTGCAGAAGAGGGCGATGGAACTCCATGTGTAGCGGTAAAATGCGTAGATATATGGAAGAACACCAGTGGCGAAGGCGGTCGCCTGGTCTGTAACTGACGCTGAAGCACGAAAGCGTGGGGAGCAAATAGGATTAGATACCCTAGTAGTCCACGCCGTAAACGATGAGAACTAAGTGTTGGGGGAATAACTCAGTGCTGCAGTTAACGCAATAAGTTCTCCGCCTGGGGAGTATGCACGCAAGTGTGAAACTCAAAGGAATTGACGGGGGCCCGCACAAGCGGTGGAGTATGTGGTTTAATTCGAAGCAACGCGAAGAACCTTACCAGGCCTTGACATCCCCGGCGAAGACATGGAGACATGTTGGAGGTTATCCGGGAGACAGGTGGTGCATGGTTGTCGTCAGCTCGTGTCGTGAGATGTTGGGTTAAGTCCCGCAACGAGCGCAACCCTTGTGATATGTTACTAACAGTAAGATGAGGACTCATATCAGACTGCCGGTGACAAACCGGAGGAAGGTGGGGATGACGTCAAATCATCATGCCCCTTATGGCCTGGGCTACACACGTACTACAATGGCGGCTACAAAGAGCGGCGAACCCGCGAGGGGGAGCGAATCTCATAAAGGTCGTCTCAGTTCGGATTGAAGTCTGCAACCCGACTTCATGAAGTTGGAATCGCTAGTAATCGCGAATCAGCATGTCGCGGTGAATACGTTCTCGGGCCTTGTACACACCGCCCGTCAAACCATGGGAGTTGGTAATACCCGAAGCCGGTGGCATAACCGCAAGGAGTGAACCGTCGAAGGTAGGATCGATGACTGGGGTTAAGTCGTAACAAGGTATCCCTACGGGAACGTGGGGATGGATCACCTCCTTTCTAAGGAGAAAGAGTGTAGTTAAAAGAAGTTTCCTGATCAGGACAGTGTTCTTGTTTAGTTTTGAGGGATCTCGAAAGAGAGAACTCAGAATCGATCTTTGAAAACTGAACAACATGAAGAAGACATAACAGAAAAGGTCTAAACGAAAGTTGTAGACTAAGATTTTTAACGAGAAACAGTTAAAAAACAGTTCTTTGTAAGTGTGAAACATCTCGAAGAAAACACGAGAAGAAAAAGAGAACCACTGATTAAGTAAGGAAGGGCGTACGGAGGATGCCTGGCCACTCCAGAGTGAAGAAGGACGCGCCAAACTGCGAAAAGCGTCGGCGAGCTGTAAGGAAGCGACGACCCGGCGGTGTCCGAATGGGGGAACCCGGCAGCCATCATCGGCTGTCATCCATGACTGAATGCATAGGTTATGGAGAGGTACCCGGGGAACTGAAACATCTAAGTACCCGGAGGAAAAGAAAACAAGAGTGATTCCCTGAGTAGCGGCGAGCGAAAGGGGAGCAGCCCAAACCGGTCCTTGGACCGGGGTTGTAGGACCGCGACACGGCAAGAACGAGGATAGGAGAACACGATTGAAAGCGTGACCGTAGAGGGTGCAAGTCCCGTAACCGAAATCCGAGTGAAGCCCAGCGGGATCCTGAGTACGGCGAGACACGAGGAATCTTGTCGGAAGCAGGCAGGACCATCTGCCAAGGCTAAATATCCAGGGAGTGAGCGATAGCGGACCAGTACCGTGAGGGAAAGGTGAAAAGAACCGCGGGAGCGGAGTGAAAGAGAACCTGAAACCGTATGCCTACAAGAAGTCAGAGCCCGTTAAAGGGTGATGGCGTGCCTTTTGTAGAATGAACCGGCGAGTTACGATGGACTGCGAGGTTAAGCGGGAAAACGCGGAGCCGAAGCGAAAGCGAGTCTTAATAGGGCCGAAGTAGGACATCGTAGACCCGAAACCGGGTGATCTAGCCATGAGCAGGTTGAAGTTGAGGTGAAACTCAATGGAGGACCGAACCGACCACCGTTGAAAAGTTGGCGGATGACTTGTGGCTAGGGGAGAAATTCCAATCGAACCCGGAGATAGCTGGTTCTCCCCGAAATAGCTTTAGGGCTAGCGTCGGAAAGAACTTGTGCGGAGGTAGAGCACTGAATGTGTGATGGCCCCATCCCGGGGTACTGAATACAATCAAACTCCGAATGCCGCATGAGATGTCCGGCAGTCAGACCGTGAGTGATAAGGTCCATGGTCAAGAGGGAAACAGCCCAGACCGCCAGCTAAGGTCCCGAAATACAGGCTAAGTGGAAAAGGATGTGGGGATGCCCAGACAACTAGGAGGTTGGCTCAGAAGCAGCCATCCTTCAAAGAGTGCGTAACAGCTCACTAGTCGAGTGACCCTGCGCCGAAAATGTACCGGGGCTAAGCCTGATACCGAAGCTGCGGATTTGAATGTGATTCAAGTGGTAGGGGAGCGTTGCATACAGGTAGAAGCCGTACCGTGAGGAACGGTGGACCGTATGGAAGTGAGAATGCCGGTGTGAGTAGCGAGATGTAGGTGAGAATCCTACACACCGAAAGCCCAAGGATTCCAGGGGAAGGTTCGTCCGCCCTGGGTAAGTCGGGACCTAACGCGAGGCCGAGAGGCGTAGTGGATGGCAAGCAGGCGGAAATTCCTGCACCCGTACATGGAGCGAAGGAGTGACGGAGAAGGCTAGTATGACCCTCTTAACGGATTGAGGGCGAAGCGAGGTACCTGATGGTTAGGCAAATCCGGCCATCGAAAGGGGAAGGCGTGACAGGTAAGCGAACGTTTCGGCAAGTAGCGAAGCATATGAGGCCAGCTTCCAAGAAAAGCTTCTAAGCCTATGCATGTGCGGCCCGTACCAAAACCGACACAGGTGGGCAGGGAGAGTATCCCGAGGTGAGCGAGAGAACTGTTGCCAAGGAACTCGGCAAAATGGCTCCGTACGTTCGCAAGAAGGAGCGCTCATGAAGAGTGAGCCGCAGTGAAGAGGCCCAAGCGACTGTTTAACTAAAACACAGCTCTCTGCGAAGTCGCAAGACGAAGTATAGGGGGTGACACCTGCCCGGTGCCGGAAGGTTAAGAGGATCTGTCAATCGCAAGATGAAGCAGTGAGTTGAAGCCCCGGTGAACGGCGGCCGTAACTATAACGGTCCTAAGGTAGCGAAATTCCTTGTCAGGTAAGTTCTGACCCGCACGAAAGGTGTAACGATTTGGGCGCTGTCTCGGCAGCAGACTCGGTGAAATCTTAGTACCTGTGAAAATGCAGGTTACCCGCAACTAGACGGAAAGACCCCATGGAGCTTTACTGTAGCTTGGTATTGAACTTTGGTCATGCATGTACAGGATAGGTGGGAGACGAAGAGACGCGTACGCCAGTATGCGAGGAGTCGCCGTTGGGATACCACTCTTGTGTGATCGGAGTTCTAACCTGGTCCCCTGAATCGGGGATGGGGAGAGTGCCAGGTGGGCAGTTTGACTGGGGCGGTCGCCTCCCAAAGAGTAACGGAGGCGCCCAAAGGTACGCTCAGATTGGATGGAAACCAATCGGCGAGTGCAAATGCAGAAGCGTGCTTGACTGTGAGAGCAACAACTCGAACAGGGACGAAAGTCGGGATTAGTGATCCGGCGGTGCCGAATGGAAGGGCCGTCGCTCAACGGATAAAAGCTACCCTGGGGATAACAGGCTGATCTCGCCCAAGAGTTCACATCGACGGCGAGGTTTGGCACCTCGATGTCGGCTCATCGCATCCTGGAGCTGGATTCGGTTCCAAGGGTTGGGCTGTCCGCCCATTAAAGCGGTACGCGAGCTGGGTTCAGAACGTCGTGAGACAGTTCGGTCCCTATCTGTTGTGGGCGCAGGAGATTTGAGGAGAGCTGTCCTTAGTACGAGAGGACCGGGATGGACCTACCTCTGGTGCACCGGTTGTCGCGCCAGCGGCACAGCCGGGTAGCTAAGTAGGGAAAGGATAAGCGCTGAAAGCATCTAAGCACGAAACCTACTCCAAGATGAGATCTCCCATTCGCAAGAAGTAAGACCCCTTAAAGACGATAAGGTAGATAGGCCGGAGATGGAAGTGTAGCGATACACGGAGTTGACCGGTACTAATCGGTCGAGGACTTAATCAGAGATGTCTTGAGCATGTTGTTTAGTTTTGAGGGAGCGATCCTTCAAAAGAATGATCCGGTGACGATAGCGAAGTGGAACCACCTGAACTCATACCGAACTCAGAAGTTAAGCACTTCAGCGGCGACAATAGTTGGGCCTGCCCCTGCCAAGATAGCACGTTGCCGGGTCCTTTTTTTATCCAGTAATTGGTACTGGATTTTTTTGTTTATATAGTGTCCTTTTTAGCCGTTTTTATTAATACCATTGTATTTTTATGTACAAAATCTTATAGTATATTAAAGAGGTGATCAAAATGTCAGAAACTATAAAAAAATTTGATGGTGTTTCATTTGATACAAAGGAAAAAACGATGATGATTGAAAATGGCACAGAAGGTACATACGATTATCGGAAGATTAAAAGAGCTTTGGTTTTAAATGAAAAGGCTAAATTTAAAGGAAGTCAGCCTCCTTTTACTCAGCTTTTACCGCATGGTCCTGGCATTCCGGCAATCTTGACAGATCCATATGTTTACGTTGGTGTCAAGATTGTAATGGATGATGAAACAATTCTTTGTGTTTATACTTCCAAAGAAAAGACGCAGACGGGTACTAATCAATATATTGAAGATCGAAAACGTGCGAAAGAAATAGAAGAATTTCTTTTAAAGATTATTCATAAGTATCATACTAACGATTCAAATGATTGAATACTATGCAGAATCCAAAGTTAATTCTATTTGATTCTGTAGTATTTAATACGACAGATAAGACGATGCATATTTTAGATGGATCTCTGGTTTTTTATGATTATCGCTATATAAAAAGGGCTGTCATTCTCAATGAAAGAGCTAATCATCGAGGTAAATCTACTCCTTTTTTGTCTGTGGTTCCGAAGGGACCTGGACGTCCGGGAGTCTTATTGTATTCTTTTTTATATGTTGGCATCAAAATTGTGATGGCAGACCATTCGATATTGGCTATTTACATTTCCAAGGAAAAACACAGGTTGGAACGAATCAATATTGGGAAGATCAAACAAAGGCAAAAGAAATCTTGATGCTTATTCAAAAAATCATTCATAAGTACGCAAAGGAAGAGGCCTATCCGGGTGGATAGATCTCTTTCTTTGTTTTATACTGTATACGGAGGAGATATGAAACGAAAATTAAATATAAAACTTACTTTTATTATGCATTCCTATATGTTTGATCATCACATTGTGCTTATCCATGCTGCATAGAAATGCTTCGCCTTCCAGTCATTCAGAACCGAGTACATCATCAAAACAATCGAATTTGTCTTTAGAACGCTTTTTAGAGATTGCGATTGAACCGGTCGGACAAACGATGTATGTCTGGGGCGGAGGATGGAACGAAGAGGATACCGGTGCCGGAGTGGAAGCCGTCACGATTGGTGTTTTTGATCACTGGGCCTCTTTTTTTGAAGAACAGGATGCATTGTATGATTATCAAAATACCTTGTATCAGATTCACGATGGATTGGATTGTTCCGGTTATGTAGGATGGGCTATCTATAATCTTATGCAGACTGAATCGGGGCAAGAAGGATATGTAATGAAATCTAGTGAGATGGCGAAGGCATTTGCGGACTTTTGGTGGGGTTCCTATACGCCCAGAAATGCTGTCTCCGACTTTAAACCTGGCGATATTATGTCGAATGAAGAACATGTGTATATTGTTTTAGGCGTTTGTGAAGATGGAAGTGTTTTGTTGGTGCACGCATCGCCTCCTGGTGTCCGAATTTGCGGAACCGATTTGGATCAGACAGGGACCTCGGATGCAATCGTGCTGGCACAGCAAACCATGGCAGAACAGTATCCTAAATGGTTTGAAAAGTATCCGTCTGTACTGTCGATGTTTCGTATTTACATAATTACGATCAGTTTCGATGGAATACAGATACACTTTCAGACGCATCAAAAATACAGGCGCTTGATGCTTCCAACATTATAAAAAGTCTCTACAACGAGTAGAGATTTTTTTTAATGAGTGTAAATCCATACAAACTGACAAGAATTTCTGTGACGGGAAAAGAAAGCCAAACACCGGGAATGCCAAGGGTAAACGTAAGAAGCAATGCCATCGGAACAATCAAAATCAAACTACGTAACAGAGAGAGGATTTGTCCATACACTGTCAACTGTGTAGAAGAAAAAGTAATCGATGTAATGATATTAAAACCGGCAAACGGACAGGCAATGAAATATAGAACAATTCCCTGATTGGCTAAGACTTGTAAGTGTTCATTTTGTTGTGAATTGAAAATTGTCGTAATTCCATCGGATTTCCACACTAAAAAGAGAAAGACAAATATAGCATAGATTAGCATGGTTTTGATGGCATATCCATATGTTTTTTGTAAGGCTCTATGGTTTTGTTGGCCATAGGCTTTGGATAGGATGGGTTGGATTCCCTGGGCAATACCGGTAAAGACAGATAAGACCACTAAAGAAATATTTGCGACGATACCATAAGCGGCTACGGCCGTATTGCCATCTAAATGCATAAAAAGCATATTAAACAAAATGATCACGATGCCAGAAGCTGCCTCTGTCACAAGAGAAGGAAGACCCATAGATACGATTTGTAGCGCTTGAGGCATGGAAAAAGTACAGCGTGAAACATGAAAGGTATTCTTTTTTTGAAGAAAGTGCATAGAAGTGATGCATAAACTGATGATCGGTGCTAAACCGGTCGCAAAGGCAGCTCCAAACATTCCCCAGCCACAAGGAAAGATAAAAACCCAGTCCAAGAGAATATTGGAAAAACTTCCAATGATCATACCAGCCATGGAGAGTTGTGGGGAGCCGTCATTGCGAACAAAACAAAGCACAATATTATTTAAAATAAAGAAAGGGGAAAAGCTTAAGATGGTTCGCAAATACACCAGGGATAGATCCATTACGGCATCTTGGGCTCCAAATAAAGCCAATAGGGGTTCGCAAAAAAAGAGACCGATCAAAACATAGACGATTGCAAAAAAGGCGCCAAGATACAAAGCATACATAAATGCTTGGTTAGCACGATCATGCTCGTTCTGCCCTTTTAGAATGGAAAATTTTGAACTGGCTCCCATGCCAATCATGAGCCCGGTTCCATGAATGAAACTATAAATGGGGATTGCCAAATTTAGAGCGGTCAGTCCGTTGGTACCTAATCCCTGGGATACAAAGAAGGTATCGGCCAGTATATAACAGGATAACGCAATCATTCCCAGCACATTGAGTGATACGTATTTACAAAATGTTTTGAACATTGTTTGATCCTCCCAAAAAAAAGCATCGATGTTCATATCTTCAAAGGCCTACGATATGAACTTCAATGCTTGATTACCCGGCGGTAAATAGTGATTGTATTGAATCATGAATAAATTTGAATGTCAAATTATTTTTGAACTTTTGTCTTATGAAACGGTTCAATGGAATTAACGTCGTACGGTGTATCTTGATACACGATGAAGTTTAACCAGTTGGAGTACAGTAAATTGGCTCCACTTTTCCATGTGACAATTGGATCTTGTGTATCATCATCGCCTGGATAATAGTTTTCCGGTACTTGAATGGGAAGCCCTTTTTCTTTATCACGTAAATATTCTTTTTCTAACGTTCGACGATCGTATTCAGAATGACCGGTGATGAAAATTTGACGGCACCCTTCAGTAGCACAGGCATATACACCGGCTTGTTTGCTGCTGGCCAAGATTTTTAAATAGGGACAGTCTTCAATTGCCTGGGTCGCATTGGCGGTATGGCGCGAATGCGGAACCATAAAGGTATCGTCAAATCCACGAAAAAGGATAGAGGATTTACGAACAACCTGGTGTGGAAATACACCAAACAGCTTTTTTGGAAGTTGTATTTTAGGAATTCCATAGTGATAATAAAGACCTGCCTGTGCACCCCAACAGATGTGAAAAGTCGAATGCACATGTGTTTTTGACCATTCCATAACTTCGCATAACTCATCCCAATAGTCGACTTCCTCAAACTCTAAGTGTTCTAAAGGTGCACCGGTGATGACCATACCATCAAAATAACGATCTTTAAAGGCATCAAATGTTTGATAGAATTTGAGCATATGTTCTTGTGATACGTTTTTTGATTTATGATTTTTCATCTGCATGAGTTCCAGCTCGACCTGAATAGGCGTATTTCCTAATAAACGGGCAAGCTGTGTTTCGGTTTCAATCTTTGTGGGCATAAGATTTAAAACTAAGATATAAAGGGGTCGTATATCTTGGGTTGTAGCCCTGGTTTCATCCATGACAAAGATATTCTCGTCGGTCAGTGTTCGAGTGGCTGGCAGTGCATTAGGAATCTTAATCGGCATAATGGCCTCCTAAGCATTCAATGCTTGATCAATGTCATCGATTAAATCTTGTGCGTCTTCCAAGCCACAGGAGAAACGAACCATATCAGCACTGATACCGGCTGCTTTTAATTCTTCGTCATTCATTTGTCTGTGGGTCGTGCTGGCAGGATGAAGGCAGCACGTACGAGCATCCGCTACATGGGTTTCAATAGCCGCCAGTTTTAAATGTTTCATGAATTTTTCGGCTGCACTTCTACCACCCTGGATTTCAAAGCTAACGACACCACAAGATCCGTCAGGCAGATATTTTTGTGCTAAATCGTAGTAGGTATCCCCTTTTAATCCACTGTATTGAACCGAACGAATTTTTGGATGTTTGGATAAGAATTGAGCCACGGCCAATGCATTTTGACTGTGACGAGGCATACGAACATGCAGGCTTTCCAGACCCAGATTTAAATAAAAAGCATTTTGAGGAGACTGTATACAGCCTAAGTCGCGCATCAGCTGAGCGGTTGCCTTTGTGATAAAAGCTCCCTCCAAGCCAAAACGTTCGGTATACGTAATGCCATGATAGCTTTCATCAGGTGTGGTCAATCCAGGGAATTTATCCGGGTATTTGGTCCAGTCAAATTTTCCGGAATCCACAATACATCCACCGACGGCCACTCCATGCCCGTCCATATATTTAGTCGTGGAATGTGTGATGATATCGGCTCCCCATTCAAAAGGACGACAAAGGATGGGGGTTGCAAACGTATTGTCCACGATCAAAGGGACTCCATGAGCATGGGCTGCCTGTGCAAATTTTTCGATGTCTAAGACGGTTAATGCCGGATTGGCGATGGTTTCTCCAAATACAGCCTTTGTGTTTTCTTGAAAAGCGGCATCCAGTTCTTCACTAGAACAATCTGGATCCACAAACGTAAAATCGATGCCCATACGTTTCATAGTAACCGCAAACAAGTTATAAGTTCCGCCATAAATACTATTGGATGCGACGATATGATCTCCGTTTCCGGCAATGTTGAAGATGGCAAATAGATTTGCTGCCTGTCCACTGCTTGTCAACATGGCGGCTGTACCACCTTCTAACTCGGCGATTTTAGCAGCTACTGCATCATTTGTGGGATTTTGAAGGCGAGTGTAGAAATACCCGCTAGCTTCCAAATCAAATAATTTTCCCATATCCTCGCTGGTAGCATATTTAAATGTTGTGCTTTGTACAATGGGAATCTGACGAGGTTCTCCATTACCTGGCGTATATCCGCCTTGTACACATTGAGTTCCAATTCCTTGATGTTTCATATAAAGTCCTCTTTCCTATATATAGGTTTATTTTAATTTTCCTTGTTTAGATTGTCAAAATATATTCACGGATCTAAAAGAGAGTATGGATTGTAATACAGTAAGAATGTGTTAAAATACTGTAAATGACCACAATACTAAAATGGTCAAAAAGGAGAATAGGACAATGAAAAGGGCGAAAATATATATTGTATATATATGTATTATATGTTGCGTTTGTTTGGGTGGCAGTTCTGTCTATGCACAATCAGAAGCACAGAATATTGATATCCAACCCGATAATGTACATCAA
This sequence comes from Faecalicoccus pleomorphus DSM 20574, assembly GCF_000420345.1. GTDB lineage: Bacteria > Bacillota_I > Bacilli_A > Erysipelotrichales > Erysipelotrichaceae > Faecalicoccus > Faecalicoccus pleomorphus. The sequence goes on along the minus strand of NZ_ATUT01000005.1, from coordinate 57,993 downwards.
GAAATTACGTATGGGATATGGAAACTTCCGGATTCATGGAAATCAATCTTTTTGAATCGAGAAACAGATGCAAAAGGGCAGAAACAATATAATCAGACCTTAAAAGAATTGGATCAACAATCTCAAAAAGAACTGGATTCCTCTTATACACTTATCAATGCTTCTTTTAAAAGTGATGAAAATGGAAGCCTTCACTGCTCATTGGAAAAAGGGGTGTACTATGTTCGTCAAATGGATGCCACAGACACTTTACAAGTAGTCTCGGTCTTGTTTATCAGTCCATTGTCACAAACAAGTAATGTGATCCATCCAAAAGTGATTGTATCATCAGATGCATCTCATCCATCCGCGCCAGATTTTAAACAAGAAGCTTCTAGTAAAGGGGCCTCTACAAGTGCAAATCTGGATCAAAAAATATGGTTGATGTCGGGTATAGTCGCCTTAGGAATCGTGGTATGGATCATTTGGAGAAGAAAGGGGAGTCGCAGATGAAGAAAAGAAAGAAAAAGCTATATAGTAGTGGTTTATCATTTTTAACCGCATCCACGATGTTGATACAGACAGTGGGGGTGCAGGCACAGGAAACGGAATCGTCTTCTGCCAACGAAGCTAATACTTCTTCTCTTCCATCGGAAGATTCATCGAAAGTCGAAACCAATCCGGATTTGAATACAGAGAAAAAACCAGAAGAGCAGACTTTGCCGGCTGCAGAAGATGTACAACCGGTTGAAGAGTCACCGGCTACAGAGGCGGTTGGAAGTGCGAATGCTATTGATATGACACCTACGACAAACACCATTGATCATGAGATTTCTTATACATTGGATCCTGCGGGATTGAATTGGCCAAGTGCTGATAATAAGGCGGCACAATTTCAGGTTTCATTGATGGTCAAAGGATATGAGTCTTTTACGGTTTATCTGCCGGCAGGTCTATCGGAGGTGAATCATGATACACCGGATGGTTATAAGGTTGTAAAGTCGATGGATCAAAACAATGGTACCCTCTTGACATATACAAACAGTTCTCCCAATGATGCTTTGATTACTTTTAATGTGTCTTATAAGTTTGGATTGTATCCATATGGTTCTAACGGCAATTATAACAACTATCAATTTGCCCCGGGAAACACGGATTTAAAAGTGATTGTAGAGGCACCGAGTGCACATTTAGAAGGAACCATTTATGTCAACAACCCGGAAACCATGGATTTTGTGGCAGATGTAAAAAACAATGCCCGACCGGATAATACATTTACAGCCGATGGCAAATCCATTTACACTTTTACTATGGATATCGTACATGATCCTGCACGCAATGATCCTATCATGGGATTTGGTGTAGCCAACAACCCAACGATGAATGGTGTGATTCACGTACCAAAGGGATTTGTATTAAAAGGGGCCTCGATGCATAATTGGTGGGGCAATTCCAACAATATTGACTCGGATGAAAAAAAGGTACCGGGGATTCCAACAGGGGTATCTCAACCGGACGGACCTGGCGGAGATATTGTGATTACTAATATACAAGGTGCAGGTTACAGCAACTATCCCGTATCTCACCATTATTTTTATGGTTATTTTGAAAAAGGTACTCCGAAAGGTACCTATCAATTTACACCGGAACTAACCTTGTCCCCTAAATTTTTAGGTGGAGGTGAAATGACAGTACCGGTTCAAAATCGAAATCTATCGACGGTGATTCTTGGTCAGGCCAACCCTGGTGTTATGACGGGTAAATATGGTTTTGTTCTGGAAGGCTATAGTAAAAATGATGTGGATCTCGAACATGAAGGATTTTATGCGAAATCCATCAGCGATGAATATAAAGTGACAGGTTTCTTGACTGGGAAGAGTGATAAACCCGGTGTGAATGAGAAAATGCCGTATATTGGTGTGGATTTTGAAGATGAAAAAACGAACCAAACCAATACTTTGCGTACATACAAAATCACACTTCCGAAAAATTGGTGTGGAAATATTACGGATGTGATTATCAGCACGGGAGTAAGAGGAAGTGTTTCTCAATCGAACAATGAAGGAGACAATGGACCTTTTCAAATTACTTTGGATACAGGTGAAGTCATTGAAGTGAATTCTATTAAATCAAGCAATGCCCAGATTGATGCTGCTCTTTCCAATGGAGTCCACATTGTCAGCATTGAAGGAGAAGCCAACATTTTACCAGGCAACAATATTTCTGTACGATTAAAAAATGCGGTTATTGAAGATGGAACGTACCAAAGTGGTCAGCAGGTTCCCATTCAAATACATGTTCATAGTGTAACATCGGATACAGATATTGATGTCGTAGGGCATTTAAAATATTTTGATGACTATACGATTGCGGGCACGGCTTATAGTATTGCGAATAGTATGAATTATGATATGAGTGGAACCTATACCCAGGGCCAACTGATTTCAGGTAAATATGGTTGGTCTGGCTTGGGGATGGAAACAGCTGTACCAGAGGATACTGAAAATAAAATCATATTGCCTGAATCGGCCATTGACCGTCCTCATTATGTGCGCTTACCTGTCGTTCAAGTACGAAGCATTGCCCATCAAGCCATTGATGTAGATTATTCTAAATTGGGGGATTATGGATGGACACATCCGGAAAGTAAGAAAAAATACTATCCAGTGATTACTGATTTAGGCATCGATGAAAGTGGAGAACATGTGACGCAATTTGATTTTTCAATGTATGAGGTCAACGTGCCTAAAAATGCTAATATGGGTTCGTTTTTCTATCCAAATCAGATTCCATTTAAAGTCAGTGACATGGCTGTATCGGCTCAAGGAACAACGGACTGGGTCACTCGTGTGATTGATCAAAATGATCCTGCCACGCATCCTAAATATGGCGGAAAAGTATACGATGGAGGCAAAGGGAAAGCATGGAAAATTACGATTCCAACCATTGTAGGCTTTAAAAATGGGGTGTCTGGTGAAAAAACAAGTCTTACAGCCTATTATGGACAAGGAGCAGGAGCAGCCGGCTTTGATCGAGGTGTTAAAAGTGATACTAGCGATGATAAATCAAAAGGAATTCTTCGTTTAGCAATCACAAATAGTACAAACTATGACTATATCAATGGACAGGCGATTGCGATACTGCCTAGAAATGATTCGTATTCTTTGATGTTGACAGGACCAGGAAGAGTAGAAACTGTTGGCACATTGTACTATTCTACAAAATCGCTTGACCTGCCAAAGGCAAATTCCAATGTGAGGATCGAATTAAATTCTGAGGATTGGATGACAGAGGATCAAGTGAAAGATTGGTCCAGTATTCGAAGTGTGGCATTAAGCTCTTCTGCCATTCAAACCAAAGTACAGATGGTTGCCTATTTGCCAATTCAAGTTGAAAATATCAATGATCAGAGTATCGGACAAACAGCTATTATACCAACTTATAGTTATGCCCATAACGATGATCAGGGATTGGGCACTTTAAGCAATCGAACAGATTTAGAAACGAAGATTTATGGTACGCCGCAAATCCATGCTTACTACAAAGAAACCAAAGATGGGACCACTCCTACAGATGTGGATGTTGCGGATCCGAAAGTGATTACGGGCCGAAATACAGATGGTACAGGAGCCTCTTATGATTCTTTTACAACATCACCTGTTGACGTGGATGATTATACCTATATAGGATTGGCGCAAGGAAAAGAAAAAGGTACCCTAGATGATCAGGCACAGGATGTTGTTTATCTTTATAAACAAAAAGAATACAAGGTGACGGTACACTATATTGACATAACGGGGGCAAGTCCTAAGGACACATGGACACCAAGTGATGGTACTGAAGTAGATAGCTTGAAACGGGAACTTAACGGTGTCAAAAATGAAACGTACCAAAATGACGTGCAGGCACCAGCAGGGTATCAAATTGTCCAACAAGATGATGCGGCTGCACAGGGAACCTTTACAGGGGAAATGGATGCGTATGTCTATATCAAAGCGGATACCCAAAAAGTGGTTTATACGATTATCGATGACAGTACCAAGAAGACTTTAGAAGATAAAGTTGCATTCGACAGTGGTGCTTCAGAAACCAACTTACATAAAACACAAAAGGATTTCGATGTGATAATCAAAACCTATACGGACAAAAGCTATGAAGTGGTTTCACAAGATGAACTACCAGGTACCTTTGATAGCGATACTTCAAAAGATCAAGAGATTGTCGTTCATCTAAAGCATGCGACTGTTACGGTGACTCCAGACAATCCACAAACCCCTGGAGATCCAATTGATGGTAGTGAGTCAAATTGGCCGGATGGAGTGGATCAAGTTTCTCTTCAAAAATCAATCACACGAACGATTAATTATGTAGATGGTCTAACCAAGGAAAAAGTGGCCGATTCGGTTGAACAAACTGTTACATTCACTCGTCATGTGGTTGTGGATAAAGTGACTGGTGAAGTACTAGGCTATGATACCAATGGGGATGGCACGGTGGATACTACAAGTGCAGATAAAGCCTGGATGACAAACTCCAATACCTGGGCTAAAGTAACCTCACCGGATTTATCTTCGAAAGGATATGAAGCACCTGATGTTTCTAAAGTCGATGAAAAGGTTGTGACATCCAATACAAGTGATGAAACCGTTACAGTTACCTATAATCGTTCCACACAAAAGGTGGTTTATACGATTATCGATGATACGGCTAAGAAAACACTGGAAGACAATGTTCTTTTAGATACCGGACCTTCCGGAGCATCTTTGAACAAGACTCAGGAGGATTTGCAGAAGATTGCAGATGGCTATGGTACAAAAGGGTATGCGATCGTGAGAGTGGATACACTGCCGGAACACTTTGACATAGATCCATCCACTGATCAGGTTGTAATCATTCATCTGGAACATACGTATGAAACAATCACTCCTGACAATGCGAAAACACCGGGAGATCCTATCGATGGCAGTGAAAGTGTCTGGTCTAAAGAAGCAGGCAAAGAAAATCTTCAAAAATCCACTACACGAACGATTGAATATATCGATGGAATGACAAAAGAAAATGTAGCGGATTCTGTGGAGCAGACAGTTGAATTTGAACGACATGTGATCATTGATAAAGTGACAGGTGAAGTGTTAGGCTATGATACCAATGATGATAATCAAGTAGATACCGAAGACCCAGATCAGGCTTGGATGCATACAGATGGAGAATGGAGCGAGGTTGTCTCTCCAGACTTGAGTTCACAGGGATATGAAAAACCTTCCATGGAGAAAGTGGAAGCAGAAAATGTCGATCCCTCTACGGAAACCAAGACGATCCAGATCGTCTATGAAATTTCTAATCGAATCATTCTTCCTTCTACGGGAGGAATAGGTTCTCTATTCTATACGATATCAGGTCTTATATTGACAGGAATCGGTTGGAAGGGATTCCGAAAGAATAAAAAGAAATAAGACAGGCAAAATAGCCTGTCTTTTTAGAAAAGAATATGAAATTTAAAAAATATATTTATATAACATTGATTGTTTTGGGTGTTCTTTTAGTACTTTATCCAATAGTACATCATTTTGAACATGAGCAAAGTAGTATGCAAAGTACTAATGATTTTCAAGAATATGTTCAATCCATACAAGATAAAGATCGAGAACAGCTGGCAAAGGAAATAGAAAAATATAACCAATCGACTTTAAATCAAAGTGTGAGTGACCCATATTCTTCCGGTCAGGAGGTATACAAGATCAATGATCGGCTGGCCGCTCATGATGTAATTGGAGAAATCATAATACCAAAAATTCAAGTTAAAGAACCTATTTACGAAGGAACATCGGATACCACCTTACAAAAGGGGATTGGCCATTTGAGTGGTACATCGTTTCCATCTGGTGGTATAGGTACACACACTATGTTGGCAGGCCATAGAGGACTACCAGGTGCTGCATTGTTTTCTAGATTGAACGAGTTGGAAATTGGAGATACATTTTCTATTTATACAGTCAAAGGACTTCATACATATAAAGTGATTTCTATAGATACCATTTTGCCGGATGCGTTTCAAATGGAACCTTTGGACGCGAACCAGGATTTAGCCACCCTTGTGACGTGTACCCCTTATATGATCAATTCACACCGATTATTAGTGACTGGTACAAGAGTAGAAGAGAATGCAAATGTAGATATACAGAGGCCCTTGTCTATACATTGGATAGTATTGGCAAGTATTGGAGCTTTATTGGTGGCAGGTTGGATATTGTGTCGGAAAATAGGATGTCGAAGAAAGTGAAACCATGTATAATAGGGACAAAGGAGATTGCCTATGAAATTGTTTGCTTCGGATTTAGACGGAACTTTACTGAATAGAAATCATCAATCGGATCATCGAATCAATGAAGGTATTGAAAAAATATTTGAAGCGGGACATATTTTTACTGTGTGTACCGGTAGAAACTTATCGTTAACCCGTTCTGCGGGTTTGGTAGATACCTTTTTGATTGGTATGAACGGCGCTTGTATTTTAGATAAAGCGGGACATATCATTTCTTCACATCCAATGGATAAAGAAACTATCCGGCTTCTCTTATTTGAAACGCCGTATAAATTTGAATACCAGACATTCGATGAAATTTATACGACAGGGGATGAGGAAACTTTCACGAAGATATATATGCAAAATCAAAGAATGAGAAATCGGGAAGTTCAAAAAAATATGGCAAAAAACTTGAGAAAATATCATTTTCAATGTGATCCTTTTGATATTTTATCGAAAGACATTTATAAAGTGAATCTGCATTGTACGCATGAAGACATGTATCAAGAAATTGAAGAATTATCAAAACACTATGCGGATAAAATTGTCAATGCTCCGAGTGTGACTAGTTTAGCTGAAATAACAGGTTTTGGTGTGACAAAAGGAAATGCGGTCAAAGAACTTGCAGATTTTCTTCATATTCGTGATGAAGATGTGTATGTGTATGGAGATGGGTTAAATGATCTATCGATGTTAAAGCGTTTTGAACATTCCTATTGTCCATCTACAGGTACTGTGCAGGCTAAAGAAGCAGCAAGCTATCAAATTGGTCCATATGATGAATACTCTGTAATATCACATATGTTGGAGAACTTGTAAAATGTACATTCGTTCTTATAAGGAAGAAGATGCGCCAATTTTACGCGACTTATTTTGGAATACAGTGCATACGGTGAATGCAGTCGATTATACCAGGATACAATTGGATGCGTGGGCACCTGTAGAATACGATCGTAATGCGTGGAATCAGCGTTTTTTAGATCACACTACGTTTGTTGTTGAAAACGATGGTCAGATCGTTGGCTTTGGGGATATAGATGCACAAGGGTATCTGGATCGATTGTTCGTACATAAAGATCATCAAAATGAAGGAATTGGCACTATGTTATGTGATGTCTTGGAAGCTTTGGCAACGAAAAGAGTTATCACACAAGCTTCTATAACGGCAAAGCCTTTTTTTGCGCATAGAGGCTATCGATGTATACAAAAACAAATAGTGTATGTACGAGGTGTGGCGATGGAAAATTATTGGATGGAAAAAATCATTTTATAAGCAGGTTTTATGTGAGAATTTGCATAGATACCTTAAAATCTCTTATTTGCATAGTGTTTCAATGTTATAATGACAAGGTGCATATGGGAGGTTGTTATGGGGAAAAATAAGAATTGGTGGAAAGATTTAATTTTTGTAGTATTAGGCAACTTGATCATTGCTTGCGAAGTTGCGTTCATTGTATTGCCGAATCATTTACTAGATGGAGGAATTGCCGGTTTATCTGTGGCTTTACAACCATTAGTTCCAGTAGGTCCAGTTTGGATGATCAATATTTTGACTGTGGGACTCTTTATTTTAGGATTTATTTTTTTAGGAAAAGAATTTGCTTTGAAGACAGTGGTATCAGCTATTGCCTATCCAGTGCTAGTTACGCTTTTATCGGCAGTGGTAGAACAATTCCCTGCAGATACATTTGTTATGCCTGATTATTTGGCGGCAATTTATGCCGGTGTGTTGGCAGGGTTTGGCCTGGGATTGGCGTTTCGAGCCGGTGCCAGTACAGGAGGAATGGATATTCCGGCCTTGATTATACATAAGTATGCCCGGTTATCCTCTGGAAATTCTGTCATGATCGTGGATATTTTAACGATTTTATTTGGTGTGATAACCTATGGTCTTCAAAAGGCACTGGTTGGAATCATTACTGTGTTTATTTCTGGTCAGGTTATTAATAAAACAGTTCTGTTAGGTTCACAGAGTGCCAAGAACGTTATGATCATTTCATCAAAGTGGGATGAAGTTCGTGATTATTTAATGAATACGATGAGCCGTGGAGTAACGATTCTCTCTGGAAAAGGTGGTTATACACAACAGGAACGTCCTGTTGTAATGTGTGTGATTTCTCGAAAAGAATATCCTTTGGTGGAACAAGAAATCAACCGGATTGATCCAGCTGCTTTTATGGTTGTCAGTGATGTCAATGAAATTCATGGTTCTGGTTTTACTTTTGAGGATGGAACAATCAATCGTAATGTATGGTAAAAAAGTAAATGGTTTATATTTTCATATTAAGATAGAGATATTTATACGTTTTTGTGTAAATATCTCTTTTTTTTGTTGAGCGGGGAAACTGGTAAAAAAAAGAATGAAAACGATTGCATATTTATCTGTTATATGTATAATAGGTTATGTAAAGATATATAATGATATATAATCATTAAGAAAGGGAGAAAATTATGAGACAAGAACATGCAGAACAAATTAAAAATGTAATGCAGGCTTTGAAAGCCAAAGGAGAAGTGAATGAAGTTTACTTTGTAGCTTGTGGTGGTTCTCAAGCAGTTTTAATGGCAGGTCAATACATATTTGACCGCGAATCTAATGTACCTAGTCATGTATATACGGCAAATGAATTTGTATATGACACACCGAAAAATCTTTGTGCAGATTCACTGGTGATTTCCTGTTCACATTCTGGAAATACTCCGGAAACTATTGCCGCGACTAAATTGGCAAGAGAAAAAGGGGCTATGACAGTTGCCCTTTCCAATTTAGTTGGATCGGAGCTTTGGGAAGCTGCTGAATATCCTGTTCATTATGATTGGGGAAAAGATGTGAGTGATTCCGATAAGAACAAAGGTATTCTTTATGGTTTGATTTTCAATTTGTTAAAAGTATTAGCACCAAATGAGAAATGGGATGTATGTTTACAAGAATTGGAAAAATTAACAGAATTGAGTGAAGAAGCCAAAGCACAGTATGCCGAACAGGCTAAAGATTGGGCAAAGGCACAGAAACGTGATCCAATTATTTATACAATCGGAAGTGGTATCAACTACGGTGAAGCTTATTCTACAGCTATGTGCTGGTTTATGGAAATGCAATGGATCAATTCTGGATGCATTCATTCTGGAGAGTATTTCCACGGACCATTCGAAATTACCGATTATGATGTACCATTCATGTTGGTAAAGAGTATTGGAAATACGCGTCATTTGGATCAGCGTGTCGAAGATTTCGCAACAAAGTTCACAGATAAGCTGTTAGTTTTAGATCAGAAAGATTTGCATTTGGATACAGTAGCTCCAGAAGCTAAACAATATATTGCCGCCATTCTTTCGGGAGTAGTGATTCGTTTGTTTATCGAAGCAATTGCGTTTGAACGTGGACATTCTTTGGATGTTCGTCGCTATATGTGGCAGATGGAATACTAAAACGGAGACTTGTACATGCCACTGGAATTAGTTATTTTCGATGTAGATGGCCTTATATTGGATACAGAGAGAGTTTGGCAGGAAGTTTGGAGTGATGTTGCCAAGGCATATTCACTAGATGACATAGGAAATTCTTTATTCATGAAGGTTGTTGGACATAGTGGAGATACTGTGAAAGAAATTCTTGAACGAGATTTACAGGGACATTGTACACCGGATGAATTTTTAGAAACAGCTCGAGCAGAGGGATTAAAGCGATTAAAAACGCAACTGAGGGTGCAACCGGGTGTTTATGAAGTCATATCGTATTTAACAAAAAAGAAGATTCCTATGGCAGTTGCAACCTCTACTTCCCGCTGTTTGACGGAAGAAAGATTAAAAAGAGTCAATTTGTACCACAAATTCGATTACATATGTTGTGGAGATGAAGTTTCGAATAAGAAACCTTCTCCCGACATATATTTGAAAGTTTTAAGAAAGATGGATGTAAATAGTCATGATGCTCTGGTATTTGAAGATTCAAAAGTAGGGGTTACTGCTGCGTATCGTGCGCATATTCCTTGCATTATGGTTCCAGATTTGGAAGTTCCTGAACCTGATCAAGTGGAAATGACACAACAGATATTGCCAAACTTAAAACAAGCAATACATGTACTGGAAAAGATGATTGAAGCATAGAAAAGGGTGACGATTATGGGTGATGCTTTTGAAGTGTTGGTGGTGACACATGCTGCATTGTCAAAAGGATATTTTAGTGCTTTGCAGCTCATATTAGATATTGATCAAAATGATATGGATGTGTTGTCTTTTGAGACTGGAGAAGCATTGGATACTTTTTCGAATAAAATCTCAGATGTTGTAGAAAATAAATATAAAGATAAAAATATGGTCATCTTATTGGATTTACCAGGAGGAACACCGGCGAATATGGCACTCCCATTTTTATCGGATTCCAGAAAGTTGATAGCCGGTATCAATCTTCCGTTAGTTTTGGAATTGATGATTGCCAAAAAGAATGGAGTTTCTTGGGAAGAACTTGATTTAGAGACTATAATTGAGAACGCGAGAACAAGTATAATATTCTATAATAAATTGTTAAAAACGGAGGATAAAAAATGATTAAACTAGTACGAGTAGATCATCGTTTATTACATGGTCAGGTTATTTTTTCTTGGACGAAACAAATGTCTGTTAATTATATCATCATAGTAGATGATAAAGTTCCTAATGACCCTATCAGTGTAATGGCTTTAAGTATAGCTAAACCTACGGATTGTGAATTAAGCATTATTCCATTTTCACAATTAAAAAGCTTAGTAGAAGAAAAGAAAAACAAAAATATCATGATTCTTGTAAAAGGCCCTGAAGAAGCCTTAAAACTGGTAGAACAATTACCAGAAGTAACTGAGATCAACTTTGGAGGAGTTGCCAAAAAGTCAGATTCCAAACAATACGGAAAAGCTGTCTTCCTGAATTCTCAGGAATTAAAGGCTACCCAGGATTTGATTGCTTTAGGTAAAAAGGTTTATATCCAAATGGTGCCAACTTCTCAAGTAGAAAGTGCAGATTTCAGTAAATAAAATATCTCAGGAAAGTAGAAAGGGAGGGGTATTATGTTAATGAAGGCCATACTTCTAGGTCTGGTCGGTGTCGTTGGTGTTATTGACTCTCGATTAATAGGACGCCAAAATATCGGAAGACCTTTGATTTTAAGTACGTTGGCCGGCTTTGTATTAGGTGATATAACACAAGGTATCACCCTAGGTGCATCTTTAGAATTGATATCTATGGGATTTGTTTCGATTGGTGCAGCTGGTCCGCCAAATATGCAGTTTGGTAGTATTATCGCAACTGCATTTGCGATTCTTTCTGGAGCTTCGACCGAAGAAGCATTGACCATTGCGATTCCAGTTGCGGTTGCAGGTGAATTCTTAAGTATCATTATGCGAATGGTTATTGCACAATTTTCTCATGTGGCAGATCGTGCTATTGAGAATGGTAAATATAAAAAAGCAATTCATATTCATTTATGGTGGTCATTTATATTTAATGCCTTTGTATATTTCATACCAATCTTTTTAACCATTTATTATGGTGCTGATTTGGTTGCTGAACTTGTGCAGGCTATTCCGGATGTGATTACTAATGGTTTAACAGTAGCCGGAAACTTATTATCTGCACTGGGATTTGCCATGTTGTTGAGTACAATGCTGTCTAAAAAGATGTTTCCATATTTCTTACTTGGTTTTTTAACAGTAGCATATTCCGGACTGGATTTAATTGGATTAACAATGTATGCAGGTATTTTGGCATTTGTGCTTGATAGAGTATTGTATGCTAAGAAGGAGGCTTAGTCTGATGGAAGAAAAACAAAATAGTGTGATCACAAAACGAGATTTACGCCGTGTGTTTCTGAATTCTTTGACGATTATGTGTTCTTGGAACTATGAGCGACAGATGCATATGGGATTCATGTTTGGGATGGCTCCTATTATTGATAAATTATATAAAAATGATGAAAAAAGAAAAAAAGAAGCGTATCAGCGACATATGGAGTTCTTTAACTGTACACCACAAATGACCTCTTTTATCATGGGACTTGCAGCTTCTATGGAAGAACAAAACGCAAAATCCAAGGAAGGAGAATTCCAACCTGAATCAATTTCCATGATCAAGACCAGTTTGATGGGACCATTTGCAGGTATTGGAGACAGTTTCTTCCAGGGAACTCTGCGTATCATTACTTTCGGTATTGGTTTGTCTTTTGCACAACAAGGAAGTATTTTAGGGCCAATTCTCGCCGTTGTTTTATTCGCAATTCCTTCTTTACTTGCAGCATATCATGGAACTTTCTTAGGGTATCGTTCAGGGAATAAATATCTCGCAAAACTATATCAGGAAGGCTTGATGGATCGTGTCATGCATTTTGCTTCCGTTGTCGGTCTAGCAGTCATTGGTGGAATGGTCGCCAGCATGGTTGCGATTACAACACCTTTGCAATTTAATACCGGTGGAACAGAACTTGTCCTTCAAGATATGATCGATCAGATTTTCCCTAAATTATTACCTCTAGTATTTACATTAGGTATATATTGGTTGATTCAAAAGAAAGTAAATACAAATGTTCTCTTGTTGGGAATTATTGTATTTGGACTAGTATTTAGTGCTATTGGTATCCTTTAAATAGCCCCCAAGTAAACAGGCCTCGCAAAAGCGGGGCCTTGTTTTTATCTTATGATCTTTTCATCCATGACGGTCGAATTATCCGTTGAAACAACATAGCTGACTCTATCACAGCGAACGATGGAGATAGAATAATGGATGGGACAATCATTTTTTTCATAACCGATTTTTTCAATGTGGAATAAAGGATCACCAATATTACACTGAAGAAGCTCGGCATATTCTTTTGTCGCAATTACACCATTGATTTCCAGAATAGATTTATTTAAAACTATACCATAGTTATCTTGTAGAATCTGATAGAAAGATTTATCTTCAGCTATATTTTTCATAAAATTTGGGAAGTTTTCTTCAGGAAGATAAATTCTGTCTATAGCGATAGGTGCCGCATCTTCCCAAATGAGTCGTTCAAGAAAAAATATGGTAGTATCTGGAGCTATATTTAATTTTTGTGAAATATCAGAATCCGCCTTTATAATCGATACATTTAGTATTTTATGTTTGGAAGAATGTCCAAAATTGCTTAGAGAATCTTGGAAACCTCTGGCTTTATTCAATAATAATTTGTCCTTTTTATAACTGATAAAAGTTCCTTTACCCTGTACTTTTTGAATCATTCCCTCTTTTGCCAGATTGGACATAGCTTTGCGAATTGTTATTTTACTGACATTGTATTGTTGGCTAAGTTCATTTTCAGTAGGTAGCTTTTGACCGGAACGAAATTTCTTTTGAAGAATCGAATTACGAATATCAGCTTCTACTTGTAAGTATAATGGTTTGTTACTTTCTAAATTCATAAATATCACCTAATATATAATCTATCATGTATATTATTATAATCAAACATATAATCTTTTTCTATAAGATTATAAAATAAATGGCAATAATTTACTTACGACAATTCAAACATACCGGTATAAAGCTGATAATACATACCGTGCTGCTCAATCAGCTGTTCGTGATTTCCTCGTTCAATGATTTGACCATGATCTAATACAATAATGACATCCGCATTACGGACTGTGGATAAACGATGGGCAATCACAAAAACAGTTCGTCCTTCCATTAGTTGATCCATTCCTTTTTCAATCAACTGTTCTGTTCGTGTATCGATGGAAGAAGTAGCTTCATCTAAAATCAATACCGGAGGATCGGCCACGGCAGCACGGGCAATGGCTAATAACTGTCTTTGTCCGGTGGAAAGATTGCTGCCATCGTTATGAATCATAGTTTGATAGCCTTGCGGTAATCGGCGAATAAAGGAATCCGCATTGGCTAATTTGGCTGCGCGAACGCATTCATCGTCTGTGGCTTCCAGATTCCCAAAACGAATATTATCTAAGATTGTACCGGTGAACAAATGCGTATCCTGCAGTACGATACCTAAAGAGCGTCTTAGATCGGCTTTCTTGATGAGCTTGATATCGATGCCATCATAAGTAATCGAACCATTTTGAATGTCATAGAAGCGGTTGATCAAATTGGTGATGGTTGTTTTACCTGCACCGGTTGCACCGACAAACGCAACTTTTTGTCCAGGTTTGGCATATAGGGAAATATCATGCAGAATCGTTTTCTTTGTCGTGTAACCAAAGCTGACATCGTGAAAACGAACATCTCCCTGCAGTAAAACGTATTCAATTCCTTGTTCTCTGGGGTGTCGCCATGCCCATTGTCCGGTATTTTCCTTGGTTTCGATGATTTGGTCGTTTTCTTTACGAATGCTGACAAGGGTTACTTTTCCCTGGTCAACTTCCGGATCCATATCCATCAATTCAAAGATGCGTTCGGCACCGGAAAGCGATGTCAACAATAAGTTCATCTGCATCGTAAACTGGTTGATTGGCATAGCCGCCTGCCGCACGAAAATTAAATAGCTGGCCAAAGAACCGACATCCATTTGTCCTTTTAAAACCATGTACCCACCTAGTACGGATACAATCGCATAATTGACATAGGACAAGGATACGACCATCGGAACGATTGTTTGGGCATAGCCTTGTGCTTTGGCACTGCTGCGCTGCAGATTTTTATTTAACTTTTCAAAAACTTTTTGGTTTGCTTTTTCATGATTAAAAACTTTGACGACTTTTTGGCCGGAAATCATCTCTTCAGTAAAACCATTGATATCTCCGATGTTTTTTTGTTGTAAAGAGAAATAAGATTTGCTTTTTTTACTGGAAAATTGAATATAGATAAACATGATGATGTAAAAAAGTACGACGATTAAAGACAATCGCCAGCTTAATACAAAGAGCAGAATCAAAGTACCAACTACCTGGATAAAGCTTTGAATCATCATCGCAAAAGAGTTGTTTAACGCATCCGATACCGTATCTACATCGTTGGTAAAGCGTGACATTAGTTCACCGTGTGAGTGAGTGTCAAAGAAGGACAATGGCAGTTTTTGCAGTACATGAAATAAATCTTGTCGAATATCTTTGACCACTTTTTGGGCGGCGACTGCCATGATCTGTGTATAGCCTAAAGCGGATAAAACACCAATCAAAAAGATAAATGCCATGAGCAGGATTTGAAGGAAAGCTTTATCTAACCCGGTGTTCAGTACTTCGTTGACCACAGGACGAATCATATATGTACCTAGAAGATTTCCTAATGCGGAAAGGGCAACCAGAATGCCGACTAACACAAATAAAAGCGCATGATTTCCCATATAATGCATCAGTTTACGAATGGTTTGGGTGATGTTTTGTGGTTTCATAGACTGGCTCCTTTCTGTTGTGATTCATATAAACCGCGGTAGAAATCACTTGTTTGCAGGAGTTCTTCATGAGATCCTTTCGCAGCAATCTTTCCGTCTTCCAAGATCAAAATTTGATCACAATGACTGACAGAGCTGACACGCTGGGCAATGATGATCTGTGTCAATCCATGAATTTTTGAAAGTGAATTTCGAATTGCGTGATCGGTATTAGTATCAACCGCACTCGTTGAATCATCTAAAATTAAGATCTTTGGTTTCTTCAATAATGCTCTGGCAATACATAAACGTTGTTTCTGACCACCGGATACGTTATTTCCACCTTGTTCGATGTATGTATCGTATTGATCCGGCATCTTTTGAATGAATTCATCAGCACATGCGATTTTACAAGCCTCTTGAATTTCTTCATCGCTTGCGTTTGAATCGCCCCAACGCATATTTTCTTTAATCGTACCTGAGAATAAGGTATTCTTTTGTAAGACCATTCCCACTCTGTTTCTAAGATCTTCCAAATTCATATCGCGAACATCGACCTGACCAATTTTGATGGAGCCTTCACTGACATCGTATAACCGGGCAATCAATTGTACCAAACTGGATTTGGCACTGCCGGTTGCTCCCATGATCCCTACTGTGGAACCAGCCGGAATATGCCAATCAATATCATTAAGCACGTATTCTTTGGCGTTTTGTGCATATTTAAAATACACGTGATGAAAATCGATGGAACTGTCCTTTGGCGTCAATGGAAGGGCACCGGAGATCAAAGTGACTTTTTCTTCCACAACTTGAGCAATACGGTTACAGGAAGCCAAAGAACGAGTAATCAATAAAAAGACATTGGAGATCATCATCAAAGAATTCATGATCTGAAGCACGTAGCTTAAAACACCGGTTAATTCTCCCACCTGCATTTGATTTTGTACAATTAAATGAATACCTAAGGTCATTAAACCAACGATGGCCATGTACATGGTCATTTGAAAAGCCGGGGTATTTAAAGAGGCAATATGGAAAGTATCTTGAGAAATTTTGGCAAGGTCCTGGTTCACTTTCTCAAATTGTTCTTCTTCATATTCGTCGCGCACAAAGGCTTTAATAGCTCGAATCGCCGTTAGATTTTCCTGAATCAAACGATTGACGGAATCAATGACTTTTTGTAGTACAGAATACATTGGGGCTACCTTTCTGACCACAAAAAAGAGAATGACAGCCAGGATCGGGGTGGTAAACAAGAAAATCACAGAAAGTTCTTTATTGATCAGAAAAGACATCACAAGACCTAAAATTAATATAATCGGGCCACGGGCAAAAGGACGAATCCCATTGACCAGTGAATTCTGAATCACTGTCACGTCGCTTGTCAAACGTGTGATCAAAGAACTGGTTTCAAAGTGATCTAAATTGGCAAAAGAATAACTTTGAATTTTCTGATATTGTACAGATCGAAGCCTTTGACCAAATAAGGTAATGGCCTTAGCGGCATACCGAGCATACAGTAAACCAAAAATTAAAGATAAGATGGCACAGCCAATCATTTCAAGCCCCTGTTCCATAAAAACAGAAGGGTCTTTTTGTGCAATCCCCACATCGATGATCTCTGACATCAACAGTGGGATAAAAACTTCAAATGAAGTTTCAATCGCAACACATAAAATAGAAAAAACAAAATATCGTCGAATACCTTTTGTATAGGCAAATAATACTTTTAAAGATGACATATGGAATCCTTTCGTTTTCAATATTATACACCTAAATTTTAACCTGGGTCGAATCCGTGCATATTTCCTATGGTTAGGAAAAATCTTATTTTTTGATTTTAGAAAAATAGCCTATAATATATAAGTTGTCTGGAAAGGAATCTTTATGCATACATTATTTTTTGATTTTGATGGTACTTTACGTGTACCAGAAACCAATGAAGTTTCAAAAGAAACAATACAGAATTTAAGAACTTTGCGAAAAGAAGGGAATTTGATCTTTATTAATACTGGACGTTGTTTTTCTTCTTTAGAAGGACAGGCCAAAGATTTACCGCTAGATGGTGTTATTTGTGGATGTGGTACTTATATTCGATATCGAGGACAGATATTATATGAAGTACAAGCTACATCGATTCAAAAAGAGCGTGTGCTCAAGGCTTTACGCACATGTCGGCTCGATGCGTTTTTAGAAGGTCATGGTGGCCTGTTTGTCGATCAGACGTATTCAGATCAGCTGAACCAGGTGATTTCCTTTTTTAAACGAATGAATGTAAATATGTTGTCTACAGAGGATCCTTCTTTTGCGTTTTCTAAGATGAGTCTCTATTATACAGATCAAAAACAAAAAGATGAATTTGAAAATCTATTAAAGGAAGATTTTGACTTCATCAACTTCCCAAATCTTAAAGCGGAGGCTGTTTTAAAAGGGCACTCGAAAGCCAGTGGTATGCGCATGTTATTGAAAGAATTATCACTTCCATGTTCTACAAGCATTGCCTTTGGTGATAGTGATAATGACATGGAGATGTTAAAGGAAGCAAACTGCAGTGTTTTAATTGGAAAGCATGCCCCGCATTTACAAGAGTTAGCCGATCTAAAAGCTCCGTCTGCCAAAGAAGAAGGAATCAGCTGGGCGTTACGAAAATTGAATTTGATTGAAGAATGAAAGGGGAAACCCTTTCATTCTTTTTTAGGAGGAGTCATGAAACGATTATTGGATTGTGATACGTCCGATCTTAGACAAATGAATAAAGAACAGATCCTGCAGACCTTACAAGCCAGTGAAGGACGAGTGATCGTACAGGAAATATCTTTTTTCATACGGATCGACAGTTGTTGGAGCCGATCAGTGATGCCGAAGTGGCCTGCGCTTTTGGCGCTGATTTGATCTTGCTGAATGCCTTTGATTGTGAAAAAACGGTGATTACCGGTATTGATGCACCCACACAAGAGGTAGTGCATGTATTAAAAAAATATATTGGACGACTTGTGGGAATCAATTTGGAGCCATTAGGAAACTCACAGATGATTTCAGACTTTATCCCTTTGTCCCAAGGGCGTATTGCCACGTTGGATAATGCCAGAAAAGCTAAAGATCTGGGGATCGATTATATCGTATTAACAGGGAATCCGGGGTCTGGTGTAGATAATGATGCGATCGAGAGATCGATTCGGGAGATCCATCAGGATATGGAAGATATGATCATCGTAGCCGGTAAAATGCATGCTGCCGGATCTAAGACAGAAGCCGGGGAAAACATCTTGACAAAAGAATGGGTAGAACGTTTTATCCAGGCCGGTGCCGATATCATTTTAATTCCGGCTCCGGGTACTGTACCGGGTATTACACAGGAATATGTGCATGGTATGGTTACCTTTGTCCATGAACACGGTAAAATGACAATGACCGCTATCGGAACTTCTCAGGAAAGTGCAGAAGAAAGAACTATTGAACAAATTGCATTGATGTGTAAAATGACGGGAACGGATATTCATCATATTGGAGATGCCGGGCTTGGGGGCATGGTCCCTGAAAGCATTATGGCCTATAGTAAGGTCATTCGTGGAAAGCGACATACATATTTAAGAATGGCCCGTTCAGTCAATCGTTAAAAGGAGGAACACATATGTACGGAATTATCGCAACATGGCGCATGGCTTTGGAAGGGATCACAAAAGCTGATGCGATGTTAAAAGAAGGAAGCAATGCCAAGGATGCTATTGAAACTGCTATTCGAGATGTGGAAGATTTTGAATTCTATAAAAGTGTAGGCTATGGTGGGCTTCCTAATGAAGAGATGGAAGTTGAACTGGATGCAGCCTTTATGGATGGCGATACATTAGATGTTGGATGTGTGGGTGCTATCAAGGATTTTGCCAATCCGGTCAGTATCGCAAGAGCTCTATCCAAAGAGCCGGTCAATAACTTTCTGGTCGGAGCCGGTGCGGAAAAATATGCCCATCGTCATGGGTTTGAGCGCAAAAATATGTTAACGGAAAGAGCCAAGATTCATTATCATAACCGCGTTAAAGAAACAAGTGCCGACAGTGAATTGAAACCTTATTCCGGACACGATACGGTAGGTATGGTTTGTGTGGATGCCGATGCGCATATGACCAGTGCAACCAGCACCAGCGGTTTATTTATGAAGCATGCCGGACGTGTAGGGGACTCCCCGGTATCCGGTTCCGGTTTCTATGTCGATTCCAAGGTCGGTGGAGCCAGTGCGACCGGTTTAGGCGAAGATGTGATGAAAGGCTGTGTATCGTATGAAATCGTGCGGTTGATGAAGGAAGGAAAGACACCGCAGGAAGCATGTGAGATTGCGGTACAGTCTTTTGATCAAGAGTTGAAAGAAAGACGAGGAAAAGCCGGAGATATGTCTTTGATCGCCATGAATAATAAAGGGGAATGGGGCTGTGCTACCAATATTGAAGGGTTCTCTTTTGCTGTGGCCACAAGAGATTTAAAACCAACTGTTTACTTAGTAAAGTTTGATGAAAACGGAAAACAATATTTTGAAGAAGCCAGCCAGGAATGGATGGATAATTATATGAAGACACGAATCGCTCCCTTAGTTCGTAAGTAGGCTTATCATGGAAGAAAAACTATTAGAAAAAATTGATGAAATCAGTGATCAGATGATCGAAGGTATCAAACGAATCGTTCGTATCGATAGTGTGGAAGGCACACCATGCGAAGATATGCCTTTTGGAAAAGGTGTCAATGATGCCTTGGAGGAAACCTTAAAGCTGGCTCATGAATTAGGTTTTGAAACAGAAAATGTCGATCATATGGTCGGTATTGCCAAATATGGATCCGGTGATGATTACATTGGTATCATGGGGCATTTAGATGTTGTACCGGTGGGCGATGGATGGAAGAAGCCACCATTCTCAGCCTATGAAGATGAAAACGGAAGAATCTATTCTCGTGGTATTTTGGATAATAAAGGGCCGATCTTAGCCAATCTCTATGCGTTATATGCCATTAAGGAATTGCAGATTCAGCTAAAACATCCAGTATGGGTCTTATTTGGAACCAATGAAGAAACTGGATTTCATGATTTAGAACACTATTTAAAAGTAAAAAAGCCGCCGATCATGGGGTGGACACCTGACTGTAAGTATCCGGTTGTCTATGCCGAGCGTGGACGAGGTGTCTATCAGATCAAAGCCGATATGAATCATCAAAAGGAATTCAATGCCTTTGTCAATGAATACCTGTTATCCAGTGATGATCATGCCAATAAGCTGGGGCTTGCGATTCAAGATGAAGAGTTTGGTATCATGCAGTTAAGAAACAAGAAACTGGTCGATGAAGAAGGAAAACTGGTGTTTGAATTTTCCTTAAGCTATCCGGCTGTAATCACTAATGAAGAAATTTTAAAACAAATTCAGTCAAAGTTATCGGATCATCTGGAGTTGATTTGTACCAGCAATTATGATCCGGTACGCTTTGAAAAAGACTGTTTTTTATGCCAAACTTTGAAAGAAACGTATGAAAAAGTAACCGGGATGGACGGAACACCGGTAACGACAACCGGAGGTACGTATGCCAAGATCATGCTTAATATCGTACCTTTTGGACCTAGCTTTCCCGGACAGAAAGGAATCGGTCATAACCCGAATGAATGGATGGATCGAAGTGATTTGATCAAAAACGCAAAAATCTATGCCTTAAGTATTTTACGGGTAGCCGATGGTGAATAAGATGAATCAGGTAGAAATTTGTTGTGGAAGTTATCAAGATGGAATTGCCGCCTATAAAGGCGGAGCCAAACGCATCGAACTTAACAGCGCTTTAAGTGTAGGTGGATTAACACCGAGTGTAGTTGCACTAAAACGCTTGAAAAAAGAGACGGATCTAAAAATCATGTGTATGGTACGTCCTCGTGCCGGTGGTTTCTGTTATGACAAAACGGATACAGCCATCATGATGGAAGAAGCCAAAATGTTATTGGAGCAAGGTGCTGATGGAATCGTATTTGGTTTCTTAAAAGAAGATAAAACGATCGATGAAGAAAAGACACAAGATATGGTCAAGCTGATCAAGTCGTATCAAAAAGAAGCGGTTTTTCATCGTGCTATTGATGTAACGATTGATATTGATGAAGCGATGCAATGCTTGATTCGCTGTGGTGTGGATCGTATTTTGACCAGCGGACAAAGGGCAAAAGCGATGGAAGGTATCGAATGTATTGCGCATATCCAAAAAACATATGGAGACAAGATTCAAATTTTACCAGGTAGCGGAATGAATGCACAAAATGCGAAAGAAATGTTAGAAAAGGCACAAGTGCACCAGATTCATTCTTCCTGTAAAATTTATGCACAAGATCCAACAACAGTATCACAATATGTGACTTATGCCTATATGGATGCACCTCATGAATCGGATTATGATCAAGTGGATGCCACTTTGGTTAAACAACTGGTTGATGTTGTCATGCGATAAGATAAAAGGGACTGTTACAAACTCTGATCAAAGATTAGAAGTTTGCTCAGCCCTTTTTTCATTCCTTTTTTTAAGATGTTGGTTCATACGCTGAATTTCTTTTTTTTGGATTTGATATAAAATAAGCCATATACAAAGATAAAGGATAAAGAATAAAACACTATATGTTAAAACACCGAACACGGTATGAGACATCCAGTGCATGAACCATGCGATGGGAAACATAGTGATACTCACACATAAAAAGTGTATAAAGCTTTGTTTCAAAAGGCTCCAAGATTCGATTTCCCATATTAGGCTGGCTGCACTGAAAATAGCACCAATCAATGCCGAAAATAGAGTTTGTACACAAACCGCTTGCAGTGAAGATTCAAATAATGCCAGAAAAGCCGGAGCACAGGGGATATAATCTTCACTTTTTGCTAAATAAGAGATTATGATCGACAACAAATAGGATATTGTGATTCCTAAAGGTATTCCCAACAAACTACGTTTTACTATTTCTTTTTTCATACGATCTTCACACTCCTAATATTTTTTTTGATTTTTGATACATATCGACGAGATACATAGCTTTTTGAACCATCGATACAGTTTACGCAGATAGTACCGTTGAAGCTTAGATCAAAATTCATAATTTTTGATAAAGAAATGATTTCTGAATGCGAAATACGAACAAATTGTTTTTCATCTAACAACGCTTCTATCTGGTAAAGCGTTTTTCGTATCTGAAAAAGACCTTTTTTGGTTTGAATTCAAACTTTTCCATGGTCGGCATAAATACGAAAGATTTCTTCCGGCTTGATGAGAACATGTTTTTCATCCTGCATACCTGTTAATACGGATAATGGCTCTTTTTCTATACGAGATGCCAGTTCTTGAATGGATGCACTCAAAGCTTTTGTGATGATGATCACTTGTGTTTCCGTACAGTCTTTTTCAATTTGAATTTGTACTTTCATGAACTTTTCCTTTCTGAAGTCATTATAATAAGGCAAGTCCATAGATACAATAAAACAAAGATAGATGGTAGGAATTTAAGAATAGGTGGTATTAAAAAAGAATTTGATAATAATTTTCAAAAAACATGAAAGAAAATGAAAATAACGCTTGACATTTAATGCCTAGTTATATAATATGTATTCATCCATAAGAAAAGACAAAGAAGAGAAGAGTAGTTTTGTTGGATGGCGTAGAGAGCTTCTGGTTGGTGAAAAGAAGTGCAGAAGGCAGGATGAACATGGTCTTGGAGTCGGATGATCGATGAGGTCATCACGGGATTGCCCGTTATCGCAACAGAGCATGATGGTGCTTGGTGAGGTCATTATCGTAAGGTGATGATAAAATTAGGTGGTAACACGAATCAATAGACTCGTCCTAAGGGATGGGTCTTTTTTTATACACTCACAAAAACCATCCAAAAAGAAAGAGAAGGTAAATAGACATGAGTACAGAAAGAAAATTACAGTTTGAAACATTGCAGCTGCACGTAGGGCAGGAACAACCAGATCCAGCTACAGGATCCAGAGCCGTACCGATCTATCAGACAACTTCGTATGTGTTTGACAACTCACAACATGCAGCTGATCGTTTTGGGTTACGCGATGCGGGGAATATCTATGGTCGATTGACCAATTCGACACAAGGTGTATTTGAAGAGCGTATTGCGGCTTTAGAAGGTGGTGTTGCCGGACTGGCTGTTGCTTCTGGGGCGGCGGCTGTATCGTATGTGATTCAGGCATTGGCGGCACAGGGAGAACATATTGTGGCGCAGAAAACGATTTATGGCGGTACTTCCAACTTATTAGAGCATACGTATAAGCGTTTTGGTATCGATGCGACATTGGTCAACATTCATGATTTACAGGAAGTCAAAGAAGCAATTCAGGAAAACACGAAAGCCATCTATCTGGAAACTTTCGGCAATCCGCACAGTGATATTCCGGATTTTGAAGCCATTGCCAAATTGGCGCATGAACGAAACATTCCGGTCGTTGTGGATAATACCTTTGGAGCGGCTTTCTGGTTTCGACCATTAGAGCATGGAGCAGATATTGTTGTGCATTCGGCCACTAAATTTATTGGAGGTCATGGAACGAGCCTGGGTGGCGTGATCGTTGATGGAGGAAGTTTTGACTGGGCAAAAAGTCAGAAATTCCCGAACATATCCCAACCCAATCCAAGCTATCATGGTGTCCGTTTTACTGAGGCGGCCGGACCGGCTGCATTTGTAACCTATATACGTGCCATCTTGCTTCGTGATACCGGTGCTGCCATTTCTCCGTTTAATGCCTTCTTACTATTACAGGGAACGGAAACACTATCATTGCGATTGGAACGTCATTTTGAGAACACAAAAAAGGTTGTAGAATACTTACAAAAACATCCAAAGGTAGAACGTGTCAATCATCCTTTATTAAAAGAGCATCCGGATCATGAGGCCTATGTTCGCTACTTTAAGCGAGGTGGCGGCAGCATCTTTACTTTTAATATCAAAGGAGGACAAAAAGAGGCGTTTGCGTTTATTGACCATTTACAGTTATTCTCTTTATTGGCCAATGTAGCCGATGTCAAAAGTCTGGTGATTCATCCGGCTACTACAACGCATTCACAATGTACAAAAGAAGAATTAGAGGAAAGAGAAATCTATGATAATACGATTCGTTTATCGATCGGAATTGAAAATATTGAAGATATCTTATTTGATTTAGAAAATGCCTTTCATGGCGTATGATATCGGAAGTCCTGCGGGACTTCTTTTTCATATGTTAAAACGAAGTGATTTTTAGTATAATCTTAATATCACATATTTAAAAAAGGGGTGGTATTCGATGAAAATTTCGGAAATATTAAAACAAGATAAAGTGACATTATCCTTTGAGGTGTTTCCGCCAAAAAAGATCGATGATTATTCCAAGGTAGAAGCGGCCGCAAAAAAGATTGCGTCTTTACATCCGGATTTTATGTCGATCACCTATGGAGCCGGTGGAGGTACCAGTCAATATACGGTTGATCTCGCAAGAGATTTATATCAGAAATATGGAACGCAGGTCATTGCACATTTAACTTGTGTCTCCAGTACCAGAGAACATGTGTTGGATATGATTCAAAAGTGCAAGGATGCCGGTATAGAAAACATCATGGCTTTACGTGGGGACATTCCTAAAGATGGTTTGATCGCACACGATTATCAATATGCCAGTCAGTTGATTCAAGACATCAAAGCACAGGGTGATTTTTGTATTGGCGGAGCCTGTTATCCGGAAGGCCATATTGAATGTGAGCATAAAAAAGAAGATATTCTTCATTTAAAGGAAAAGGTTGATGCCGGTTGTGATTTTTTGACCACGCAGATGTTTTTTGACAATAATATCTTCTATAATTTTCTTTATCGGATTCGTGAAGCCGGTATTCAAGTACCGGTATTAGCGGGAATTATGCCGATTACAAATAAAAAGCAGTTGGCTCGAAGTGTGCAGATGTCGGGTACACAGGTGCCGGAGCGCTTTAAGGCAATTGTCGATCATTTTGGAGATGATCCTAAAGCCATGGAACAGGCGGGTATCGTTTATGCCAGTGAACAGATCATTGATCTGATTGCCAATGGAATTCGACATATCCATGTGTACTCGATGAATAAGCCGGATGTGGCAGCACGCATTCAGGCTAATCTGTCGGAAATGATCAAATGATACAGGTCAACGAAAAAGAAGTGTACCGCTATTTGGGCTATCGCAACCAGACTCCGGATGCATCGATATTAGAACAGATTCAAAGCTGTATGGAACAGATGCAGCAGTGTACACCTAAATTTGTGATGAAAGAATTTGATTTGAAACAATGCGGTGAAGATCTTTATTTTTCATCGGTCCATATTCATTCAAAGGATTTATCCAAAAATTTAAAAGGTTGTGAAAAAATCGTATGTCTGGCAACGACATTAGGTATTGTGCCGGATCGATTGATCGCCAGAGCGAATATACAAAATAAAGCGCAAAGTGTGATCTTACAGGCTTTAGGCTGTGCCATGATTGAAGCTTATACGGATCAAATCAATGAGCAGATCAAAATAGATGCCCGACAAAGAGGCTATTGCTGCCGTCCCCGGTATTCATGTGGCTATGGGGATTGTGCCTTGGCACACCAAAGAGATTTTATTCGAATCTTGGATATGCCAAAGACGATCGGTGTGACCTTGACGCAGGGTGATTTGATGGTGCCGTATAAATCCGTTACGGCCATGATCGGACTGACCAGAGAAGCTAATCAAGATTTGGCTGGTTCTTGTCAACAATGTGAAAAGACAGATTGTATGTATCGAAAGGGGTGAAGGTATGATCACAGATCGTTTAGGAAAAGAGTGGATCTATTTTGATGGTGGTTTAGGAACCATGTTGCAGGAAAGAGGATTACCGGGCGGCGAATATCCCGAAACCTGGAATCTTACCCATCCCGAAGAATTGATTGCGATACACAAGGCTTACCTGGAAGCCGGTTGTCATGTGATCAACGCCAATACGTTTGGGGCCAATGGTCTCAAGTTTGATAATGTGGAAGAAATCATTACAGCCGGGATTCAACTGGCAAAAGAAGCTAAAAAACAAGCAGGGTGCATGGATGCCTATGTTGCTCTGGATATCGGCCCGACCGGGAAGTTATTGGAGCCTATGGGGGATCTTCCTTTTGAAAAGGCTGTATCGTATTTTTCCCAAATGGTCAAAGCCGGTGTAAAGGCCGGCGCAGATCTTATCTTGATTGAAACGATGTCGGATACGTATGAGGCCAAAGCGGCGGTTTTGGCCGCGAAAGAAAACAGCAGTCTTCCGGTGATCGTAACGATGATCTTTGATGAAAACCAGCGATTATTGACCGGTGGCAGTGTAGAATCCGCTGTAGCAATGTTGGAGGGATTACGTGTTGATGCCTTGGGAATCAACTGTGGCTTAGGTCCCGAACAGATGCTTCCGGTTGTCAAAAGGATTCGGGAAGTTTCTTCTCTGCCCATCATCGTCAATCCCAATGCCGGACTCCCTGTCCAGTTGAATGGAAAGACTGTCTATGATTTAAAAGCCGATGATTTTGCCCAGGCGATGGTCAAGATTGCACAGATCGGTGTACAGGGATTAGGGGGTTGTTGTGGAACTACTCCGGAATACATACAAAAAATGATAGAAGCTGTAAAGGATATTCCCTGCCAACCGAATACGATGAAAGAACAAACGTGGGTAACTTCTTATGCATCGGCGGTGCAGATCGGAAAAAAAGCGGTTGTGATTGGGGAAAGAATCAATCCTACGGGAAAGAAACGCTTTCAACAAGCTTTACGAAACAAAGAGTTTGATTATATTCTTTCGCAGGCGTTGGAGCAGGAAGAAGCCGGTGCCCAGATCTTAGATGTGAATGTGGGATTACCGGATGTTGATGAAGCCGAGATGATGAAAGAAACGGTTGTGCGCCTTCAAAATGTCTGTGCCCTGCCATTACAGATTGATACCGGAAATTTAGAAGCTTTAGAAAACGCCTTACGTCTTTATAATGGAAAACCGATGGTTAACTCGGTGAATGGGAAACTGGATTCTATGGAATCTGTATTTCCTTTGATTCAAAAATATGGAGCGGTGGTCGTTGGGCTATGTTTAGATGAAAGTGGCATTCCTTCTACATCTAAAAAGCGTCTGGCCATTGCCCAAAAGATCGTGCAAAAGGCACAGGAATACGGTATTCAAAAAAAGGATATCGTGATCGATGGCCTTGCGATGACAATTTCTTCGCAGCCGGATGGTGCTTTGGTTACGCTGGATACACTACAAAAGGTTAAAGAAGAACTGAATGTTTCTACGATACTGGGTGTTTCCAACATTTCGTTTGGATTACCGCAACGAGAGATCATCAATTCTTATTTTTTAAGCATGGCCTTACAAAGCGGACTATCGTGTGCCATGATCAACCCGAATAATGAAATGATGAAAAAAGCATTTGATGCATCAATGGCCTTGATGAATCAAGATGCACAATGCATGCATTATATTTCCAACTACAGTAAGCAGGTGGAAGAAAAGAAAAGTGAAAATCCGGAAGTTTCTTTATCGTTTGCGATCCAGAAAGGTATGCAGGATCGTGTAAAGGAAATTACGACTTCGCTTTTAGAAACAAAAGCGCCTTTAGAGATCATTGATGAAGAATTGATTCCGGCTTTGGACCTTGTGGGAAAAGGCTTTGAACAAGGCACGGTATTTTTACCGCAGCTTTTGATGAGTGCAGAATCAGCCAAGGCCAGCTTCGAAGTCTTAAAAGAAAAAATGGCACAAAATCAGTCTTTATCCAAAGGCAAAATTATCCTTGCCACCGTACAGGGAGATATTCATGATATTGGGAAAAATATTGTGAAGGTTTTATTGGAAAACTATGGGTATGAGGTATTGGATCTGGGCAAAGATGTAGCCCCGGAAGTGATTGTTCAAACGGCTATTTCAGAAGAAGTAAAGCTGGTTGGATTAAGTGCCTTGATGACCACAACCGTCAAAAGTATGGAGGAAACCATTGAACTGCTTCATAAAGAAAAACCGGATACCTTTGTGGTGGTCGGGGGTGCAGTCTTAAATCAGGAATATGCCGATCAGATTCATGCCGATCATTACGCCAAAGATGCGATGGCAACGGTTCGTTATGCCGAGCAAATACTCAAACAGTAGGAGGATGTTATGTCTTTTTTACCAACAACACGACAGGAGATGTTAGAACAAGGATTTGAACAGGTGGATTTTGTCTATGTCTGCGGCGATGCCTATGTCGATCATCCTTCTTTTGGCTGTGCCATCATCACAAGAACTTTGCAGGTCTTTGGGTACAGCTGTGCCATCTTGGCTCAGCCGGATTGGCATAACGATGAAGAATTCTTACAATTTGGAACACCGCGGCTGGGATTTTTAGTTTCTGCCGGAAATATTGATTCTATGGTCAATCATTATTCAGTCAATAAAAGAAGAAGAGATAAGGATTCTTATACCGATCAGGGTATCATGGGCAAAAGACCGGATCGAGCTACGATTGTTTATACGCAAATCTTAAAACGACTGTTTCCTCATGTTCCCGTTTTGATTGGGGGGATTGAAGCCAGTCTTCGCCGTTTGGCCCATTATGATTATTGGGATGATAAAGTCAGACGTTCGATCTTAATGGATTCACAGGCTGATCTTTTAATGTTTGGCATGGGTGAAAATACGATCATCGAAGTAGCGGACGCCTTAAACAGTGGATTACAGGTACAGGATCTGTGTTATATACGTGGAACGGTCTGGAAGACAAAATCCATTGATACGATCGTGGATGATTATATTCTTTTACCGGATTTTAATACGGTTAAAAACGATAAAAAGGCTTATGCGAAAAGCTTTTTGATTCAATATCAGAACCAGGATGCGATTCAGTCTAAAATGTTGATTGAGCCTTATGATGGCTGGTATGTCGTATGTAATCAACCACCGCTTCCTTTGACACAGGAACAGATGGATTTTACTTATTCTTTGCCGTATGAAAGAACTTTCCATTCCAAATATACCTATGTTCCGGCTATTGAAGAGGTGCAGTTTTCCATCACCAGTAACCGAGGCTGCTTTGGATCTTGTGCTTTTTGTGCCATTACCTCGCATCAGGGACGGGTGATTTCCACAAGAAGTACCGAAAGTGTGGTAGAGGAAGCCAAAAAGATCATCGATATGCCTAATTTTAAAGGGTATATTCATGATATCGGTGGCCCCAGTGCCAATTTCTCCCGCCCGGCTTGTGATAAACAAAAGGAATATGGAGCCTGTAAGACAAAACAGTGCTTATGGCCAAAACCGTGTCCGAATTTAAAGGTGGATCATTCTCATTATGTCGAAATGTTAGATGCGGTAAGACAGTTGCCCAAGGTTAAAAAAGTCTTTATTCGATCGGGGATTCGCTACGATTATTTGATGTACGATAAAGATGAGACTTTTTTTGATCGTTTAGTGCAATACCATATCAGCGGCCAGTTAAAAGTAGCACCGGAACATGTCAGTGCTAAAGTTTTAGATAAAATGGGAAAACCAAGAAAAGAGTTGTATCTGAAATTTGTAGATAAGTATTATGAAAAGAATAAAGAATTTGGCAAAAATCAATATCTTGTGCCTTATTTAATGAGCTCGCATCCAGGTTGTGATCTCAATGATGCGATTGAACTGGCTTGTTATTTAAAGAAAATTCATCATACGCCAAAACAAGTGCAAGATTTCTATCCGACCCCGGGGACACTGGCCACTTGTATGTATTATACTGGTTTAGATCCAAGAACCATGAAACCGGTCTATGTGGCGAAGACATATGAAGAAAAGCTGGAACAAAGAGCTTTGATGCAGTATCGATATCCGAAGAATTATGATATTGTCTATCGTGCTTTAAAGAAGGCCCATCGAGAAGATTTGATCGGTTCCGGTCCGAAATGTTTAATTCCTGCTAAGCGACCAAAAGAAGTCTATGCACACAAGCAAAGGAAACGGGTTCGTGAACGTTAGACAAATGGCACACATCGCATTGATGGGAGCCATACTATATGCGGTGTTTCAAGCCTTTTCCAATATTTTATATTTGGAAATGATCACTTTTACGATTCTATGTTTTGCGCATGCCTTCACAAGAAAAGAAGTGGTCATTTCCTGTATCTTATTTGCATGTATTCAAATTTTATTAAACGGATTGACTCTTTGGAATGTCGCATATTTACTGATTTTTCCACTATATGGCTGGATTTTTTCCAAAAGCAGAGATTTTCTGAAAAAACGTCTGTGGGCCAATGCTCTATTGGCCGGCTTTTTTTCCTTCTTGACAGGCCAGCTGGTGGATCTTCCCTTTTTATTATTCAGTAAGACGATCACGATGCTTTATCTGGTGATGGGGTTAAAAACGTCGCTCATTCAAGGATGTCTAACGTTTATCGTAACACTCTTTTTATGGGAGCCGGTTATACATGTGCTGGAAAGAATACAACAGGAAAGAATTAAGTAGAAAAGAGGAGTTTTGAAAATGAAGAAAAAATTAGGATGGGCCCTGGCGGCTGTTGTTGTGATTGTTTGTGTGGTGATTGGATCACAATACTTGGCCCCAAAGGCACATGAAGGTGAAAAAGAAATAGAAATTCAGGTTTTTGATGCGACAAAAGATAAAGAAGTTTTACAGAAAACATTTTATACAGATGCCAAAACATTGACAGAGTTTTTAGAAGAAACAGAAGAACTGGATGTGAATATCGAACAAGGTGAATATGGTTCCTTATTGAATGAAATCTGTGGTTTGAAACAAGATATGGATCAAGGCCCATGGCTTGTTTTTGAATCCGAAAACAATACCGTTTGTAAAGAGGCAGGTATGTGTCCGGCTATGGATGAAGTGGTGATTGAAGATGGAGATGCCTTTACTTTTAAATTGATTTCCAGCTTTGAATAAAAGGTGAAAACTGAATATGACAGAATCAGTAGTAAACGGATAGAAGTTTTCAGTCTAGTGATCATGATGTAGCGATTCAGACGGAGGACCTTTTGTCAATCAAACCAAAAAATGCATGGAGCAAGGTATGAAAACCTTAAGGATAGTAATGGCGTAAATAAGGTATGATTTAAAAAGACAAGGACAGCTGTATTGATAACTACTTGGCTTCGAAACCATCAAGAATAGTCTCGACTTCAAATATGGCGCAAACATTGGTTGACCAATTGGGGTGAGTCACCAGATTCAGATAAACTACAGAAGGAGAAAAAAATTTGTAAAAAGAAATTTCTCAAACCCATGTAGTACATAAACTGCTGCAGAAACAAAGAAGTCATTGTGTATTGTTGTCTGTGTTTCGGTCTATTGTGATGATTATCATTGATATTCGAAATAAGAAATAGAATAAATAAGAAAATGTGAAAACGAATGAAGTATAAACCTTATTCGTTTTTTTTTGTGTAAAGGTTATTTAATTTATAAAAAAATAACTAAAATAAAGCAAAATAACAACAAATATATTGACGTTTTATTAAGGGGAGGGTTAAGATGTGATTGAAGTATAAAAAGATTTAGGAGAGGAGAATCATGAAAAGAACGAAAAAAGCTTTGGCTGCATCTATGGCGTTAGGTGTAACTCTAACCATGGGTGCAACGACAACAATTTTGGCGCAAGAGGAAACAACAGTAACTGCTGCTCCTGAAGCTTACAGCTATGGAAATTATGTTACCTCAGACAAAACAACCTATGAAGTAGGAGAAACCATTACAGTAACATGTAATTATCCGTGGCATTGGGATGGCATAAATCATCATTGTTTTATCGGTGACCAAAGTATGAACAATTATAATAGCAAATTTTCTACGGTTGCAAGTAACGCAGGTTCTATGACGATTCGCTGTACTGAGGGAATATTTGGTGGAATTACCGTAGGTAGTATTGATGTTACTGTAAATGCTAACCAAATCAATTATGTCGCAACGCAAGGTGGTAGCGTATCTGTGCCATCTGAAACATTGACATCTATGGATCAAAATCCTACAGGTTCTATCGCAACTCCAAATGAAGGATATTATTTTGTGAATTGGACAGATGCTAATAGAGAAGTGGTAAGTACAGATCCTGGCTTTGTTCCTCAAAGTCGTTTTTCCAATACATATACAGCTAATTTTGCGGAATTAAAAACGGCATCTTTAACAGTAAATTATGTAAATGGTGAAGAAGTTGTCACGACAAAAACTTATACTTCTGAAGCAGGCATACCTGGTCAGGAAGCTGCTTTTGACATTTCACTAGAAATACCGGAAGGATATGTTTCTGTAACTGGAATCGATACCATCCATACAACAGTTGCATATGGTACAAGTAGTGTTGTGGAAGTAGAAATCGAAAAAGAAAAGAGTCCGGAAAAACCGGTAGAGGACAAACCGCAGGAACCTACAACACCAGCGCAGACTGAACAATCAAAAGAAGAAACAAAGAAAGCAGATGGAACAAATACATCGGCAAATTTATCCATTGTTGGAGCACTTGGCTCTATGAGCGTTGCCCTTGTTGGTATGATTGTCTTGCTTAAAAAGCGTAAATAGTTAGTAGAATGACTAGGAAGCAATCTTCCTAGTTTTTCTATGCTCAAAAAATAGAACCTCATTATGATCAATGTTTATGATCTTGAGGTTCTATTTGTTTATTTATGATAATAATCTTTTAAAAATTGACTTCGATATTCATAGAAAGTATCATCTATCAAGGCTTGTCTGGCTTCTTCGGTCAATCGAAGAATAAAGCGAAGATTGTGTTGCGAAGATAAGTTAAAATACAAGTGACGTTTTTCTTTGTCTTGCGACTTTAACAATTCACGAAGTTGTCCTTTGGTCCATCCGGCTTTACAAACAGGGCAGTCACAGTCATCATCAAGTGGTTCCAAACTGTCTTTAAAACGAGAATTGGCAAGATTGATATTGCCATATCGTGTATAGATCTTTCCGTGACGTGCCTCTCTTGTAGGTGCCACGCAGTCAAAGGTATCCGCTCCCATTTCAATTCCAATCAAGATATCGTCTGGATGGGACAGCCCTAAAAGATGTCGTGGCTTGTTTTCCGGCAGCTCTTCACAACACCAGCGTAAAATATCTCCCAGATTTTCTTTTAAGAAGGCACCGCCTAAGCCATAGCCATCAAAATCCATCTTGGCAAATTTTTTCGAAGTGGATCGGCGTAAGTCTTCCCATCGGCCACCTTGGATGACACCATATAAAGCTTGATAATAACCTAGATCGTACTGATGCTTTCGATGTTCTTCTATGCTTCGTAGTGCCCAGCGTTCGGTTCTTGCCAAAGCTTCTACATTATAATCATAATCATCGGCTAAGGAAGTCAGTTCATCAAAGGCCATGTGGATATCGGCTCCAATACGACATTGAATCTGCATAGATTCTTCCGGACCGATAAAGTCATCCTGCCCGCTGTTAGGATCGGTAAACGCAACCCCATCTTCGGTTACTTTGGCAAAGCGATGTTCTGGTTCGGTGTTTTTTAAATCATGACCGACCTTCATGCTGACGACTTTTCCGCTGCCGGAGCCTAAAGACATGACCTGAAAGCCACCGGAATCGGTTAAGGTAGGTCCATTCCACTTTGACCAGGCGGCCAGCCCACCATTTTGGGCGATCTCAAAGGAGGCATTTCGCAAATGATATCCATTGGACAACATGGCCTGTGCCTGAATGGCTTTTAAATCCTCCATCGATAAAAAGTTGACACTGCCTCGTGTTCCTACACACATAAAAGCCGGTGTCTTGATATCGCCATGTGGAGTATGGATGATACCGGCACGGCCTAGTTTTCCTTCCAGTCTTTTTTCAATTTCAAAGGAAAAGGTATTGTTGTTTTGATAATCGGTCATGGAATCTTCCTTTCTGAAGTTACAGCCATCTGATTATAGCATAAAATAAGATTTCTTTTGAAAAAAAGATCCCATGACGGGATCAATCTAGTAAATTATGAATAAAATGCAGTATGGTTTCTACTGTTTTTTCTTCCGTAAGACGAGAGGTGTTAATGCATAAATCATAATTTGCCGCATCAGACCATTTTTGATCGGTATTAAAGTTATAATAGGCAGCACGAGATTTATCCATTTCTTTTATTTTCTTTCGTGCTTCTTTTTCAGTGATTTGATCACGTTCCATGACATGGGCAATTCGATCTTTTAAATCGGCACTGATAAAAACACGCACCAGTCGTTCTTGATCTTTGAGAATGTAATCGGCACAGCGACCTACGATTACACAATTTCCCTCCTGTGCGACTTTTAGGATCGTATCATGTTGTGCCTGATAGGCCATAGCTTCTGTGGAAATGAATTGATCGTTCCACATAAATTGTGTCGGTCCGGCTAATAGGGAATAAAAGAAAGGACTGGCTTGTCTTTCGTCCATACTTTCTAAAAAGCTGGTGGCTAAACCGCTTTCCTGGGAAGCTTTGACTAATAGCTCCTTGTCATAATACGCATATCCCAATTTTTTTGCCAATTGTTTGGCGATGCTTCGGCCATGACTTCCAAATTGTCGGCCAATGGTAATGATCGTGTGTTTCATAATAAGGCCTCCTGTATGGTTTTCTTCTTACTTCTATTTTAATGCACGAAAAACAGAATGAAAAGGATAGAGCATTAAAAATAGGATGATAAAAAGAGTCATGACTAGTGACTCTTGGGTTTCTTATTTAAGATAGGTCTGATAGAAATCGGTGATCTTATCAAATGGAATAATATCCATTTGATCATATAAATCGGTATGCACAGCTCCTGGAATGATCAACAATTCTTTATTGTCCGGTACGGGATTTCCATCCATCATCTTTTGATACGCATCTTTACTGAAATAACAAGAATGTGCTTTTTCGCCGTGAATCATCAAGACGGTACTGCGAATCTCATTGGAATACTGCAGAATCGGCATGTTTAGAAAAGACTGGCATCCGGTCACATTCCATCCTTTTCCTTCTCCCTGAGATCGAGGATGATAACCACGTTTTCGACGATAATACAAAATATAATCGGCTACATATTGAGGTGCACCATCTGGAATTTCATCCGGTAAGGCACCGGCAGAAGCATAGTTTCCATTCTTAAAATCAATCGTTCTTTGTTTGGACAGTGCTTCTTTTTTCTGAAAACGAAGTTCTTCGCTATCTTCTTCATCAAAATAACCATTGGCATTCACTCGGGTCATATCGTACATCGTTGATGTGACAGTGGCCTTGATACGTGTATCCAATGCAGCAGCATTTAAAGCCATGCCACCAAAACCGCAGATACCTAAGATTCCAATCTTATCGGGATCGACATTTTCCTGTACAGACAGAAAATCAACAGCCGCCATAAAATCTTCGGTGTTGATATCCGGGGAGGCGACATTGCGGGGAAATCCACCGCTTTCACCGGTATAGGATGGATCAAAGGCTATCGTGAAAAAGCCTCTTTTTGCCAATTGGTGTGCGTATAAGCCGGATGCTTGTTCCTTAACAGCTCCAAAAGGCCCACTGAGGGCAATAGCCGGCAGCTTTCCACTTGCTTTCTTTGGCTCATAAACATCGGCTGCCAATGTGATTCCATAACGATTGGTAAAGGTTGTTTTATGATGGCGTACTTCCTCACTTAATGGAAAAACCTTGTCCCATTCTTGGCATAAATGTAAAGTTTCATTCATTGTAACTTCCTCCTTGACAATACTATCCTGTTGGATTAAGTTTACTGTAAATCCTAAAGCTAACTTTAGGTCAAGAGAAAAATATAAATTTTTTAGGAGGATGTGTATGTATTCGATAGGACAAGTTTCAAAAATGTTTGATTTACCGATTCCAACCTTACGATATTATGATAAAGAAGGCTTATTCCAAGACTTAGAAAGAGAACCATCCGGTATTCGTAAATTTAATGAAAAATCGATTGAAGCTTTACGTGTCATTGAATGTTTAAAGAAATCCGGGATGCAGATCAAAGAGATTCGTGAATTTATGAACTGGTGCAGCCAGGGCGATCGTACTTTAGAAAAACGAAAAGAAATGTTTTATGCACGTCGTCAGGAAATTGAAAAACAGATGGAAGAGTTGCAGAGAACATTGGACATGGTCAAATTCAAGTGCTGGTACTATGAAACAGCCTGTAAAGAGGGAACGGAAGTGAATATGCCACAACATATGGAAGAGGATATGCCTGCAGACATTGTACAATGTTATGAAAATGCACATGCGGATAAATTGTAATGATGGATCATATAATTTGCATTGTGTTATAGCAAAGAAGTCACAATTATAAATTGTTAAATAGGCTATAATTACTTTGTGAAATACATTATAATTGATGTAGTAAATATTGAAGGAGTAGGAAAGTATGGAACAGTACAAGCAGGAATTTATCGACTTTATGTTAGAAAGCAAAGTTCTTAAATTTGGGGATTTTACACTAAAATCTGGAAGAAAAAGTCCGTTTTTTATGAATGCCGGTGGCTATGTAACAGGCTATCAATTAAAGAAACTGGGCGAATATTATGCCAAGGCCATTGTAGAGACTTATGGAAAAGATTTCGATGTTTTATTTGGGCCGGCCTATAAAGGTATTCCATTGGCTGTTGCTACAACGATCGCCTTGGATGAACTTTATGGAATGGAAGTTCGTTATTGTTCGGATCGTAAGGAAGAAAAAGATCATGGAGCGGATAAAGGAAGCTTTTTAGGAACAAAGCTTCAGGATGGAGATCGTGTCGTTATGATTGAAGATGTGACTACATCCGGTAAATCTATGGAAGAAACGGTACCGAAAGTAAGAGGGGCAGCCAATGTGGAAATCGTAGGTTTGATGGTTTCCTTAAATCGTAACGAAAAAGGAAAAGGCAATAAAACCGCTTTGAAGGAAGTTAGTGAGTTATATGGCTTTCCAACTGCAGCCATCGTATCTATGCCAGAGGTTGTAGAATATCTCGAAAGTAAAAACGCATTGGATGCAGACCTTAAAAATCGAATCGATGCTTATTATGCAGAATATGGAGCGACTGAATAAAGCTCCTTTTTTTATAAGCACTATGAATAAATTTGAACAAAAAAGAACAAAAATGATTGATTGTAAAAAGGCGAGGTGCTATATTGAAACTGAATAGGAGGTCTGCAGTATGGCACATATCAATATTGATGGAGCACAAAATGTAGAAGTATCCAAACCGATTCCCAGTCAGAAAAGCCCACAGGAACAGCTGGAAATCATGGAAGCTTATACCTGTGCCCATAAAAATGGGACAAATTTAGATAAAGCTTTTCAAGAAATTCATTGTTTAAAGGTTTTATTTCCGCGTTTATTTCGGACTTTGGAACCCGGTGATCAAATTGCCGGACGATTAGATTTTTTGCCGATTGGCTTTGGCAGTGTCACTTCCATTGGTGGCGTAGGGCATTATTGTGTGTTTCATAAATTACGAGCCTTTAAATCCTTGTTAAAGACGGAGGAAGAAAAGGCACGAGTGGATGCCTTATATGATTATTGGCAATATCATGATGTGAAATCTATCTATTGTCAGGATGTGCTGACT
Source organism: Faecalicoccus pleomorphus DSM 20574 (assembly GCF_000420345.1). Lineage (GTDB taxonomy): Bacteria > Bacillota_I > Bacilli_A > Erysipelotrichales > Erysipelotrichaceae > Faecalicoccus > Faecalicoccus pleomorphus. Next base: position 19,846 of record NZ_ATUT01000005.1, on the reverse strand, counting down.
GAAGATACCACAGGCCGTTTTATCGATTGTAAATATCCATTTATGGCTACGGCAAGATTGTCTGGTATGATGTTAGATTATCAAAAGCTGATGCGTTTGGGAGTGAATGGATTGATAGAAGAGATTCAAAGACAAGATCTTACCAAGCCATTTATCCAAGCTTCGTTGGAGGCAATGAAGCTCTTTCAAACAGTCATTTCCTACCAGATAGATTTGGTTAAAGAAGCTAAAAAAGAAGCAAGTCTTGATTGGAAACAGGATTTGGATGTGATGGAAGAAGATTTAATCTGGATCAAGGAGCATAAACCGGTTACTTTCCATCAGGCGTTGCAGTTATTCTGGTTGTATGCGTTATGTGCCGGTTGTATTAATTATGGACGTATGGATATGGTTTTAGGTCCTTATTTGAAAAAAGATATGGATGCAGGAAGATTGACCGAAGAAAAGGCGCTGGAATATATTGCTTCTTTGTGGAAAATGATCGAAAATCGCAGAACTACGGTAAATGGTCGTATTATCGTCGGTGGACGAGGAAGAGAAAATGTAGAAGCTTGTGACTTGTTCACTCGATTGTGTTTAAAGGTCTGTAAAAAAGTGCGATATGTAGAACCACAGTTTACGCTTCGCTTTGATCATAATACACCAGAAGATATTTTGGATATGGCATATGAATGTATCGCTTCAGGAGCTACCTATCCGACTTTATACAATGATGATGTCAATATACCGGCTGTACAATATGCGATGCGTGTACCGGAAAAGATTGCCGAACAATATGTTCCTTTTGGTTGTGGAGAATATGTGATCCAGGGAAAAAGTGTAGGAACGCCAAATACATTATTGAATATGTTAAAGTTGTTACAGATTTCCATGAATGAAGGATTTGATCCTATGGATAAAATTTATAAGGCAGGTCCGGTACAGTGTAAACCATTAAGTGAACTAAAGACATTTGAAGATTTGATGGATCAATATCAAAGAGTGCAGGATTATTATTTTGATTTAAGTATTTATGCACAAAAACATTCGTATGAAATCATGAATCAAGAAGTTAGCTTCTTATTTACTTCGATTTTGATGGATGATTGTATTCATCGTGAAAAAGCTTTGTTGGATGGTGGAGTTGAAATTTTAGGCGGTACCAATGAAACATATGGAAATATCAATGCCAGTGATGCCTTATATGCGATCAAGAAGCTGGTGTTTGATCAGAAAAAATATACGTTGGAGCAGTTAAATGAAGCAGCTTTGCATGATTTTAAAGGCTATGAACGAATTCAGAAAGATTTATTGAAACAAGATAAATATGGAAATGATAAAAAAGAGTGTGATGAGTTGGCCAATCGCTGTTATGAATATGTGGCCAAAGGCATACGTCAACGAGGCATAGATGCCGGAATGGGTTATTATCTGATCGTCATTTCCAACAATCAAACCAATACAGACTGGGGCCATCAGACAGATGCCAGTCTGGATGGAAGAAACAAAGGTGTGTATATGAATCCGGCTAATAACCCGCAAGGTGGTGCTGCCAAATTCGGACCAACCGCTGTTTTGAATTCATTAGTGCATTTTGATGCGAAATATCATGGTGGCAGTGTGCAAAATATCAAATTTACACCACGTATGATGCATGAAGATAAAGAGAAGGTCAAAGCTTTATTCGAAACGTATTTTGAAAATGGTGGCTGCCAGTTAATGGTTACGGTTGTTGATCATGGCCAGTTGGAAGATGCACAAAAACATCCAGAGAAATACCCGGATCTGATTGTTAGAGTTGCCGGTTATTCGGCCGTGTTTGTCAATCTGACCAAAGATATACAAGATGAGTTATTAAGTAGGACTTTATATGATTAGCATATCAAATATCGAACGTTTTGCGACGCATGATGGACCGGGAATTCGTACTACGATTTTCTTAAAAGGGTGTAGCTTACATTGTCCATGGTGTGCCAATCCTGAAACTTGGGATGTACATCCTGTTTTGATGCATAAAGAAAATAAGTGTGTACGATGTCATTCGTGTTTAAAAGCTTGTACAAAACAGGCAATCTCTTTTCAACCGGAGTTTACACTAAATCGTAATGTATGTGATGGGTGCGCTCTTTGCGTGGATGCGTGTCTTTTAGAAGCATTAGAAATATCGGGTAAGTGGATGGACATAGAGGAAATTGTAGAAGAAGTACAAAAAGATGATCGATATTATCAAAAATCCAATGGTGGTGTGACACTTTCCGGAGGAGAACCTTTGTTTCAGTTTGATGAAGTTTTTTTGTTGATTTGTACACTTCATGAAAGAGGCTATCATTTAGCTTTAGAAACGACAGGTAATTATCCTTTGGAACATTTAAAAAAAGTGGAACCTTATATTGATTTGTTTTTGATGGATTGTAAACACTTGGAACCAGAAAAACTTCAAAAAATAACCGGTGCCAATCCAAAGTTTGTACAGGATAGCTTTACCTATCTTTCGCAACATTGTCCTGAAAAAGTCATTGTTCGTATGCCGGTAATTTGGAATTTTAATGAAGATCAGATTGAAAAAACGATCGATCAGGCATCTCGTTTGGGATTTTCAGAAGTGGATCTTTTACCTTTTCATTCTTTAGGAAAAAACAAATGGGAAAATTTAAATAAAGTATATCCATATGCATCCTATCCCATGATGAAAAAAGAGACTTTAAATGCTTTTGTTGCGTATGGAAAGACAAAGAACATATACGTCAAAATAGGAGGATAAGATGTTAACAGAAGAAAGAATGGTTCGAATCATGGATCTGCTTCATAAAAACTCATTTGTGTCGATTCAAGATTTAATGAAACGTTTTCAAGTATCTCGTTCATCTATTATGCGTGATTTACAAGAGTTAGAAGAACAAGGGCGCGTTTTACGTGTGCGAGGCGGTGCCAGCCTTGTAGATACAGATGTCTTGTTGTCACGATATAATGAACCGGCTGTGCAGTTTAAAGAAGATACACAAAAAGATGCGAAAAAAATAATTTGTCATAAGGCAATAGAAGAAGTACATGATGGGGATTGTATTTTTATTGACGCGGGAACTACACCAGTTTATTTATTGGAAGGCTTAAAACATAAAGATGTAGAGCTGGTTACGACAAACACCTATCTGTTAGAAAGATTGCCGTTGGATTTTAAAGGACATGTGTATTTACTAGGTGGCGAGTTTTCTAAAAAGTATGATTCTTCATTTGGATCAATGACTACACAGTTATTGAAACAGTTTCGTTTTGATCTTTGTTTTTTAACGGCCAATGGTATCAGTGTACAAGAAGATGAAGCGTATGTATTTGATATGCATATAGGCACGATCAAAAAAGAAGTACAGATGCGCAGTCGAAAAAGTATCTTGTTGATAGATCATACCAAATTAAAGACAAGAGCTTTTTATACCTGGTCTAATTTATCATCTTTTTCAAAAGTATATATGGATATATATCCAAAGAACAAAAGAATTCCGGAAAACTTTAAAATTTGTAAGGAGATAGAAAATGATTAAGATCATATTTTTTGATATTGATGGAACTTTGCTTCCGTTACGAACCAAAACTTTGACACCATCGTTGACAAAAGCTTTACAGAGACTTCAAAAAAAAGGAATTCGCTTATTTTTAGCTTCAGGACGGCCAAAATTTGTACTTCCTCATTTTGAAGGAGTTACATTTGATGGGGCGTTAACGTTTAATGGACAGTATTGTTATGACAAGGAAAGGGTGTTGTATGAAAATCCTTTAGATCCTAAAGATGTGAATCAAATTTTTGAAAATGCGCAAAATATGAAAAAAGCATTAGTCGCCTGTCATCAAGATTCGATGTATTGTAATGAACATGAAGAAATGTTAGATGAATATTTTAAGATTGCTTCGCAAAGTATTCATAAAATAGATGATTTTAAAACGTATCTGCAATCATCGATCTATCAAATGATGGCTGCTATACCAGAAACACAGGAAGAAAGTCTTCTTCAAGGCACCAAACATATTCAAATTGTACGATGGTGGCCTTATGCCTGTGACATGATACCTAAAGAAGGTGGCAAAGGAAAAGCTGTAGAAGGAATTTTAAAAGCATATGGGCTAAAGAAAGAGGAAGCTATGGCTTTTGGCGATGGCGGTAATGATATCGACATGTTACAAGCGGTAGGATGCAGCGTTGCCATGGGGAATGCTTTACAGGAAGTAAAAGATTGTAGTGACTATATTACAAAATCTGTCGAAGAAGATGGTGTAGTTTATGCATTAAAACATTTTAAATTGATTGAGGAGGATGACAAATGAAAACTACAGATCCTAAAAAAATCGAGATATTAGATTGCTTAAAAGGTGGCTTGATCGTATCTTGTCAAACTCAAAAGGATGAGCCAATCTATACACCGGATATGGTAGTGAAAATGGCTGAATGTGCTAAATGGGCAGGTGCCGTTGGTTTACGCTTAAATTCACCGGAACAAATACGACAAGTCAAAGAAGCTGATCTTGGCTTGCCGATCATCGGCTTATATAAAGTCTGGCATGATGATACGGATGTATTTATTACACCGACCATGAAAGAGGTGGATGCGATCGTTGAAGCTGGTGCTGATATTATCGCATTGGATTGCACATCACAAATCACGCACGAAAAAACTATCGCTTGGGATTTATTACCACAAGTTCGAGAGAAATATCCAAATCATTTGATCTTTGCGGATTGTTCCAATATCGAAGAAGCTATACATGCTTCTCAAAATGGTGCTGAAATCGTAGCTCCTACTTTATACGGTTATACAAAAAACACAGAAAATATTGAAGGGGCCAATTATCGCATGGTTGCGGATATGTGTCGAGCTGTTGGAGATGATGCCAAAGTCATTATGGAAGGACATTTATATACACCAGAAGATGCGATGAAATGTATTTTTATTGGCTGTCATGCGGTAGTAGTTGGGTCTGCCATTACCAGACCACATTATGTTGCCAAACGTTTTGTAGATTGTTTAAGTAAATATCAAGACGATTGGCGCCTTGCGGAAAAAGCACACCATACCAATGAATTGAAATAAAGAATGGACTGTATAGAGCATTTAAAATCTATACAGTCTTTCTATTTTTCAGGTGTATAATTTAAACTATGAAAAACAGACAAGTCGATTTCTCGAATGGAAGAATTTTGGAAAATATCGTAATGTGTGCGGCACCTATGTTGGTAGCGCAACTTTTAAATTTGATGTATAACATCGTGGATCGTATCTACATAGGTAAGATTGAAGGAATTGGTGTCGTAGCTTTAGGTGGTGTAGGACTTTGTTTTCCCATCATTTCATTGATTACGGCCTTTACGAATTTGTTTGGTGCTGGTGGTGCACCTTTATGTTCGATTGAACGAGGAAAAAGAAATATAGAAAAAGCCCAACGAATCATGAATATATCTTTTTATATGTTGATTCTAACAGCGATTGTATTAACGATTGTTGGAATCTTGGTTTCTGAGCCATTGTTGTATATATTTGGTGCCAGCGATACTACGATTCAATATGCTTTACCCTATATGCGAATTTATTTTGTAGGTACGCTTTTTTCTATGATTGCCTTAGGTATGAATCCTTTTATCAATGCACAAGGTTTTGCGAGCACCGGGATGATGACAATTTTTATCGGGGCCATTGCCAATATCATTCTGGATCCGATCTTTATTTTTGGCTTGGACATGGGTGTACAAGGCGCTGCCATCGCAACGGTCATTTCCCAGATTCTTTCTGCCATTTTTGTATTTCGGTTTTTGACAGGTAAATCTTCGGAATTAAAGCTGCAGCATTTTAAGAATGTAGAATTTCGAGGAAAAGAAATCCAAGATGTGATCAGCTTAGGCTCTTCCAGCTTTGTGATGCAGTGTACAAACAGCCTGGTGCAAATTGCCTGCAACAGCATGCTGTCACAGGTGGGGTCCGATCTTTATATTTCCTGTATGACCGTGATTAATTCGGTTCGTCAGATCTTGGAAGTTCCGGTGCTGGCCATAGGGGATGGCTCCAGTCCTATTCTTAGTTACAATTACGGTGCCGGAATTGGTAAAGGTGTTAAAAAAGCAATCCGAATCATTACATTTGCCGGTGTTGTTTATACACTGGTCGCATGGATGTTTATCATCCTATTTCCACAGTTTTTTATTCATATCTTTAATAGTGAACCAGATCTTTTACAAATTGCCGTACCGGCCATGCATGTTTATTTCTTTGCGTTTGTATTTCAGGCTTTTCAATATTGCGGACAAACTGTTTTTAAATCATTGAATAAAAAGAAACAGGCGATTTTCTTTTCACTTTTAAGAAAAGTTGTGATCGTAGTGCCTTTGACGTTTATCTTGCCACATCTTGGCTTTAAAGCTATGGGTGTCTTTATGGCAGAACCAATTTCCAACTTTGTTGGCGGATTGATTTGTTTTATCACAATGTTGGTAACGGTCTATTGTAAACTGGATGTGAAAAGGAATAAGGAATGAAATATCATAAAGAGAGATACTTTGTAGATAGAAACTAAGCTGTTGTTTGGATAAATGAATGACCAGAGCAAAAAGCTGTAAGATGATATTAAAGAATTAAATAGTATAGATTTTTGTGTAGAGAAATGATATCAGTTATGCTTATATAGGGTATAACAACTTTAAACTTCAAAAATTATTATTGCTAAAGAATAATAGAAATATGAATTCATATGTGTAATTTTGTCATCGAATGAATGAAAATCTTATCGACGAGAATAAGATGCAGGAAATCAGACTATCATGACCAATTCACATCAGTCATGATATAATGAGGTCGAAGGAAGATTGGCCATGAAAAAGAAAAGAATAATAATTGGTGCTGTATCTTCGATGTTAGTACTTACTGTCAGTGCAGGTACTTGGTATTTAAATCAACCTTGTTTAATCTATCATGATTTTAATTTTGAATATGGAAAACCAATTTCGATCACAAAGGAAGATATTTTTTCTCAGGAAGATTTGAAGCGTATAAAGGATCTTAAAATTGACTTGTCAGATATCAAAAATGAGAAGGATAAAGAATATCCGGAAGTGGGAAACTATGAATGTAAAGTGACATATTCCAAATGGTTTATACCACATACAAGTTCCATCCAAATTCAAGTGGAAGATACAACAAAACCAAAGTTTTCAAAATTTTCAGATGTTGTAGAAATTCCTTTAGGCTCTGATCAGAATTATGATTTTTCAAGCTACTTTTTGGCAGAAGATCTAAGCGAAACATCGATCCAATACAAAACAGAGGAAGTTGATTTTTTGAATCCGGGAGATTATAGAATGATGATCATTGCATCGGATACTTATGGTAACAGTATTGAAAAAGAATGTATTGTCAGAGTTCAGTATGAGAAAGAAACTTCATCAACAGAGCAGACAAATTCATCACCAAATAAATCTGCCGAAAATGAAGAAGATCAATCGGTTGTTTCATCAGATCCGTATTATGTTCAGGGAATCATGGTCGTGAATAAAAAACATGGTTTACCGGCTAATTATGCACCGCAAAAAAATGCAGAGGCAGGTGCAAAGATTCGACAGTTGATTGCGGATATGCAAAGTCAAGGCTATGCGATTAGTAGTTCGTATAGTGGATATAGGAGTTACAGTTATCAATCTTCTTTATATAATAATTACGTGAACAGTTATGGGCAGGCACAAGCCGATCGTTTTTCCGCAAGACCAGGTTATTCGGAACATCAGACAGGTCTGGCATTTGATTTAAAGCATAGTAATGGAACTCTGGTAGAGACTACGCCGGAAGTCAATTGGATTGCAGCACATGCGCATGAATACGGTTTTATAGTTCGTTATCCTTCCGGAAAAGAATCGGTCACAGGATATATGCCAGAGCCGTGGCATTTAAGGTATGTAGGCGATCAAGCTTCAGCAATTTATGCTTCTGGATTAACTCTGGAGGAATATCTGGGGATTTCTGGTGGTGGATACTAATAACAACAATCCGAATCATCTATTTATATTTATACTGAACTAAAGTTGGATTATCAAAGATTGAATTATCTGGAAACCACACGTTTCTTACTGATACCGCTTTCAAATATTGTTAAATCTGATAAAATAAAGTCAGGAGGTCTATACGATGACAAAAATCTTATTTAGTCCCGGAAAATATATTCAAGGTCCGGGAGAAATCAACAATGTTGGTAAATATGCTGCAGGTCTGGGAAAGAAGGCTTTGATTCTAATCAGCGCTGGTGGGTTTAGAAGAAATGGACAGGATATTCTGGATGGTTTTGAAACCGAAGATTGCACATGTGAATTTGAGATGTTTAATGGTGAATGTTCATATAATGAAATTAAAAGAATCAGTGCTCTTGTAGAAGAGAAACAATGTGATTTGATCATTGGTGTTGGTGGTGGAAAGATCTTTGATACAGCCAAGGCAGTTGCTTATTATGAAAAGACACCGGTTATGATCTGTCCGACTATTGCCAGTACAGATGCACCATGCAGTGCTTTATCGGTTATTTATACAGATGAAGGTGTATTTGAGGAATATCTATTCTTGCCGAGCAATCCAAATATTGTTCTTTTGGATACAGAGATCATTGCCAAGTCGCCGGTTCGTTTGACGATGGCCGGAATTGGTGATGCATTAGCGACTTATTTTGAAGCTAGAGCCTGTGTGGAAAGTGAAGCTACGACTTGTGCAAATGGAAAAGCAACGAGTGCTGCTTATGCCTTGGCAAAACTATGTTTTGATACATTGATGGAAGAAGGTTATAAGGCAAAAGTGGCTTTGGAAGCCGGAGCTCTTACGCCGGCTGTGGAAAAGATCGTAGAGGCAAATACTTTGTTGTCAGGAATCGGCTTTGAATCTTGTGGTCTTGCCGGAGCCCATGCGATCCATAATGGATTGACTGTGTTAGAAGAATGTCACTCGCTGTATCATGGAGAAAAAGTGGCATTTGGTACGATCGTACAACTCGTACTGGAAAATGTGCCTTTAGAGGAGCTGGAAGATATCATTGAATTCTGTATTTGTGTAGGATTGCCAGTTACATTAGAACAATTAGGTGTAACGGAAATCACCGAAGAAAAGATTCGTGCAGTTGCCAAAGCAGCGGCAGCTGAAACAGATACGCTTCATAATATGCCATTTGAGGTTACGGAAGAATCTACATATAATGCGATCTTGGCAGCTAATGCCTATGGACATCAGTATTTAGGAAAGTAAGAACATGAATATGTAGGATATGCAAGTTTGCATATCCTACTTTTTTCTGTGATACAATAAGGAAAAAGGAGCTTTATAATGAATAATTTTGAATTTTATTCTCCGACACGTATTCTTTTTGGTAAAGGAAGCATGAACAAGATTCATGAACATGTACCAAAAATAGGTAAACGAGTTTTATTAGTGTACGGCAAAGGGAGTATCAAACACAATGGTATTTATGATACGGTGATGCGAGAGCTATCGGACTGCAAGGTAGTCGAATTATCTGGTGTAGAGCCAAATCCGAAAATTGAATCCGTTAAGCAGGGAGTAAAGCTGTGTCGAAAACATCAAGTTGAAGTGGTGATGGCCATTGGTGGCGGTAGCTCATTTGATTGTGCTAAAGCTATCGCTGCCGCAACGTTTTATGAAGGCGATGCGTGGGATTTAGTGATTGGACAAGCAAAGGTGACGAAAGCTTTACCGGTCGTTTGTGTCGTGACGATGAGTGCTACCGGCTCAGAAATGAACAATGTTGCTGTGATTTCCAATATGAAAACGCATCAAAAAATTGGTTTGCATGATGATCTTTTATGTCCAGTGCTTTCTATTTTGGATCCAGAAAATCTATATAGTGTACCACCGATGCAAACAGCAGCCGGTACAGCGGATATCCTTTCGCATTTGTGGGAACAATTCTTTACGAATGTAGAGGATGCTTATGTCCAGGATGGTTTAGCCATCGGTGCTATGAAAGCCTGTATTCATTATGGTCCGATTGCCATCCATGAACCAACCAATTATAGCGCTAGGGCGAACTTGATGTGGGCAGCTCCTATGGCTTTAAATGGTTTGTTGAAGACGGGCTATTCCATGACTTGGTCTTGTCATGGAATGGAACATGTGTTAAGTGCTTATTATGATATTACGCATGGTGTGGGCTTAGCTATTTTAACACCACGTTGGATGCGTTATGTATTAGATGAGACAACAGTGTCTCGCTTTAAAAAGTACGGAGTTGAAGTTTGGGGCTTGGATGCTTCCAAAGATGAATTTTGGATTGCGAATAAGGCGATAGAAAAAACGGAAAACTTTTTGTACAAGACATTGGGGTTGCCTTCTACTTTACAAGAGGTTGGAATTGATGATTCGAAATTAGATGAAATGGCAGATAGTTGCATAAGAGATAAAGGTGGAAAAATTAAGGGATTTAAAACTTTATATAAAGAGGATGTCTTACAGATCTTTAAAAATAGTTTATAAAAAAAGAAGTTATTCTAAATATAGGATAACTTCTTTTTCTTGTAAGCTCTTTTTTAAATCAATGACTCTTTGGTTTTCGCTGCCACGAAAAGCTAAAGCAATATTTTTTTGTTCCTGTTTAAAAGGACCATCCACCAATACATCAATATACGAAAGCATTTCATCGGTTACTTCACAATACCTTCTTCCACCTTCTAATAAATCTTGATCCAGGATAAAGCCGGTATAAGACCAGATATCTTTATCAGGATAGGTTTCTTTTACTTTTTTTAAAAGATGAACCAGCTCTCTTTGATTTTCAGGCTCAAAGGGCTCTCCTCCTAATAAAGTTAATCCTTGAATATAGCCGGGCTTTAAAGCTTCCAGAATTTCCTGTTCTGTTTCTTTTGTGTAAGGTTTTCCATAGTTAAAATCCCATGTTTCGGGCTGAAAGCAGCCAGGACAACAATTCGTGCAGCCGGATACAAATAAGGTGACGCGAACACCTTCACCATCGGCAATGTCATAATGTTTTATATTTCCGTAGTTCATGTTTTAACCTCTTCTGTTTTTATTATATAGGGAAATGGATAAAAAAAGAGAGAAAATCTCTCTTTTTTACAAATGTAGTACGCGTTCTTTGATTTCCTGTGTACGTCCCTGATTCCAGAACTGCGTTCCGATATAACCGCAGGTACGACGGGCTACATTCATTTTTTCCTGATCGCGGTTTCCGCAGTTCGGGCATTCCCATACCAGTTTGTGATTTTCGTCTTCTACGATCTGGATTTCACCGGTATAGCCGCAGACTTGGCAATAATCGCTCTTCGTATTCAATTCGGCATACATGATGTGATTATAGATATGTTCGATTACTGACAATACAGCTGGAATGTTATTTTCCATATTTGGTACTTCTACATAGCTGATGGCGCCGCCTGGTGATAACTTCTGGAACTGTGCTTCAAAAGTTAGTTTATCAAAGGCGTTGATTTCCTCAGTTACGTGTACATGATAGCTGTTTGTGATGTAGTTTTTATCGGTTACTTTTGGAATAACGCCAAAGCGATCCTGCAGTTTTTTGGCAAACTTATAGGTTGTTGATTCCATTGGTGTTCCATATAAAGAGAAATCCATGTTGTTTTCTTTTTTCCATTTGGCGCAGGCATCGTTTAAATACTGCATTACTTTTAATCCAAAGCTAGTACCCGGCTCTTCTGTGTGAGGAACACCGGTCATATATTGTACACACTCACAAAGTCCGGCATAGCCTAAGGAGATTGTAGAGTATCCACCATATAATAACTTATCGATCGTTTCGCCTTTTTCCAGTCGAGCTAAGGCACCATTTTGCCATAAGATAGGTGCTACATCACTTGGAGTGCCCTTTAATCGGTTGTGACGACACATCAATGCTCTGTAACAAAGATCCAGTCTTTCATCCATGATCTTCCAGAAGCGTTTTTCATCGCCCTTGGAAGAGCAGGCTACATCAACAAGGTTGATTGTAACAACGCCCTGGTTAAAGCGTCCGTAATATTTTGGCTTTCCATTTTCATCCACATATGGTGTTAAGAAAGAACGGCATCCCATACATGGATAACATTGTCCGTTTCCGTTTTGATCAACTTTAAGCTGCTTCATCATCTTTTCGGAAATGTAATCCGGAACCATACGTTTGGCAGTACACTTGGCAGCTAATTCTGTCAAATAATAGTATTTACTTGTTTTATGAATGTTGTCTTCTTCTAAAACATAGATCAGTTTTGGGAAGGCCGGAGTGATCCAAACGCCTTTTTCGTTTTTTACACCCTGCATTCTTTGTTTTAGAACTTCTTCGATAATCAAAGCCAAGTCATCGCGAGTCTGTCCTTCTTCGACTTCATCCAGGTACATGAATACGGTTACGAATGGGGCTTGTCCGTTGGTTGTCATTAAAGTGATGACCTGGTACTGGATCATCTGTACTCCTTTTTCGATTTCACGAAGTACACGCATTTCGGCAATCTGATTGATTTTTTCTTCGATGACATCCATGTTCATGGCTTCAAACTCATCTTTGACTTCTTTACGAGCCTTTTCACGGCTGATTTGTACAAAAGGAGCTAAATGAGACAAGGTGATACTTTGTCCTCCGTATTGCGAGCTTGCCACCTGTGCGATAATCTGGGTTGCGATGTTACAGGCGGTTGAAAAGCTGTGTGGTTTTTCAATCATGGTTTCCGAAATTACAGTTCCATTTTGTAACATATCTTCCAGGTTAACTAAGCAACAGTTATGCATGTGCTGGGCAAAGTAGTCCGAATCATGAAAGTGAATCAATCCCTGCTCATGAGCTTCAATGATATCCTGTGGTAATAAGAAACGCTTTGTGATATCTTTAGAAACTTCGCCGGCCATGTAATCACGTTGTACACTGTTGACCAAAGGGTTTTTGTTAGAGTTTTCCTGTTTTACTTCTTCATTGTTTCTTTCTAACAAGCTTAAAATTTGCTGGTCAGTTGAGTTGGCTTTACGAACCAAGGCTCTTTCGTAACGATAGGTAATATAGTTGTGTGCCACCGAATAATATTGTTCTTTCATAATGGCGGTTTCTACCATATCCTGAATTTCTTCTACACTGGGGCTTCGTTTCATGGCCTTGCACTGGGCCTCTACCTGTTTTGAAATCTTTAAAATGGTTGCCTCACTCATCTGGGAATGAGAGGTTGCTTTGTTGGCTTTTCGGATGGCATTTTCAATCTTTTGAACATCAAAAATGACTTCTTCACCGCTTCGTTTGATGACTTTCATGATGCATTCTCCTTTATCTATTTAAAAAATAGTTGAACGTTCAACTATTTTTGTTAACTGTACTTCTAGTATATCGATTTTAGATAAAAAAACAAGGTCAAAATCGAGACCTTTTTGGACACCTCCTTTAGATAAAGGGAGTTTATACAAAAAAACTTTACTTCTTAAAAAGTGCAAACTGAAAAAGAAGGAGAATATAAAAATGTTCATAAAATGAGAACATATATTCATGAAATATTGACAAAAATGATATTTAGGTGCAAAATAAGGAAGATTTTAGGAAGGGAAACGGTATGGAAAAATATGTAGAAATCAACAGCATGGGCTATACCTTGCGCGGTATGATGCATATACCCGAAAACAGGAATGAAAAGATTCCGTTTGTGATCTTGTTTCATGGCTTTCAAGACGATCGAAATGAGATCAACTTTGTGCATACGGAACTTTCCAGGCGGTTGTGTGAAAGAGGAATCGGCTCAGTGCGGTTTGACTTTTTAGGTAGCGGAGAAAGCGATGGTTGCTTTGAAGATATTACGGTATCCCGTGAGGTACAGAATGGATTAGATATCCTGGACTATGTAGATGCATTACCTTTTGTGGACTCATCACGAATTGCTCTGCATGGTTTATCCTTGGGTGGTTGTGTTGCCGGCATGGTAGCCGGATTAAGAAAAGAAAAGGTCAAGGCGTTAAGCCTATGGTGTCCGGCGCTGGATCTTGTCTATAACATGCGTGAAAAAAATCTTTGTGGACAAGATGTATCGGATATCGAAGAAAAAGGCTATGCGGATGTGGAAGGACTTCGTTTATCCCTTGATTTTTATAAAGATTGTCTGGGTATCGATCCGTATGCGATTGCTTCACAATTTGATAAGCGGGTCAATCTGGTTCATGGCGATCAGGATATCACAGCTTCATGTGATGTTTCACGAAAGCTCAAAGACATGTATGGTGATCGAGCGGATTTGTTGATCGTTTCAGGGGCTGAGCATCGTTTCACTTCGGTGCCATATCGAAAAGCACGAATGGAGAGTGCCTTGCGATTTTTGTGTAATGAATTAAAGAAGGGATGAGAGGTATGAAAAGAGTAAGAAAAGAGCCAACGACGTTATTTGCGTTAACATCATTTTTGTTGATCATTGCGGTCTTGGTGGTTTTGATCAACCTGGGGGTAAACACGACGATTTCCATTTTTTTAGGCGCAGTCGTTGCGGTAGGCATTGCCCTGGCTTTGGGAATTTCATGGGATGAAATTGAAAAAACGATCAAAAATGTAATTGCGGACAGTACGCCAACTTTCTTAATTGTCTTAATGGTAGGTATGTTAGTGGGGATATGGATGGCTTCGGGAACAGTTCCGGCTTTAATGTATTATGGTATGGAGCTGATTTCACCGACGATCCTGGTGCCGCTTGCTTTTATTTTGAGCAGTGTCACTTCAATTTTTACTGGGACCTCTTTTGGTTCGGTGGCCACGATGGGATTGGCGATGGTCGGTATTGCCATGACAACCGATATATCGATTCCACTTGTAGTAGGTGCTATCGTATCCGGGGCCTGGTTAGGTGATAAAATGTCACCATTATCGGATACGACCAATATGGCAAGTGGTGTCAGTAAGGTTCCGTTATATGATCATATCGGATCAATGATGTACACAACACTGCCGGCGGCCTTGATTGCGATCGTTTTATTTGCGATTGCCGGATTTGCCTTTGGCGCCGGATCTATGGATGCCAGTCAGTCGCAGCTGATCATGTCCACATTGGAAGAGCATTTTAATATGTCATTGATCTTGATTCTTCCGGCCATTCTAGTTTTACTGGTTTCTGTATTTAAGATGCCGGCAATTTTGGGGATGGGCTTGACCGTTATTATCAGTGCTATTTTTGCCATGGTTTTTCAAGGCGTAGGCTTTGTCGATTTGATGAATTATGCGTTTAATGGTTTTAGTATTGAAACTGGGGTTGCGATTGTCGATCCGATGTTAAATCGTGGCGGTGTCACCAGCATGATGGAATTGTTGGGTATCTTTATGATGGCTTCTGTCATGGGTGCGGTCATCACTTCGACCGGTATCCTGGATGTCATTGCGCGTAATGTATTATTGAAGTTTATCAAAAACCGCGTTGTTTTAGTGTTTACGACATTGATTTACTGTTACGTGGTGAATTTCTTGGCTGCCGGTGGACAAATTGTGTCGATCATCGTTACCGAACAAACGTTTGAAGAAGCTTTTGATCGCATGGGAATCCATCGTAAGGTCTTATCAAGAACGTTGGAAGATGCCGGTACTTTAAGTGCACCAATCGTTCCCTGGGGCGTTGCGACTATTTATGTTATGAGCGTGCTCAATGTGGACGCTTCTTACATTCCCTATTGTTGGTTTATATTCCTGGTACCTGTCTTTTCCATTCTATGTTCTGTTACCGGAATCGGTATGTGGAATACGAAGGGAGAAAAGATGTGGGGCCGCCAAAAAGCCGGTGCCACACCTCTTGTCAAATAAGCGTCTTAGGGCGCTTTTTTTGTGGGATTTACGATATAATAAAAAGTAGAAGGAGGTATGAAAAATGCGTCTAAAAGAGAAATCAATCGTAGTAACAGGAGCCAGTTCCGGTATGGGAAAAGCCATTGTGGAGCGCTTTGTCAAAGAAGGAGCTTTGGTTGTGGCTGTCGCTCGAAGGAAGGAAAGATTGGATGCTTTAAAGGAAAGTCTGGCGCAGGAAAAGGGGCAGGTGCTGGTTTTCCAGGGCGATGTATCCAAAAAAGAAGATAATGAAAAGATGATCGAACTGGCCGTTCAACATTTTGGAAAGCTGGATGTTTTGGTCAACAATGCCGGCATCATGGATGATATGTCCGGTATAGGAGATGCCACAGATGAAAAGTATGAACAAGTGATGAAGGTTAATGTATATGGACCGATGTGTGCCATGCGAAAAGCGGTTTCTGTTTTTAAGGAACAAGGTCATGGCAATATCATCAATGTCGCCAGTGTCGGCGGTATGAGAACGGCCGCCGGTGCTATTTATTGTGCCAGTAAGGCGGCTTTGTTGGCGATGACCAGAAATACCGCATTCATGTATATTCCGGATCATATTCGATGCAATGCGATTGCACCTGGCGGTATTCAAACGGAAATTGCCAATTCCATGGGAATGCCTAATCCAAATGGGTATGCACGAGTACAAAAGGTTTTGGCCGCAGCACCACAGCCTGGAGCGCCGGAAGATATTGCGGCTGCTGCACTCTTTTTGGCCAGCGATGAATCACAGTATATCAATGGGGATACCTTAGTTGTCGATGGTGGGTGGATTGCCGGTTAGTCCAGGCATATTACATTGAATTTAGTGATGGTTAGTGGTATATTTATGTCGATAAAATGGAGGAACAAATATGAACAAAAGACCTGTAATCTTAGTGGTTATGGACGGTGTCGGAATCAATGCCAGTGAATTTGGAAATGCCGTTGCCTTAGCCAATAAACCTACTTTAGACAAATTATGGAAAGAATGCCCTCATACGCAGCTGCGCGCTCATGGTTTGGCTGTTGGTTTGCCAAGTGATGGAGATATGGGAAACTCTGAAGTTGGTCACAATGCGATCGGATGTGGACAAATCTATTCTCAGGGCGCCAAGCTTGTCAATGAAAATATCGATACAAAAGAAATGTTTGAATCTAAAACATGGAAAGAATTAGTAGAAAATGCCAAAGGCCACACGATGCATTTCATGGGTCTTTTGAGTGATGGAAACGTACATTCTCATATCAATCACTTAAAGGCTTTGATCGAACAGGCCAAAAAAGAAGGAATTCATGAAGTTCGAGTACATGCATTATTAGATGGACGTGATGTTCCGGAAACCAGCGCATTGACGTATGTGGACGATATTGAAAACTTCATGAATGGATTAAACGATGATACATTCCACGCCTGCATTGCCAGTGGTGGTGGACGTATGCAGATCACGATGGATCGTTACGAAGCTAACTGGGGTATGGTTGAAAAAGGATGGCACATCCACGTATTAGGTGATGGTCGTCAGTTTGAAAGTGCTACACAAGCCATTGAAACATATCGTGAAGAATTAGGTGTGATTGACCAGGATCTGCCGGGCTTTGTCATTGCCAAAGACGGTAAACCGGTTGGAACCATCGAAGATGGCGATAGTGTAATTTTGTTTAACTTCCGTGGTGACCGTGCTCAGGAGATTTCTTTAGCATTTGATACGGATGAAAGCTTCGATAAATTCGATCGTGTACGCAAGCCGAATGTGATGTATGCCGGTATGCTGCAATATGATGCCGATCTGGATATTCCACACAAATATCTGACAGAACCACCAAAAATCAAATACACTTTGACAGAAGAATTGTGTAAACACGGGATCAAAGAATATGCGATTTCCGAAACACAGAAATATGGACATGTAACTTACTTCTGGAATGGAAACCGTTCTGAAAAATTCGATGAAGCTTTGGAGACCTATGTGGAAATTCCTAGTGATGTCATTCCATTTGAACAACGCCCTTGGATGAAATCAGCCGAAATTACTGACCAGCTGATTGAAGCCATTGAAAGCCAACAGTATGATTTCTTACGTACCAACTATCCAAATGGAGATATGGTTGGACATACAGGAAGTCTTCCGGCTACGATCATTGGTGTAGAATCTGTCGATTTGGCTTTGGCTAGATTGATCAAAGCGGTTGATAAAGTTAACGGTATCTTGTTAGTGACAGCCGATCACGGAAATGCCGATGAAATGTATGACAAACCGAAAAAAGAAGGAGCGCCAATCAAGGCTAAAACTTCACATACATTGAATCGTGTACCATTCATTGTATATGGAGCCAATGTTGAATTAAAACAGGATGATTCTTTAGGATTGTCAAATATCGCCAGCACGGTAGCTGATTTCTTAGGTGTAGAACCAAACGAACACTGGAATGAATCTTTGTTGAAAAAGTAAAACAAACAATTAGGAAGGATCGAAGGAAAGCTTTGATCCTTTTTTTGCTTGCGAAGAAAAAATGGCAGCTTATAGAAAGGATAGGTATGAAAACAATAAAAAAAGTGTGCTTTTGTCTTCTTCTGTGTCTAGGTGGTATTGGTTGTAGTCCATCAACTTCTTTAGACTTTTGGACGATTACATACGATCAAATCGAGAGCTATTTGAATGAAAACGGTAACCTGAGCGATGATTGGTACATCGGGCTACAAGGAAAAGATTTGGCAGTTGATAAGGATTATCCGGAATTGACGATTCATCAATACGGAGATCAGCAGGAATGTGTTTTAAGCTTTCAAATGGATGCAAAAAATAAGCCGTATATCGCATATCAATATACGATGGAAACGGAAGCCGCATTAGGAAGAACTAAGCAAAAATCACTAGAGTTAACATCAACGGATGCCGGATTTACAAAGTATGATATGAAATATACAGAAACGATTTTAGAAGATGGTAATTTTATTTCACAGAATACTGCCAGTGGGATATTACAGGTACAGGAAGATCAGACCTTGCGGTTTGATTCTATTTCTTTGTTAAAGGAGTCTATGGAAAACTTAAATGTTATGATTGATAATATAGAAAAGACATTTGATATCGATTATACAAAAACCTCCTTCGTCAATGTACCGGCTTTAGCACAGAAAACAAATATTCCAGAAACAGAAGAAATTCCAGAGGAAACGGCCGATAATATTGCTTATTTCAGCAAGCCAGATATCAATGCCAAAGGCTTTTCTTTGGTGACATGTCTTGAAATTAATAAAACAAATCCTAGTAGTGCCATATTTTCAGAGTTTAATGTGGAAAGACAAAGTGATGAGTTTTCATACAATATTTCTTTAGAAAAACAATCTCAGGAAAACTGTTATGCACTTATATTTCCTTTTGATTCAGATTTTTCATATATCGCATATATTGATGAAACGCAGGCTTATTTATATGATACATCATTTACTGTGGAAAACATGGTGCAGGATCTTGCGCAAGGTGGCAGTCAGGCAGTGCTCGTTTTATCAACGGAAAATGAAAGTTATAAAGAATGATAATTTTCATAATAAGAAAACTAACATTATATAACCTAAAAAGGCACATCGTGCCTTTTTAGTGTGTAGATAGTTTTAAAACATCATCTAAGCTAAGCCTTGTGATATCGGCAATAAGATTATGATGTAAACCTTCAGATAACATGTTTAATGCGATTTCTGTTTTACTTTTTGTAATACATTCCTGTTTAAGTTTTTCTACAGCTTTGCACATATTGACTCTTCTTTTCTGACTGTGTGTTTGTATAAACTTTTGATTTAAATTCACAAATACATTGGCATGATGAAGTATATCTTCTTCAATCTCTTGCAGTAATGCATCCTTATACAGATTGTCCCATCTTTCCTGATCGGCATATTGTATGATACGAAAGAACTTCTGTAAATAAAGACACATGAAATCAATAAGATCACTATTGATATCAAACAACTTCATCTCATAATCAAGGTTTCATCTTTGTTCCAGTCGCTTTTATGTATGCACTCATACAAGGTTTTACGATGTTCCCATTTTGATTCGCCCATGTAAAG